>CAVRHG010000052.1:0-114797 GCA_963720845.1 uncultured Actinomycetota bacterium | reverse complement strand
GGGGCGAGGCGGAGACCGACGGGTTCAGCGCGCTCGTGCTGCGCACGGGCCTGGCCTGGCGTGAGGTCGCGGTGCTGCGCGCCTACGCCCGATACGCCCGGCAGCTCGGCAACCCCTACGGGGTCAACTACATGGCCAACACGCTGCTGGCCCACCCCGCCGTGGCCCGGGCGCTGCTCGGCCTGTTCACCGCGCGCTTCGACCCGGCGCTGCAGGGGCGGCCCGAGGCCGAGGACGACGCCCTCGCCACCGCTCAGGAGCTGATCGACGCGGTGACGGGGCTGGACGCCGACCGCATCCTGCGCGGCTTCCTCGGGATGATCGGCGCGACCCTGCGCACCAACTTCTACCGCGATCGGCCCTTCCTGTCGTTCAAGATCGACCCGTCCGCGGTGCCGGACATGCCCGCGCCGCGGCCCCGGTTCGAGATCTTCGTCTACTCGCCTCGGGTCGAGGGCGTGCACCTGCGCTATGGGCCCGTCGCCCGCGGGGGCCTGCGCTGGAGCGACCGGCCACAGGACTTCCGCACGGAGATCCTCGGCCTGGTCAAGGCGCAGGCGGTGAAGAACGCCGTGATCGTCCCGGTCGGGGCCAAGGGCGGGTTCGTCATGCGCCGGCCCGAGGCGGGCAACGACGAGGTCGTCGCCTGCTACCGGACGTTCATCTCCGGGTTGCTCGACGTCACCGACAACCTCGTCACCGGGCCCGACGGACGCGCCGAGACCGTCCCGCCACCCGACGTCGTGCGCCACGACGGCGACGACGCCTACCTCGTCGTCGCGGCGGACAAGGGCACCGCCAAGTTCTCCGACATCGCGAACGAGGTCGCCGCGTCCTACGGGTTCTGGCTCGGCGACGCGTTCGCCTCGGGCGGCTCGAAGGGCTACGACCACAAGGTGATGGGCATCACGGCCCGGGGCGCCTGGGAGAGCGTGAAGCGGCACTTCCGCGAGCTGGGCGTCGACACCCAGGCCGAGGAGTTCACCGTCGTCGGGGTCGGCGACATGTCGGGCGACGTGTTCGGCAACGGCATGCTGCTCTCGCCGCACATCCGGCTGGTCGCCGCGTTCGACCACCGGCACGTCTTCGTCGACCCGACACCGGACGCCGCACGCGGGTTCGCCGAGCGGCAGCGGCTGTTCGCGCTGCCCCGCTCGTCGTGGGACGACTACGACCGCGACGCGATCAGCGCGGGCGGCGGGGTGTGGCCGCGGACGGCGAAGTCGGTCCCCGTCGGGCCGGAGATCCGCGCCGCGCTGGGGATCGACGACCGCGGGGAGGGCCGGGCGACCCGGCTCAGCCCGCCGGAGCTGATCCGCGCGATCCTGCGGGCCCCGACGAACCTGCTGTGGAACGGCGGGATCGGCACCTACGTCAAGGCGAGCGAGGAGACCCACGCCGACGCCGGGGACAAGGCCAACGACGCGATCCGCGCCGATGCGAGCGAGCTGCGCGTCAAGGTCGTCGGCGAGGGCGGCAACCTCGGCCTCACCCAGCGGGGCCGGATCGAGTTCGCCCGCAACGGCGGGAAGATCAACACTGATGCGATCGACAACTCCGCGGGCGTCGACTGCAGCGACCACGAGGTCAACATCAAGATCCTGCTCGACCGGCTGGTCGCGGACGGCACGGTGGGCCGCGAGGCGCGCAACGCGCTGCTGGTGGAGATGACCGACGAGGTCGCCGGGCTCGTGCTCGCCGACAACCGCGCGCAGAACGCCCTGCTGGGCGTCGGCCGCGCGCACGCGCGGGGCATGATCCGGGTGCACCGGCGGTTCGTCGCGGACCTCGAGACCCGCCGCGGCATCGACCGGCAGCTGGAGGTGCTGCCGGACAAGGCCGGGTTCGCCGCGCTGGAGGCGGCGGGGCATGGGCTGACCGGTCCCGAGCTGGCCACCCTGGTCGCGCACGCGAAGCTCGACCTGCACGCCCGCGTGCTCGCCTCGGACCTGCCCGACACGGCGGCGTTCTCGAGCCGGCTGCCCGAGTACTTCCCGCACCCCCTGCGCGAGCGGTTCCCCGAGGCGATCGCCGACCACCCGCTGCGCCGGGAGATCCTCACGACGCTGCTGGTGAACGAGACCGTCGACGCCGCGGGCATGACGTACGCGTTCCGGATGGAAGACGAGGTGGGCGCCAGCCCGGACGACTCGGTGCGAGCGTTCTCGGTCGTCACCGCGGTGTTCGACCTGCCCGAGCTGTGGGAGCGCCTGTCGTCCCCGCAGATCCCCACCGCGGTCTCGGACCGGATGGTGCTCGTGTCGCGGCGGCTGCTGGACCGCGCCGCGCGCTGGTTCCTCACGAACCGGCCCCAGCCGCTGGCCGTGGGCTCCACCATCACCCGCTTCGCCGTACCGGTGCGGGCGTTGCGGGCACGGCTGCCGGAGCTGCTGGTCGGGCGGGAGTGCGCCGAGATGAAGGCCGCCACGGCGAAGCTGGAGACCGACGGCGTGCCGCCCGGGCTGGCGCTGGAGGCCGCGGCGCTCCTGGAGAGCTACGGGCTGCTCGACATCGTCGAGCTCGTGGAGCTGGCCGACCGCGAGAAGGAACCGCGCGAGCCGTTCGAGGTGGCGCAGCTGTACTACGCGATGTCCGAGCACCTCGGGATCAGCCTGGCGCTGACGGCGGTGAGCGGCCTGGAGCGCGGCGACCGGTGGCATTCGCTCGCGCGGCTGGCGCTGCGCGACGACCTCTACGGCTCGCTGCGGGCGGTGACACTCGACGCGCTGCGCGAGGCCGCCCCGGGCACGCCGGTGGACGAGGCGATCGCGCAGTGGGAGCGGGCGAACGCCTCGCGGCTCCTGCGCGCCCGCCCGGCGCTGGACGAGCTCCTGAGCGACAACCGGCTGGATCTGGCGACGCTGTCGGTGGTGTCGCGGCAGCTGCGCGGCCTGGCGCGGTAACCGATCCGGCCACGACGCGCCGGATCAAGATGAGAGGGTGTGCGGCGTGCCCCGCTTCGTCGCGCAGGTCCCGGTGCGGTGGACCGACCAGGACGCCTACCGGCACGTCAACAACGCCAAGGCCGTGACGCTGCTGGAGGAGGCCCGCGTCGCCTTGATCTTCGACGCGGCCGCCGCCGAGGGCGTTCCGGGCTTCACCGCCGGGCTGCTGGTCGTCGGCCTGCACGTGGACTACCGCCGCCAGATCCCGTACCGGTCCGACGGCGTGCGTGTGACGATGGCGGTCGAGGAGGTGCGGGCCGCGTCGTTCCGGATCACCTACGAGATGCACGACGGCCCCGACGAGGGCAACGCCGTCGCCGTGCAGGCGTGGACCCGGATGGTCACCTACGACCTCGACGCCGGCCGGCCGCGCCGGCTGACCGACGAGGAACGGGCCTTCCTCGGCCGCTGGACCGCCGCATGAGCGCCCTGCACATCACCGACCCGGACGACCGCGGCGACCTGGGGACCTTCGTCGGCCGCGTCGTCCGGCTCGATCAGACGGCGGCGGTCCGGCTGCTCGGCTCGGCGTCGGGCCGGGTGACCGCGTGGGCGGGCACACCGTTCGACGTGCTCGCGACCCGCTCCGTCCCGGGCACGGTGGAGCCCGCCGACGTCACGACCTACGCCACCACGCTGCTGTCGGCGCTGAGCGTGGACCGTGCGGACACCGTCGATCCCGGCAGCGGTGGGCTGTGGCAGGGGCTGCTCCCGCCCGCCGACGGCTGGGCCGTCGTCGACTCCGTGCCGGCCGCGGAGCTGGAGGGGCTCACCGAGCGCGGCCTCGTCGCTGGCCCGCGAACACGCCGGCCCGCTCGGGCCGCCCGCCTCGCTGCTCGACCAGACCGTGCTCACCGTCGCCGGCGCGGACGGCCCGCCCGTCCGGATCCCGATGCGGTGCCTCTTCGCGCTGTCCGGCATGGGTTTCGTCGGCGCGGGGGAGGCCGGCGAGACGGTGCGGGTCTCGGCGACGACGTCGTGGTTGCGCCTGGACGCCCGCTACGGCGCGGTGGTGCGGCGGCGGATCACCGCGCTGCCGCTGCTGACCTGACGGGCTACCGTCCGTGGCATGATCGTCGTCACGACGCCGACCGGCGACATCGGTTCCCGCGTCGTCCGGCTCCTGCTGCAGGCCGGCGAGCGGCCACGTGTGCTCGCCCGTGACCCGACACGCCTGGACGCCGCTGTCCGCGAACGGGTGGACGCCCGGCGCGGGGACCTCACCGACGCTACGGGGCCGTGCGCGACGCAAGCGTGCCGCGGGTGGTGTTCGTGAGCAGCGTCGGAGCCGAGCGGCGCCACGGCGTCGGGCACATCGCGGACATCCTCACCGGGGTGCTCGGCCACCCGTTCCGGGTCGAGGCGGTGACCGACGACGACGTCCGCGCAGCGCTGCGGGGCGCCGGGATGCCACCCGGGGCGGTCGAGGGGATCGTCGGGATGGCGGCGGGCTCGCGCGGGCTCGTGCCGGAGCAGGCGCGCGACGCGACTACGACCACGCCCACCACCCTGGCGAGCTGGGCGTATACAGAGCTGCGCCCGCTGCTCGGCTGACCGGCGGGCGGTCAGGCGAGCCAGACGGCGGTGTCCGGGGGAAGCATCCGCTCGTCGAGCGGGCCGCTGACCAGCAGCGGGTCGCCGGGGGGCAGCGGGACCGGCTCCGGTGAGGTGTTGAGCGCACACACCAGCGTCGTGCCCGTGCGGCGGAACGCCAGGCAGCCGGGCGGGGCGCCGAACCACTCCAGGGGCGGCCCAGGGGGCGTGGGCGAGGTGAAGCCGGGGTGCAGGCGGCGCAGCTCCAGCGCGCGCCGGTACAGCGAGAGCGTGGACCCAGTGTCCTCGAGCTGCGCCGCGGCGCTCAGGGCGGCGTAGCCCGCGGGCATCGGCAGCCACGGCTCACCGGTGGTGAACCCGTACGCAGGCAGGTCCGCCTCCCAGGGCTGCGGGACGCGGCAACCGTCGCGGCCGTCTTCGTCGTGGTGCCAGACGGCGTCGCGGCGCGCCTCGCCGGGCAGGGCGGCGTCGGGCAGGCCCAGCTCGTCGCCGTTGTAGATGTACGCCGCACCGGGCAGCGCGAGCTGCACCAGGGCCATCGCCCGCGCGCGCGCCCGTCCGACCGGGCCCGCGCCGTACCGGGACGCGGGACGGGACAGGTCGTGGTCGGACAGCAACCACGACGCCGCGGCCCCCACGGAGCCCACCGCCGCCAGACAGTCCTCGATCGCGGCGCGCACCTCGTCCGCGTCGAACCGGCTCGCGGCCAGCTGGGTGTCGACGGCCAGGTGCAGCTCGTCCGACCGCACGTAGCGTGCGAACCGGGCGGCGCTGCGCACCCCGAGCGCGCCGATGGCCACCCGCTCCGGGTAGTGGTCGAGGGTCGCGCGGATCATCCGGTGCACGTCGTGCACGTCGTCCTGGTCGAACCGCGGGTCGTCGTCGGCGGAGCCGGGCGCCCCCGCGTCGTCCAGCTTCTTGCACATCCCGTGCGCGCCGTCGATGCGGAACCCGTCGACGCCGCGGTCCAGCCAGAACCGCAGGGTCTTGTCCAGATCCGCCCAGACCTCGAGGTTCGTCCAGTTCAGGTCCGGCTGGGCGGGGGAGAACAGGTGCAGGTACCACTCGCCGGGGCCCGCGTCCCCCGCCGGTTCGCGGGTCCACGCCGAGCCGCCGAACACGCTGCGCCAGCCGTTGGGCGGCTCGGCGCCGTCGCTCCCCTGGCCTGGCCGGAAGTGGTAGCGGGCCCGCTCCGGGCTGCCGGTCGGTGACGCCAACGCCGCGCGGAACCACGGGTGCTGGTCCGAGGTGTGGTTGGGCACGAGATCGACGGTGACCCGGATGCCGTGCGCGTGCGCGTCCGCGACCAGGTCGTCCACGGCGTCGAGGTCGCCCCACGCCGGGTCGACGCCGCGGTGGTCGGTGATGTCGTAGCCGTTGTCGACCATCGGGGAGGGGTAGATGGGGCTGAGCCACAGCGCATCGACGCCGAGCAGCTCCAGGTAGCCCAGTCGACTGCGGATCCCTTGCAGGTCGCCGATCCCGTCGCCGTCCGAGTCCGTGAAGCTGGGCACGTAGACCTGGTAGAAGACGGCGTCCCTCCACCATTGCACGGGGGCATACTGCCAGGGCCGCTCCGAGGCCCTTGCACGTCCTGTGGATCAACTAGACCGGCGAGTTGACCATGCTGGCAGCGGCGTACTCGAGGTACTGCCACAGCTGGTCCCGGTGGGCCGGTGCCAGCCCGGCCTCGTCCACGGCGATCCGCATGCACCGCAGCCAGGCGTCGTGCTCGACGGGGCCGATCCGGAACGGGAAGTGACGCATCCGCAGGCGGGGGTGGCCGCGCTGGTCGGAGTAGGTGCGCGGGCCGCCCCAGTACTGCTCGAGGAACATCCGCAGCCGCTCTTCTGCCGGGCCGAGGTCCTCCTCCGGGTAGAGGGGGCGCAGCACCGGGTCCGCGGCGACCTCCTCGTAGAAGCGCCCGATGATCTTGTGGAAGACGGGGGCTCCGCCGACGTCGTCGTAGAAGTTGCGGGGGACGGTCACGGCTCCATTGTCCTCTACTTGGTCGGCGGCGATTACTTGGTCGGGGGCGGTGCCGCAGTCGGGAACGCGAGCGGGCGCGGCAGGCCGGCGCGGTCGAACGCCTCGGTCAGCGCGGTGATCAGCGCGCGCTGCACCCCGAACTGCTGGCCGGGGGCGGTGCGGGCGGTGACCCGGAACGTCACGCCCTCCGGGCCGACCTTCTCGATCCCGATGACCTCGGGCTCCTCGAGCACGTGCTCGGCGACCTCCGGGTCCGCCACGGCCTCGGCCGACGCCCGGGTGGCGAGTTCGACGGCCTGCGCGATGTCGGCGTTGTGCGCGAGCAGCAGGTCCGCGACGGCGACGGCGAAGCCCTGGCTCTTGTTGCCCACCCGCAGGATCTCGCCGTTGCGGACGTACCAGACCGTCCCGTTGCCGTCGCGCACCGTCGTGATCCGCAGGCCCACGGCCTCGACGGTGCCGCTGGCCGGGCCCAGGTCGACGATGTCGCCGACGCCGTACTGGTCTTCCAGCAGCATGAACATGCCCGAGAGGAAGTCGCGGACGAGGTTCTGCGCGCCGAAGCCGATCGCGAGCCCGGCGATCCCCGCCGAGGCGAGGATCGGGGCCAGCGCCACCCCGAACTCCGCGAGGATCATCGTGACGGCGACCGCGCCGACCAGGAACGAGCTGGCCGACCGCAGCACCGAGCCGATCGTGCGGGCGCGCTGGGCCCGCCGGGGCGAGACGGGCGCGGCGGCGCCCTCCCCGACCTGAGTGCGTGTCGGGCGGCTGACGAAGCGGGAGACCCGGCTGCTGGCGGCACCCTCGACGAGCCGGTGGATCGCCCGGTGCAGCAGGAAGCGGACGACCAGCGCGACCAGGATGGTGAGGACGATCGTGAACGACTTGGCGACGATGACGTCGGCGGACTGCGCGAGGAAGTCGTTGTCGGTCCACTGGTAGAACCGCTCGCACCACGAGCCGGGGTCCTTGGCGCAGACGGGCTCGGCGACGGTGGTGGCGAGGTCCCCCAACGACGGCGCGGTCGGCAGGATCGAGCCGGTCGGGTCCGTCGTCGGGACGGGCGTGGGGACCGGTGCGGTCGTCAGCGGGATCGGCGGCGCGGTCACAGCGGCAGTCCGGTGTGCGCGGCGAGGAAGGACAGCTGGTCCACGCCCAGCGCGATGCTGCGCGAGACCGACCGGGCGCCGTGGCCGACGTCGGTCTCCCGCCGCAGCAGCACGGGGCGGGTTGCCGGCGAGGGTCTTTCGTAACCCGGACCGCGGGCTTGCCCGCCAGGGGGTTTCGAAAGACCCTCGTAGCCCGCCGTCGCGTGCTGCAGGGCCGCACACATCTTGCGGGCGTGCAGCGGGTCGACGCGGGTGTCGGAGTCGAAGACGGTGAACAGCACCGCCGGATAGACGGTGCCCTCCCGCACGTGGTGGTAGGGGGAGTAGGACAGCAGCCAGCCCAGCTCGTCCGGGTCGTCGGCGGTGCCGTACTCGTCGTTCCAGGTGCGGCCGAGGGAGAACCGCTCGTAGCGGACCATGTCGAGCAGCGGCGCCGAGCAGACGACGGCCCGGTAGAGGTCGGGCCGCTGGGTCAGGGCTGCGCCGACGAGCAGGCCCCCGTTGGAGCCACCGAGGATCGCCAGCTGGTCCGCGGTCGTGTCCCCGGTGTCGACCAGGGCCTGCGCGGCGGCGTGGAAGTCGTCGAAGACGTTCTGCTTGGCGTCGCGGTTGCCCGCGCGGTGCCACGCCTCGCCTTCCTCGCCGCCGCCGCGCAGCGAGGCCAATGCGTAGACGCCGCCCGCGCCGACCCACGCCAGTGCTGAGGAGTTGTAGACGGGTTCGGGGTGGATGCCGAAGCCGCCGTAGCCGGTGAGCAGGGCGGGCCGCGGCCCCCGGCCCTCGGCGGGGCTGACGACGAACATCCGGACGGTGGTGCCGTCGGCCGAGGACACCTCCCGCTGCTCGATCCGCACGGGCGGCACCGCGACCGCGCCCGGGGCGGCCTCGTCGAGGACCGTCTCGCCCGTGTCGAGGTCGAAGCGGAGCACCTGCTGCGGTGTGACGAGGTCGGTCCAGCCGATCCACAGCCGGCCCTGCTGCGCGGGACTGGCCGGGTCGGCCGAGGTCACCCCGGCCAGCGCCCCGAGCCCGGACAGCGGGACGTCGGCGCGCGGCGTGCCGTCCCGTTCGTGCAGCGTGACCTCGGCAGTGGCGTGGCGGCTGCGGATGAGCGCGAGCAGGCCGTCGGCGGGGTCGGCCGAGCCGGCGGGCTGCAGCCACCCCACGCCCTCCAGCACGGAGTCGGGGTCCTCGGCGACCAGCTCACGCCAGTGCTCGCGGCCGGGCGTGGCGGGGTCGGCGACGGCGAGGCGGAAGCGGGGGGCGCCGTCGGTAGTGACCAGGTACAGCCGGCCGTCGCGCTCCACCCACGCGGAACACCGGACGTCGTCGGCCTGGGTGAGCACAGGGGTGAGCGCGCCGGCGCCGTGCAGGTCGGCGATCCACAGGCTGTCGCGCCGGGCGGTGCCGACGTTCGCCGTGACGATCAGCCAGCGGCCGTCGTCGGAGACGTCGACGCCGTAGTAGTTGTGGTGGCCGAACGCAGCGTCAGCGGAGTTCGCATCCGGGCGGTAGAGCCCGGGGCTCTCGACGAGGACGTCGGTGTCGGTCGGCGCGCCGACGCGGTGGCGCCAGATGCGGCGGTGGAACGCCTGCTCGCCCGGCGGCACCTCGTCGGGGGCGACCATCCGGACGTAGAAGTACTCCTGCCCGCCCGGCAGCCACGCGACGTCGGAGTACCGACAGCGGTCGATCGGCGGTTCGACGTCTCGGCCGGTGGTGACGTCGAGGACGTGCAGCACCGACTGCTCGTCGCCACCCGCGGAGAGCTGGTAGGCCAGCAGCCGGCCCTCGTGGTCCGGGATCCACCCGTCGAGCGTGGTCAGCCCGGCCGGGTCGAGCGCGACGGGGTCGAGCAGCACCCGCCCGACACCGTCGGGCTCGGTGACGTGCAGGACACCGTGTTCCTGCCCCGGCTCGCGGCGGGTGGCGAAGCGGCGCCCTGCCCGCCAGACCGGCGCCCCGACCCAGCCCGCCTCGGCCATGGCCGCCAGCGTGGTGGCGAGCCGGTCGCGGCCGGGAAGAGCGTCGAGGTGGGCGCGGGCCAGTGCGTCCTGCGCGGCGGACCATTCCCGCGTGCGGGGGTCGTCCGGGTCCTCCAACCAGCGGTACGGGTCGGCGACGGCGCGGCCGTGCAGGTGGTCGACGAGGTCCAGGCGCTCGGCGCGGGGGTAGGCGGGAGCGATGGTCACGTGCGACGAGGGTAGTTCACCCGCGCGCCGGCACGGCGTCCCGTCGGCGGGACCGGACGTGCGGCGGGGTCGGGGTGCCCGCGGGCAGCAGGGGGCAGGGCTGCGGGGCGTCGACGACGGTGCGGACCGGGACGACGCCGGCCCATCGGCCGCCCGCGGCGACGTCGGCGTCGTCGTCGACGGGCGGGCCGGTGCGCACCTTGACGCTCGCCTCGGCCAGGTCCAGCGCGAGGACGGCGGTGGCGGCGAGCTCCTTGCGGGTCGGGGGGCGGGCGTGGTCCCACGAGCCGGGCGCGACGTGCTCGGTGACGGCGCGCAGGCCGGCGAGGCGCTCGGCGTGGTCGGTGACGAGCCGGGCCCGGCCGTGCACCACCGCGCTGCGGTAGTTCATCGAGAAGTGGAACACCGAGCGCGCGTAGACCACGCCGTCGACGTGGGTGACCGTCACGCACACCGGCGCGCCCTCCGCGGCCGCATGCAGGGTGCCGGCGCCGGTGGACCCGTGCAGGTAGAGCGTGTCGGACCGGTCGCCCCGCCCGCGGCCGTAGGCGGTGGGCAGCACGACCGGCGCGTCGCCGAGGACGACCCCGAGGTGGCAGACCAGGCCGGCGTCGAGGACGGCGTACAGCTCGGCGCGGTCGGTGCGGGCGCGGCCGGCGCCGCGGCGGACGGTGCTGCGCGCCGTGGGGGACAGGGGCGCAGAGGTAAGGGGCGCTGCCGACAGGGCTCCAGCGGACAGCGGCGCGGCCGGCCGCGGGGCGGCGTACGGGGTCTCGGGGGATCGGGTCGCGGTCACCTGTTCAGCGTGGCCCCCGAGGTGGCATCCTGCGAGGGCCATTCCGCATCGATTCGAAGAGGCCACTCGTGGATCTGCCGCCGCTCGTGCTGGACCGGGACGGCCGCACGCCGCTCGCCGTGCAGCTGGCCGACGCACTGCGGGCGGCGGCGCGGGCGGGTGCGGTCCGGGTGGGGGACCGGCTGCCGTCGACCCGGTCGCTCGCGGTCGACCTCACGGTGAGCCGGACCGTGACCGCGGCGGCCTACGACCAGTTGCTCGCCGAGGGTTGGGTGGCGGGGCGGCACGGCGCGGGGACCTTCGTCGTGGCGGTGCCGGCCGCGCCGCGTCCCGGAGCCGACGTCGCGCCGCCGGCCCGACGCCGCGCCGCGCTCGTGCACGGGGCGTCGTCCGCGGCCGGCGCGGAGTGCGCGGAGTCGGCGCGCGGTGCGGTACCGCCCCCCATCGACCTGCGGGCCGGGATGCCGTGCGTCGCCGCACTGGACCGCGCCGCCTGGCGGCGGGCCTGGCGCGCCGCCGCCGACGAACCGCCGGACGTCGTGCCCGACGCGGTCGGCCTGCCTGCGTTCCGGAGCGCGGTCGTCGAGCACCTGTTGCGGCACCGCGGCCTGGCCGCCGACCCCGGTGCCGTCCTGGCGACGGGCGGCACCACGGCGGCGGTCGCCGAGCTGGCCCGCACCCTGCCCTGCGGGGCACGGGTGGCCGTGGAGGAGCCGGGCTACCAGCGGGCCGCCGCGGCGCTGCGCGCCGCCGGGCTCACCGTGCTCCCGGCGCCGGTGGACGGCGACGGGCTGGTCGTCGACGCCCTGCCGGCGGGCCTCGCGGCCGTCTATTGCACGCCGGCACACCAGTTCCCGCTCGGCGCCCGGTTGTCGGCTGCGCGGCGGGTCGCGCTCGTGGCGCGGGCGCGGGCCGAGGGGTTCCTGGTCGTCGAGGACGACTACGACGGCGAGCTGCGCTACGACGTCGCGCCGCTCCCACTGCTCGCCGCGCTGGGCCCGGACGTCGTCGTGCACCTGGGGACCGCGAGCAAGCTGCTGACGCCGACACTGGGCGTCGGCTGGCTCGTGGCACCGCCGGCCGTGCGCGCCGTCGTGGTGGCGCAGCGCGACCGGGCAGGCGTCCGGCCGGCGCGGGCCGGCCAGCGGGTCTTCGCGGCGCTGGCCGCGCACGGCGACCTGGGCCGGCACCTGCGCCGGCTGCGGCGCGAGCTGGCGGAGCGGCGGCGCGCCGTCGTGGCGGCGGTGGCGGCCGCCGCGATGCCGGTGTGCGGTGACGCGGCGGGCGCGCACGTCGTCGTCCGGCTCGACGACCCGGCCGCGGAGGAGGCGGCGGTCGCGGCGGCTGCCGACCGCGGGGTCGCCCTCGACCGCCTGGCCCGCCACCACACCGGCGCGCCGACGGTGGCCGGGCTCGTCCTCGGCTACGCGGGACCGTCCCGCGCGGAGCTCGACCGCGCGCTCCCGGTCGTCACCGCCGTGCTGAGCCTGCCGGAGTGAGGGCCGCGACTGCTGCGGGCGCCCGGCCAACGCGTGTCCTGTGAATCAACGCCGCAGCGGAGCAAGGCGGAGATCCACAGGTGGAACGACTAGTCCGGGAGCGCGATCTGCTCCAGCACGGGGAGGGCGGCGACGAGGGCGGCCCGCCGGTCCCCCGTGAGGTCGTCGATGCGGCGAGCCAGGGCGTCGGTCGTGCACCGGCGCAGCGCGCGCAGCAGCGCCGCGCCCTCGGCGGTCAGTGCGATCCGGGTCGCGCGGTGGTCGTCCGGGTCGGGCGTGCGCGTGACGAGGCCGCGCTCGTACAGGACCTCCACGAGCCGGGACGTCGTCGGCGGGCTGGTGCCGAGGATCTCGGCGAGCCCGCCGATCCGCAGCGGCCCCGCCGCCTCGAGCGCCCCGAGGGCGGTGAGCCGGCTCGGGGTCATGCCGGCGTCGGGGTGGGTGTGTACCAGTCTGCGCCCCAATCGCGCCATGGCCAGCCGCAGCCGGTCGGCGAGCTCCCCGGACGTCGTTCCGACGGCGTCCCCGGCGGCGGTCGTCGTGGCTGTGGTCATCTCATCACCCCTCCCGGTGAGCCAGCTTGCGAGCGAATCAATTGTCACAGCGCTTACGCCCCGCACGCGAGCTTGCGAGCGCGCAATCAGCGCAGTGCCCGGCGAAGCCGACCGAGCGCAGCGAGGGACGACGTCGCCCTGCGCGTCCGTCGCCGAGACCGCGGCCCCGCCGTCGTGACCGTCACGGTCCCGTGTGTCACCGCGGCGCCGTCGGGTCGGCGCAGCGACCCCAGCAGGCGACCGGCGGGGACGCGGCCGGGGCCGTCGGCGAACCCGTCGCGCACCAGCTCGCCGGACTCCGCCGCCAGCTCCGCGCCCACCGACTCGCGGACGGCCGAACGGGAGCGGGTCCCGGTGAACCAGGAGGCCACCGCCGCCACGAGGCAGGCGACGATCGCGAACCAGAAGGCCGCGGTGAGGCCGTCGGAGAACGGACCGGTGATCAGCTGGGGGAAGAAGCTGCGGCCCGTCAGGTAGCTCGCCTGGTCCCGGGGCAGCGTGGCGAGCACCGGCCCGAGCAGCTGCTGGACCGGGTTGTAGCCGAGGAAGGCGGCGAAGAGGACCGCCACCGGGGGCAGCTCGGCGATCCGTGCGGCGTCCGCGGCGGGGACGCCGTTCGCCGTCAGCCCGCTCGACAGCGCCGACGGCAGGGTGTTCGCCAGTCCGGCGATCATCAGCGTGAAGAACAGGCCGATCGAGAGCACCATGCCCGAGTTCTGGAAGGTGGCGTTCATGCCCGCTCCGGCGCCGCGCGCGCTCGCCGGGAGGCTGTTCATCACCTCGGCCCGGTTCGGCGAGGAGAACAGGCCCATCCCGACGCCGTTGAGCAGGAGCAGCGCGGCGAAGGTGGGGTAGGAGAAGTCGACCGGCAGCAGCTCGAGCAGCACGAAGCTCACCGCCGTCAGCACCATGCCGCCGGTCGAGAACCAGCGCGGGCCCATCCGGTCCGACAGCACGCCTGACAGCGGCCCGGCGACGAGGAATCCCACGGTCAGCGGGAGCATGTAGATGCCGGCCCAGAGCGGTGTCTCCTCGAAGGAGTAGCCGTGCTGGGGAAGCCAGATGCCCTGCAGCCAGATGATGAGGACGAACTGCAGCCCGCCGCGGCCCAGGGAGGCGAGCAGGTTCGCGGTGTTGCCGAGGGTGAACGCGCGGATCCGGAACAGCGAGAGGTCGAACAGCGGGTTCGGCACCCTTAGTTCGATCGCGACGAAGGCGGCGAGCACCAGCGCACCGCCGATGAGGCAGGTCAGGACGAAGGGGCTGGTCCAGCCCATGACGTGGTCGCCATAGGGCTGGATGCCGTAGGTGATGCCGACGAGCACCGCGATCAGGCCGACCGCGAAGGTGACGTTGCCCCACCAGTCCATGCGGGCCGGCCGCCGTTCGCCGGTGTCGCGCAGCTTGAGGTAGGCCCAGATCGTGCCGAACACGCCGAACGGCACGGACACGAGGAACACCAGGTGCCAGTTGACGGGGCCGAGCAGGCCGCCGATCACCAGCCCGAGGAAGGAGCCGGCGATCGCAGCGACGCCGTTGATACCCAGCGCGGTCCCGCGCTGCCGCGGCGGGAAGGCGTCGGTGAGGATCGCGCTGGAGTTGGCCATCAGGCAGGCGCCGCCGATGCCCTGGACGATCCGCCAGCCGATCAGCCACAGCGCCGCGGCGTCGCCCTGCATCCAGGTCACCGCGAGCAGCACCGACGACACAGCGAAGATCAGGAAACCGAGGTTGTAGATCCGGACGCGGCCGTACATGTCGCCCAGCCGCCCGAGCCCGACGACCAACACGGCCGTGACGACCATGAAGCCCATGAGCATCCACAGCAGGTAGCCGGTGTTGCCGGCCGCCAGCGGATCGATGCCGATGCCGCGGAAGATGTCGGGCATCGCGATGAGCACGATCGAGGAGTTGATCGTGGCCATGAGCAGCCCGAGCGTCGTGTTGGACAGCGCCACCCACTTTTGACGTCCGCCCCGCCCTGGAGGGCGGGAATTCCGGTCTGCGCGGCTCACGCTGCGCTCCCGGTGGGTTCCTGCTTCACGGCCGGTTGCGGGACCGGGGTCCCGGCTGACACCGGCTCCACAGGCGTTTCGCTGCTCTCCGCACGTCCTGCGGCGAGGATATTGCGTGCGGCGTTGACGTCCCGGTCGTGGACCGCCCCACACGGGCAGGACCAAGTGCGGACGTGCAGGGGCTTGGCCTCGCCGATGGCCCCGCACGCCGAGCAGGCCCGGGTGGAGGGGAACCAGCGGTCCACCCGGGCGAACGTCCGCCCGTGCCGCCGCGCCTTGTAGTCGAGCATCGCCACGAACGTCGACCAGCCCGCATCGGCGACCGAGCGGGCCAGCCGAGTGCCGGCCAGCCCGGACACTGCGAGGTCTTCCACGTACACCGCTTGGTTCTCGCGGATCAGCGTGGTCGACAGCTTGTGCAGCCAGTCCCGGCGGGTGTCGGCGACCCGGGCATGGCACCTCGCGACCTTCCGACGCGACTTCGCCCGGTTGGCCGAACCCTTCTGGCGTCGGGCGAGCTCCTGCTGCGCCCGCCGCAGCTTGCGGGCGGCCTTGCGGGCGATCCGCGGGTTGTCCACCTTCCGCCCGTCGGACAGCACGGCGAAGTGGGTGAGGCCGAGGTCGATCCCGACATCGCGCCCGGTCGCGGGGAGCGGTGCGTCGGGCGCGGACACCTCGGCCAGCCACGCCCGCGCCGGGGTCCGCTTCGCCGCGGTCAGCGCCTTCGACAGCGCGGCGTCGGTCGGGAACGGCTGACCGACCTCACGGGCGGCCCGACGAGCGGCAACAGCATCGTTGAACACCACCCGCGCGCACCCGAACGCCCGCGCCAACGCCTGCCGTTGGCCCGGGGTCGGGTTCAGGCGGTAGGCGTACCGGAGCTGCACACGAGCACCGTAGGATTGCGGACCGACGAGAACGGCCTGCGCCCCGGTCGGCGCTGCGCGTTCCTGCTGCGTGCGCACGTGGTGTTCGTGACGAAGTATGGGCACCGCCTCTTCGGTGACCGGCACCTCGTGCGGACGGAAGAGGTCATGCGCGCGGCCTGCGACGACGTCGACGTCGAGCTGGTCGAGGTCAACGGCGAGGCCAACCACGTGCACCTGCTGGTCGACTTCCCGCCCAAGCTCGCCCTGTCCCGGCTGGTGAACAGCCTCAAGGGTGTCTCGTCCCGCCGTCTGCGGCAGGAGTTCCCCGACCTGCGCCAGCACTGGCGCGCGCAACGACTGTGGTCCGGGTCGTACTTCGCCGGGTCCGTCGGCGCGGCGCCGCTGAGCATCGTGCGGCAGTACATCGAGCAGCAGGACCGTCCCGCCCAGGACACGCTCGCCCGTTGCGCAGACGCCCGCGGGCGCTTTCACCACCGCCCCGAAGGGCGGCGCACCAGCGCGCACCCCGGCAACGCCTGCCGTCCGGCCGCTGGGATCTGCCCCGTCCGCTCCCGCCCCGTTCGTCCCCACCCCGTGCGGCCCGATGGTGTTTGGCCCGATGGTGTTCGGCTCCGTATCGGCCGCCACCCGCACCACGCCCCTTCACCTACTTGGTTGACGCATGCTAACTAATCCGGCGGTCGGTGCACCACCGTGTGGCGCATCACGGCGAGGGAGTCCGGGTAGTTCTGCTTGCTCTGGGCCGGCTGGTCCTGGGCCGCCGAGTGAAGGGAGCGGACCGGGTGGAACTGAGCCGGCTGGTGCAGGGAGGCGGGCGGGCGCTCGCGGCGTCGCGCATCGCGTTGGGGTTGTCGGCGCTGGTGAGCCCGCGGCTCGCCGCGACGCCGTGGGTCGGGTGGTCGTCGACCCATCCGGCAGGCGAGGTGCTCGGCCGGGCGGCGGGAGCCCGCGACATCGCGCTTGGGGCCGGTGCCCTGCTCGGCGCGCGGCAGGGTGCCCAGGCCGAGCGCACGTGGCTCGGGCTCGCGGCGTTCTGCGACGTCGCGGACGCCGTGACGACCGTCGCGACGTGGCGGCGCCTGCCCTCGCCGGGCCGCCTGCTGGTCAGCGCGGCGGCGGCCGGCGCGGCGGTGGTGGGGGTTGCGGCGGTGGCGGTGGCGACACCGGAGCGTCGAGCGACCGGCCCGTGACGAGCGCGGACGTCCTGACCGACGGCGGATCCGTCGCCGTCCGCGGCGCCGGCACCACCGGTGCGCGCCCGAACCCCGACCCGACGCAGACGAACCCGGCGACCGCGACGTCCGGGGTGCCGCCCCCGCGCAGCTGCTCCTGGGCCAGGGCGAGCGCCTCGGCGACCGGCACGCCGGCGGCGAGCCGCCGGTGGAAGGCGGTCATGAGGGGAGCCGTCTCGGCGTCCGGGACCGGCAGCGGGGACGCGACGAGCTGGCTCGCGCCGCGGGCGAGGAACATCGCGCCGAGCCCGAGCAGCTCGTCGCCGGCACACACCACGGACCGCCCGCTCTCGCACGCCGCGAGCACCACCGTGTGCGGGGCGTCGGCGAGCTGCTCGATGTCGTAGGCGAACAGCGGCCCGTCGGCCAGGGTGAGCTCGGAGAACAGCGGGTTGTGCGGGGCGAGGCGGCCGTGGGCGGCCAGGTGCACGAGGGCGGCGCCGTCGAGCGCGCGCAGCACCCGGTCCGCGGTGGCGTCGGCGGCGAGCATCGGGGTGACGCCGTGCACGGCGGCGACGGCGCGGGCCTCGCCGTCGGCGCCGGGGAGTGCCGGGCCCGCGGCGACGAGGGTGTGCCCGGGGGCGGCGGGCCGCGAGCGGGCGCCGAGCCACAGCGTCGCCGAGGGCGAGACGGTGACCGGCCGCCCCGCGCACGAGGGCAGCAGCGCCCACGGCACGTTCTGCAGCGACCCGGTCGGCACGACGACCAGCGGCCTGCCCGCGAGCTCGGGCATCCGGTGCAGGAGGGCGGCGTCCGCCCGGGCGGCGCTGTCGCGCAGCAGGGTCGCGGCGGCAGCGTGCTGCGCGGCGGGCAGGTCGGGCCGCAGCAGCCGGGAGACGGCGAAGGCGACCCGGTCGAGCAGGTCGTCCGCGGCGCGCATCGGCCCGATCCGGTGCAGCCGCACCCGGCCGCCGGCCAGGGTGAGCGCGACGAGCGTGCCGTCGGCGTCGACGAGCTCGAGCAGCCCGGCGTCGCCCAGCGCGGCGGTCAGCGCCTCGACGCCCGCGGGCGGCGCCACCGGATCGCCTGCCCCGCCGCGGTGCAGCGACCGCGACCGGATCCGCCGTTCCAGCACGGTCTGCCGGGCCAACAACGGGCCCACCTCGTCGGCCCGGCCGGCGCCGCGCAGGTCGGCGATCTGCAGGGCGGTCCCGCGGAGGGCGGCGACCGCCTCGGCCGTCTCCGGGTCGTCCGGGGGGCGGCCGGACCGCTGCATCAGCAGCCCGGTCGCCCGGCCGCGCTCGGCCCATTCCAGCACCTCGCGCGGCTGCCCCGAGCGCAGCGCGATGCGCAGCCCCAGCTCGGCCAGCGCGGTGCGGTGCCCGGCCGCGTGCGCCCGGACGTCGGTGGCACCCAGCACGGCGCGGTGCTCGTCGAGCAGCCGCAGGCCGGCCCGGATCGCGGTGCGGGCACCGCGCGGGTTGCCCGCGTCGGCCCTGGCCAGCGCCTCGGCGTACCAGCCGCGCGCCCGCAGCATGGCCGGGCCGCTGCGCCGCTGCCGGGCCGCCTCGTGCAGGTGCGCGGCGGCGTCGGCGTGGTCTCCGCGGCGGCGCAGCAGGGTCGCGGTGAGGATGCGGGCGTCGAGCGCGGGGGCCGGCCAGTGCGCGCCGGCCAGCGTCGTCGTCACCGCGACGGCGGAGCGGACGTCGTCGGCCCGTGCGCACCCGTCCGCGCACCGCGCGCGCAGCACCAGGAGCCGGGCGAGCGCGGCCCACTCCGGCCGCTGCTGGCGCTCGAACTCCCGTGCGGCCCGCCGGGCGTGCGGCAACGCGGCGGCGGGGTCGTCGTCGAGCAGGGCCGCGTCGGCGAGGACCAGCCGGGCCTGCGGCAGCTTCATGTCCCGACGGCCGCGGGCGTACTCCGCCACGGCCTGCTCCGCGCTCTCGCGCGCCTCGCCGGCCAGCCGCACCGAGAGCAGCAGCTCGGCGCGGTCGACGAGCAGCTCGCCCAGCCGGCCGTCCTGCTCGCGGATGCGCCGCTCGGCGACGGCCGAGTGGGCGAACGCGGCCGCGGTCTCGCCGCGCAGGCCCAGCACCCACGCGAGGTTGGCGTGGGCGAACCCGACCTCCAGCGGCAGTGCCTGGTCCCGGGCGAGCCGCTCCGCCTGGCGCAGGTCCGCCTCTGCGGCGGCGAACTCGTGCCGGAAGGCGTGGGCGAGCCCGCGGTTCCAGATCACCCGCCGGATCCAGAACGTGTCGCCGGCGCTGCGCAGCGCCGGCAGCGCCTCGCGGTAGTGCTCGAGGGCCTCGCCGTGCCGGCCCAGGTCGAGCAGCACCCCACCGCGCTGCGCCAGGGCGCGGGCCCGGCCGTGCGGGTCGTCGAGCAGGGCCAGCACCTGGTCGAGCTCGTCGAGCGCCTGCGCCGGGCGCCCGCGCTCGGCGAGGAGGAACGCCATCGTGAGCCGGGCGGCGGCCGCCGTCGGAGCCGCGCCGGCCTCCTCCGCGCAGCGCAGGCTGCGCTGCACGTGGGTCAGGGCGCGGTCGAGGGCGCCGCGGTGCCGCAGCGCCTGTCCCCAGGCCTGCTCGGCGACGGCCCGGGCTACCGCGTCGCCCCGCCTGCGGGCCCGACGCACTGTCGCGGACGCCAGCACCACGGCCTCCGCGGGCGACGCGTCGGCCAATCGCAGCGCCTCCCGGGCGGCGTCGAGGCACGACGGTCGGTGCACGCCTCCATCCCTGTCCCGCGAGGCGTGCGATGTCAACGAGGATTCCGCAAGTAGCTGTCAGCCATGTATCAGTCGATATGCTGGCCGCTCCTCCTCACAGGGTTCCTGTGCGGGGGGCCGACACGGAGGTGGGTCGGATGGCTGCGGACGAGCGCGAGTGCCAGATCGTCGTCGCGACGGAGCACCTGGACCTCGTCGGCAGGGAGCTCGGCGCCGGCATGGCCGTCGCGGGGGAGAACCCGCGGCTGGGGCTCACGCTCGTGTCGCTGGCGAACGCGGCCGAGACCGGCCGCGCGCTCGCCGATCGCCGGGCCGCCGAGGGCGGCGGCCTGGAGCCGGACGTCGACAGCGACCTCGACCGCAGCGACCTCGACCGTGTGCTCACCGAACTGCGCCGGCTGTCCGCGCACCGCTACGCCGGCTGGATGCCGACGCTCGGCAAGAACCGCACGCTGAGCGGCGTCCAGTTCAAGCCCTACACCCACGGATTCGACCGGCCGACCCTCCCCGCTACCGGCACGGTGTCCCCGCTGCCCAAGCCGGACCGGGCGCTGTCCCGCGTCTCCGTCGGGCTGTTCGACACCGTGCTCGCCCCGCACCGGCAGCTGACCGGGAGCTACCTGGCCGACCCCGACACGCTCGTCGGGCCGGTCGACGAGGGCGAGCGGCTGTGGTGGGAAGGGCACGCCACCTTCGTCGCCGGCGTCATCCGCCGCCACGCGCCCTCGGCGGTGCTGGACGTGCGGACGGCGCTGCAGCGCGTGCCGGGAGGGTCGGGCGACGAGCGGTGGTCGATGCCGCTGTGGGAATTCGCCGACCTGCTCGCCGACTACCAGGACGCCGGAGTCGCGGTGCTCAACCTGTCGGTGGGCGTGTCCACCGACGACGGCCGAGCGCCGCTCGTCCTCGAGCGGGCGATCGCCCAGCTCACGCCGAGCGTGGTCGTGGTCGCAGCGGCCGGGAACCACGGCGAGCCGCACGCGGACACGGCCGGGCGGCCGGCCCCCAACGCCGCGCTGTTCCCCGCCGCGCTGGACAACGTCCTCGCCGTCGGTGCCCTCGACGGCCCCGGGGCCGCAGCGTTCACCCCCCGCGGCGCCGGTGCGGCCGACACGGCGCCCTGGATCGACGTCTTCGCTCCCGGGGTGGACGTGGTCAGCACCTACCTCGGCGACGGCGCGCCCGAGCGGGTGCTCGTCGAGAACGCCGACGGCTCCCGCGCCCCGGTCGAGTTCTCCGGCTGGGCGGCCTGGTCGGGCACCTCGTTCGCCACGGGCGAGATCACCGGCGCCGTGGCGAACCTGCTCGCCCGGGGCGACAGCGCAGCCGAGGCCGTCAAGAAGGTCCGCGCCGCCTACCCGCGACCCTGAACCCCACGACCCTGAGCGGAGTACCGATGCGAGACGACCCGGTCGTCGTCGACCTGGTCCTGCGGGCCCGGGCCGGCGACCGGCGCGCCTGGGACGAGATCGTGGAGCGCTTCGCCCCGCTCGTCTGGGGGATCTGCATGCGTCACCGGCTCTCGCCCGCCGACGCGGACGACGTCGGGCAGAGCCTGTGGCTGGGGCTGCTGGAGCACCTGCAGTCGATCCGTGAGCCCGCGGCACTGCCCGGGTGGATCGCCACCACTACCCGGCGCGAGTGCCTCAAGCTGCACGAGGAGGCGCGGCGCCGGCGCGGGCCGGTGGGTGGGGAAGCCGACGACACCGTCGTCAGCGACCCGGCGGCCGTCCCGGTCGACGAGCGCCTGCTGCTCGAGGAGCTGCGCTGCGCGGTGCGCGCGGCGTTCGCGCGGCTGGCCCCGCAGTGCCGGCGGCTGCTGGCGCTGCTGGTCAGCGACCCTCCGCTGCCCTACGTGCGGATCGCGGAGGTCCTCGACGTCCCGGTCGGCAGCCTCGGCCCGACCCGGGCCCGCTGCCTGGAGAAACTGCGGCGCAGCGAGCCGCTCGCGGCGTTCCTCGATGGGGCGCGGCGATGACCGGCTGGGGGAACGACGACGAGGAGCTGCTCGCCCTGCTGCGCGACGCGCTGGCGGAGCAGCGGGAGGTACCCACCCGGTTCGTGGAGGCGGGCAAGGCGACCTTCGCGTGGCGGTCGATCGACGCCGAGCTCGCGGCGTTGGCCTACGACTCGGTGGCCGACCCCTCGGCCCTCGCCGGGGCGACCCGGGCGGACCGGGCCGCGATCCGCGAGCTGACCTTCGCCTTCCGCGACGCGACCGTGCACGTGCAGATCGCTCGTGCAGGCCTGCACGGGCAGGTCGTGCCGGCTCGGGCCGGTGAGGTCGAGATGCACGTCGAGGGCAGGCCGTCGCGGCGGGCGGAGGTCGACGAGCAGGGCTGGTTCTCCTTCGCGCCGCTGCCGCACACGCCCTTCCGCCTGGTGTGGCGGCTGGCGGGAGGCGGGCCGGCGATGACGGACTGGCTGACGCTCTAGGTGTGGTACACGGCGTAGTACGATGCAGGCGTGGACGACGACCTCGAACGGCTGCTGGACCTGCTCGACCGCGTCGACGGCGGCGCGACTGTGGGGACGTCCGTGCGGCTGCCGGTCGCCCTTCGTGACGCCGCCGTCGTGGCCGTTCGAGCGGGGCTGCTGTCGTCCGTCACCGAGGTCACAGTGCGGGGACTGCAGGCCGAGTTGGAGGCGGTGGCGAACCGGGCCGTGCTGGAGGCGCACTACCGGGAGCACCCCGAGGCGCGGCCTGCGCGATGGGAGGTCGCGATCGCCGCGGCCGAGCTGTCCGGGCACCCGCTCGCGGCGTGCCCAGACCTCGTGCGGCGCGCTGCCGACGAGCTCGTGCGGATCGTCGACGACCCTTCCCCGGACGAGGTGCTCGCCTACGCCGCCGGACTCGCGGCGGCAGCGTGACGAGCACTCCGACCCGACTCGTCCTCGACAACGAGGCCGCGCAGGCTCTGCGCGGTCCCGCGCATAGCAAGCACCGTAGGGCGCTCGCGTTCGTGGAAGCGATCGTCTCGGGCGGCCGCGGTGGTGCCGCCCCCGTCGTCCCCACGGCCGTCCGAGTCGAGGCGGCCTGGGACCGCCGGGTCGCAGGAGCGGCTGCGATCAACCGCTTGCGCGTCACCGATGCGCTACTGGACCGGGCGGCCGCCGATCGCGCGGCCGCGCTCGTCGCCGCACTGCGTATCTCCGTCGCGGACGCGCACATCGGCGCGGTCGTCGTGACGATGCCGGGTCCGTGTGCCGTGTTGACCAGCGATGTCGCCGACGTCGGACGGATCGTGCGGCATCTGGACGTGCCGGTCAGGGTCATCGCGTTGTGAGCGTGTGCTGGTGCTCACGGACGGCCGAGGCCAGCAGCCGGACGCCCTCGCGCAGCCGATCCGGGGTGGGTGCGCACCACCAGCTCCTCGCGCACGTCCTGCGGGGCGACCACCCAGCCCAGCCGCAGGGCCGGGGCCAGCGTCTTCGACACGCTTCCCAGGTAGACGACGTGCTCGGGCGCGAGCGCCGCGAGCGCGGCCACCGGAGCCCGGTCGTAGCGGTGCTCGGCGTCGTAGTCGTCCTCGATCACCAGCCGCCCGTCCGCGGACCGCGCCCAGTCCAGCAACGCTCGCCGGCGTGGCGGGGCGAGGACGACGCCGGTCGGGTACTGGTGCGCCGGGGTGACGAACACGGCGCGGAGGTCGCCGAGCGCGTCGACATCGGGACCGAGGTCGTCCACCGGCACCGGTGCGAGCGTGAGCCCCCACCGTTCGAGCTGGTCGCGGGTGCCGCGCGAGGCCGGGTCCTCGTACCCGACGGTCGTGACGCCGCGCTGCGCGAATACCTGCGCGAGCAGTGCCAGGCCCTGGGCGACACCGTTCACGACGACGATCCCCGACGGGTCGGCGCGCACCCCGCGGGACCGCGCGAGCCAGGTCGCGAGCGCCGTGCGCAGCGCCCGGGTGCCGCGCGGGTCGCCGTAGCCGAGGTCGGCGTCCGGCGTGCAGGGCAGGCCAGCGCGGCGCGTTCCGCGCGCAGCCAGGCCTGCCGCGGGAACGCGGACAGATCGGGCAGGCCCGGGCGCAGGTCGATCGGCACGGCCGGCCGGGGCCGCCTCGGACCGGACGGGAGCGGCCGTCGGCGCCGTGGCGAGCACGGTCGTCCCGCCGCCGCGCCGCCCGCTGAGCAGGCCCTCGTCGGTCAGCCGTTGGTAGGCCTCGACGACGACCCCGCGTGACACGCCGAGCTGCCCGGCCAGCAGGCGCGTGGCCGGCAGGCGGGCATCGGCGGGCAGGCGGCCGTCGGTGATCGCGTCGCGCAGCGCGGCGGTGAGCCACGCGGCCAGGTGCCGGGGCGGTGCCGACGCGGGGTCGAGCTGCAGGAAGTCCGCGCCGTGAGCTTGGTCCGGTGCGGTGCGCTCGGCTTGGCTCTGTTCCACGGGCCAAGCTTGGCGCACGGTGGGCGATGTGTCCGACCTCCGATCCGGTGCCGTGCTCGCGGCCGCCGCCATGACCTGCGTCGGCAGCTCGGTCGCGGTGTCCGCGACCATCGTCGACGCGCCCCTGTTCACCTTCAGGCCGTGCGCTACACCCTCGCCGCCCTGCTGCTGGCGCTCCTCGGGCGAGCGACAGGACGGCGGCTGCCGCGCCCGCGCGGGCGGGAGTGGGCGTGGCTGTGCGGGGTCGCGGCGACGGGCCTGGTGCTGTTCAACGTGGCGGTGGTCCGAGGTGTCGCGCATGCCGAGCCGGCCGTCATCGGGGTGGCGGTGGCCGCGGTGCCTCTGGTCCTCGCGGTATGGGGCCAGTGGCTGCCGGGAGCCGGCCCGCGCCCGCGGTGGTGGTCGGGGCCGGCGTCGTCACGGCGGGGCTGTGCTGGTCTCCGGCGGCGGGCGGGCGGACCTGGCCCGCCTCGGCTGGGCGATGCTGGTGCTGGCCTGGTAAGGGGCGGTGGACCGCATCGGCGCGGCCCGGGCCGGGCTGTTCACCGGGGTCGTCCCGGTGACCGCGGCGGTGGGCGGGGTGCTGCTCGGTGGCCCGGCCCCGGCTCCCGTGGTGTGGGCGGGGATGGCGCTCGTCGCGGTCGGGCTGGGCGTCGGCCTGTCCGCGCGAGTCGGCCCCTCTCGCGCCGGTGAACGTGCCGACTGGCGCACGGGGGTGGGTGGGCGTCAGCCCTGGTGCGGGTAGCCCGACGAGCGCGGCGGCACGAACGTCTCCTTGATCGTGCGGGGGCTCACCCAGCGGAGCAGGTTGTGGATCGAGCCCGCCTTGTCGTTCGTGCCGGACGCGCGGGCGCCGCCGAAAGGCTGCTGGCCGACGACGGCGCCGGTCGGCTTGTCGTTGACGTAGAAGTTCCCCGCCGCGAAGCGCAACGCCTCCGACGCCGTCGTGATCGCCGCGCGGTCCTGCGCGATGATCGCCCCGGTCAGCCCGTAGGGCGCGCCCCGGTCGACCTGGGCGAGCACCTTGTCGTAGTCCGCGTCGTCGTAGACGTGCACGGCCAGGATCGGCCCGAAGTACTCGGTGCAGAACACGTCGTTCGTGGGGTCGCTGCCCACGACGATCGTCGGGCGGACGAAGTACCCGTCCGCGTCGTCCGCGGTGCCCCCGGCGACGACGTCCAGCGACGGGTCGGCGTGCGCGCGGTCCAGCGCGGCGGCGAGCTTGTCGAACGCGCGGCGGTCGATCACCGCGCCGAGGAAGTTGCCGAAGTCGGTGACGTCGCCCATCGCCAGCCCGTCGGTCTCGTCGATCAGGTCGTCGCGCAGCCGGGCCCAGACCGAGCGCGGCACGAACGCCCGCGACGCCGCCGAGCACTTCTGCCCCTGGTACTCGAACGCGCCCCGGACCAGCGCCGTCCGCAGCACGTCGACGTCCGCGCTGGCGTGCGCGACGACGAAGTCCTTCCCGCCCGTCTCGCCGACCAGGCGCGGGTAGGTGGCGTAGGTGTCGAGGTGCTCGGCGACGGTGCGCCACAGGTGCCGGAACGTCGCCGTCGACCCCGTGAAGTGGATGCCGGCCAGCGCCCGGTCCGCCAGCAGCACCTCGGAGACGGCGCGGCCGTCCCCCGTCAACAGGTTGATCACACCCGGCGGGAGTCCGGCCTCCTCCAGCAGCGCAAGGGTGAGCACCGCGGCGAGGGTCTGGGTGGGGGAGGGCTTCCAGATCACCGTGTTGCCCATCAAGGCCGGCGCCGTCGGCAGGTTCCCGGCGATCGCGGTGAAGTTGAACGGGGTGACCGCGTAGACGAAGCCCTCCAGCGGGCGGTGGTCGAAGCGGTTCCACAGGCCGGGCGAGCTGCCCGGCTGCATCTCGAGGACCTGCCGCCCGTAGGCGACGTTGAACCGCCAGAAGTCGGCCAGCTCGCACGCGGCGTCGATCTCGGCCTGGTAGCAGGTCTTGGACTGCCCGAGCATCGTCGCGGCGTTCAGCCGGTCCCGCCACGGACCCGACAGCAGGTCCGCGGCCCGCAGCAGCACGGCCGCGCGCTCGTCGTACGGCAGGCCGCGCCAGGCCGGCCCCGCCCGCAGCGCCGCCTCGACCGCCGCCTTGGCGTCCTCGCGGGTCGCGGTGGCGGCCCGGCCGAGCACGTGGGCGTGGGCGTGCGGGGTCACGACGTCGAACGAGGCCCCGGACGGCAGGTACCGGCGGCCGTCGACGGTCACCGGCAGCTCGTGACGGCGGCCTGCCATGTCCGCCAGCGCCGCCCGGAGCGACGCGCGCTCGGCCGTCCCGGGTGCGTAGGTGCGCTGCGGCTCGTTGCGCGGCGACGGGGTGACGGTCGTGGCGTCCATGCACCGAGCGTAGGACGCGTAACGGAGTCGGCACGTTTCGCAAGGTGCCCGCCGTCGACACCGTCAACGACGCCGTGCAGACGTTCATCCGGCCGAGCATGGGTGGTCTGCTCGCCGCGGCCACGGCCGGCGCGGCGGAGCTCGACAACTCGGCCGCCTGAGCCTGATCGCCCGCTTCGTGCCCGTGCTGGTGGTCGTCGCGCTCCTCGCGGTCCTTGCGGCGCTCGGATGGCTGGTGTGGCGGAGAAGATCAGCGCGTCGACGCCGGGTGGCCGGCTCGGCGGGGAGGCTGGAACCCGGCCGGTAGGGATCGGCGGGAGCCGGGCGTTCGCCGTAGCGTTCCGCCATGCTCAGGTCGATGTTGCTCGCCGCAGGTCGGTCACCGCGGATCCGGACCTTCGCGGAAGAGGCCGCGCCGCTGCGTCCGGTGGTCGACCGGTTCGTCGCCGGGACCGATCTCGACGCCGCGCTACCCGTGATCGCCGGGCTGACGGCCGATCGGCTCGTCACCGTGGACCACCTCGGCGAGAACACGACGGATCGGGCAGGCGCCGAGGCGACCGTCGCCGCGTACCGGCAGCTGCTGCTGCGGCTGGCCGCCGAAGGGCTCGCCGACCGCGTCGAGGTTTCCGTGAAGCTCTCCGCACTCGGGCAGGGCCTGCCCGACGGCGACGCGCTCGCCCTCGACGGGATGCGGGAGATCTGCGGTGCCGCGGCCGAGGCGGGCACCACGGTCACCGTCGACATGGAGGACCACACCACCACTGACGCGACCCTCGCGACGGTCGTCGCACTGCGCGCCGACTTCCCGTGGGTCGGCGCCGTGCTGCAGTCGCAGCTGCGCCGCACCGAGGCCGACTGCCGCGACCTCGCCGGGCCGGGCTCGCGGGTGCGGCTGTGCAAGGGCGCCTACGACGAACCGGAGGCGGTCGCCTCCACCGACCGCGCGGACGTCGACCGGTCCTACGTCCGCTGCCTGAAGATCCTCTTCGCCGGCGCGGGGCTGCCCCTGGTCGCCACGCACGACCCACGGCTCGTCGCGATCGCGCAGCACCTCGGCCGCGACCGGCCCTACGAGCTGCAGATGCTCTACGGCGTCCGCCCGGATGCCCAGGTCGACCTGGCCGCCGCAGGCGAGCGGATGCGGGTGTACGTCCCCTACGGCACGCAGTGGTACGGCTATTTCATTCGCCGGCTGGCCGAGCGCCCGGCGAACGTCGCGTTCTTCCTGCGGGCGCTGGCCAGCCGGGGCTGACCAGACCGCCATGCCCCATCACTGCTGACCGTCCGGCGGTCAGCTGTTCCCGTACACCCGGCGCGGCGTCACGAGCACCGCGACCCGGCCCTCCTCGCGCATGACCCGGTCGTAGGCGTCCCAGTCGTCGTGCGTGCCGCCGCAGGCGGTGAAGATGTCGCGCAGCAGCAGGCGCAGTGACTCGGGGTCCGTCTCGTCCGGCCCGACGATCTCGGCGTCCCCGTCCACCGCGGTCCATCGCCAGCCGACCCGCCACGTCAGCGACGTCGCCGGCCGCTCCCGCAGGTTGCGCAGCTTGACCTTGCCGTAGGTGACGTAGGCGGCGACCGGCGCGCCGGTGCGCGGATGGTCGAGCACCCCGGCGTTGACCAGGGAGACGTGCGGCGTGCCGTCGGCACGCACCACCGCCACCGTGGCCAGGCCGTGGTCGCCGGCGACCAGGTTCCGGACGGGGTCGAGATCGACGGTCATGTGCGCAGCCTGGCATGCGCGCGCTCCGCCCGGGAGGGGTCCCCGCGAGGTGGGCCACGATGTCCGCACCGGCCGGCGACGGCACGACCTCGGAGGTGGGCATGAGCGTCGACGCATCGTCTGGTCACTCCACCCGGACAATCTCTGGGCACTCCACCCGGGAGGCACCGCCTCGCTCCGCTGCGGCGCCGACTTCCGGGACAAGCGTCGGGCCCGCGCAGCGCCGGTCGCCGGGGAGCGGGTCCACGACCCCGGAGCGGTTGTTCCGGGTGGCGCTGGCGCTGGTCGTCGGGTGTCTGGCGACGGCACTGGTGAGCGTGCTCGCCGGTATGGCGCGCAGCGCGTCCGTGGCCGAGGCGCAGACCCGCATCGCCGCGCTGACCACAGACTCCGCCGAGCTCTACCGCTCGCTCGCCGACGCCGACGCGATGGCGACCAGCGGCTATGTCGCCGGTGGCCGCGAACCCACCGCCGTGCGGGCCCGCTACGACGACGACATCGCCCGGGCCACCGACCGGCTGGTCGACGCCGCCGGCCGGCTACCCGGCAGCGGTCCGGTCGCGACCGTGGCGGCGCAGCTGCCCGTCTACACCGGGCTGGTGGAGACCGCGCGCACGTTGAACCGGGAGGGGTTGCCGCTGGGCCAGGCCTACCTGGGCAGCGCATCCGAGCTCATGCGCGGCACGATCCTCCCGGCGGCCGAGGATCTGCGCCGGCAGCAGGCCGCCGAGCTGACCGAGGCCTACGAGCGCGGCGTCGCGATCCCGTTCGCCGTCGGTGCCCTGCTCGTGGCCACCCTGGTCGCGATCGTCGACGTCTCGGTCTGCGAGCGCCGCCGGACCCGTCGAACCGTCAGCGTCGGGCTGCTCGCCGGTGCGGTCGCGCTGGTGGCCGCGTTGACCTGGTGGGTGGTGGCCGTCGGCGTGGCGAACGGCCGGCTGGAGACCGCGCAGCGGCACAGCGACGCCGTGACCGCGCTCGACGACGCGCGCACCGCCGTCCTGCAAGCCCGCAGCGCCGAGAGCCTCGCGCTGGTGGCCCGCAGCGGTGGGTTCGCCTCGGACGACGACTTCAGCTCCGGGATCGCGAGGGTCGTCGGCTCTGACGGGGCGAGCGGCCTGCTCGCCCGCGCCGACGGTGGGGCGCCGGGGTCGGCGGACCGGATCACGGCGCTGCGGGTGGCCGTCGGGGAGTGGCAGGCCGCCCACACGCAGGTGCGCGACCTCGACGAGAACGGCGACTACACCGCCGCGGTGGCGTCGGTGGTGCAGACGGCACCCGGTGGCTCCGGTGCGGCGTTCGCGCGGCTGAACGCCGAGCTGGGCACGGCGATCGAGGCCGAGCGTGCGGCGTTCGCCGACGCCACCGGTTCGGCCGCGTGGGCCCTGACCGGCCTCGTCGCCGGTCCGGCCGCGCTGGCCCTGCTCGCGGCGGCCGCGGTCGCGGTGGGCCTCGGCCGGCGGATCGGCGAGTACCGATGACCACCTCGACGGTCAACGTGGCGCGCCCGCTGGGCTACCTGTGCGTCGCCGGCGTCCTGGCGCTGGGCGCGCTGCTGATGCCCGGCAGCGCGGCGCCCGCCGCGCCCCCCGCCGCGGTACCCGGCGCCACCTCCGCCGCCGGCCCGACGCAGCCCCCGGCGTGCACCGGCGTTCGGGAGAGCCTGCGGCCCGACGGCCCGCTGGCGGCTCCCCGGGCGATGCCGTCTGGCTCGACGATGGCGGCGATCGCGCAGCGCGGCCGGCTGATCGCCGGCGTCGACCAGGGCAAGTACCTCGCCGGCTACCGCGACCCGCAGACCGGCGAGCTGCGGGGCTCCGACATCGACCTCGTCCACGCGATCGCGCGGGCGATCCTCGGTGACCCGGACAAGGTCCAATTCGTGGTGCTCGACATCGCCGACCGGGCGGCCGCGTTGGAGCGCGGCGAGGTCGACGTCGTCGTCGACCACTTCACGGTCACCTGCGCGCGGCAGCGCACCGTCGAGTTCTCCACGCCCTACCTCCCGGCCACGCAGCGGCTTCTCGTGCCGATCGGCAGCGGCGTCCGCGAGATCGAGGACCTGGCCGGGCAGCGGGTGTGCACCTCCCGCGGATCCACGACCGAGGACTCGCTGCGCGCGCTGCCGGTCGCGCTGGACGTTCTCACGCTGCGCGGCATCCCGGACTGCGTGGTCGCGCTGGAGCGGGGCCAGGTGGCGGCCGTCTCCAGCGACGACGTCATCCTCGCCGGGCTGGCCGTCCAGAACCCGCAGACCGAGATCGTCGGGCGGCCGCTCGCCCAGGCGGCGTACGCGGTGGGGCTGCGGCCGGACCAGCCGGACCTGGTGCGGTTCGTCAACGCCTTGCTGGAGCGCTGCGCGCCGACGGCAGCCTCGCCGGGAGCAACCAGCGGTGGCTGGGCGGCGTGCTGGACCCGGTCCCGCAGCCCCCGTCGGCCCGCTACCGCGACTGACGCGCATGACCGACGAGGCCCCGGCGGACCGCTGGTGGTCCTGGGAACCGGCCGGGGTGCTCGACGGGGTGTGCCCGCAGGCATGATGTCGGCCATGGCTTGCACCGCTCGTCGCATGTTCGAGCTCCTGGAGCCGATCTGCCTGGTCACCTACTTCGCCGACGAGTGCAACGAGGAGCTGGCCGCGCTCGGCCACCGCACCTACTGGGACGGCTACTTCGCCAGCCGCGCCGCGCCGCTGGGGCGGGTGCCGGCGCAGGTTGTGCACGCGGCCTTCTACAGCTTCGCCGACGGGGAGGCCGCGCGGCACATCCCGAGCGCGTGGGAGACGATCCCGCCCGAGGCGTCCGTCGCCGCGAGGGAGCGGGGCAGCGCGGCCTCCGTACGGCGGATCCTCGGCGAGGAGCTGGCCGACTCCCCGGGCCTGGTGCGCGCCGCCGACCTGACCACCAAAGCCGCGACGAGCGCGCCCACGGAAGGTCGGGTGATGTACGCCGGGATGCGCACCCTCCCGGTGCCGAGCGACCCGGTCGCCCGGCTGTGGCATTCCGCGACCATGCTGCGCGAGCACCGCGGTGACGGGCACGTCGCCGCTCTCGTCGGCGCGCGCATCGGCGGCACGGAGGCCCACGTGCTCAGTCCGCGCTGGAGCAGGGCATCCACCCGCCGGAGTCGTTCGGGCGCATCCACCACCTGCCGAAAGAGCGGCTGGCCGCGGTCATGGACGGCCTGCGCGAGCGCGGGCTCGTCGACACCGACGGCCGGTTCACCGACGCCGGCCGCGAGACCAAGCAACGCATCGAAGCCCTTACCGACGAGCTCGCCGCCCCGCCGTACGACGCCCTCTCTCCCGCCGAGCTCGACGAGCTGTTCGCCGAGCTCGAACCCATCACCGCGACGCTGGTGGCCGCGGGGTCGCAGTGACGAGCAGCGATGTCTGACGCGGCGCCGGATCGGCGGGAGGGTGCGCCGTGAGGGTGATCGTGGTCCAGGCGCCGAGCCGGACGACGGCGCCGTCGGGGAGCAGGACGGGGGTGTGCGGCCGGATCGGGCCGTCCTCGACGGCGAGCGTGGTGCCGTCACCGGACAGCACGTAGCGGCGCTCCGGGGCGTACCGGGGGAAGTCCAGCGTGGTTGCGACGGCACCGTTCTGCCCGCGAACCACGTCGCACCAGTCGGAATCGTCCGACTCGTGGCCCCCGGGCACGCGGGCACCGTCAGCCCCTCCGCCCGACCTGGACCGTGCGGGTCCCGCGGGCGTCCAGCGCCATCGTGCCCGCCTTGTCCGCGTCTGCGCGGAGCCGGACCGTGCCGGTCTTCACGTCGAGCACGTCGACGACGCCTGCGAGTGTTCCTCCTTCGGCAGGGGGACGGGGAGGACGGCGACGGTGACGTTGTCCGCACCGCCCGCGGTCAACGCGGCCGCGATGAGGGCGGCGGCCGCCGCGGGGGCGCCGCCGATCGACAGGGCGGGGAGGGCGACGACGGCGAGCGTCGCCGCGTCGGGGAGGTACTTCCAGAGCCCGTCGGTGCAGAGCAGGAGCGCGCCGGGCGCGCCCGGGGTGAGTGCGACGACCTCCGGCTCGGCGTCTCCGTCCGCGCCGAGCCACCGGGTGATGGCGTCGGGGCGGATCGCGGCGACGGCCGGATCCAGGGTCCCGGCCGCGGCCGCGGCCTCGGCGGTATGGTCCGCGCTCAACAGCCGGGCGGGCTCGGCGGCGCCCGGCTCCGCGAGCCAGTAGGCGCGGCTGTCACCCACCCAGCCGACGGTGAGCCTGCCGGCGGGCACGTCGTGCACCGCGCAGACCAGCGTGCACGACGGGGGTTCGGGGGTGCCGCGCGGCACGAGCGCGGCAGCGGCGGCCGCCCGTGCGGCGAGTTCGGACGACCGCGTGGACGACACGCCGTCGCAGACGGCCGCCGCCACCCGCCCGGGCTCGTCGGCGGGGCCGGGACCGACCCGGCCCAGCGCGACGGCATCCTCGTTGCGGGGACGGACGTGCCCGCGGTCGCTGATCGCCGCGCCACCGTCCACGCTGGTCTCCACGTGGTCCGTGGCGTCGGGCCGGCTCAGCCCGCAGGAGGGGCACCAGCCGTCGTGAGTCGCAGCGCGCGTTCCTCCCAGGCGCAGCCCAGCACCGGTTCCCCGGGACCGGCGCCGACCCGCTCGACGGCCGCGTCGAGCACAGCGACCCGCATGCGCTGCATGGTCAGCGGGCCCAGGTCGAGCTGCTCCAGCAGCGCCGCGGCCGCGCGCAGCTCGTCGTCGTCGGCCGAACCGGTGTCGTGGCGGAGCAGGGTGGCCTCGACCGCCGCACGCCGGGCGGCGATGTGGCCGCTGGAACTGGTCGGCACCGCGAGCAGCGCGGCCACCGCGTCGGCCCGCCGCCCCACGCGCAGCCGGGTGCGGGCGAGCCCGAACGCCGCGTCGGCCCAGCTCGGTTCGACGGCCGCGACCGGCTGGTAGTACCGCTGCGCGCTGTCCTCGTCCGCCGCGCACTCGGCGACCGCGGCGAGCGCGAGCTTGGGTGCGAGCTCGCCCGGGAACGTCGAGTAGAGGGCGTCGAACGCGGCGCGGGCGGTGTCCAGGTCGCCGGCGGCCAGCGCGGCGAGCGCCGCGGACCAGCGGCGGCGCCAGTCGTCCCGGCCTGCATCGTCCATGTCCCCGGCCTCGCCGGCGTCGAGCGGCTCGGGCAGCCGACCCGCGATCAGGGCGGCCACGGGCCGGCCGGTGTCGGTGTCGGTGTCTGCGTCGGAATCGGTGTCGGGGAGCAGCAGGCCCGGGGCGAACGTGCCGCGGGGCGCGGAGAAGACCGCCGACGGCGCGGGGCGCGGACGCTGCTCCTCGACGGCCAGCACCTCCCGGCGCACGCCGTCGAGCTGGTCGGCCATCTCGTCGGCGGAGCCGAACCGGTACAGCGGATCCGGGTGCGTGGCGCGCAGCAGCAGTCGGTGCAGCGACTCGTGCCGCAGCAGCAGCGGGTGGTCGTCGGGCAGCTCGGTCGCGACCCCGCCACGCGCGGGCTCGATGCCCAGCGCCAGCACCGCGAGCGTGCGACCGACGGTGTAGAGGTCGGATGCGGGCGAGAGCTCCGCCCGGACGACCTCCGGGGCGTGGTAGCCGACGGTGCCGTAGACGACCGCGTCCGCGTCGTCGACCCGGGCGACCGCCCCCATGTCGATCAACGTCAGGTGCCGCTCGGACTGCATGACGTTGTCAGGCTTGAAGTCGCTGTAGACGTGCCCCTCCGCGTGAAGGTAGCCGAGCGCCGGCAACACCTTGATCATGTAAGTGAGGGCGTGAGCGACGGGCAGGACGCCCTCCTCGGCGCGGGTATCGCGGACCTGGGCCAGCGTCGACCCGCCGATGTAGGCCATGACGATGTAGTCGGCTGTGTGTTCATGGCCCATGTCGTCGTTCTCGACGTGCCGGACGAAGTTGTGGATCGCGACGATGTTGGGGTGGCTGAGCTGGGCCAGGAACTGGCGCTCGGCGCGTGCCGCGGCGAGCGCGGCCGGGTCGTTCGCGTCGAGGACGCCTTTGAGCACCACCCAGCGGTCGTCGACGTTGCGGTCGACGGCGAGGTAGATCCAGCCGAGGCCCCCGTGCGCCAGCGCGCCGCGCACCTCGTACTGGCCCGCGACCAGCGACCCCTCCGCCAGCGGCGGCGCGAACGAGTACGGCGTGCCGTCCTGCGGGCAGAACCCGCGGACCAGGCCGGGGCGCCCCTCGCGGCTGCGGCCGACGGGGTGCGGCGTGCCGCCGTGGCGGCAGTAGCGGTCGCGCTCGGGGACCTGGGGGTCGCGCAGCAACGCGCTGAACGGATCGATGCGCGGCACCGGCGGGATGTCGTCGGTGCCACCGCCGCGGTGCAGCGGCGCCGAGGTCGGGCCGGTGGACAGCGGGCCGCTCCACCGCCCGCCGGTCGGGGCGGTCCCGCCGCGCGGCCCGGCCCCGCCCGGAGGCACAGCACCGGGCATGACGGTCGGGGCGCCGTGCTGCGGGTTACCGGGCAGGACGGTGGGCGCGCCGGAACCGGTGGCGTCGTGTGCCGCGGCGGCGGTGTAGTGCCCGGTCGCCTCCGGGGCGGCGCGCGGTGCGGGTGTCACCGGCGCAGCGGTCGCGGGGGGCCCGGATCGCCCGCACGTGTCGCAGAATCCGTCGGCTTCGAGCGCCCCGTCGCAGCCGTCCCAGGCACACGGGGTGCCCGCGGCCGTGCCGGTGGTGCCGGGGTGTGCCGCACCGGTCATGCCGGCCTCCCCTCCTCGGCGGTTCCGTTCACCCGCTGCTGGTAGGCGACCAGCGCGGGGGTGAGCGCGTGCAGGTCGGTCGGTGGGCTCGCGAGCAGGCCGCGGACCTGCGCGGCCAGCGCGGCGACCTGCGGGTCGTCGGACACCCCGAGCCGTAACGCCTTGGCGCGGTAGGCGGCGAACCGGCCGGCGAGCTCGACCCGCCGGTCGGCCAGGCCGGCCGCTCGGCCGAGCGCGGCGCGCACGGCGTCGGTCGCCGCGGCGACGTCCGCGACGAGGCGGGGCAACGCGACGAGGGACGCCGCGTCGGGCCGCAGTGCGGGCAGCGCGGCCAGCCGGCGGCGCAGCGCGGGTCGGGGATCGGGCGGCGCCGCGAGGCAGGCGACCGCGACGCGGTCCAGCGCCTCCCGACGAGCCTGAACCTCCCGGTCGCACAGCGGGTCGAGGGCCGCGACCGCGTCGGCGACCGTGCGGTACCGGGCTACCCAGCCGTCGCGGATCGCGGCCCGCTCCGCCAGGCAGGCCTCGATCGCGTCGCCGTCGCCACCCGCGCCGTCGCCACCCGCGCCGTCGCCGTTCGTGCCGTCGCCGTTCGTGCCGTCGCCGTGGGGGCCCCGGTCCAGGCCGTCGACGAGGTCGCGCGGCAGCCGGGCCGGCAGCGACAGCGGATCGTTCGTGCAGGTGGCGAGCCGGGCGTCGACGGCGGCGATCAACGTGGCGAGCGCCGCGCCGGTCGGGTCGTCCGGCTCCAGCAGCTCCCGCGCGCGGACCTGGGCGTCCCGCACCCGCTCGGCCGGCGGGCCGAGACCGGCCAGCGCCGCGAGGTGCACGGTCTCCACTGCTTCGAGCACCGCGGCGACCTCGCGGATCCGGCCGTCCATCCGGGCAGCCAGCTCGCCGACCGTCAGCGTCGGGCCAGGTACGGACGACGTCACTGACCGCGCTGTGAGCACCTCGTGCAGCTCCGCCCATTCGCGCTCAGCCGGGCGCGGACGGCGGGTGCGGACGGCGCAGGCCGCGGCGACGACGGCGCGGTGCGTGGCGAGGTCGGCCCACAGTGTCGCCAGCAGCCCCTGCGTGGCCGCCCACGTCGCCGCCGTGACACCGGTCAGGGTGGCGGTGGCGAGCAGCCGGTGACCCGGGTGGCGCTCCAGCTCGACCAGGGCGTCCGCGATCCGGGCCTGCTCGTCGACGCGGCGGGTCAGCTCTGCGTCCAGCTCGTCGGCGGACCTGCCGGGCATGTCTCACCTCCCACTCGCGCCGGGGACGTCGGCTCCCGGGCGGCGCCATTGTGGCCGAGGCCACTCGGGAGGGGTCCCCGATCGGGTGAGGTGGGCGCCACACTCCGGAGGCGCCGCCCGGCCTCGACCGGGTGATGGCCCTCGTACCCTGTGTGCACGAAGCGGCTCCTCGGAAGGAGTGACGCGGTTGGCGGGCATGCGACCGGGCACCCTCGTCGTGCTCGAACCCGATGGCGGCCTGACTGCGGGTCCGTCGGAGGGGATGGTGCTGTGGTTCGGCCGCAACCGGCCGGCCGTGCACATCTGCGTCGGCTCCGACGATCCCGGGGTGAGTCGCCGGCACGGGACGCTGGAGTACAGCGCCGGGTGCTGGTGGGTGCGCACGCTGGGCGAGCGTCCGGTGCGGGTCGGGGGGACCCGGGTGCTGCGGAAGGGGGACGAGCCGGTGCCGCTGGCCGACGGCCGCACCTCGCTCCTGGTGGAGGGCGCGGACCCGCGGGACCTGCATCTCGTGCGCGTGCAGGTCGTCGGCGCCGCCGAACCGCCGCGGCGCCGGCCGTGCTCGGGCACCGTTCCGGTGCGCTGCTTCCGGTTGGACCCGACCGAGCGGCTGGTCATGACCGTCCTCGCCCAGCGGGTGCTCCTGCGCCTTGCGGGTGCGGCGTTGCTCACCTCCCGCGAGGCCGCTGGCGAACTCGAGGTCCTCCAGCCCGGCACGTGGACCCCGAGGAAGGTCGAGCACCTGGTCGAGCGGGTACGCGAGCGGCTCGCGGCCCAGGGCGTCGACGGGCTCGTGCCCGAGCCGGGTAGCACCGGTTACGACAGCGCCTACCGCCGCAACCTCATCGACGCCCTCGTCGACTCGAGCACCCTCGGGGCGCCCGACCTGCGCCTGCTGGGTCTCGACGACGAGTGAACCCAGGCCGTGTCCCGTGGATCAGCGACCGCGGTCTCCGCGCCCAGATCGCCCCCGGCTGCGTTGTCGGTCGTCTCGAGTACGCCCGGTACGAGAGACGACCTCCGCCTTGCCAGGAGCCATCTGGATCGCGGAGCCCATCGTCCGTGATCCACGGGACACGGCCTACGCTCGGCGCCCGTGACGGGACGCATCCGGGTGGCGGTCGTGTTCGGCGGCCGCAGCAGCGAGCACGCCATCTCGTGCGTCTCGGCGGGCAGCGTGCTGCGCCACCTCGACCGTGAGCGGTTCGACGTCGTGCCGGTGGGCATCGCCCGGGACGGCGCCTGGGTGCTGGGTACCGACGACCCCGAGCAGCTCGCGATCCACGGCCGCGCGCTGCCGTCCGTGGACGCGTCGGCCACCGCCGTCGTGCTGCCGGGCGACCCGACCCGCGGTGGGCTGGTGGTGCTCGAGCCGGGCCGGGCCGGTGAGGTGCTCAGCGGCGTGGACGTCGTCTTTCCGGTGCTGCACGGGCCCTTCGGCGAGGACGGCACCATCCAGGGGCTGCTGGAGATGGCCTGCGTGCCCTACGTCGGCGCGGGCGTGCTGGCCAGCGCCGCCGGGATGGACAAGGAGTTCACGAAGAAGCTCCTCGCCGCGGACGGCCTGCCGGTCGGCGACCTCGTGGTCCTGCGCCCGGAGACCCCGACGCTGACCGCCGCGCACCGCGACCGGCTCGGCCTGCCGGTGTTCGTCAAGCCCGCCCGGGCCGGATCGTCGGTGGGCATCACCCGGGTCACGGACTGGACGGGGCTCGACGACGCGATCGCCGCGGCGCGCGTGCACGACCCGAAGGTGCTGGTCGAGGCGGCGATCGTGGGCCGCGAGGTGGAGTGCGGCGTGCTCGAGCTCCCCGACGGGACGCTGCGCGCGAGCCTGCCCGCCGAGATCCGGATCGTCGGCTCGGCGGCCTTCTACGACTTCGACGCGAAGTACCTCGACGACGTCTGCGAGTTCGACATCCCGGCCAAGCTCGACGACGAGGTCGTCGAGAGGGTCCAGGAGGCGGCCGTCGCGGCGTTCCGGGCGCTGGACTGCCAGGGGCTCGCGCGGGTCGACTTCTTCGTGGGCGCGGACGGCGTCCCGGTGGTCAACGAGGTGAACACGATGCCCGGCTTCACGCCGATTTCGATGTACCCGCGGATGTGGGCGGTCACCGGCGTCGACTACCCGACACTGCTGGCGACCTTGATCGACACTGCGCTCGCCCGGGGGACCGGGCTTCGGTAGCCGATCGGCCCGATATTCTTTTCATACCGGCACTTTTCCGGTGTGATATCGATGTGATACGCGCCTTGACCTGCGGATATCGTGATGAATCCGTTCAGTGATGCTGCCGTGATCGTCTGACCGTCGTATCGTCCGGCGCGTTCCGGCCTTCCCCCCGTACTCCGGCCGGATCCCTCATCGAGGAGGAGATCCATGGACGCATCCCACGCTTCCCCCGCTCGCCATTATCTGGGCCGTTTGGCGGTTGTGGGGGCCGTCGCGCTCGGCACCCCGGTCGCACTCGCCGGCGTCGCCGACGCGGCCCCGAAGGGTCACTGGGACCGCATCGCGAAGTGCGAGAGCGGCGGCAGGTGGAACACCTCGACCGGGAACGGCTACTACGGCGGCCTGCAGTTCTCGAAGTCGACGTGGAACGCCTACGGCGGCTCGGGTATGCCGCACAGGGCTAGCAGGTCGCAGCAGATCAAGGTCGCCGAACGCGTGCTCAAGGCGCAGGGGTGGAAGGCGTGGCCGGCCTGTTCGCGGAAGCTGGGCCTGCGCTGACGTGTGCTTCGGCTCACTCTCGGGTGGGCCGAAAAGCGTGACCGCGGCCACTCGAAATGCCGAGTGACGATCCGGCTACGCACGGTTCGCAAACCGTGCCTCGTTGACCGGTTTGCAAATCGAACACTGCGGAGGTGATGCGGGTCTTCGTCCAGGTCAGCGGCTGCGGGCGCGCTTTCGAACAGAGTTTCCAATCCGAAACTATTGCGCCTTAATCGAGCGTGATCGCATTGTGATTGTTGTCAAGAAACACCGATGTGGTTTCACTGAGTAGCAGTGTTGCCTGGTCGTAATGAGCATGCCTCCGTACCGTCCTTCTCGTCCGGGTCACCGAGCGCCGATACACCGAGCGCCGGACCCTCGAACGAGGAGAAACGCATGGATTCGCGAGTCGCCCCCCGCATGCCCAAGGGCCGCCGTCTGCTGCAGGCCGCCGTCGCCACCGTCGTCGCGCTGGGCGCCCCCGTCGCCCTCGCCGGTACGGCTGATGCAGCCACGCCGACGGGGAAGTGGGATCGCATCGCGCAGTGCGAGAGCGGTGGCAAGTGGAACACCGCCACCGGGAACGGCTACTACGGTGGCCTGCAGTTCTCGATGGGCACCTGGAAGGCGTTCGGCGGCTCGGGGTCGCCGCACAAGGCCAGCAAGAGCCAGCAGATCGCGGTCGCCGAGCGGATCCTCGCGAAGCAGGGCTGGAAGGCGTGGCCCGCGTGCTCGCGGAAGGCCGGCTACCGCGGCTGACCGCCCGTCAGCGGACGACGACGTCGGTGGTGTCCATCGTCTGCCGCACGACGTCGGCGACGGCCTGGAGCGGCCCGCTCCCCGCGGCCGTCGGTGCGGTGAGCACCACGTACACCGGCCGGTCGACCGCCACGTAGCTCACGATCACGGGATCGGGCCCGCCGTCGTCCAGCCGCAGCCACCGGACCCCGTTGACCTCGAGCAGCGTGGAAGTCGGTGTGAGCTCCGCCGGCCGGGTCAGCCCGCACCGCAGCACGGCCGGCCGCGGCGCCGCCGCCCAGGCCCGTGTCCCCGTCGGGGCCGGGTCGGCGAGTGGCCGCGGCGGCAGCACGCCGCCGGCCGCCGGCAGCTCCGGCGGTAGTGCCGCGAGGAGGGCCGTGCACTCCGGCCCGCCCGCGTCCGGCGCGTCGACGGGGACGACGGCAAGCGGACCCGTCTCGGGCGCGGCTCCAGCCGTCGGGCCGCTGCCACCGGTGTCCCCGAGCCCCGCCCGCTCGACCCCCTGCACCCGCCCGACGATGCCGACGGCTGCGACCGCCACCGCGAGCAGCAGCGGCAGCGCGAGAGCGATCACCACGGGCACGGACGGCCGTCGCCGGGCTCGGCGGGTGTCGGGCGTGGCGGGGTCGGTCACGACCTCATCCTGCCCTGCGCGCGTCGTCAAGGGGCTGTCGCACACCGCGGCTGACCGTCGCGCGTGTTGTGCGGGGTGTGACGGTCCGCCGTGCTGTGCGCCGGCCGAATCGGTGTGTGATGGCCGGCGTGCGCCGACCCCGTTCGGCCGCCTCAGCCCAGGTTCACCACCGGGCAGGTGAGCGTGCGGGTGATACCCGGCACACCCTGCACCTTCGCCACGACGAGCCGACCGAGGTTGTCGACGTCGTCCGCCTCCGCGCGCACGATGACGTCGTAAGGACCCGTCACGTCTTCCGCCGCCAACACACCGCGGATCGCGCCGATCTCCTTGGCGACCGCGGCCGCCTGGCCGACCTCGGTCTGGACAAGGATGTATGCGTGCACCACGGCGTGCCCCTTTCGGCTGTGACGATGTCTGCGGGTAGGAAAGTCGGACGACCGTACCCGAGGAGGGCCCGTTGACCCCATCGTCGCAGGCGGGAAGGATCCCTGCCGAGACGGACGGCACACTCGGGCAGATCGGGGAGTTCGGCCTGATCAGGCGGCTTGCGACCGGCCGGTCACAACCCGCTGTCACGATCGTCGGCCCGGGCGACGACGCGGCGGTGGTCGCCGCTCCGGATGGGCGCGTGGTCGCCAGCACGGACATTCTCGTCGAGACCGTCCACTTCCGGCTCGACTGGTCCACCCCCGAACAGGTCGGCCGGCGGGCGGCCGCGGCGAACCTGGCCGACATCGCCGCGATGGGCGCCGTCCCGACGGCCCTGCTCGTCGGCGTGGCCTGCCCGGCGAGCACGCCCGTCGCGACGTTGACCGCGCTGGCCGACGGCTTGTGGGCCGAGGCCGCGACCGTCGGGGCCGGCGTCGTGGGCGGGGACGTCGCGTCCGCCGCCCAGCTGATGGTCTCCGTGACGGCCCTGGGCTCGCTCGAGGGCCGGTCGCCCGTCTGCCGCAGTGGGGCCCGCCCGGGCGACCTGGTGGCCGTGCGAGGCCGGCTCGGCTGGGCCGCGGCGGGCCTGGCGGTGCTGCAACGCGGCTTCCGCTCACCCGCCGTCGTCGTCAACGCCCACCGGGTGCCCGAGCCGCCGTACGCGGCCGGGCCGGAGGCCGCGAAGGCCGCCGCCACCTCCATGATCGACATCTCCGACGGACTGCTCGCGGATCTCGGCCACGTCGCCCGCGCCTCGACGGTCCGCATCGACATCCGCAGCGCCACCCTCGAGGTGCCCGCCCGGCTCGCGGACGTCGGGGCCGCGCTGGGTGCCGACCCCCGGCACTGGCTGCTGACGGGAGGCGACGACCATGCGCTGGCGGCGACGTTCCCGCGCGGCGCCCTGCTGCCGTTCGGCTGGGTGCGCGTAGGCACCGTGCTGGCGAGCGACGACACCGAGCCGGCCGTGCTCGTCGACGGGCGGGTGTACGAGGGCGGCCCCGGTGGATGGGACCACTTCGCCCGCTGAGCCCCGGACGCCTCAGGATCCGGCCGGCCGGGCCCGGTACAGGTCGCGTAGCAGCGCCACCTCCGCCCCGTGGTGGATCACCTCGCGGTTGATGTGCAGCACGAGCGCGGCCATCGGGTAGTCGGCGAACGGCCCCTCCGCCGGCCCGCACGGCCGCGCGAGCGCTGCCGCGTCGAGACCGTGGACGCCCGCCGTCCAGCCCGCATAGACGTCGTCCAGCTGGGCAAGTGCCTCGGCGGCCGTGCCCGCGTACGCGAAGCTCCCGTAGTCCATCGGGGGGCCGCCGAAGTGCGCGGCCACCCGTGCCCCCAGGACACCGACGATGATGTGCGCTAGCCGCCACGCGATGGTGGTGACCGGCGGCGGGTCCGGCTCGGGGAACGAGAACTCGACCGTGAACGGGCCGGTGCCGGGCTGGTCGTCGCCCGTCCGCGGGCGCACGTTCCACGCTGGCTGCGCGGGCTCCCAGAGGTACTCGTCGTCGGACAGGCCTGCGAAGCGCGGCCGCAGCTGCCTGCTCCAGTGCCACTCCAGCTGCTCGGACAGCTGCTCCGTCCAGTCGATCGTAAGCGTCGTCATGGCGCGCACGGTAGCGGCGGCCACCGACAGAAGACGGACGACCGCGTACAACCGCGCCCTGTGTATGAACGGGTCGGGCTGGGTCGCGGTCAGCTGCGGGGGACCGGCACCCCTCGGATCGAGGCGTCGAGCAACTGGACCGGATGCAGCAACGGCAGGCCGGTGCCGTCCAGGGTCCGGGTGTCTGGCGTCCTCCCGCCGAGCGCGGGCACGGCGTTGCCGTCGGCAGGCCCGGCGGCCGGATTCAGGTGCTTGCTGATCTGCAGCAGGCACCCGGGGTTCGCGGTGACGACCATGTCCGGCTGCACCGAGCGGATGTTCGCCGCCTTGCGCGCCCCCAGCTCGGCCGCCGGCGCCGGCGCCACCATGTTGTAGATCCCCGCCGAGCCGCAGCACAGCGCGGCCTCCGGGATGTCGACGACCTCCAGCCCCGGGATCGAGCGCAGCACCGCGCGGGGCTGGGCGCGCACGCCCTGCGCATGCCCGAGGTGGCAGGCGTCGTGGTAGGCCACGCGGGCGCGGACCGGGTGCCGAGGGGCGCGCGGGCCGTCGGCGAGCAGGTCGGCGAGCACCTCGTGGACGTCGCGGACCGACGCGCTGAACGCCGCGGCCCGCTCCGCCCACTCGGGGTCGTCGGCGAGCAGGTGGCCGTAGTCCTTCATCGACGACCCGCAGCCGGCGACGTTTGCGATGACGTGGTCCACCCCGAGCTGCTCGAAGCGTGCGATCGTCTTCCGGGCGCGGGCCAGCGCGTCGTCCTCGCGACCGGCGTGCAGCTCGAGGGCGCCGCAGCACTGCTGGTCCCGGGGGACGACGACGTCGCAGCCCTCGGCGGCGAGCACCCGTACCGTCGCGGCGTTGACCCGGTGGAAGAAGACGTCCTGGACGCAGCCGGTGAGCAGCGCGACGGTAGCCCGCCGCTCCCCGGTCGCGGGGATGCGTTCGGGCAGCCGGGCGAAGGCCTCCCGCAGAGAGACCGGTGGCAGCAGCGACTCCAGCGCGCCGAGCTTGCCGGGCAGCTTCGCCGCGACCTTGCGGACCGCAGGCAGGGCCCGCAGCTTCTGGTACAGCGCCCCGGGCACAGCGGCCGCCCGTAGCCGCCGCTTGTAGGGGAACAGCGCGAAGATCGCTTCGCGGAACAGCCGGTCCGCGGGAGCGCGAGGGACGTTGCGCTCGAGCTGCGGGCGCACGGCCTCCAGCAGCTTGTCGTACTGCACCCCGGACGGGCACGCGGTCACGCAGGCCATGCAGCCCAGGCACCGGTCGATGTGCTCGTGCAGCGGCCCCTCGAGGCCGATCTCGCCCTTCTCCGCAAGGTTGATCAGGTAGATCCGCCCGCGCGGGGAGTCCATCTCCTCGCCCCACAACTGATAGGTCGGGCAGGTGGGGAGGCAGAAGCCGCAGTGCACGCAGTCGTCGAGCAGCTCGCGCTGCGGGGGGTGGTGGTCGTCGAAGGCGCTGGGCCCCGTCTGTGGGAGGTTCGTCTCGGCCGAGCCGGCCGGTGTGGGTGTCATGAGTGCCCTTCGGTGAGCCACGGGGCGAGCCGGTCCGGTCCGAGGCGGCCGGCGGGGTCGAGCTCCTGCTTGACGGCGCGGAGCACGGCGAGGGCGGACGGTGCCGGGCCCCACGCCGGCGCGTCCAGCCCGACCGGGCGGCTGCGCAGCGCCGAGGTCCCGCCCGCGGCGTGCACAGCGGTGTGGGCCGCGGCGACGGCGGCCGGGTCGGCGGGCAGCGCGACGGTGGCGACGCCGGTGCCGAGCCCGGCCGTGATCGAGCGGGTGTCCAGCCCGGCGAGCACACCCGGCAGCCGGGAGGGGCGCACGCCGATCCGCAGCACGGCGTCGTCGAGCGTCCCGCGGGTGAGCCGGGTGTGCCCGGCCCACGGGTCGCCGTCCTGCCCGCCGCGCGCCGGTGGGGTCACAGCGATGGCGTCGAGGTCCGCAGTGTCCACGTCGGGGGTGCCCGGGGTCGGGGCGCCAGCCCCTCCGACGTCCGCACCCGAACGCCCCGTTCCCGCCGACCCGAGCAGCTCCTGCAGCCGCTCGATCCGCTCCGGCAGCGCCGCCTCCGTGCCCTCGACCCGGACGAGCAGCGCGCCCGGGTCGGACACCCACTCCAGCGCCGCGGGTTCGTACGGGCCACCGAGGATCCGGGCGGCGTGCTCCGCGGCCTCCGCCAGCGGACACGGCAGCACCAGCGTCGCCGCCGCGTGCGGCAGCGGGTGCAGTCTCAGCACCACCTCGGCGATCACCGCCAGCGTCCCGTAGGCGCCGTGGACGAGCTTGGCGAGGTCGTACCCCGCGACGTTCTTGATCACATGGCCGCCGGTGCGGGCCACGGTGCCGTCGGCCAGCACCAGCGTCGCGCCGATCACCAGGTCGCGCAGCGAGCCGTGCACCAGCGCGCCGGGCCCGGTGTCGCCGGTGGACAGCAGGCCGCCGACCGTCGCGCCGTCGGCGACCCGGGCCGCGTCCAGCGCCACGTGCTGCCCGTGGCCGGCGAGCTCGGCGTTCAGCTCGCGCAGCGGCGTGCCCGCGCGGACCGACACCGTCATGTCCCCCGGGTTGTGCGTGATCACCCCGGTCAGAGCGCGCAGGTCGAGCACCGCGTCGACGGGGCCGAGGGTGCCGGCCCAGCCCGCGGCCGTGCCGGCGCCGGACACCGCGAGGGCTCCGGCCGAGTCCAGCACTGCATCGCGGACGCCACGGAGATCGGTGGGGTTCATCAGCGTTGCCGTCACGGTCGCTCCTCGCCGACGTCGTCGTCGTCTTCTGACGTTAGAGCCGCTCGACCACGCCCGCCTCCTCGAGCGGGTGTGGCCGGTAGCGGCCCGGGCGCTCCCCGCACAGCCGCGGCGTGGGCAGCACCTTGCCCGGGTTGCACAGCCCGTGCGGGTCGAACGCCGTACGCACGCGGGCCATCGTCGCCAGGTCGTCCTCGCCGAACATCTTCGGCATCGAGCACGCCTTGTCCGTGCCGATCCCGTGCTCACCCGACAGCGACCCGCCCAGCTCGACGCACAGCTCGGCGATCGCCCCCGACAGGTGCTCGGCTCGGTCGGTCTCCCCAGCGGCGGCGCTGTAGAGCACCAGCGGGTGCAGGTTCCCGTCGCCCGCGTGGAAGACGTTCGCCACCCGCAGCCCGGCCTCGTCGCCCATCTCCCCGATCCGGTCCAGCACCTCGGCGAGCCGGGTGCGGGGGACGACGCCGTCCTGCACGAAGTAGTCGGGCGAGATGCGGCCGACCGCCGCGAACGCCGCCTTGCGGCCCCGCCAGATCGCGGCGCGCTCCTCCGCCGACCCGGCGACGTGCAGCCGGGTGCACCCGTGGCGCTCGCAGATCTGCTTGACCTGGGCGAACCCGGCGTCGCACTCGGCCTCCGGGCCGTCCAGCTCGACGACCAGCGCAGCCGGGACGCCCACCGTGTAGCCGGCGTGCACGGCCTGCTCGGCCGCCTCGATCGCGAGCGTGTCCATCATCTCCACGGCGGCGGGCACGATCCCCGCACCGATGATGTCGCTGACGACGTCACCGGCCGCCCGGACCGAGGGGAAGTCGGCGAGCAGCGTCCGCACCGACTCCGGGGTGCGCAGCAGCCGCACGACGATCTTCGTCGTGATCCCCAGCGTGCCCTCCGACCCGAGGAACACCCCGCGCAGGTCCGGTCCCGCCTGCTCGCCGGTGTCCGAGCCGAGCGTCACCACCGATCCGTCGGCCAGCACGACCTCGAGTTCCAGCACGTGGTTCGTGGTGAACCCGTACTTGAGGCAGTGCGCGCCGCCCGAGTTCTCCGCGACGTTGCCGCCGATCGTGCAGACCTGCTGGCTGCTCGGGTCGGGCGCGTAGTAGAGCCCGTGCGGCGCGGCCGCAGCGGTGATGTCGAGGTTCGTGACGCCGGGCTCGACGGTCGCGCGGCGGTCGACCGGGTCGACCTCCAGGACCCGCTTGAGCCGGGCCAGGGAGATCACGACGCCGTCCGCGACGGGCAGCGCGCCGCCCGACAGGCCGGTACCGGCACCGCGGGCGACGAAGGGCACCCGGTGCTCGGCGCAGACCCGGACGGCCGCGGCGACCTGCGCGGCGTCGCGGGGGAGCAGCACCAGCTCGGGGACGACCCGGTAGCCGGTGAGCCCGTCGCACTCGTAGGCCCGGCACTGGACGCGGTCGGCGATCACGTTCTCCGAGCTCAGCGCCGTCTCGAACGCACGTCGCACGGTCGCCGGCAACGCCATACCGCACCTCCGTCGCTGGGGCGAGAGGATGCCCGAGAACCGGGCTCCCGTCCGGCGGTTTCCCCACATCCTCGGCGGCCAGGCTACGTCGCGCCACTCCTGTTCCCCAGCCGTCGATCAGCTGGTATGCCTCGTCCCTCCCGGAGAACGGGCGCACCGAGTGTGGAGAGGGGACCGGCGGATGCAGGAGACCCGGCAGGACAAGCCGCGGGCCGGGGACGAGTTCAGCGACATCGTGGTGGTGCTGCTCGACGAGCACGTGCCGCCCGGCACCGACGACACGCTTCTCGTGCACGCCCGCCGGTCCGGGTTGGACCAGCTTGTCGAGCTCCTGCTCGCGCTGCAGAACCCGCCCACCGAGCGGCAGGTCACGAGCGTCCGCGTGCAGGAGCTGGTCGAGGCCGAGCGGGCCCGGCTCGACGGCCCGTTCCCGCCGCTGCGCAGCCTCACGCGCCGCCGACACGCAGTGGTGGGCCGGGCGGACCGCCGACAGCGGCGCGGTCCTCGTAGGGGCCGGTCGGTCGCAGGCGGTCGACGGAGGGCATGAGTGCCGGCGCGAGGGTCACGGCTGCAGCGGAAGGAGCAGCTCGACCGTCGTCCCGGTCATGCCGGACCGGATCGCGCACCGGCCCCCGAGCTCGTCGGCCCGACTGCGGATCGACGTCAGGCCCACGCGGGTGCCCGGCCCGGGATCGGCGCGCCGAAGCCGACGCCGTCGTCGCTCACCCGCACCTCCAGGTGCCGGGCGTCCCGCCGGACGGTCACCGCCGCGGTGCGGGCGTGCGCGTGCTTCGCGACGTTCGTCAGCGCCTCGGCGACCACCCGGTACGTGACGACCTCGACCGCTGCCGGCAGCTCACCGTCCGAACCGTCCGTGCCGAGCGCGACCGGGACCGGCCAGCGCGGGTTCGAGGCCCGGTCCAGCGCGGCCGGGCGCAGGCTGTCGATCAGCTCCCGGACCTCGGCGCTGCCGTGTCCGCCGCCCTCGCGACGCTCCCACCGCGGCGGCGGGAGCTGCTGCAGGCCCTCCTCGCCGACGACGGCCGCTCGTACGCGCGGATCGCCCATGACGTCGGCATCCCGGTCGGAGCATCGGTCCCCCCCGCGCCGGCCGGTGGAGCGCCGGACCGTCCGCTGCACAGACCCGGCTTTCGTCGGGATGGGGTGGTAGGAACGGGCGACCGTGGACGACGGACCGGACGAGGATGGTGGATCCAGGTGAGCGACGCAGCGCAGACCGGCGACGGAACCCAGACCGGCGGCCTGCAGGTGGACCCCACCCTGCGCGCCTTCGTGGCCGACGAGCTGCTGCCGGGAGTGGGGCTGACGCCGGAGTGGTTCTGGTCGACGCTGGCCGGGCTGCACGAGCAGTTCGCCCCGCGCGCCACCGAGCTGCTGGCCCGCCGCGACGAGCTGCAGGCCCGTCTCGACGCCTGGCACCGTGAGCACGGCGCGCCCGCTGACGACGCGCTCGACGGCTACGCGGAGTTCCTCACCGGGATCGGCTACCTGCTGCCCCCTGAGGAGCCGCGGATCTCCGTGAGCGGCGTGGACCGGGAGATCGCGGACGTGCCGGGCCCGCAGCTCGTCGTGCCGGCGACGGTCCCGCGGTACGCGCTGAACGCCGCGAACGCCCGCTGGGGGTCGCTGTTCGACGCGCTCTACGGGACGGACGCCCTGCCGCTCGCGGCTCTCGGACCTGGCTACGTGCTCGCCCGCGGCTACGACGAGCGGCGCGGTGCGCAGGTGATCGCGGAGGCGGACCGGCTGCTCGACGCGTACTTCCCCCTCGACGGGGCCTCCCACGCCGACGCCACCGCCTACCGGCTGGACGGGGGTGCGCTCGTCGCGGAGACGGCGGACGGGTCCGTGCGGCTCGCCGACCCGGGTCAGCTGGTCGGGTACCGCGGCGATCCCGGCGAGCCGGAGGCGGTGCTGCTGAGCCGCCACAGCCTGCACGCCGAGCTGACGATCGACGCCACGCACCGGGTCGGCCGCCAGCATCACGCGCACGTCGCGGACGTCGTGCTGGAGTCGGCGGTCACCACGATCGTCGATCTGGAGGACTCCGTCGCCACCGTCGACGGCCCGGACAAGGTCGGCGGCTACCGCAGCTGGCTCGGGCTGATGACCGGTGAGCTGGAGGCGACCTTCCCCAAGGGCGGGGAGACGATCACCCGCTCCGTGCACGGGGACCGCGCCTACACCGCCGTGGACGGATCGGAGCTGGTGCTCCCCGGGCGGTCGTTGCTCCTCGTCCGCAACGTCGGGCACCACATGCGGCTCGACGCCGTCCGCACCGCGGCCGGGGAGCCGCTCCTGGAGGAGTGCCTGGACATCCTCGTCTCCACGGTCGCGGCCGTGCACGACCTCCGCGGCGTCGGCCGCTTCTCCAACTCCCGCACCGGCAGCCTCTACGTCGTCAAGCCGAAGATGCACGGGCCGGACGAGGTGAGCCTCTCGGTCGACCTGTTCACGGCGGTGGAGCAGGCGCTGGACCTGCCCCCCACCACGATCAAGATCGGGATCATGGACGAGGAGCGCCGGACGTCGATCAACCTGGAGGCGTGCATCGCCCGCGCCGCCGGGCGGGTGATCTTCGTCAACACGGGCTTCCTGGACCGCACCGGCGACGAGATCCACTCGGACTTCGAGGCCGGCCCGGTCGTCCGCAAGGACGAGGAGAAGTCCACCACCTGGCTGCGTGCGTACGAAGACCGCAACGTGGACGTCGCGCTGCGCGCCGGGTTCGCCGGGCACGCCCAGATCGGGAAGGGCATGTGGGCGCAGCCCGCCGGCATGCGCGCGATGCTCGACACCAAGGGCGCCCAGCCGAAGGCCGGCGCGAACACCGCCTGGGTGCCCTCGCCGACGGCCGCCACCCTGCACGCGCTGCACTACCTGGAGACGGACGTGAAGGCGGTGCAGGCCGAGCTGGCGGCGCGGCCCCTGACGGACCGGCGCAAGCTGCTGGTCGTGCCGGTGCTGCCCGACGGCGGCGCGGGGCTCACCGCCGACGAGAAGCACCACGAGCTCGAGACGAACGCGCAGTCGATCCTCGGCTACGTCGTGCGCTGGGTCGGGCTGGGCATCGGCTGCTCGACGGTGCCGGACCGCGACGGTGTCGGCCTGATGGAAGACCGGGCGACGCTGCGCATCTCCAGCCAGGAGATCGCGAACTGGCTGCACCACGGTCTCGTGGACGAGTCCCAGGTGCGCGAGACCTTCGCCCGGATGGCCGTGCTCGTGGACGAGCAGAACGCCCGCGAACCCGGCTACCAGCCGATGAGCAAGGACCTCGAGAACAGTCCGTCGTTCCAGGCGGCGCTGGAACTGGTGTTCGCCGGCCGGCAGGAGCCCAACGGCTACACCGAGCGGGCGCTGACCCACTGGCGGCAGAAGGCGAAGTCGGGGGCAGGCCACGACGACGCCCCGAGCCCGAACATCTGACGCGGCCCGGTTCGGTTACTACCGCGAGGCTCCGGGCTGCCGGTGCTTCGCGCAGCCGCTGATCCCGGTCCGGTCCTGGCTGACCACCTGATCGTTATCCAGCGGCGTTTCCCGCTCGGCTGGCCGGGGGAACTGCGTCGATCAGTGTGGCGCGATCCACGCGATCGGCGAAGGATGCGTCCGGCTGGCGACGGCGCGGCGGGAGGGCACATGAACTTGTTGGCTCAAGCAGACCTCAGGCTCAGTCCGAACTTCATCGACTACGTGTTCGTGGTCTTCTACTTCGTCCTCGTTCTCGGCATCGGCCTGTTCGCCAGGCGCTCGGTGGCGTCGAGCCTGGACTTCCTGCTGTCGGGGCGGTCGCTCCCGGCGTGGGTGACGGGGTTGGCGTTCATCTCGGCGAACCTCGGGGCCATCGAACTCATCGGCATGATGGCCAACGGCGTCGAGTACGGGATCCCGACGCTGCACTACTACTGGATCGGCGCCGTCCCGGCGATGGTCTTTCTCGGCATCGTGATGATGCCCTTCTACTACGGCAGCAAGGCGCGCAGCGTCCCGGAGTTCCTGGCCAAGCGGTTCAACCGCACGACGCAGCGGGTCCAGGGCATCCTGTTCGCCGTGGCGTCGGTGCTCATCGCGGGGGTCAACCTGTACGCGCTCGGCCTGATTCTCGAGGCGCTGCTCGGCTGGCCGCTGCAGCTGGCGATCCCGATCGCGGCGCTGGTCGTGCTGAGCTACACCTTCCTCGGCGGACTGTCGGCGGCGATCTACAACGAGGTACTGCAGTTCTTCGTGATCGTCGCGCTGCTCATCCCGCTCACCGTGGCCGGGCTCGCCCGCGTCGGCGGCTGGGCCGCGCTCACGCGGCAGGTCGCGGCGCTCCCGCCCGGCCCCGAGCAGCTCTCGTCGTGGCCCGGCACCACGCTGACCGAGATCACGAGCCCGTTCCTGTCGGTGCTCGGGATCGTGTTCGGCCTCGGGTTCGTGCTGTCGTTCGGCTACTGGACCACGAACTTCGCCGAGGTCCAGCGGGCCCTCTCGGCGAAGAACATGTCCGCCGCTCGCCGCACGCCGATCATCGCGGCGTTCCCGAAGTCGTTCATCCCCCTGGTCATCATCGTTCCGGGCATGATCGCCGGCGTGCTGATCCCGCAGCTCACCCAGCTCAAGCAGACCGGTGCCACGTCGGTCGAGGGAATCACTCCCAACAACGCGCTGTCGCTGCTGATGAACGAGGTGCTACCCAACGGCATCCTCGGTGTCGCCCTGGCCGGCCTGCTCGCGTCGTTCATGGCGGGCATGGCCGCGAACGTGAGCTCGCTCAACACGGTGTTCACCTACGACCTCTGGCAGGACTGGCTGCGCCCGGGCCGGGACGACCACTACTACCTGCAGGTCGGGCGGGCGGTGACCGTGATCGGCTGCGTGCTCGCGATCGGCACGGCGTTCATCGCCGGCACCTTCGCCAACCTCATGAACTACATCCAGGCCCTGTTCAGCTTCTTCAACGCCCCGCTGTTCGCAATCTTCATCCTCGGGCTGTTCTGGAAGCGGATGACCGGCACGGCGGGCTGGACCGGACTGATCGCCGGCGCACTCTCCGCCGTCCTGGTCGACTCGCTGGTCCGCGGCGGCGTCATCCAGGTGTCGTCGCAGGCCGGCAGCTTCATGGGCGCGAGCGCGGCGTTCATCGTGGGGTGCGCGGTGGCGGTGGTCGTGTCGATGTTCACCGCTCCCAAGCCGGACGCGGAGCTGGTGGGCCTGACGTGGTCGCTGACCGACAAGGACGCGAGAGCTGGCGGCGAACCGGGCGAGAGCACCGCGTGGTGGCAATCGCCCAACATCCTCGGCGGCATCGTGATCGCCCTGGTCGTCGTGTTGTACATCATCTTCGCCTGAGGCACGAGGAGGCAGTCATGCGCACACCCGAGCCCCAACCGAAGATGCCCGACGACGGGGAGGCCGCGGAGGCGCCCAGCGCGGCGTCCCAGCTGTTCGACCTGCGCACGGTCATCGCAATCCTGTTCATCTTCTACGGCGCCATCCTGACGATCATGGGCTTGTTCTTCGTGACGCCGATCGACATCGTGAAGGCCGGCGGGATCAACATCAACCTCTGGTCCGGCATCATCATGATCCTCGTCGCGGCCGGGTTCTTCGCGTGGGCGCGCATGCGGCCGCTCGCACCCCCGCCGAGTGATGCGGAGGTGGACGACCGACCGCCGATGCACCACTGAGGTGGGCGTGACGTGCGGAAGCGGCGCCCACCGCTCGGTGGACGCCGCTCCCGTCGGGATCCACCCCGGAGCTTCGGGGCGGAACCTCAGCGGTGGTCGGCGGTCATTCCGCTTGTAGATCGTCGCCCGGCTCCGCTGCGGCGTTGATCTACCGGCCACGCAGCGGGCTGGGGTACCGGGGGTTGAACGCGATCAGCGTCCAGTCGTCGAGCCGGCGGAGGGCCTGCCGCAGCAGGTCTGCGATCCGTGGGGTCGTCGTGTTCGGCATGTCTTCCTCCTCGTCTTCCAGAGGGACGAGGCCGGGGAACCCGGGTGCAAACGTGCGGTCGGGCGCGTCGCCCCGGCCTCATCCCCCTGTCTCGGGGGCCGCGTCCGCGGCGTTGCGGGCGAGCGGTCGCGGGCTCCTGACGCCCACACCCCGTACAGCGCGCGGCGCTCCTGAATCGTTCCAGTAGCGTTCCGTGAGGGTGCTCACGCCTCGTCGCGAGCACCGCCCGTGTTCCCGCGAGTTGCGCGTCCGCGCTCATCGAATTGCGCGTTCGTGCGCATGCGCCCGGGCATGTGCACGCGATTCGAGGGACGCGCCCGTAGTTCGTTCGGGTCGGTGGACGACCTGCCGCGGATAGGGTGGCCACCGGCGATATGGGGACCGACGTGCCGCGAGCAGGCGCGAACCCGAGCTGGTGGGGTAGCCCGGTGCGGCCCCCGAGGGCGGTCCCGAGTGGGAGCCGCCCCGACACGAGGAGCGAGGAGGGGCCACGGGTGCTCGGACTGGTCGTCGCGCACCTCGTCCTCGCCTGCCTGCTCCCGCTCGTGTCCGCGCGCAGCCGCCGGGCGGGGTTCGCCGTCGCGGCGGTCCTGCCCACCGCGGCGCTGGTGTGGGCGCTGGCGAACGCGCCCGCGGCGCTGGCCGGTGGCGTGACCACGTCGCTCGCCTGGGCCCCCGAGCTCGGGCTCGTCCTGAGCTTCCGGCTCGACGCCCTCGCGCTGGCGATGGTCGTGCTCGTCTCCGGGATCGGCGCGCTGATCCTCGTCTACTGCATCGGCTACTTCGGCGAGAGCTCGCCGGACGCCACCCGCAGCGCCGCGCTCCTGCTCGCCTTCGCCGGCGTGATGCTCGGGCTCGTCCTCGCCGACGACCTGCTCAGCCTGTACGTGTTCTGGGAGCTGACGTCGGTGACGTCCTTCCTGCTCGTGGGCCAGAGCGGCGAGGCGCGGGAGAACCGGAGCGCCGCGGTCCAGGCACTGCTGGTCACCGTGTTCGGCGGGCTGGTGATGCTGCTGGGTTTCGTCCTGCTCGGTGAGGCGGCCGGCACCTACCGGATCTCGGAGATCGTCGCGCTCGGGCAGGCCGGCGGCCTCGGGGGTGGCACGGTCACGGCCGCCCTCGCGCTGATCCTCGTCGGCGCGCTGACGAAGTCGGCCCAGCTGCCCTTCCATCCTTGGCTCCCGGCCGCGATGGCCGCACCGACACCGGTCAGCGCCTACCTGCACGCGGCGTCGATGGTGAAGGCGGGCGTCTACCTCGTGGCTCGGCTCTCGCCGGGATTTGCGGACGCCCCCGTGTGGTGGGTGCCGGTCGTCGTGCTCGGCCTGGCGACGATGGCGGTCGGCGGCTGGCGCGCGATGGCGCAGCACGACCTCAAGCGGTTGCTCGCGTTCGGCACCGTCAGCCAGCTCGGCTTCCTCATGGTCCTCTTCGGCGCCGGCACCCGGATCGCGGCCATCGCCGGGATCGCGATGCTGCTCGCACACGGATTCTTCAAGGCGCCGCTCTTCCTCGTGACCGGCATCGTCGACCACGCGACCGGCACGCGGGACGTGCGCAAGCTCTCGGGACTGTGGACGTCGCTGCGCGGAAGCGCGATCACCGCCGCCGCGGCGGCGGCCTCGATGGCCGGGCTGCCGCCGCTGCTCGGCTTCGTCGGCAAGGAGGCCGGGTTCGAGGCGTTCCTCGCCGAGGACGACCTGCGTGGCCGGCTCGTCACCCTCGCACTGGTCGCGGGCTCGGTCTTCACCGTCGCCTACAGCGCCCGGTTCCTCTGGGGGGCGTTCGGGCGCAAGCCCGGCGTCGCCGACACACCCGTGCACCGGCCGGGGCCGCTGCTGACCTGGCCGCCCGGGCTCTGCGCGCTCGCCGGGCTCGTGCTCGGCATCGCGAACCCCGTGGTCGACGTCGACGCGCAGAGCTATGCCGCCGCCTATCCGGCCACCTCCCCGGTGGAGGCGAGCTACCACCTCGCGCTGTGGCACGGCCTCGGGTTGCCGCTGCTGGCGTCCGCCGTCGCGCTCGTGCTCGGCTACGCGCTGCACCGCGGATGGAGCCGCATCGGTCGGTTCGCCGGTCTCGTGCCGCGTTCGCTCTCGGCCCAGCACGGCTACGAGCTCGCCGTCGGTGGCACCGAGCGCGTCGCGACGGCCGTCACCGGACGACTGCAGGTCGGCTCGGTCCCGACCTACCTCACGGTCATCCTCGTCACCGTCGTCGCCCTGCCGGGTACGGCCGTGCTGGTCGGCGGTTCGTGGCCGGACCAGCCCGTCTACCACGCGCCGCTGCAGCTGCCCCTGGCCGTGCTGGTGACCCTCGCGGCGCTCGCCCTGGTGCGGGTGCGCCGCCGGTTCACCGCGGTGCTGCTGGTCGGGGTGGTCGGCTACGGCGTCGGCGGGCTGTTCATCGTCGACGGTGCCCCCGATCTCGCGCTGGCCCAGTTCCTCGTCGAGACGCTGTCGCTGGTCGCGTTCGTGTTCGTCCTCCGCCGGATGCCCGGCCGGTTCACACTGGAGCCGTCGCAGGCGCGGGTCCAGGTGCCCAAGGGCGTGATCGCGGCCCTCGCGGGCGGGATGGTCGCCGGGACGGCGGTGGTGCTGAGCGGCGCCCGTCAGGTACCGGCGACGACCAGCGCCGAGTTCATCCGGCTCGCCCCGGAGGGCGCGGGCGCGGCGAACGTGATCAGCGCGATCATCGTCGACTTCCGGGCGCTGGACACCGTCGGCGAGATCACCGTCCTGTTCGTCGCCGCGGTCGGGGTCGCGAGCCTCGTCCTCGCGACGCCGTACGACCGCCGCCGCGGGCGGCGGCGGGGAGCGACACCGGAAGCCCGCAGCACGAGGAGGAGGTCGCCGGCGTGGACCCGGCGGAGGAGCCGGTCGCCGTGCCGACGGGGCAGTCCGCCGACGGTCCACCGACCGGAGCGAGGGAGAGCGATGAGCCCGCTGCGTAGCACCCCGGACGGGGACGGGACCGGCGTCCCGTCCCGACCGGTGCCGAGGCCCATGGACCCGACACGACCCCGTTCGAGTCGTGGGACCGCCCCCGCACGGCCTGGCTGCTGCCGGGCCGATGCCGCACCCCGCGCCGGCGCACCCTGATGCTGGAGGCCACGTCGCGGGCGCTGTTCCCGACCATCCTCGTCTTCTCGATCTACCTGTTGCTCGTCGGCCACTACGGTCCCGGCGGCGGATTCTCCGCGGGCCTCGTCGCGGGCCTGGCCTTCGTGCTGCGCTACCTCGCCGGCGGGTCGACGGACCCCGGCGCGGTCGATCAGGATCCGGCCGCCGGTGCTGATGGGGGTCGGACTGACGATCGCCGTGCTGACCGCACTGGCCCCGATGCTGTTCGGTGCCCCGGTCCTCGCGAGCGCGAAGCTCAGCGTGCGGGTACCGCTGCTGGGCGACCTGGGGATCGTCACGAGCCTGTTCCTCGACGTCGGGGTGTACCTGCTGATCATTGGGGTGGTGCTGGACCTGTTGCGCGCGCTCGGGTCGGGCATCGAGCGCGACATGCGCGACGCGGGGGAGCCGATATGACGCCCGGGGACCTCCTGACCGCGCCGACCGTCAACCTCGTCATGGCGCTGACGGTCGGCGTGCTCTACTCCGTCGGCTTCTACCTGCTGCTGCAGCGGTCGCTGATGCGCGTGCTGATCGGCGTGGTCGTGCTCGGCCACGGCACGAACCTGCTGCTGCAGCTCGTCGGTGGCCCGCCCGCGCGCGTGCCGATCGTCGGCAACTCCCCGCCCGAGACGTTCGCCGACCCGCTGCCGCAGGCGCTCGCGCTCACCGCCGTGGTGATCACTTTCGCGCTGACCACGTTCCTGCTGGCGCTGGGCTACCGCTCGTTCACGCTCATCGGCCACGACGAGGTGCAGGACGACCTGGAAGACCGCCGGATCGCCCGCATCCGGCACCCGGCCGCATCCCTGGAGACCGACGGGGACGACGATCGGGACGTCGCCGAGGACGACGGCGGCGGCGAGGGAAAGCGGTGAGCATCCTCATGACGTCCCTGCCGACGCTGCCGGTGCTGCTGCCGATCCTCGGTGCGGCGCTCGCCGTCGTCGTCGGGACCTCGGTGACCGCGCAGCGGGCGATCGCGCTGGTCACCCTCGGCGCCGTCGCCGCGGTGGCGGGCGTGCTGCTCGTGACGGCCGATCGGACCGGGCCCGTGGTCACCCCGCTCGGCGGTTGGGCACCGCCGGTGGGGATCGCGCTGGTCGCCGACCGCCTCTCGGCCCTGCTGCTGCTGGTCTCGACGCTGGTCGCGCTCGCCGTGCTGGTGTACGCGATCTCCCAGCGCATCGCCGACTTCGGCAGACGGATGGCCAGCTCGACGTTCTACCCGATGTACCTGGTGCTCTCGGCCGGGGTCTCGCTGGCCTACCTGTCGGGCGACCTGTTCACGCTGTTCGTCTCGTTCGAGATCATGCTGACCGCCTCGTACGTGCTCATCACCCGGCGCACGACCACCCAGACGGTCCGGGCGGGGATGACCTACGTGACGGTCAGCCTGCTGTCGTCGCTGCTGTTCCTGACTGCGGTCGGCCTGGTGTACGCCGCGACGGCGACGGTCAACCTGGCCGACCTGTCCGTGCGGGTGCAGACGCTGCCGCCGGGACTGCGGACGGTGCTGGCCCTCATGCTCGTCGTCGTGTTCGGGATCAAGGCGGCGATGGTGCCGCTGCACTTCTGGCTGCCCGACAGCTACCCGAACGCCCCGGCGCCGGTCACCGCCCTGTTCGCGGGGCTGCTCACCAAGGTGAGCTTCTACGCGATGGTGCGTACGCAGACCCTGCTCTTCCCGCACGACCGTCCGTGGACCCTCATGCTCTGGTTCGCCGTGGCCACGATGCTCATCGGCGCGCTGGGCGCGGTCGCGCAGAACGACATCAACCGGCTCCTGTCGTTCCTGCTGGTCAGCCACATCGGGTTCATGCTCTTCGGGCTGGGGGTCTTCGACGCCCACGGCCTGTCCGGCGCGACGCTCTACGCCGCCCACCACATCACGGTCCTGGCCACCCTGTTCCTCGTCAGCGGTCTGATCGTGCGGCGGACCGGCACCGTCGCGCTGGACCGGATGGGCGGGCTCCTGAAGACCTCGCCGGTCCTCGCCGTGCTGTTCGCGATCCCGGCGACTGACGCTGGCCGGCCTGCCGCCGACCGCCGGGTTCGTCGCGAAGCTGCAGCTGCTCCAGGCCGGTGCCGAGGCCGGGGTGGGGCCGACCGCCGTGGCCGCGGTCGTGATCGTCGCGAGCTTCCTCACGCTGTACGCGCTGGTCCGGGTCTGGGTGCGGGTGTTCTGGGGCATGCCGGCGGCGACGGTCGAGGACCCCGACCCGGACGACGAGCTGGAGGTCGGTACCGCCCGCACCCCGTGGCCCATGTACGCCGCCACCGCCGGGCTGGTGGTCGTGAGCCTCGCGATCGCCGTGTTCGCCGGGCCGCTCTCGGCGGTCACCGGCCGGGTGGGGGAGGACCTGGTGACGCGCGACGGGTACCGGGTGGCCGTGCTGGGGAGTCCGCGGTGAACGCGCCGGCGGCGGTGCGGCGGCCGCGGTGGACCGCGCGCGTGCGGCCCCGCGTGCTTCGAGATCGTCTGGCTGACCCTGGTCTGGGTCCTGCTGTGGGGCACGTTCACGCCGCTGTCGATCGTCGGTGGGGTGGTGGTGGCCGTCGCGGTGATCGGGGCGTTCCGGTTCCCGCCCGCCGAGGCGCACCTGCCCGTCCGGCCCCTGCGGCTGCTCGGGCTCGTCGCCTACCTGTCCTACGACATGGTCGTCTCCGGTGCCGAGGTGAGCTGGCAGGTCCTGCGGTACGGGCCGGCCGCGCGGGGTGCCGTGTTCGAGGTCTCGCTGCTGAGCAGTTCGGACCGGGTGGTGACGGTGGTCGCGAACGCGCTGTCGCTGTCACCGGGCGCGATGGCGCTGCAGATCGACCACGCGCACGGGCTGTGGTTCGTCTACGCGCTGGGCCCGCGGGACGCGGCCGGGGTGGAGCGCAGCCGCCGCCGGACCATGGACATGCAGCGCCGCGTGATCGCCGCGTTGGGCACGCCCGAGGAGCTGGCCACCGCGGAACGCCTGCTGGCCGAGAGGGGACGCTGACGTGGGGGTGGTGTTCGCGGTCGTGCTCGTGATGGTGGGCGTCGCCGCCGCGCTGGCGCTCTACCGCCTGCTGCGCGGGCCGAGCACGCTGGACCGGATCGTCGCGCTGGACGTCATCGTCGTGCTGACGGTCGTGGCGGCCACCGTGTACGTCGCCTACTACCGGGACGGGTCGAACATCCCGTTGCTGGCGGCCGTGGCGCTGGTGGGGTTCGTCGGGTCGACGGCGGCGGCGCGACTGGCCGTGCGGCGGGAGCGGCACCGGTGAATCCCGTCGCAGCTGGGCCCGTCGCGGACGTCGTGTCGGCCTTCCTCATGCTGTTCGGGGCACTGTCGTGCCTGCTCGGGGCGATCGGCCTGGTGCGGCTGCCGGACCTGCCCGCCCGGCTGCAGGCCGCGACCAAACCGCAGACGCTGGGCCTGTCGCTGATCCTGCTCGGTACGGCGCTACGGGTGGAGCTGGCCAGTGCGGTGACGCTGGTGCTCGTCGTGCTGTTCCAGGTGATCACCGCCCCGGTGATCTCCCAGCTGGTCGGGCGGGCGGCCTACCGCAGCGGGGGCTTCCCGGACGACGCGCTGGTCGTCGACGAGCTGGCGGAGCACCTGCCCGTGGACGTCGTGGTCGGCGACGAGCCGCCGGCCGAGCGCGACTGATCGCTGTCGCACGGCCATCGCGCCGTCGCGCAGCGCGCGGGGTCGGCGCACCTGTTACCGCAGGTGTGCGAGCCCGACGGGCTGTGCGACAGGGCGGCGTGCTGCCCATTCCACCTGTGGATCTCCGCCTTGCTCCGCTGCGGCGTTGATCCACAGGACACCCGTTAGGCTCGCCGGGCGCGTCGCGTCGGGCGGCACGCGGGACACCGGGAGGACCGCGGGTGGCCGGAAAGCCGTTGTCGGAGATCGTCGAGGCCGGGTGGGCGCAGGCGCTGGCGCCCGTCGAGCCGGTGATCGCGCAGATGGGCGAGTTCCTGCGCACCGAGCTGGCCGCGGGGCGCCGGTACCTGCCGGCGGGGGCGAACGTGCTGCGCGCGTTCACGAGGCCGTTCGACGAGGTCCGCGTGCTGATCGTCGGCCAGGACCCGTACCCGACGCCGGGGCACGCCGTAGGCCTCTCGTTCTCGGTGGCCCCGGACGTCCGACCGATCCCGCGGTCACTGGCCAACATCTACCGCGAGTACAGCAGCGACCTCGGGCATCCCGCGCCGTCGAACGGCGACCTCACCCCGTGGGCCGACCGAGGCGTGCTGCTGCTCAACAGGGTCCTCACCGTCGAGCCGGGGAGTCCCGGATCGCACCGCGGGAAGGGCTGGGAGGCCGTCACCGAGCAGGCGATCCGCGCGCTGGTGGACCGCGAGGGCGAGCCGCTGGTGGCGATCCTCTGGGGTCGCGACGCGCGGAACCTCATCCCGGGGCTGGGCGACGTTCCCTACGTCGAGTCGGCGCACCCGTCGCCGATGTCGGCGGACCGCGGCTTCTTCGGCTCGCGGCCGTTCAGCCGTGTCAACGAGCTGCTGGAGGAGCTGGGCGGGGAGCCGGTGGACTGGAAGCTGCCGTAGGGCCGCGCGATCGGCAGCCGTGCCCGGACGCAACGAACGGCACGGTCGTCGAACAGGTTCCGACGACCGTGCCGTTCGTCAGCGACGACGATCAGGCGCGCGCGACCTTGCCGGCCTTGAGGCACGAGGTGCAGACGTTCAGGCGCTGGCGGTTGCCGCCATTGACGCGCGTGCGCACGGTCTGGATGTTCGGGTTCCAGCGACGGTGGGTGCGGCGGTGCGAGTGCGAGACGGACATGCCGAAGCCCGGACCCTTTCCACAGACGTCGCAGACGGCAGCCATCTCGGACACTCCTCGGGGTAGACGTACACGATCCGCCGGGCGGACCCGGTCACGGCTTTTCAGGGTACCTGGGCCGTCGCCGTATGCGCGCACGGGCCGGGTCGTCGCGCCGACACCGGTCACTTCACCAGTGATCTCCGCTGCGGCGTTGATCCACTGGAGCCCGGGCTCCGTTGCGCATTGGTCGACACGACACGCATTAGGCTCGGGGGCGTGTCCCGGACGCTCGACGTCGCGCTGCTCGAGCGCTGGGCCGCCGCCGCGGTCGCGGCGCTGGAGGGGCACCGTGCGGAGATCGACCGGATCAACGTCTTCCCGGTCGCGGACCGCGATACGGGAACGAACATGCTGCTCACGATGCGTGCGGCGGCGGCGGCCGGGTGCGGGTGCGGGCGCGGCGACTCGCTCGCCGCCGCTGCCGATACCCTCGCCCGAGGCGCGCTGCTCGGCGCACGCGGCAACTCCGGGGTGATCCTCTCCCAGGTGCTGCGGGGCGTGGCCGAAGCCGTTGGGGCCGCCGAGGGTCCCTGCGCGGGGCTGGTCCTGGCCGACGCACTCGATCGCGGGGCTCGGTTGGCCGAGAAGGCCGTCACCCGCCCCCAGGAGGGCACGGTGCTCACCGTGCTCGCCGCGGCTGCGGACGGGGCGGCGGCCGCGGGATCGGACCGGCTGGACGTGGTCGCGGTGGCCGCGGTCGGCGCCGCGCGCACCGCGCTGCGCGCCACCCCGGACCAGCTGCCCGCGCTGGCGCGTGCGGGCGTGGTCGACGCAGGCGGCTTCGGCCTCGTCGTCGTCCTCGACGCGCTCGCCGCACTGGTCGTGGGCCGGGTCCCCGCCGACGTTCCGGACGCCGTGCGCCGGCACCGCACCCTTCGCCGGCGCCATGCCCGACCGCCAGGTACGAGCCGAATTCCCCACTCGGTCCGACACCCGGGCCGACTCGGCTCCGTCCGCGGGGTGGAGCTTCGGTGAGTCCGGCTACGAGGTGATGTACCTGCTCGACGGCTCCGACGGCGGGCGGGCCGCCGCTCTTCGCACGGCACTCGACCGGCTCGGCGACGCGGTCGCCGTGGTCGGTGACGGTGCCCCGGACGGCACCGGGATCTGGAACGTGCACGTGCACTGCACGGACATCGGGGCCGCGCTGGAGGCCGGGATGGCCGCGGGACGGCCGCACGGCGTCCGGGTGGTGCCCCTGGTCGACCGCGGGCCGGACGCTTTCCCCCGTGCCCGGGCCGTGCTCGCGGTGGTGTGCGGTCCGGAGACGGCGGAGCTGGCCCGCGCGGCCGGTGCGGACGTGCTGGAGCGCGACTGCCCGCCGCCGGGGGAGGCCGCGACCGACGCCGACGAGGCGCTGCTCGCCGAGGCGGTGGCCGGCACCGGCGCGCGGCACGTCGCCCTGGTGACCTGCGACGCCGCGCTCACCCCCGCCGCCGAGCGGGTGGCCGCCACCGCACGCCGGGCCGGGCAGGAGGTCGTGGTGGTGCCCAGCGCGTCGGTGGTGGCCGGCCTGGCGGCCCTGGCCGTGCACGACCCCGGCCGCCACGCGGGCGACGACGTCGTCGCCATGACCGAGGCTGCCGCCGGGACCCGGTCGGGCGCGCTGCAGGTCGCCGATGCCACGGCACTGACCTGGGCGGGCCCGTGCGCTCCCGGTGACGTGCTCGGACTGATCGACGGAGAGGTCGTGCTGATCGCCCCGGACCTTTCCGTCGGTGCCCTGTGGTTGGCTTCGCGCATGTTGACCGCAGGGGGCGAACTGGTCACCGTCCTGCTCGGCGACGGGGTCGCGGACGCGCTCGCCGACGGGTTGGTGGCGCAGCTGCGCCGCGAGCATCCGGAGGTGGACGTCGTCGTGCATCGGGGGGCGCGGCCGGGCCACCCGCTGGAGCTGGGGGTGGAATGAGCCGTGCGATGACCAGGACGCCGCTGGTGGACCTCGACACCCCACTGGTCGGGCCGGTCGGGAAGAAGGCGGCGGACGCGTTGGCCGCCAAGCTCGGCCTGCACACCGTCGGCGACCTCGTGCGCCACTACCCGCGCCGCTACGTCGACCGGGGGAAGTTGACGGAGATCGCCGGCCTGGAGCTCGGCGAGCACGTCACGGTGCTCGCGGAGGTCGAGAAGGTCACCATGCGCGACATGCGCCACCGGCGCGGCAAGCTGATGCAGGTCGTCATCACGGACGGGCGCGGGCGACGGCTGGACTGCACCTTCTTCAACCCCTACAAGCTGCAGAAGGTGATGGTCCCGGGGCTGCGGGCCCTTTTCTCCGGCCAGGTCTCCCGGTTCCGCGACAAGCTGCAGCTCACCCACCCGGAGTTCGAGCCGATCGAGGAGAGCGAGGGCGTCCGCCCGTTCCTGTCGATCTATCCGGCGACGCAGGGGTTCGACTCCTGGCAGATCGGCCGTTGCGTGCGCCAGGTGCTCGAGCTGCTCGCGGACCCCACGGACCCCCTTCCGGAGTCGCTGCGGCGCGCGGAGGGCCTGTCCGAGCTGGGTCGGGCGCTGCGCCGCATCCACCTGCCCGAGACCGAGGCGGACCAGTACAAGGCGAAGCAGCGGCTGGTGTGGGACGAGGCCCTGGGCGTGCAGCTCGCGCTCGCGCTGCGCCGGCAGCGGGCCGTCCAGCGGCCGGCGGCCGCGAACCCGCACGTGCCGGGGGGCCTGCTGGAGGCCTTCGACGCCCGGCTGCCCTACACCCTCACCGCCGGCCAGCGGTCGGTCGGCGCGGAGATCGCGGCGGATCTGGCCTCCGAGCCCCCGATGAACCGGCTGGTGCAGGGCGACGTCGGCGCGGGCAAGACGGTCGTTGCGCTGCGGGCGATGCTGCAGGTCGTCGACAACGGACGCCAGGCCGCCATGCTGGCGCCCACCGAGGTGCTCGCCGCACAACACGCCCGCTCGCTGCGGTCGCTGCTCGGGCCGCTCGCGCAGGCCGGTGAGCTGGGCGGGGCCGAGCAGGCCACCCGGGTGACGCTGCTCTCGGGTTCGCTGCCGGCGGCGGCGAAGAAGAAGGCGCTGCTGGAGGCGGTGTCGGGCGAGGCCGGGATCGTCGTCGGCACGCACGCCCTGATCCAGGACCGGGTGGAGTTCGCCGAGTTGGGGCTCGTGGTGGTGGACGAGCAGCACCGCTTCGGTGTCGAGCAGCGCGACGCCCTACGCGGACGCGGCGAGAAGGCGCCGCATCTGCTGGTGATGACGGCGACCCCGATCCCGCGCACGGTGGCGATGACGGTGTACGGAGACCTGGAGGTCTCCGCGCTGCGCGAGCTGCCCGGCGGCCGGTCGCCGATCGCCACCACGGTCGTGCCCGCGGGGGAGAAGCCGGCCTGGCTGGAGCGGGTGTGGACGCGCATCCGCGAGGAGGTCACCGCCGGGCACCAGGTGTATGTGGTGTGCCCGCGGGTGGGGGGTGACACAGGCAAGGAGGAGGAGCTCCCGGAAGACCCGGACTCCGGTCTCGACGCAGCCGGGGCGGGCCCGGACGAGCGGCGTGCCCCGCTGGCCGTGCTCGACGTGAAGCCGAAGCTGGAGGAGGGACCGCTCGCCGGCCTGCGGCTCGGCGTCCTGCACGGGAAGCTGCCGCCGGACGAGAAGGACGCCGTGATGCGGGCGTTCGACGCAGGCGACATCGACGTCCTGGTCGCCACCACGGTCGTCGAGGTGGGCGTGGACGTGCCCAACTCGACGGCGATGGTGATCCTCGACGCGGACCGGTTCGGGCTGTCCCAGCTGCACCAGCTGCGCGGGCGGGTGGGCCGAGGCTCGGCGCCCGGGGTGTGCCTGCTGGTGACGGACGTGCCGGCGGGCACCACGGCGCGCGAGCGTCTGGACGCGGTGGCGAGCACCACGGACGGCTTCGAGCTGGCCCGGATGGACCTGGAGCTGCGCCGGGAGGGTGACGTCCTCGGCTCCCTGCAGTCGGGACGCCGCTCGGGCCTGCGGCTGCTCTCCCTGCTGCGCCACGAAGACGTCATCGCGAAGGCACGGGTGCACGCCACGGAGATCGTGGAGGCCGACCCGGGCCTGCAGCGGCACCCCGGCCTGCACGCGCTGGTGGCCGAGACCGTCGGCGACGAGGAGCGCGCGGCCTACCTCGACAAGGTCTGAGCGGCCATCCGCACCTGCGGCCCGGTGTGGCGTGTGCGGTCAGGCCGGGAGCTGGCCGCGGCCGGCCACGTCGAGCGCCGCCTGTGCCGTCCGCGGCATGTGGATCACTCCTGCCCGGTCCAGGCGGGCCAGCTCGTTGCGTGCGCGGGCGTACGCGGCCAGGCGTTCGGCGTCGTTGTCCGAGTCGCGGGCCGTCGTGAGCAGCTTGATCACCCGCTCGACGGCATTGCGCTCCTCCGGGGTGAGGTTCGACAGGCGGATCCGTTCGGCCGCGTCGCGGGCCGCGCGCCAGGCCCGTTCGGCGCGCTCGACCGCGATGACGAACACCGTGGCGTGGCCCTCTGGCGGGAACGCGTCGGTCTCCAGGGCCTGCGCCTCGGCGAACGCCTCGACGAAGCGGCCGGTGCTCGGCACCGTGACGTCCGACAGCGCCGGCAGCCGCAGCACCGCCATCGGGTCGCACTCGTACGCGGCGTACTCCCCGCGCAGCGCGGCGAACCGCTGCCGCGCGTGCGCCCAGACGGAGTCCGGGCGGGGCGGCACCGGCCGGGGCGGGGGCGGCGGCCGATGCGGCAGCGGGGCGATGCCCGCGGCGCCGAGCCGTGTCCGCCTGCGGCGCTTGCGGTGCCGGGTGAGCACCAGCAGCGCCACCCCGACCAGGACGGGGACGGGCATCTGCTCGGCGAGCGCCACGACGAACACCGCGACGAAGAACCACATCAGCAGGCCGACCGCCGTGACGCCGGCGGAGACGACCATCCACCCCGGCCGGTGACGGCGGGCGGGCCGGTACCGGCCCCGGTACGGGAACCCGGTGGGACCGTAGCGGCCAGGCCCCCGCCCCGGACGGTGTCTCATAGGTCCTTGGTACAGAACAGCACACGATCGCGCCTGGGCCGAACGGGTGTGCGACGTTACGGTTTCCCTTGACACGGAGGGATGGGGCTCTCCCGTCGGCGATCACCCCGGGCCTCGTCCCCCCGTCCGACCATCTGCGCCGCCGGGGTCACCGTGCGCTCGGCCGTACCCGGGGGGTCCCGTGTTCCGCAAGCTGCTCGTCGCCAACCGTGGTGAGATCGCGATCCGCGCTTTCCGCGCGGCCTACGAGCTCGAACTGGCGACCGTCGCGGTGTTCCCGTACGAGGACCGCAACTCGTTGCACCGCGCGAAGGCCGACGAGTCGTACATGATCGGCGAGCGCGGCCACCCCGTGCGGGCCTACCTGTCGGTCGACGAGGTGATCGCCGCTGCCCGGCGGGCGGGCGCGGACGCGATCTACCCCGGATACGGATTCCTGTCGGAGAACCCCGATCTGGCGCAGGCCTGTGCGGACGCCGGCATCACGTTCGTCGGGCCGCCGCCGGAGGTGCTGCACCTGACCGGCGACAAGTCCCGCGCCATCGCCGCCGCCCGGGAGGCGGGCCTGCCGGTGCTCGGGTCGTCGGCGCCGTCCGCGGAGATCGAGGAGCTCGTCGCGGCGGCGGGCGAGCTGGGCTTCCCGCTGTTCGTCAAGGCGGTGGCGGGGGGCGGCGGGCGCGGGATGCGCCGCGTCGACGAGCCGGGGCAGCTGCGCGAGTCCGTCGCGGCCGCCATGCGCGAGGCGCAGGCCGCGTTCGGCGACGCGACGGTGTTCCTGGAACGCGCCGTCGTCAACCCGCGGCACATCGAGGTGCAGATCCTCGCCGACTCCTCGGGCGGAGTCGTGCACCTCTACGAGCGCGACTGCTCCCTGCAGCGGCGCCACCAGAAGGTGATCGAGATCGCCCCGGCCCAGAACCTGGACCCGGGTGTCCGCGACCGCATCTGCGCCGACGCCGTCGCGTTCGCCCGCCACATCGGCTACGTCAACGCCGGCACGGTGGAGTTCCTGCTCGACGAACGCGGGCGGCACGTGTTCATCGAGATGAACCCGCGCATCCAGGTCGAGCACACCGTCACCGAGCAGGTCACCGGCCGCGACCTGGTGATCGCTCAGCTCCGGGTCGCGGCCGGCATGACGTTGTCCCAGATGGACCTGGAGCAGGAGCAGATCCATGTCGACGGGGCCGCGCTGCAGTGCCGGGTCACCACCGAGGACCCGGCCAACGGCTTCCGGCCGGACACGGGCGTGATCAGCGCCTACCGCTCGCCGGGCGGCCCGGGTGTCCGGCTCGACGGGGGCACGCACGTCGCGGCCGAGGTCAGCCCGCACTTCGACTCCATGCTGGTCAAGCTCACCTGCAACAGCCACACCTTCGCGAACGCCGTCCGCCGGGCGCGGCGTGCCGTCGCGGAGTTCCGCATCCGCGGCGTCGCGACGAACCTGCCGTTCCTCGCCGCGGTGCTCGACGACCCCGACTTCCGCGCCGGCCGGGTCACCACGAGCTTCATCGACGAGCGGCCGTACCTGCTGGAGGGCCGCCGCCCGGCCGACCGCGGCACCCGGATCCTCAGCTACCTCGCCGAGACGACGGTGAACAAGCCGAACGGGCTACGGCCTCGGGGGGTCGAGCCGGTCGACAAGTTGCCGGGAGTGAACCTGCACCGTCCGGTCGTGGACGGGTCGCGCCAGCAGCTCGCTGCGCTCGGTCCCGACGGTTTCGCCGCCCGGCTCCGCGCGCAGGAGGCCGTGGCCGTCACCGACACCACGTTCCGCGACGCGCACCAGTCCCTGCTCGCCACCCGGGTGCGCACGCGCGACCTGGTGGCCGCCGCGCCGCACGTCGCCCGGCTGGCCCCCGAGCTGCTCAGCCTGGAGTGTTGGGGCGGCGCGACCTACGACGTCGCGTTGCGGTTCCTCGCCGAGGACCCGTGGGAACGGCTCGCGGCGCTGCGGGCCGCCGTCCCGAACATCTGCACGCAGATGCTGCTGCGCGGCCGGAACACGGTCGGCTACACGCCGTACCCGACGGAGGTGACCGACGCCTTCGTCGCCGAGGCCGCGGCCACCGGGATGGACATCTTCCGGATCTTCGACGCGCTCAACGACGTCGGGCAGATGCGCCCCGCGATCGACGCCGTGCGCGCGACCGGGACGGCGGTCGCGGAGGTCGCGCTCTGCTACACCGGCGACCTGTCGGACCCGGCCGAACGGCTCTACACCCTCGACTACTACCTGCGGCTGGCCGAGCGGATCGCCGAGGCCGGTGCACACGTGCTGGCGATCAAGGACATGGCCGGCCTGCTGCGGCCGCCCGCGGCGCGGACGCTGGTCAGGGCGCTGCGCGAGCGGTTCGACCTGCCCGTGCACCTGCACACCCACGACACGGCAGGCGGCCAGCTCGCCACGCTGATCACGGCGATCGACGCGGGCGTGGACGCCGTGGACGCGGCCGTCGCGTCGATGGCAGGCACCACCAGCCAGCCCTCCCTGTCCGCGCTCGTCGCGGCCACCGACCACACCCCGCGGACCACCGGCCTGGACCGGCAGGCGGTCGCGGACCTGGAGCCGTACTGGGAGGCCGTGCGGAAGGTCTACGCGCCGTTCGAGTCGGGCCTCGCGTCGCCGACCGGCCGCGTCTACACCCACGAGATCCCCGGCGGGCAGCTGTCCAACCTGCGGCAGCAGGCGATCGCGCTGGGGCTCGGCGACCGGTTCGAGCTGATCGAGGACTACTACGCGGCCGCTGACCGGATGCTCGGGGGCATCGTCAAGGTCACCCCGTCGTCCAAGGTCGTCGGCGACCTCGCCCTCTACCTCGTGGGCACGGGTGTGGAGGCCAAGGACTTCGAGGCGAATCCCGGCGAGTACGACGTGCCGGACTCGGTGGTCGGCTTCCTGCACGGCGAGCTGGGCGACCCGCCCGGCGGCTGGCCCGAGCCGTTCCGCACCCGGGCGCTGGCGGGGCGGCCCGCGCCGAAGGGTGTCACGGAGCTGACCGACGACGATCGGGCTGGCCTGCACGCCGACACCGCCCGCACCCGGCGGACGACGTTGAACCGCCTGCTCTTCCCCGGGCCGACCCGGGAGTACGCCGCGCACACCGACGCCTACGGCGACACGTCGGTGCTCTCGACCAATGACTTCCTCTACGGCCTGGAGCGCGACGTCGAGCACACCGTCGAGCTGGAGCCGGGCGTCACGCTGCTGATCGAGCTCGGCGCCGTCTCCGAGGCCGACGCCCACGGCATGCGCACGGTCGTCACCACCCTCAACGGCCAGATCCGGCCGGTGACGGTCCGGGACCGCAGCGTCGAGGTCGAGACGAAGCCCGCGGAGAAGGCGGACCGCGCGAATCCCGGCCACGTCGCGGCCCCGTTCGCGGGTGTCGTGACGCTGGCGGTCGAGAGCGGGGCGACCGTGGAGCAGGGGCGGACGGTCGCGACGATCGAGGCGATGAAGATGGAGGCGTCGATCACGGCCCCGCGCGCCGGGACCGTGACGCGGACGGCCATCGGCTCGGTGCAGCAGGTGGAGGGCGGCGACCTGCTGCTGGTGCTGGAGTAGCCGCTGTCAGAGCACCACCAGGTGATCGGCGGCGGCCGGGGGAACGGCGGAGCGCACGATCGAACGGTCGAAGGTGACGAACCGGCCCTCGTGCTGCACGGCGAGAGCCAGCAGGTAAGCGTCAGTGACCTGGCGTGGGCCGTGGATGCGCTCGCGATCGACGGTATTCGTGTCGAGCAGGCTGGCGGCGCAGGGCCAGAATTCGTGGTGAGGCGTCGCGCATGCGTGTCCGAGCAGGTCGAGTGCCTGTGCGGGTGAGACGGGGCTGGGGTAGCGGGGCTGGCTGACTATCCGCACGAAGCCGTTCTGCGTGATCGCGCACGACGCCCAGCCATCGTCAATTTCAGCCTCTAGCCACCAGCGCGCCCGCAGATGGTCGACGTGGTCGGCATCGAGGAGCGCGAGCAGGACGTTGACGTCGAGCAACGCGCGGCTCACTCGGGCTCGTCTTCGCGCAGCTGGTCGATGAGGTCGTTCGACACCAGCGGGCCCCGATGGGGAAGCGGCCGGAAGCCGTGGAAGTCGGCGTCGCCCGAGGAGACCGGCTCCCGCCCCGTCAACGCCTGCCGGGCGAGATCGGACAACACCTCCCCGACGGAACGCCGCTCGCGCCGCGCGCGCTCGCGCACGACGGCGAGGACGTCCTCGTCGATGTTCACCGTAGTGCGCATGCATCTGATGCTACGTCATCATGGATGGGGTGGCCACCCTTTGGGGCGGCGGCGGCACGATGGGCCAATGACACGGATCATCGCCGGGCGGGCCGGGGGCAGGCAGATCGCCGTGCCGCCCGCCGGGACCCGACCGACGTCGGACCGGGTGCGTGAGGCGCTGTTCAGCGCGCTGACCGCTGACCCCGGACTCGACGGTGCCGCGGTGCTCGACCTGTGCGCCGGGTCGGGCGCGCTCGGGCTGGAGGCGCTCTCGCGGGGAGCTGCGCACGCCCTGTTCGTCGAGGCGGACCGGCGGGCCGCCGCGGTGCTGCGACGCAACGTCGCCGACCTCGGCCTCCCGGGCGCGGCGGTGCGCATCGCGTCCGCCGCGGCCGTGCTCGCCGCCCCCGCTGATCAGGCCTACGACATCGTGCTCGTCGATCCGCCCTACGCCGTGCCGGACGCCGAGGTGGCAGGGTGGCTCGCCACCGCGTCTGCGCACGGCTGGCTGGCCGACGACGCCGTGGTGGTCGTCGAGCGGGGCCGGGGCGCGGCCTTCCCTTGGCCCGCGCCGGTGGTCGCGCTGCGGGAGCGGCGCTACGGCGACACGGTCCTGCACGTCGGTGTCGTGGAACGTGCCGTGGAGAAGAGCGTGGCGCATGACGCAGGCCACAATCGACACGGAGCGACCCCGGCGGGGTAGCGTCCCAGCCCATGAGGCGCGCCGTCTGCCCCGGATCCTTCGACCCGGTGACCAACGGGCACATCGACATCGTCTCCCGCGCGTCCGGCCTGTTCGACGAAGTCGTCGTGGCCGTGCTGGTGAACAAGACCAAGCGCAGCCTGTTCACCGTCGAGGAACGGATCGGGATGCTGGAGGAGGTCACCGGGGGGTTCGCCAACGTCACGGTGGGCTCGTTCCACGGCCTGCTGGTCGACTACTGCCGCGACCACGACATCCGGGCCATCGTCAAGGGGCTGCGCGCCATCACCGACTTCGACTACGAGCTCCAGATGGCGCAGATGAACCAGCGGCTGTCCGGCGTCGACACCCTGTTCATGTCGACCAGCCCGGAGTACAGCTTCGTGTCCAGCTCGCTGGTCAAGGAGGTCGCCACCTACGGCGGCGACGTCGCCCACCTGCTGCCGGAGCTGGTGCACCGGCGCATGCTCGAGCGGATTCGCGAGCGCGCCTGAGCGTGTTCGTGGGGTCGACGCCGCAGCGGAGACCCGCAGGTGAAGTGACGAGGCGGGTGGAGCCGGACACGCGGACGGGTGCAATCCGCCGTCCGGGCGGTGTCCGGTGCGAGGATGTGGCGCGTGTATCGGGTCTTCGAGTCGCTGGACGCGCTCGTCACGGTTGTCGAGGAGGCCCGCGGTCTGCCGATGACCGCGAACTGCGTCGTGCCTCGCGGCGACGTCCTCGAGCTGCTCGACGACGTCCGCGAGGCGCTCCCCGGTGAGCTGGACGACGCCCAGGACGTGCTCGACCGCCGCGACGAGATCGTCGCCGAGGCCGAGCAGGAGGCCGAGCACACCCGGAACGGCGCCACCGAGGACGCCGAGCAGCTGGTTGCCGAGGCCCGGGCGGAGGCGCAGCGGCTGGCCGCGGCCGCGCGGGCCGAGGCCGAGGAGACCGTCGCCCAGGCCCGGCACGAAGCCGAGCGGGCGGTGGCCGAGGGCCGCCGGCAGTACGCCGACCTCACCGAGCGGGCACGTACGGAGGCCGAGCGGCAGGCGGCGGCAGGGCGCGCGGCGCACGAGCGCTTCGTCGCCGACGGGCGCGCCGAGCAGGCCCGGCTGGTGTCCCAGGCCGAGGTGGTGCAGGCCGCGCGGCTCGAGGCGGCCCGGATCGTCGACACGGCGGACGGCGAGGCGGACCGGCTGCGGCGCGACTGCGACGCCTACGTCGACACCACGCTGGGCGAGCTCGAGGAGAGCCTTGGCACCGCGCTGCAGACGGTGAACCGCAGCCGCGCGAGCATGTGGCGGGGGCCGAGCCGGCCGGTGACCGGCTCGGGCGTCGCGCCGGGGCGGTCGGGAACGGGCATGGATCTGATCGACTGATCCTCCGACGTTCCGTGCCGTCCGGGTTACGCTGCGGCGGTGGCGGGGTGCGTCGAACCGGATCCGCAGACCTGGTGGGACGACTACGGCCACCGGCTCGAAAGCCCCGTGGAGCCTGCGCGGGTGGCGCCGGATCCGGCACCGGAGCAGGACGGGGCGGCCGACCTGACCGAGGACGCGCTCGTCCGCGAGCTGGACGAGCTGCCCCCGCCCGGCTGGCGCCGCTGGGTGCACTGGTGGACAGGCGGCCTGGTCGACCCGGGGCCCGGCCGCGACGAGCTGGCCCGCCGCGCGCTGCTGCACCGCGTCCGCCGCCCGCTTCCTTCCCCTCATCGCGTCGCGGTGATGTCGATCAAGGGTGGGGTCGGCAAGACGACCGTCGCGGCGTGCCTCGGCCTGACGCTGGCCGAGCACCGCGGCGACCGGGTCGTGGTCCTCGACGCGAACCCGGACGCAGGCACGCTCGCCGAACGGCTGACCGGCGAGCCGGGCGTGACGGTGCGCGAGCTGCTCCGTGACCTCGACCGGATCCACTCGTGGTCCGACATGACCCGCTACACCAGCCTGGCCGGGCGGCTGCAGGTCGTCGCCTCCGAGCAGGACCCGGCGGACGTGTTCGGCCGCGAGGAGTACGAGCGGGTCAGCGCGCTGCTGGGGCGGTACTTCGATCTCACCGTGACCGACTCGGGCACCGGCCTGGTGCACTCGGCGATGGCCGGCACGCTCACGATCGCCGACGGCCTCGTGGTGGTGGGCTCGCCGACCGTCGACGGGGCGGGCCGGGCCGCGAAGACACTGGACTGGTTGTGCGCCCACGGCCACGCTCGGCTCGCCGCCGACGCGGTCGTTCTCCTGAACCACGACCGGGTCAGCGCCGATGTCGACGCCGCTCGCATCCACGCGTACTTCGCCGCCCGCTGCCGGGCCGTCGTGGACGTCCCCCACGACCCGCACCTGGCCGTCGGCGGCCGGATCGACCCGGCCCGGCTCCGCGAGCCGACCCGCACCGCGTTCCTCCGCCTCGCCGCGGAGGTCGCCGACGGCTTCCGGGACGGCGGCCCGCGGGCTCCCGGCGCGCACCCGGCGCGCGGGCCTACCCTGGAAGGGTGAGCACGCACCCCGACCCGGCCAGTCCCTGGGTCTTCAGCACGCGCGAGCTCGGCAGGCGGGCCGGGCTGATGCGCGCATTCCATCGCGACGTCCCCGCGCCGGGAGCAGACCGCCTCATGGGTCTCGAGGTCCTTGCGGTGCCGCCGGGCGCGACGATCGCGCTGGACGTGCGGCTGGAGGCGGTGTCGGAGGGCGTCTATGTCTCCGGCACGGCGTCGGCACCGCTGGCGGGCGAGTGCGTGCGCTGCCTGGACGACCTGACCGACCACATCACCGTCGAGCTCGGCGAGCTGTTCGCCTACCCGGACAGCCTGACGGACGAGACCACGGACGTCGACGAGCTTCCGCGGGTCGTCGACGACCGCGTCGACCTGGAGCAGACCGTGCGCGACGCCATCGTCCTCGAGCTGCCGCTGGCCCCGCTCTGCGCCGACGACTGTCCCGGTCTGTGCCCCGAGTGCGGGGAGCGCCGGGCCGACCTCGGCCCGGACCACGGGCATGAGACACTGGATCCTCGATGGGCCGCTCTTCGTGAGCGCACGTCCAACTAGGTGCCCCTGTACTCCCCTGTACTACTGCGAGGAGATCCATCGTGGCCGTTCCGAAGCGCCGGATGTCGCGGTCGAACACGCGCTCCCGCCGGGCGCAGTGGAAGGCTGTTGCTCCCACTCTCGTCACCTGCGAGAACCGCGCCTGCCGCGCGAGGAAGCCTCCGCACACGGCCTGCCCGACGTGCGGGACCTACAGCGGCCGCCAGGTCGTCAGCCCGGCCTGACCGCGCCGGGCACGATGGGTGAGCGTGGCCTGCAGGGGCCCGTGACGGACGGCGGGCGGCTGCTCGATGCGTTGGGTGTGGAGCTCGACGAAGAGCTGCTGACCCTCGCGCTGACCCATCGGTCCTACGCCTACGAGAACGGTGGGTTGCCCACCAACGAGCGCCTGGAGTTCCTCGGCGACTCCGTGCTGGGCGTGATCGTCACCGAGCGGCTCTACCGGGACCACCCGGACCTCCCGGAGGGCCAGCTGGCCAAGCTGCGGGCGAGTGTGGTCAACATGCATGCGCTCGCGGGCGTGGCGGCGGGGCTCGTCCCGGACGGGCTCGGGGCGCACCTCTACCTGGGGCGCGGCGAGGAGCTGACGGGCGGCCGCACCAAGACCAGCATCCTCGCGGACGCGACCGAGGCGCTGATCGGTGCCGTGTACCTGCGCCACGGTCTGGAGACCGCCCGCTCGGTCGTGCACCGCCTCTTCGACTCGCTGATGCATGCGGCCCCGCTGCTCGGCGCCGGCCTGGACTGGAAGACCAGCCTCCAGGAGCTGACGGCGGCATCGGACCTGGGCGTCCCCGAGTACCGGATCGCCGAGGAGGGGCCGGACCACTCGAAGCTGTTCACCGCCACGGCGGTGGTCGGCGGTCGCCCGCTCGGCTCGGGCGACGGTCGTACCAAGAAGGAGGCCGAGCAGAAGGCCGCCCAGCTCGCGTGGCGGACCCTGACGGCCGAGGCGGCGTCGGGCAACGGCGCCGCCCCGGGCTGACGGCCCGTGCCCGAGCTGCCCGAGGTCGAGGTCGTCCGGCGGGGTCTCGCCGACCACGTCGTGGGCCGCACGATCGCTCACGTCGACGTCGCCCACCCGCGGGCGGTGCGGCGCCACGTCGAGGGCGGCGTCGACTTCGCGGCACGGCTGGTGGGCCACACGATCACCGCGGCCCGGCGCCGGGGCAAGTACCTGTGGCTGGAGCTGGACGGCGGCGCGGCCGGTGCGGGGGCGGACGCGGTCCTCGCGCACCTCGGCATGAGCGGGCAGATGCTCGTCGCGGCCCCGGGCCGGCCGGACGAGAAGCACCTGCGGATCCGGATCGTCTTCGCCGACGACGGCGCCCATCCTTCCTCCGGCACCGAGCTGCGTTTCGTGGACCAGCGCACGTTCGGCGGGCTGTCCGTGCACCCGCTGGTGCCCGCCGCCGCATCTGATGGTCGGCTCCCGGGCGCGGTCCGCTCCTCGCTCGCTGACGCTCGCTGCGATGCTCCCGCGCCCTTCGCCTCCGGAGACGGAGTGCTGCTCCCCGCGCCGATCGCGCACATCGCCCGGGACCCGATGGATCCGGCGTTCTCCCTCGACGACGCCGTCGCCGCGATCCGCCGCAGGCGCACCGAGCTCAAGCGGGCGCTGCTGGACCAGACGGCCGTCTCCGGGATCGGCAACATCTACGCGGACGAGGCACTGTGGCGGGCGCGGCTGCACGGGGCCCGGCCGACGGAGAAGCTGACCCGAGCGCAGGGGCGCACGGCACTGACCGCAGCCGCGGAGGTCATGGACGAGGCGCTGGCGCAGGGCGGGACGTCGTTCGACGCGCTGTACGTCAACGTGAACGGGGTGTCGGGCTACTTCGACCGGTCGCTGGCCGCGTACGGGCAGGCGGACCGCCCGTGCCCACGCTGCGGCACGCCGATCCTTCGCGAGCCGTTCATGAACCGCAGCTCGTACTTCTGCCCGCGCTGCCAGCCCCGGCCGCGGACCTAGAGCCAGTCGTTGCGTCTGAACAGTGCCCAGAGCAGGCCGGCGGTCGCGACCATCAGGAAGAGCGCGAACGGGTAGCCCAGCATCCAGTGCAGCTCGGGCATGTGGTCGAAGTTCATCCCGTAGATCCCCGCCACGAGCGTCGGCGCGAAGGCGATCGCCGCCCAGGACGAGATCCGCTTGACCTGCTCGTTCTGCTCATAACCCGCCTCGGTGAGCCGCGCCATCTCGTCGTTCTGCCGCTGCGCGACGAGCGTGGCCTGCACGTTGACCAGGTTGGTCAGCAGGGCCCGGAAGTTCTCGACGCGCTCCAGCACCCGGGTGGCGTGGTCCTCGACGTCGCGCATCCGCCTGCGCAGCTCCAGGTCGGTGTTGTCGCCGTTCTTGCCGAAGCTCCAGCGCAGCTGCATGAAGATGTCGCGCAGCGGCTCGACGGCCCGGTGGAAGGCGATCACCTCGCGGGTGAGCTGGTAGATCCGCTTCGACACCGCGGCGTCGCCGCCGAAGACCTGCTCCTCGATCTGGTCGATGTCGTCCTGCAGACCCTGGAGCACGGGTTGGTAGTCGTCGACGACCCGGTCCAGCACACCCCAGAGCACCGCGTACGGGCCGTGGGCCAGCAGCTCCGGGTCGTCCTCGAGGCACTTGCGGACCACCGCGAGGTCCGGCTCGTCGGCGTGCCGGACGGTGATCGCGAACTCGGGTCCGAGGAACAAGTGCAGCTCGCCGAGCTTGATCACCTCGACGGGGTCGACGTAGCGGGCGGGGCGCAGCACGACGAACGTGGTGTCGCCGTAGCGCTCGAGCTTGGGCCGCTGGTGCTGGTTGACGGTGTCCTCGACGGCCAGCTCGTGCAGGTCGAACTCATGCGCGACGGCGTCGATCTCGTCGCGTCCGGGGCGCAACATGCCGATCCAGGCGAAGCTGCGGCCGTCGTCGGGACAGCTGCGCAGCGCGTCGAACGCGGTGTCCAGCGACGACGGAGCCAGCTTGCGGCGGCCGTCGACGTAGATCGCGCTGTCCACCACCGACACCGGCCCACCCCCGTTCCGGGCCGAGCGTAGGCCGCGACCGGGACCACCACCGGGTCGGCGCGTGCCATCGTCCTGGACGTCCGATCCGTCCCGGCCCGGGGCGACCGGGTACCGTCGCGGGACTGTGAGCACCGATCGGGGGAGCACGGACCGGGGGAGCACGGACCGGGGGAGCACGGACCGGGGGAGCACAGGCGATCTCGTTCGCCTCACCGTCTGGGTGGAGGGCTTCGTCCAGGGCGTGGGCTTCCGCTGGTGGACCCGGTCGCGGGCGCTCGAGCTCGGCCTCGTGGGCTCGGCCCGCAACCTGACCGACGGGCGGGTGGCCGTCGTCGCCGAAGGGGACCGGGCGGCGTGCGAGGCACTGCTCGCGGCCCTGCGCGGCGGGCGCGCACCCGGCGCCGTCCGGCAGGTCGTCGAGCAGTGGACGGACGCCCGAGGTGATCTCCGGGGCTTCGTCGAGGGCTGAGCTTGCCGGAAGTGTCGGACCGCCCCGCTGGTCATTCCACCTGTCGCTCTCCGCCTTGCTCCGCTGCGGCGTTGATCCACAGGACACGCGTTAGCCTTCCCACAGCCATGGACGGGAAGTGGCGGGCCGGTCGGGGGAGCGCGCGTGCATCTGAGGAGCCTCACGCTGAAGGGCTTCAAGTCCTTCGCCTCGGCCACCACCCTGCGCCTGGAGCCGGGGATCACCTGCGTCGTGGGCCCGAACGGCTCGGGCAAGAGCAACGTGGTGGACGCGATCAGCTGGGTGCTCGGTGAGCAGGGCGCGAAGGCGCTGCGGGGCGGGAAGATGGAAGACGTCATCTTCGCCGGCACGTCGGGTCGGGCCCCGCTGGGCCGCGCCGAGGTCACGCTGACGATCGACAACGGGGACGGCGCGCTGCCGATCGACTACTCCGAGGTCTCGATCACCCGCCGGATGTTCCGGGACGGCGCGGGGGAGTACGAGATCAACGGCACGGCGTGTCGGCTGCTCGACATCCAGGAGCTGCTCAGCGACTCGGGTATCGGTCGCGAGCTGCACGTCGTCGTCGGGCAGGGCCAGCTCGACTCCGTGCTGCAGTCGCGCCCGGAGGACCGGCGCGCCTACATCGAGGAGGCCGCAGGTGTCCTGAAGCACCGCAAGCGCAAGGAGAAGGCGCTGCGGAAGCTGGACGCGATGCAGGCCAACCTCACGCGGTTGACGGATCTCACGGCCGAGCTGCGCCGCCAGCTCAAGCCGCTGGGGCGGCAGGCGGAGATCGCCCGGCGGGCCCAGGCGGTGCAGTCCGAACTGCGCGACGCGCGCCTGCGGCTGGCCGCGGACGACCTCGTGACCCTGCGCGGCGAGCTGGCCCGCGAGGAGGCGGACGAGGCGGTCGCCCGGGCCCGCCGCCTCGAGGTCGAGGAGCAGCTCGCCGTCGCCCGCGCCGAGCAACAGCGGTTGGAGGACGCGCTGGCCCAGGACGCGCCGAGGCTCGCGACCGCACAGGACACCTGGTACCGGCTCTCGACGCTGGCCGAGCGCCTGCGGGGCACCGTCGGGCTGGCGCAGGAGCGCGCGCGGCACCTCGCGGACGCTGCTGACGCGCGGTCGCCGGGGCGCGACCCGGACGAGCTGGAGGCCGAGGCCGAGATCGTCGCCGAGCAGGAGGCGGAGCTGGTCGAGGCCGTGGCGGACGCCCGGCAGCGGCTCGCGGAGGTGCTGGAGGTGCGGGCCGAGCACGAGGCGACGCTCGCGGCCGCCGAACGGGCCCACCTGGCCGCGGTCCGGGCCCTGGCCGACCGCCGCGCCGGGCTCGCGACGCTGGCCGGCCGGGCGGAGGCGTTGCGCAGCGGCGTCGCGGCGAACGCCGAGGAGATCGAGCGGCTGTCCGAGGCGCTGGGCGAGGCGGACGCGCGCACCCGCGAAGCGCGCGACGAGCTCGAGGGCGCCCGCGAGGCGACCGGGGTCGACGCCGAGGCCGACGACGGCCTCGGCGAGCGGGTCGCCGAGGCGGCGCAGGCGCACGACGCCGCGCGGGCCCGCGTGCGCGAGCTGGTGGCGGCCGAGCGGGCCGCCGAGCAGCAGCGGGCGCACTGGCGGGCGCGGGTGGAGGCGCTCTCGGTCGGCCTGGCCAGGCGCGACGGGTCGGGCGCGCTGCTCGGCGACGGCCGGCCGGACGGGGTCCTGGGAGCGCTGTCCGGGCTGGTCACGGTAGAGCCGGACGCCCGCACCGCCGTCGCGGCCGCACTCGGGGAGCTGGCGGATGCCGTGGCTGTGGAGTCGCAGGACGCCGCGGTCGCCGCCCTGCGCCTGTTGCGCGCCACTGACGCCGGACGTGCCTCGCTGGTCGTCGGGACGGCCGGCGGCGCGGCGGGCGGATCGGGCCACATCGGGGACGGAGGGTCCCCGTCGGGCGAGCGCGCCGGCACGGCGGCGGGCGGCGCCGGAGCGGCTCACCCGGACGCCGGGTCGGTGGGTGCACGGACGGACGGGCGCCGGAGTGTCGAGGCGAGCGTGCCGGTCGGCGCCGCCGAGGGAGCCGCGCCGGCCGGCAGATGGGCCGCGGAGCTGGTCCGCGCGCCCGGAATGCTGGCCCCGGCGCTGCGCCGGGCGCTGCACGACGTCGTGGTCGTGGACGACCTGGACGCCGCGCGCATCGTGGCCGCCGCCGGCTTCACGGCGGTCACCGTCGAGGGTGACGTGCTCGCGGCCGGGCGGGCCTCGGGTGGCTCCGGCGCCGGGGCGAGCGCGCTGGACGTGCAGGCCGCGGTGGACGAGGCGGTGACAGCCCGCGACGGCGTGGAGGAGGAGCTGACCCGACTGCGGCCGGCGCTGGAGGGTGCGCGGGCCGAGGAGGCGGGGCGCCTGGCCGACCTGAACGCGGTGCGGGAGGCCCGTGCGGCCGCGGAGCGGCGGGCGAACGCCGCCGCGGCCCGGCTGGGCCGGCTGGAGCAGGCCGTGCGGTCGGCCGGCGCCGAGGCCGAGCGGCTGCGGACGCGGCGCGACGCGGTCGAGGCGAAGCGCTCCGATGCGCTGCTCACGCTGGAGGCCGCTGAGCAGCGGCTCGCGGTAGCGGAGGACGAACCCGTCGACGACGAGCCGGACACCGGGATTCGGGACGCCGCCGCGCACGCCCTGGCCGGCGCGCGCGCCGAGGAGGTCGAGGCCCGACTGGCGCTGCGTACGGCCGAGGAACGCGCCCGGGCGATCGCCGGCCGCGCGGAGTCGCTGCGGCGCCAGGCATCGGCCGAGCGCCAGGCCCGGGCACGGGCCGCAGCGGCCCGCGCCGCCCGGGAGCGCGGCGCCCGGATTGCCGGGATCGTCGTCTCGGCCGGGGAGACGGCCTGCGCCGCCATCGCCGAGTCGCTGTCCGCCGCGGCCGTCGAGCGCGACGCCGCGAACGCCGCCCGCGCCGAGCGGGAGCGCGCCCTGGCCGAGGTGCGCACCACGTCAAACCGGCTCACCGTGCTGCTCGAGAAGCTCGTCGACACCGTGCACCGGGACGAGGTGCTGCGTGCGCAGTCGCGGGCCCGGCTGGAGGCGCTCACCGCCAAGGTGCTCGACGACCACGGCCTGGCCGCGGACGACCTCGTCGACGAGTACGGGCCGCTCGTGCCCGTCGGGGCGTCGGCGGCGGAGACGGCGGAGTACGAGGCGGCCCGCGAGCGCGGGGAGGACGTCGTGGCGCCTCCGCCCATGCCCTACGACCGCGCCACGCAGCAGCGCCGGGCCGCTCGGGCGGAGAAGGACCTCGCGCTGCTGGGCCGGGTCAACCCGCTGGCACTGGAGGAGTTCGCCGCGTTGGAGGAGCGCTACCGGTTCCTGTCCACCCAGCTGGAAGACCTGAAGAACACCCGGCGAGACCTGTTGACGGTCGTCCGCGAGGTCGATGACAAGATCCTCGCGGTCTTCACCGAGGCGTACACGGACGTCGCGCGCGAGTTCGAGACGGTGTTCGCCACGCTGTTCCCCGGCGGTGAGGGCCGGCTGCTCCTCACCGACCCCTCGGACATGCTGACCACCGGCATCGAGGTCGAGGCGCGCCCGCCAGGCAAGAAGGTCAAGCGGCTGTCGCTGCTGTCGGGCGGCGAGCGGTCGCTGACGGCGATGGCCCTGCTGGTCGCGATCTTCCGGGCCCGGCCGTCGCCGTTCTACGTTCTGGACGAGATCGAGGCCGCGCTGGACGACGTCAACCTCCGGCGCCTGATCTCGCTGATGGAGGAGCTGCGCGAGGCGTCGCAGCTGATCGTCATCACCCACCAGAAGCCCACGATGGAGGTCGCGGACGCACTGTACGGCGTCTCCATGCGCGGCGACGGCATCACGACCGTGATCTCCCAGCGCCTGCGCGCCGCCGAGCCCGCCGCCTCCTGACCGCGTAGCGCGCCGGCCGCACCCCTGCCGGTGCTGTCGCACACGCCCTGGGGTAACCACGCGTGCTGCCGCACCTCCCGCCGCAGCTGTCGCACATCCCGCGGGGTTGTCGCACCTGCTGCAGCACGTGCGACGGGTGGATGGGATGTGCGACAGCGGCCGTCGCACCGGCACGGTGATGCCTCCGGATCCGGGGCAGCCGCGGCGCGTCGCGCGTGACAGGGTGGTGGCGTGACCACGCAGACCATGTGGATCCTCGTCGCGGTCGTCGTGGCGGTACTCCTGATCGCCGTCGCGCTCGGCCTGGTGCTGCGCCGACAGCGCCGGATCAGCCTGCGCGAGACCGAGCAGCTCGAGCAGGAGGCCGGCCCGCCGTCGCCCCGGAAGGGCGGGACCTACAAGGCAGAGAGCGGGTTCTCCTTCTCGGCCGGCTCCCCGGCGCCCGCCGCACCGACGGATCGGGCGCCCGTCGCGCCGGCGCCCGCTGGTCCCGCAGTCCCGCCGGAACAGGCTCCGGAGATCGCGCCGCCGCCTGGTGGGCTCGGCATCGCGCCCGAAGAGGCTCCGCTCGGCACCCCACCGCCCGGTGCGCCGATCGTGGAACCGCCGGCGAGTGCGTCCCCGCGTACGCGGGAGCCTGCGCCGCCCGTCCCGGACACCGCGGAACCGCCCTCCAACACCGTCGCTCCCGAGCGCCGCCCGCCCGCCGCGGACACCGCAGCTCAGGTGACCCCGTCCACCGCTCCCGGCACCGGAACGGCAACCCCGGATGCGGCCGCCGACACGGCGGCCCCGGACACGGCGGCCCCGGACACGGCGGCCCCGGACACGGCGGCCCCGGACACGGCGGCCCCGGACACGGCTGCGGGAAGCGCGGCTCCGACGGCGCCGGACCGGTCGAGGCGCAGCCTGCCGACAACCCCTTACCCGCCGGCGCCCCCGCGCACGGACGAGCCCCGATCCGCCAACGGCACCTCCCCGACGCTGGCGCCGCCGACCGCATCGCCCCCAGCGCCGCCGACCGCATCGCCCCCGGCCGCCGCGCCCCCGGCCGCCGCGCCGACCGCGCCCCCCGTCGCACCGCCCGCCACATCGCCGACGGCGGCACCGTCGGAATCCCCGGCGGCCGCCGCTCCGGCACCCACGACGCACGCCGCCCCGACTGAGGCCATCGAGCCCGCCGAGGGCCGACTGGACCGGTTGCGGGGGCGGCTCGCCCGGTCCCGGTCCGGGTTCGGACAGGGCTTGCTCGGCCTGCTCGGCGCCGGTGAGCTGGACGAGGAGTCGTGGGAAGACGTCGAGACGACCCTCCTGCAGGCCGACCTCGGCCCCGAGATGACCGCCGAGCTGGTCGAGACCCTGCGCCTCGAGCTCGCCCGGCGTGCCGTCCGTACCCCGGCGCAGGCCCGCCAGCTCCTCCGCGACGTCCTCACCGAGGCGTTGCGTCCCGAGCTGGACCGCTCGGTCCGCGCCCTCCCGCACGACGGACGTCCCGCCGTGCTGCTCATCGTCGGTGTCAACGGCACCGGTAAGACCACCACCACGGGGAAACTCGCCCGGGTGCTCGTCGCGGGCGGCCGGCACGTGGTGCTGGGTGCCGCCGACACGTTCCGCGCCGCCGCCGCCGAGCAGCTCGGCACCTGGGGTGCGCGTGCCGGGGCGACCGTCGTGCGCGGCCCCGAGGGTGCGGACCCGGCGAGCGTCGCGTTCGACGCGGTCAAGCAGGGCTCGGCCGAGGGGGCAGACGCCGTGCTGCTCGACACCGCAGGTCGCCTGCACACCAAGACCGGCCTGATGGACGAGCTGGGCAAGGTGAAGCGGGTGGTGTCCCGGCAGGCCGAGGTCGACGAGGTGCTGCTCGTGCTCGACGCGACGACCGGTCAGAACGGGCTCACCCAGGCTCGGGTCTTCGGCGACGTCGTCGACGTGAGCGGCATCGTGCTGACCAAGCTCGACGGCACGGCGAAGGGCGGGATCGTCTTCCGTGTGCAGCGCGAGCTGGGTGTCCCGGTGAAGCTGGTCGGGCTCGGCGAGGGCCCGGACGACCTCGCGCCGTTCGAGCCGGCGGCCTACGTGGACGCGCTGCTGACGTGACGCCGGCCTCTGACGCTGCGTTACCCTCCTGATACTCTTCGCCGACGGTTCGTCACCTCACCGTGTCGTGGGTTACACCCCCGCCGTGAGTAACGTGGACGTAACCTTGATCAGCGCTGCGTTCACCCACGGGAAACATCCCCCGCGTGCTGTGGAAACATGCCACCCCGACGATTCCCTCCAACTCGGCCGATCCCGTAGGAGGGAAATGTGGTAAGCCCTGGAGATACCGCATGGGTTCTCGCGAGCGCCGCGCTCGTGATGCTCATGACGCCCGGTTTGGCGTTCTTCTACGGCGGAATGGTCCGTAGCAAGAGCGTGCTGAACATGCTGATGCTGAACTTCGTGTGCCTCGGCATCGTCGGCATCCTGTGGGCGCTGTACGGGTTCAGCCTCTCGTTCGGCAATGACGTCGGCGGCGCGGGCCTGATCGGCAACCTGCAGTTCGCAGGACTCGCCAACACCGTCGGCCAGCTCGCCGGGTTCGCCGGCACGGGAGACGGGGCGGTGCCGTGGCCCGGCCCGAACGCGATCCCCGTTCTGGCCTTCTGCATGTTCCAGCTGATGTTCGCGGTCATCACCCCCGCGCTGATCTCGGGCGCGATCGCGGACCGCACGAAGTTCTGGACCTGGAGCCTGTTCGTCGTCCTGTGGGCGACCATCGTCTACTTCCCGGTGGCGCACTGGGTGTTCTCGTTCGACGGGTTCATCGCGGCGGACTCGGTCGGCGGCTGGATCGCCAACGCGAACAAGCTGGGTGCGCTGGACTTCGCGGGCGGCACGGCCGTCCACATCAACGCCGGCGCCGCCGGCCTCGCGCTGGCCATCGTTCTCGGCAAGCGCCGCGGCTGGCCACGCGAGCCCATGCGCCCGCACAACCTGCCGTTCGTGCTGCTCGGTGCGAGCCTGCTGTGGTTCGGCTGGTTCGGCTTCAACGCCGGCTCCGCGCTCACCGCAGGAGACCTCGCCTCCGTCGCGTTCACCAACACGATGATCGCCACGTCGGCGGCGCTGCTCGGCTGGATCGTCGTGGAGCAGATCCGCGACGGGAAGCCCACCACCCTGGGTGCCGCGTCCGGTGCCGTCGCCGGTCTGGTCGCGATCACCCCGGCCGCGGGCTACGTGGCCCCGCTGGGCGCGATCGCGATCGGTCTCATCGCCGGCGCACTGTGTGCGCTCGCCGTGGCCCTCAAGTTCCGCTTCGGGTTCGACGACTCGCTCGACGTCGTCGGCGTCCACCTCGTCGGCGGGCTCGCCGGCACCCTGCTCATCGGTTTCTTCGGCACCGCGAGCGTGAACTCGGCCGGCGCTGACGGCCTGTTCTACGGCGGTGGGCTCACCCAGCTCGGCAAGCAGGCGGTGGCCGCGTTCACAGTGCTGCTCTACTCGTTCGTGATCACCTTCATCCTGGGTCTCATCCTGAAGAAGACGATCGGCTTCCGGGTCTCCGACGAGGCCGAGGCCGAGAGCATCGACGAGAACGAGCACGCTGAGTCGGCGTACGACTTCTCCACCCTGCGCAACATCGGTGGTTCGGGCACGCCGCGTCCGGACGCCGCGACCCCGGCGGCCGCCGCTCACGTCCCCGCCCACGCGAGCAAGGAGAGCTGAGCGACATGAAGCTGGTCACGGCGATCGTCAAGCCGTTCGTCCTGGAGGACGTCAAGGGTGCCCTCGAGCAGATCGGGGTGCTGGGCATGACCGTGAGCGAGGTGCAGGGCTACGGCCGTCAGAAGGGGCACACGGAGGTCTACCGGGGTGCGGAGTACTCCGTCGACTTCGTGCCGAAGGTCCGGGTGGAGGTCGTCGCCGACGACACCCTCGCGGACAAGGTCGTCGACGCCATCGTCGAGTCCGCCCGCACGGGCAAGATCGGTGACGGGAAGGTCTGGGTGACCCCGGTCGACAACGTCATCCGTGTCCGCACGGGCGAGCGCGGCAGCGACGCCGTCTGAGACGGTCTCGCAGACACCGTTGACACCGGCGGGGCGCACACCACCTCCGCCGGCGCGACCGGGGCCCGCCGCACCATCCCGGTGCGGCGGGCTCCGTCGTCTGACGCTCGATCCGTCCCCCACATCGGCGAAGGAGCCTGCCCGATGATGCTCGTGACCGCGATCCTCAAGCCCTTTGCGCTGGACGACGTGCGCTCCGGACTGGAACTCGTCGACGTGGCGGGGATGACGGTCGGTGAGGTATCGGGCTACGGTCGGCAACGCGGACACACCGAGTTCTACCGGGGCGCGGACTACCACGTCGACTTCGTACCCAAGGTGCGCGTCGAGCTGGTCGTCGACGACGCCGCGGTGGACCGGGTCGTCGACGCCGTCCTGAAGGCGGCGCGCACCGGAAAGATCGGCGACGGCAAGGTGTGGGTGACACCGGTCGAGACGCTGGTCCGCGTACGGACCGGGGAGCGGGGTGCCGACGCGCTGTGACCCCGATGCATCGAGGGCCGATGAACCCGGAGGGCACCGGTCCGGGGCCGGGGCCAGCGACGCCGACGTCCGCGCAGAACCTCGTCCGGGGCGAAGACCTCGTTCGGGGCAAGGATCTCGTGCGGGCCAGGGCGGTCCTGCTGGCCCAGGCGGGCGGCCGGCGCCGGCTCACCCCTGCGGCGCTGCGCGCGGCACTGGTGGACCTGAACGACTTCTGGCTCTCCTCGCACGCGCAGGCGATCGGCCTCACGGACCGCGCTTCGCTGGTCGCGGTCGGCGCGCTGGGCCGGCGCGAGCTCGCGCCGTACTCGGACCTCGACCTCGTGCTGCTGCACGACGGCCGCAAGGACATCGAGCGTCTCGCCGAGCAGATGTGGTACCCGCTGTGGGACGCCGGGGTCGGGCTCGACCACTCCGTGCGCACCCCCGGACAGGCCGTGCAGGTCGCGGCGACGGACCTGCGCGCCGCGTTGGGGCTGCTGGAAGCCCGCCACATCGCCGGCGACGCCGGGCTGTCCGACACCGTCCGCAGCGCCGTCCGGCACGCCTGGCGGGCGGGGATCCGCGGCCGGTTCGACGAGCTCGCCGAGGTCACCCGCGACCGCTGGACGAAGGTGGGGGAGATCGCCCACCGCGTCGAGCCCGATTTGAAGAACGGCCACGGCGGGCTGCGCGACGTGCACCTGATCGACGCGCTCGCTGCGGCCCAGCTGCTCGACCGCCCCGGACGCGACGTCCTGGAGGCACGTGACCTCCTGCTCGACGTCCGCACGGAGCTGCACCGCCTCGCCGGGCGCCCTCGCGACGTCCTGCGCGCCCAGGACGCCGACGAGGTGGCGTCGATACTGGAGATCGGCGACCGGTTCGACCTGGCCCGGGCGCTGTCGGGCGCCGCGCGCGCCATCGCGTTCGCCGCGGAGGTGGGCCTGCGCTCAGCCCGCTCCGCGCTGCCCCGCCGGGGCCTGGCCGCACTGCGCCGCCTCCCGGTGCGCCGCCCGCTCGCCGCGGGCGTCGTCGAGCACCTCGGAGAGGTGGCGCTGGCCCGCGACGCGGCGGCCGGCCGCGACCCGGCGCTGGTGCTGCGCGTGGCCGCGACGGCCGCCCGCACCGGGCTGCCGGTGGCGGCAGGCACCCTGCACCACCTCGCCGACACGGCCCCCGAGCTGCGGGAACCCTGGCCACGTGCGGCGTTGGACGAGCTGCTGTCGCTCCTGGGCGCCGGGCGCGCCCTCGTCGACGTCGTCGAGTCGCTCGACCGCACCGGCCTGTGGGGGCGACTGTTCCCCGAGTGGGGTGCGGTGCGCGACCTGCCGCCCCGCGACCGCGCGCACATCTGGACCGTCGACCGGCATCTGGTCGAGGCCGCGGCCTTCGCCTCCCGGCTCACCACCCGGGTGGCCCGCCCCGACCTGTTGCTGGTCGGGTCCCTGCTGCACGACATCGGCAAGGGCCGCGGAGGCAACCACTCGGTGGTCGGTGAGTCGGTCACCCGGCAGGTCGCGCGCCGGCTCGGGTTCTCCGAGCCCGACGTCGCGCTGCTCGGGGCGATGGTCGCCCACCATCTGCTGCTGCCGCACACCGCGACGCGCCGCGACCTCGACGACCCGGCGACGATCACCCGTGTCGTCGACACCCTCGCCGGCACCGATGGGGCCCGCAAGGTCGAGGGCGGTCCGGGCCTGCTGCTGGACCTGCTCGAGGCCCTTGCCGAGGCGGACTCGCTGGCCACCGGGCCGGGTGTGTGGAGTCCGTGGAAGCGGTCGCTGCTGGCCGAACTGGGTCGCCGCTGCCGGGCCGCACTGGCCGGGGAACGGATCGGCCGCGTCCCCTCCGAACCCGTCGCCCCGGACGTGGTGGCGGCGGTCGCCGCCGGTGGCCGCCTGCAGGTCCGGTTCAGCGGGCGCAACCCGGCCACGGTGCTCGTCGTGGTCGCAGACCGCCGGGGTGTGCTCTCGGCCGCGGCGGGGGTGCTCGCCCTGCACTCGCTGGAAGTGCACGCGGCCGAGCTGGAGACCGTGGTGGCGGAGGGCGAGGGGGAGGGCGCCGGCCGGCCGGTCGCGGTGCTGCGGTTCACGGTGTCGCCGCGCTTCGGCGGCCTCCCCGACGCTGCCCTGCTGCGGGCGGAGCTGGGCCGTGTTCTCGACGGCACGTTCGCCCTCGGCGAGGCGCTCGCCCGCAAGGAGCGCGACTACGCCCCGATGCTGCCGCCGGGGGAGGTCGCCGCCCCCGCCAGGGTTCTGTGGTTCGACGACGAGGTGACCGGCGGGGTGGTGCTGGAGTTGCGCGCGACGGACCGCATCGGGATGCTGCACCGGGTGGCGGCGGCGCTGGAGGAGTGCGACGTGCACGTCCGATGGGCGCGGGTGGCGACGCTCGGGGTCTCGGTGGTCGACTCCTTCGGCCTGCTGTGCCCGCAGCGCAGCGACGAGGGCCCGTCCGCGCAGCGGCGGCGCGAGATCGAGTCGGCGGTGCTCGCGGCGGTGGGTCGGGGGTGATCCGGGTCGGCGGGCGTCCATGGCTGCGCCGCCGACCCTGACGACCCGCGGCCGCGGATCACACCGATCCCCGGAACGAACCGGGCGTACCGGACGTTGACCCCGCGTGACCACCCTCGAGCTGCCGGTGCCCGCCGTCCCGGCGCCGCGGGTCGCCCGGGCCCGTTCCGCGGGCGGCCCGGCGGCCCCGATCCGGCTGGCGGTACCCGGACGGGGGCTCGTGCTCGTCGCCGGGATTCCCGGGGCAGGCAAGTCGACGTTGCTCGCCGGCCTGCCGCGGCGACCGGGCCTCGTCGTCCTCGACTCCGATGAACACCGCGCCGCGCTGGCTCGCCGGTTCCCGCGCCTGCCGTACCGCCGCTACCGAGGACTGGTGCATCTGCGGCACCGCCTCGCCGCCGTCCAGGCCGCCTGCTCGGGCGTGCCCACCGTCGTGGTGCACCTGCCCGCGACGTCGACGGCCCTGCGGACTGCCGTCGCGCTGCTGGCCGCGCTGACCGGGCGCACCGCGCACCTGCTCTGGTTGCATGTCGACCCCGACGAGGCGTTGCGCGGCCAGCGTGAGCGCGGGCGGGTCGTGCCATCGGGCTCGTTCGCCAGGCACGCCCGTCGGGCCGAGGCTGCGACCGCCGCGCTGCGGGCCGGGCGCGCGGCGGCCTGGCGGACGGTGGTCGTGGCCGGGCGTCCGGCCGTCCGGGCGGGACTCGTGCTGGACGCCCGCAGCTCACAGTAGGCTCGGAGGCGTGTTCGACACCCTCTCCGACCGGCTCAGCGGGGCCCTGCGCGACCTGCGCGGCAAAGGCCGCCTCTCCGACGCCGACATCGACGCCACCGCGCGCGAGATCCGCATCGCGCTGCTGGAGGCGGACGTCGCGCTGCCTGTGGTGCGCTCCTTCATCAACCGGATCAAGGAGCGGGCCAAGGGCGCCGAGGTCTCGGGTGCGCTCAACCCCGCGCAGCAGGTCGTCAAGATCGTCAATGACGAGCTGGTCAACATCCTGGGCGGCGAGACCCGACGGCTGCGGTTCGCCAAGGAGCCGCCCACGGTGATCATGCTCGCGGGCCTGCAGGGCTCCGGCAAGACGACCCTGGCCGGCAAGCTCGCGCGCTGGCTCAAGAACCAGGGCCACACGCCGCTGCTGGTGGCCTGTGACCTCCAGCGGCCCAATGCCGTCACCCAGCTGCAGATCGTCGGCGAGCGGGCCGGGGTGCCCACGTTCGCACCACATCCGGGCGCGTCAGCGACCGGTCATCGGACAGAGCCGGGCGCGTCAGCGACCGGTCATCGGACAGAGCCGGGCGCGTCAGCGACCGGTCAGCAGACCGAACTCGGCAACGGTGTCGGCGACCCGGTCGACGTCGCCCGCCGTGGCGTCGCGCACGCCGTCGAGAAGCACTACGACATCGTGGTCGTCGACACCGCGGGCCGGCTCGGCGTGGACGCCGAGCTGATGGCGCAGGCCGCGAACATCCGCGACGCCGTGCAGCCGGACGAGACCCTGTTCGTCGTGGACGCGATGATCGGCCAGGACGCCGTGGCCACGGCCGAGGCGTTCCGCGACGGGGTCGGGTTCACCGGTGTGGTGCTTACCAAGCTGGACGGTGACGCCCGCGGTGGTGCCGCGCTGTCGGTTCGGCAGGTCACGGGCGAGCCGATCCTGTTCGCAAGCAACGGCGAGCAGCTCGCGGACTTCGACGTCTTCCACCCGGACCGGATGGCCAGCCGCATCCTCGGGATGGGTGACCTGCTCACGCTGATCGAGCAGGCCGAGCAGCACTTCGACGCCGAGCAGACGGCGAAGACCGCGGCCAAGATCGGCACGGGCGAGCTGACGCTGGAGGACTTCCTCGAGCAGATGCTCGCCATCCGCAAGATGGGCCCGATCGGCAACATCCTGGGCATGCTGCCTGGCGCGAACCAGATGAAGGACCAGCTCGCGCAGGTCGACGACCGCCAGCTCGACAAGCTGCAGGCGATCATCCGTGGCATGACCCCCGCCGAGCGGGCGGATCCGAAGATCATCAACGGCTCGCGGCGGCTGCGCATCGCGAACGGGTCGGGCGTGGCGGTCGGCGACGTCAACGACCTCGTCAACCGGTTCTTCGAGGCCCGCAAGATGATGAAGCAGATGGCGGGCCAATTCGGGTTCGGCAGCCGCAGCGCCACCAAGCGCCTCGCGAAGAGCCGGAAGGGCAAGAAGGGGACGAAGGGCAAGCCGGTCGCGCGTCCGGGGGCGCGCACGCCCGCGGGGATGCCGGACCTCTCGGCGCTGCCGCCGAGCCTGCGCGAGCTGCCCCCCGGCCTGGGCGGGATGGACCAGCTCCCGCCCGGCTTCGACCCCTCGAAGCTGAAGTTCCCCAAGGGCAAGTAGCGCGTGTACCGCCTCTGCGGCACGCTGCTGGGTCCTGACGGAGGGCGCGAGGCGGAGCTGTTCGTCGACGGTCCGCGGTTCGTCGACGGCCCGCTTCCCGGCGCGCAGGCGCTGGTCGACGGCGGCTTCCTCGTGCCTGGGCTGGTCGACGCCCACTGCCACGTCGGGATCGGGCCGCACGGGGCGGTGCCGCTCGACGAGGCCGCCGTCCAGGCGCAGACGGACCGCCACGCGGGCACGCTGCTGATCCGCGACTGCGGCTCCCCGGTCGACACCCGGCCGCTGCAGGACCGCGCGGACCTGCCGGAGATCGTCCGGGCCGGCCGGCACCTCGGGCGGCCCAAGCGCTACATCCCGGGTCTCGGCGTCGAGCTCGACGACCCCGCGCTACTGCCGGACGCGGTGCGCGAGCAGGCGCGGGCCGGTGACGGCTGGGTCAAGCTGGTGGGTGACTGGATCGACCGGGAGGTCGGCGACCTCGCCCCGCTGTGGCCGGACGACGTGCTGGCGGCGGCGATCGACGCGGCGCACGTCGAGGGCGCCCGGGTGACCGCCCACGTCTTCGGGACCGACGCGCTGCCCGGGCTGATCGGTGCGGGGATCGACTGCATCGAGCACGGCACCGGGCTGACCGACGACCTCATCGACGAGATGGCCCGCCGCGGCACCGCGCTCGTCCCCACGTTGATCAACATCGAGAACTTCCCCGGCATCGCCGACGGCGCGCACCGCTTCCCGAGCTATGCCGCGCACATGCGCGAGCTGTACGCCGGCGCCCGCGACGTCGTCCGGCGCGCCGTCGAGGCCGGGGTAGGGGTCTACGCGGGCACGGATGCGGGCGGCGGCATCCGGCACGGCCGGATCGCGGACGAGGTCGCGGCGCTGCACGCGGCCGGCGTGCCCGACGCGCTGGGCGCGGCGAGCTGGCGGGCGCGGGCGTGGCTGGGCCGGCCGGGGGTGGCGCCCGGGGCGCCTGCGGACCTGATCGCCTACCGCGACGATCCGCGCGCCGACCCCGGGGCGCTGCGCCACCCGGAGCTGGTGCTGCTGCGCGGTCGCCCGTACCGTCCCTGAGCCGCGGCCGAGGGCCCCGTCGCAGCCGGCGACGGAGCCCTCGGATCGGTGCTCAGAATCAGGCGGTGATGACGAGCTTGCCGCCGGTGTTGCTCACGATGATCAGCTTCGTCCCGGCCGTGATGGTGGTGCGGCTGCGGAGATCGAAGGGGCTCGGGTCGCAGACCGGCCCGACGACCGGGCCCGCCGGCGGTGCGGTCGTCCCCGTCGGGGAGCCCGGACCGCCCGTGATCGTCACCGGCGCGGTGGCCTTGAGTGCGCCGGAGGAGACGGTGATCGTCCCCGGGGGCGCGGCGAGCGGGAAGCCGACCGGTGCCGCCGACGCCAAGGTGCCGACGGTGCCGCCCGCGTCCACCCAGCGGGTACTTCGTCGGGTCGGCCACGGGTCGCGGCGACCGTCAGCGTCGTGCCGTCGTAGTTCGCCTGGGTGACCGAGACCGCCCGGACGTCGACCGTGGCAGAGCTCTGCGGGTTGTCCTGGTTGATCACGACCTTCTCCGACGTCACCTGCTGGCCCGCGGTGACCGCGAGCCGGGCGTGGAAGCGGGTGCTGTTCGGATCGTGCGACATGAGCGTGTCGACGAACTTGCCTGCCTGGCCGTCGACGTGCAGCGCGGCGCTCTCCGACATGGCGAAGACGTCGACGAAGCCGCCGTTGACCACCGCGGCGTCGGCGGTGACCCCCCCCGTGGTTTGTGGCGATCTCGCCCTGGATCGTGAACTGGTCGGTGGTGGCGACCTGGGCCGCGCCGTTCCACATCTCGAAGGTGTTGCGCTTCGGGCCGCCGGTCACCGTGTGCGGGACGCCGGGATCGCCGACGTAGCCGGCCGGAGCGTCGGTTCCGGTTCACTTGAGGAACGGGCCGACGTCGCCGCCCAGCGCCAGCGAGAAGTTGCCGACGGACGGCGCGATGTCGCGGACCAGGCGTCCCGCCCCCGTCCCGTCGGTGAGGATGGTCAGCTCACCGTAGGGGTGCTTGAACGTGATCCGGTGAAGGTCACCTGGTCGCCGGGCTGGACCGCGGTCAGGAACGCCGCCTCGAGGCCGCTGGTGAGCACCGCGCGGCCGCCGCCCGGCAGCGCCAGCTCGGCGCCGGCGAGGAAGTAGAAGAACTCGTCGGGAAAGTTGGCCGGGAAGGCGATCTGCCTGGTCGTGTCCGGGATGTCGCAGGGGAGGAACCCGCACAGCGGGTTGTCGCCGTCGAGGCAGGGCTAGGGCTCCAGGCGGGCGTTGGCCTTGTCGGCGTACCAGGTGGGGAAGCCGTTCGCAGCGCTGGTCGGCCCGACCGCGGCGAGGCCCTCGGTGTCGTTGACGGTCACACCCGTGGCGGCGAACGCCGTCGGCGCGACCAGCACCACCATGAGCACCGCCGCGAGCGCGGTCGCCGCGCGCCGCCCCGCCCGACGCAGCCGCCCTGTGCCGCGGGGCGTCGTGCTCTCGTCCATCCCGGTTCCTCCGAGTCCGTCGTCGCCCGCGTCCAGGGTGGACGAAGACGACGAAGGTCATCGTCGGGCCGCCCCGGGCGGCGCGGCAGCCGATGCTGCGGGGGCCCACGACCCCCCAACGGAGGGGTTCGGCGACCGGGGTGACGGGTAGTGCGGCCCGTCGGAGTCCCGGCGGCGGCCCCGCGCCGGGTAGCGTCGTCGGCGTGGGGGCACCCGAGGGGGAGCGCAGCCGGTCCGAGGACCAGGACGCGGCCGTGATCCCGCTTCCGGTCGGGGTGCCCGTCCCGCCGCCGCGCCCTCCGGATCCGTCCGAGGTCGGCGGTCCGACGCCGCCGGCCCGGCGCACGCACCGGTGGGGGATCGGCGCCTACGTCGTCGTCGAGGCCGTGTTCGTCGGGGTGTCGATGCTGATCGGGTTCGCCTTCCTCGGCGGGCCCGTCTCCGTCGTCGCGCTCACCGTCGCCCTCGCCGTGCCGACCGTGCTCGCGGCGGGGGTCGCCGTGCTCATCACCCGGCTGCGGGGCAACGGGCCCCGCGCCGACCTCGGCCTCGTCTGGTCGTGGCCCGACGTGAAGGTCGGTCTCGCGTACGGGATCGGCGGGCTCGTCGTCACGATCCCGGCGTCATTGCTCTACGTCGTGCTGGTGGGTCCGGAGAAGGCCAGCTCGGCGGTCGGCGACGTGTTCGAGGGGCTGCGGGCGGGCCCGGTCGCCGCGTTGGGCGTCGCGCTGGTGGTCGTCGGTCTGGCGCCGCTGTGCGAGGAGATCGTCTACCGCGGCCTGCTGTGGGGAGCGTTGGAGCGCTACGCGGTGCCGCGCTGGGTGCCGTTCGTGGTGACGACGCTGCTGTTCGCCCTCGCCCACTTCGAGTTCACGCGCACGCCCCTGCTGTTCGTCGTCGCGTTGCCGATCGCCCTGGCCCGCATGCGCACCGGGCGGCTGGCCGCCAGCGTCGTCGCCCACCAGGTGAACAACCTGCTCCCGGGCGTGGTGCTCGCCCTGGCGATCGGCGGTGTGCTGCCGACCGCGGTGGGCTGAGCTCGTTCACCGTCGGTCCCACCTGTGCGTTGGTGGGTTGCTCGTGGCGAGGAGCCGTCTGGCACAATGGTGGATCGGCCCCGCGGCCGGCCCTCTACTGTGCCGCGGCCACCCAGATGTCGAGGACCACGCGGCTCGTAACCCCACGCGAGCTGTGCTGTCCCTAACGAGGACTACCCGACTACGAGCACCACCCGAGCGAGGAGCACCGGACAGCGTGGCCGTCAAGATCAAGCTGATGAGGCTGGGCAAGATCCGCCAGCCGTACTACCGCATCGTCGTCGCCGACTCGCGCACGCGGCGCAGCGGCCGGGCGATCGAGACCATCGGCAAGTACCACCCCAAGAACGAGCCGAGCCTGATCGAGGTCGACTCTGAGCGCGCCCAGTACTGGCTCGGCGTCGGTGCTCAGCCGACGGAGCCCGTGCAGCACCTCCTGGAGATCACCGGCGACTGGCAGCGGTTCAAGGGCCTTCCCGGCGCCGAGGGCACCCTCAAGCCGCAGCCGGAGAAGCTGGACAAGCTGGCCCGGTTCCAGGCTGCGCTCGCCGCGGCGGGCGAGGAGCCCAGCACCGAGGCCACCACGCCGCGGAAGAAGGCCGACCGGCGACCGAAGGCGGACGACGCGGCTGAGGCCCCGTCCGAGTCCTGAGCGAGCCGAGTCCTGAGCGAGGAGATCGCGTGAGTGTGCTCGCGGACGCTCTCGAACACCTGGTCCGGGGCATCGTCGACCATCCGGACGACGTGCGCGTGGACCTGGTGACCAACCGGCGTGGCCGGACCCTCGAGGTCCGGGTGCACCCCGAGGATCTGGGCAAGGTGATCGGCCGCGGCGGACGAACGGCCACCGCCCTGCGCACGGTGGTGAACGGCATCGGCGGCCGGGGTGTGCGGGTGGATGTCGTCGACACGGATCGGTGAGGGGGGACACCGCCGCGTGCCCCACGACGCGGGACCCGGTGTCTCGACACCCTCTGAGGCTGCACCGCTGCTGGTGGGGGTCGTCGTACGGGCGCACGGTCTGCGCGGGGAACTGGTCGTCGCGGTGCGCACCGACTCGCCGGAGCAGCGGTTCGCCCCCGGAGCGGTGCTCACTCGGAGGCTGCCGGCCGGTGCGGACGCCGGACGGCTGACGGTCGAGTCGGCGCGGCCGCACTCCGGCCGGCTGCTCGTCCGTTTCGTCGAGGCGGCCGATCGTGACGCCGCCGAGGCCCTGCGCGGTAGCCGGCTGCTCGTCGACGCCGCCACGCTGTCGCCGACCGGTGATCCGGACGAGTTCCACGTCCACCAGCTCGAGGGCCTGGCAGTGGAGCTCGCCGACGGGACAGCGGTCGGAACCGTCCGGGAGATCGTGCACGGTCCCGGCGGGGAGCTGCTGGTCGTGGCCCGCCCGGACCTTCCCGACGCGCTGGTGCCGTTCGTGCGCGCGATCGTGCCGACGGTGGACCTGGAAGGCGGCCGGGTGGTGCTGACCCCGCCTGACGGGCTGCTCGACCTCGCCCTGGGCGGGGACTAGGAGACTCGGGCCGACACAGAGGGCGCCCACCGCGGTGGGCGCCCTCTGTTGTGGTCGGCGTGTCAACCCAGGTTGACAGTTCTCGCGCTGTCAACCTATGTTGACACCATGAGCGAGGCGACGAAGGTCGCGGCAGCGGCGTCGAGTCGGGACCCGGCCGTCGGGCTCGCGGCGGTCGCCGCCCTCCGGCGGCTCCTGGAGTCGCTGGAGGAACTGCAGGTCGCCAACGCGCGTGCCCGGGGATGGTCGTGGCAGCAGGTGGCGGACGCCCTGGCGGTCAGCAGGCAGGCGGTGCACAAGAAGTACCGCCGCTCCGGGCTGTAGCTCGCTCGCGATTCGGGAGGAGGGTCATGTTCTTCGAGCGGTTCACCGAGAAGGCCCGCACCGCCGTCGTGCTGGCGCAGCAGCAGGCGCGCGAGCGCGGGGACGACACGATCGACACCGGGCACCTGCTGCGCGCCCTGTTCGCGGTGCCGGACAACTTGGCTGTGATGGTGCTGGAGGGGTTCTCGGTGCGGGGCGCCGACGTCCGGGCGGACCTGGACCGGCACCGCCCGAACGACGCGACCGGCGGCACGTCGGATGCGAGCTCGCTCGCCGCGCTGGGCATCGACCTCGACGAGGTCCGGCGCCGGGTCGAGGAGGCGTTCGGTCCGGGCGCGTTGGATCGGGTCCGGCGGCCGCGTGGCCGGCGGTGGGGTGGCCACATCCCGTTCGCCAAGGAGTCCAAGAAGACCCTGGAACTGGCCCTGCGCGAGGCCATCGCCCTCGGGCACAACTACATCGGCACCGAGCACATGCTGCTGGCGATGTTGCGCGGCGGGGGCGTCGCGCACGACGTGCTGGTGGCGCGGGGGGTGCGGCTGGACGCTGCGAGGGTGATCGTCGAGGAGCTGGTGCGGGGCCGCCGCGCCGGCTGAGGGCACCCCCCTGCGAGCATCGGCGCCGTGCGCATCGACGTCGTCACGATCTTCCCGGCCTACCTCGCGCCCCTGCGCGAGGCGCTGCTCGGCCGCGCGCTCGAGCGGAACCTGATCGACCTCGCCGTCCACGACCTGCGCACGTGGACCCATGACGCGCACCAGACCGTCGACGACGCCCCCTACGGTGGCGGTCCCGGCATGGTGATGCGGCCGCAGGTGTGGGGCGAGGCACTCGACGCCGTCGTCGCCGCCGATCCACGGCCGCCGCGGCTGGTCGTGCCCACCCCGGCCGGTCGGCCGTTCACGCAGGCCACCGCCCGGGCATGGGCGGCCGAGCAGCGGCTGGTGTTCGCATGCGGCCGGTACGAGGGCATCGACCAGCGCGTCGTCGACGAGGCGGCGGCCCGGATGCCGGTCGACGAGGTGAGCATCGGTGACTACGTGCTCGTCGGCGGCGAGGCGGCCGTGCTGGTGATGGTCGAGGCGGTCGTCCGGTTGCTGCCCGGAGTGCTGGGCAACCCCGAGTCGGCCGCCCAGGACTCCTTCTCCGACGGGTTGCTCGAGGGTCCGTCCTACACGCGGCCGGAGGTCTGGCGGGGGCACGTGGTTCCCGCGGTGTTGCGCAGCGGCAACCACGCCGCGATCGCGCGGTGGCGCCGTGACCGGGCGCTGGAGCGGACGGCGGCGCGCCGGCCCGAGCTGCTGGCCGCACTTCCCGACGACACGCTCGACGCCGCGGACCGGGCGCTGCTCGCCGATCCGAGGCGTGTCCTGCCGATCGACGCCGCCGCGGAGCAAGGCGGTGATCTGCAGGTGGAGTAAACGGTCGACGAGGGCTGATTTCACGGCGCATGCGCCGTCTGGCACTATGGACGGGTTGCCGGCGCCCGACGCTTGAGTGTCGGGTCCGCAGGGCGCCGACCCCCACGAGTGGAGCGGCGCCCCCGCATGACCGCAATCAGACGAGGACGGACCCCCGATGAACACCCTGGACGCCCTGGACGCGCAGACCCTGCGCTCCGACATCCCCGCCTTCCGGCCGGGCGACACGCTCAAGGTGCACGTCAAGGTCATCGAGGGCAACCGGTCGCGCATCCAGATCTTCCAGGGTGTGGTGATCCGCCGCCAGGGCGCGGGTATCCGCGAGACCTTCACCGTGCGCAAGGTGTCGTTCGGCGTCGGCGTGGAGCGCACCTTCCCGGTGCACTCGCCGAACATCGACCGGATCGAGTTGTTCACCCGCGGTGACGTCCGTCGGGCGAAGCTCTACTACCTCCGTGAGCTGCGCGGGAAGGCCGCGAAGATCAAGGAGAAGCGGGAGACGACCTCCGCGTCCTGACCACGGTTGCCGAGGTTGACGTAGCCTCGTCGCGTGGCGCTACCCGAGCTCCCCGACGACCGGCGGGCACAGCCTCGCCGGTACGGTCCGGCGGACCCGACGGCGGCGCCCCGTTCGCCGGGTCGCCCGGTCCCGCCGTACGACGGGCGGGGCCCCGGTGGTCCGCCGCCCCGTGCGACGGCGGCCCGCCAGCCGCTCGACGACGAGCCGACGGAGTCGATCCCGCCGATCGTCGATCCGCCATCGTCGGAGACTTCCACCACACGGCCCGTGGGCAACGCACGGCGGCGGCGCCAGCTTGGCACGTCGCCGACCGAGCGCCCGGCCTCGAGCTACTCGGCGCCGTCGGCGAGCGGCAGATCGACGAAGCCCGGCCGGCGCCGTCGGCCGACGTTCTGGCGTGAGCTGCCGATCCTCGTCGTCGTCGCGCTGGTCCTGACCTTCCTCATCCAGACGTTCCTGGCCAAGGTCTACGTCATCCCCTCGGGGTCGATGGAGACCACCCTGCACGGCTGCACGGGCTGCGTGAACGATCGCGTGCTCGTCGACAAGATCACATACCGGTTCCGCGACCCGCAGCCCGGGGACGTCGTGGTCTTCCGCGGTCCCGACAGCTGGCGCAGCGAGTTCACCGTCGAGGAGCCGACGAACGCGCTGTTGCGTGGCCTGCAGGGGCTCGGGTCGCTCATCGGGCTCGCGCCGCCGGACGAGAAGGACTTCGTCAAGCGGGTCATCGCCGTCGGCGGCCAGACCGTGGCCTGCTGCGATCCGCGCAACCGGGTGCTGGTCGACGAGCAGCCGCTCGACGAGCCCTACATCTACTACCTCCCGGACGCCGGGCCGGCTCGGCAGGCGCCGTTCGGGCCGGTCACCGTGCCCGCGGGGGAGCTGTGGATGATGGGCGACTCCCGGAACAACTCCGCGGACTCGCGCGTGCCCGGGCACGGCGCGGTGCCGATCTCGAATGTGATCGGCCTGGCCCGGATGATCGTGATGCCGTTCGACCGTTTCGGCAGGATCGCCTCGGTGGATCCGTACGCGAACGCGGTGGGCATGGCCGCAGGCTCCGGGTCGGAGCTGCCTCCGGCCACCCTGGCCCTGCTCGCGGCCGTGCCGGTGCTGCGGCGGCCGCGTCAGGAGCGCTTTCTGGCGCCCCCTGCGCGGCGACGCCGGGGCACCTGACACGCTCCACGGCGATGACCGCACGATCCGCCCGCCGCGCGCCGCTGCCACCCGAGTGGCGTCCTTCCCGCGCCGTGGTCCGCCGCTCGTCGGGGACCTGGACGCTGCAGTCGACCCTGCACCGCCACGGCCTCGGGCCCGTCGCCGGCGTGGACGAGGCCGGTCGGGGCGCGTGCGCGGGCCCGCTGGTCGTCGCCGCGTGCGTCCTGCGGCCGGGCGACGCCAAGCGGCTCGACGGCCTGACCGACTCGAAGCTGCTCACCCCAGCCGCGCGCGACGAGTACTACGACCTCATCCTGCGCCGCTGCGCGGACAGCGCGGTCGTCGTCATCCCGCCGGCGGAGATCGACCGGCGCGGGGTGCACGTCGCGAACGTCGAGGGCATGCGCCGGGCGGTGGCGGCTCTGGCCACGCCGCCGGGATACATCCTGACCGACGGTTTCGCGGTCCGCGGATTCGGCCGTCCCGCCCTCGCGGTGCCCAAGGGCGACCAGGCCGCGGCGTGCGTCGCGGCGGCGTCCGTGCTCGCCAAGGTGACCCGGGACCGGATCATGGTCGACCTGCACGCCGAACTGCCGCAGTACGGCTTCGACGCCCACAAGGGCTACTGCACGCCGGTGCACGAGGCGGCCCTCGTCGCGCACGGACCCAGCCCCGTACACCGGTACTCGTTCGTCAACGTCCGCGCCGCTGTGGGAGGCTCGTCCGCCCTGGTCCACAATGACAGCTACAGCAACGACAGCTTCAGGGACGACAGCTTCAGGGACGAGGAAGGCGGGCCGGGGGACGACCCCCCGGACTGGGGAGGACAGCAGCAGTGAGCGCCGAGGATCTCGAGAAGTACGAGACCGAGATGGAGCTCACCCTCTACAAGGAGTACCGGGACATCGTGTCCCAGTTCTCCTACGTGGTGGAGACCGAGCGCCGCTTCTACCTGGCCAACTCCGTGGATGTTGCCGCGCGCAACGCGGACGGGGAGATCTACTTCGAGGTCCGGATGTCCGACGCCTGGGTGTGGGACATGTACCGGCCGGCGCGGTTCGTGAAGAACGTGCGCGTTCTCACCTTCAAGGACGTCAACGTCGAGGAGCTCGACAAGCCGGACCTGCGGCTGCCGGGCGACGGACCGTTCGGTTCCTGACACCACACCGATAGCACGGCACACCGACTCCTCCCGGGTCCTCGGGTGCCGACGGACCCGGTTGTCCCCATGCGGGTGCGGCCGTCCACAGAAGATGACCAAGTCTGTCGGACGGCCCCCGCTGCCCCGATCGTGGACCCATGGCAGCAAAGGACGAGCTGGGCCGCCGGGGCGAGGACGAGGCGGTGCGCTACCTGGAGCAACGCGGGCTGGTGGTGCTCTCGCGGAACTGGCGGTGTCGCGACGGTGAGCTGGACGTGGTCGCCGTGGATGGCGACCGGCTGGTGGTCTGCGAGGTCAAGACGCGGTCGGGCATCCGGTTCGGCGAGCCCGCCGAGGCCGTCACACCCCGCAAGATCGCGCGCATCCGGCGGCTGACGCAGGCCTGGCTGGCCGCGCACCAAGTGCGGTGGTGCGGGGTCCGGTTCGACGTGGTCGCGGTCCTCATGGAACCGGACCGGCCCGCGACGCTGCAGCACTACGAGGCGGCGTTCTAGATGGGGCTGGCGCGGGCATGGTCGGTGGCGCTGCGCGGCGTCGAGGGACATGTGGTGGAGATCGAGGCCGACATCGGGGGTGGGCTGCCCGGGGTGCACCTGGTCGGCCTGCCGGACGCCGCCCTGCAGGAGTCGCGGGACCGGGTGCGGGCGGCGGTGGTCAACTCCGGGCGCACGTGGCCGAACGAGCGGGTGGTGCTGGCGCTCTCGCCGGCGACGCTGCGGAAGGCCGGGAGCGGGTTCGATCTCGCACTGGCGTGCGGGGTGCTCGCGGCTGCCGGGACGGTCGAGCAGCGCGCACTGGAGAGCACCGTGCTGGTGGGGGAGCTGGCGCTCGACGGGCGGCTACGGGCGGTTCGCGGCGTGCTGCCGTGCCTGCTCGCGGCGCGCACCGCGGGCATCCGCCGCGTGGTGGTGCCCGAGGACGCGCTGCCCGAGGCGGCGCTCGTCGAAGGGATCCAGGTGCACGGCGCGGCGACGCTGGGGCAGGTGCTGGCCTGGTTCGAGGGGGTGGCGGTACTGGCGCGGCCGAGCCCGCCCCCGGCCTTGGCGGTCGCAGCGCTCCACGACCTCGCGGACGTCGTGGGGCAGGACGACGCCCGCCGGGCGCTGGAGGTCGCCGCGGCGGGCGGGCACCACCTGTTGCTGGTCGGGCCACCCGGCACGGGGAAGACGATGCTCGCGCAGCGGATCGTCGGGCTGCTGCCCGAGCTCTCCTCGGATGAGGCGCTGGCGCTCGCCGCCATCCGCTCGGTCGCGGGCGTGCTGCCCGCCGAGGGGCTCACGCGCACGCCGCCGTTCGTGGCGCCGCACCACTCGACGTCGATGGCGGCACTGGTCGGCGGAGGGAGCGGGCTCGCCAAACCGGGCGCGGTGTCGCTCGCGCACCGGGGCACGCTCTTCATGGACGAGGCGCCCGAGTTCAAGAGCCACGTCCTCGACGCGCTGCGCACGCCGCTGGAGGAGGGCGAGGTCCGGCTCGCCCGGGCGGACGGCACTGTGTGCTATCCCGCCCGGTTCCAGCTCGTGCTCGCGGCGAACCCGTGCCCGTGCGCGCCCGCGCACGACCGCGACTGCGTGTGCCCGTCCCTCGTCCGGCGCCGCTACCTCGGGCGTCTCTCCGGGCCCCTGCTCGACCGCGTCGACCTGCGCGCCCGCATGTACCCGGTCACCGCCCTGTCCGTGGTCGGCGCGCCGGCCGAGGACACGGCGACGGTCCGCGCCCGGGTCCTGGCCGCCCGTGCGGCGGCAGCGGACCGTTGGACGGCGTACGGCTGGCGGTGCAATGCGGACGTGCCCGGTCCGGCGCTTCGGGCCCACTTCGCGCTGCCGGCCCCGGTGGTCCGGCCACTGGACGCCGGCCTGCGGAGCGGCGAGCTGACGGCGCGCGGCGCGGACCGTGCGTTGCGAGTCGCCTGGACGGTCGCCGACCTGCAGGGGCTCGCCCGGCCGGATCGCGAGAGCGTTGAGCAGGCCCTCTACTTCCGCGACCGGAGGGCGGCATGAGCGGCCGGCAGCTCCCCACGGAAGGGACTGACGGGAATCGGATGCCCCCGGCCGTCGGCACCGCGACGGTCGCCTCGCGTGCGGCCCCGATCGTCGGGACCGCGACGGGGCGGCCTGCCGAGGAGGTGCTCCGGGCACGGGCATACCTGTCGCGGGTGGCCGAGCCGCCGGCGCCCGCCCTCGCCGCCTTCGTCGAGGCCATCGGGCCGGTGGCGGCCGCGGGCCGCGTCCGGGCCGGCGACGTGCCCGAACCTGTCGCCGGCGAGACCGCGGGCCGCCGCACGACCGATCTGGCCGACGCGGACCTGCAGGCCGCAGAGGCCGCCGGAGCACGGTTGCTCGTTCCCGAAGACGCGGCCTGGCCGTGCGACGCGTTGGCCCCCTGCCTGCTCTGCGGCGTACCGGCGCTCGCCCCGCCGGTGGCCCTCTGGGTGCGGGGCCCGCGGTCGGCCGCCGAGCTGAGTGAGCGGGCGGTCGCCGTGGTCGGGGCGCGGGCCGCGACGAGCTACGGCACCCACGTGGCGGGGGAGCTCGGCGCGGGGCTCGCCGCCGCCGGCGTGACGGTGGTCTCCGGAGCGGCGATCGGGATCGACGGGTCCGGACATCGCGGTTCCCTGGCCGTCGACGGCGCCACGGTGGCGGTACTCGCCTGCGGCGTCGACCGCGTCTACCCGGCCGCGCACGCCACCCTGCTCGAGCGGATCGCCGCCACCGGGCTCGTGGTGAGCGAGTACCCGCCGGGCAGCGTGCCGGCGCGGCACCGCTTCCTGGTGCGCAATCGGCTGATCGCGGCACTCGGTGCGGGAACGGTCGTCGTCGAGGCGGCGCTGCGGAGCGGGGCGCAGCGCACCGCGGCCGACACCGAGGCGCTGGGTCGGGTCGTCATGGCCGTGCCGGGCCCGGTCACCTCGGGGCCCTCGGCCGGCTGCCATCAGCTGATCCGCGACGGGGCGCTACTGGTCACGAGCGCGGACGACGTCCTGGAGGCCGTCGGGCGCCTCGGCGTCGACCTGGCACCGGCGCCGGATCTGCCCGCGCGAGGCACGGACGGGCTCGGCCGGTCCGCGGCCCTCGTGCACGACGCCCTGCCCGCCCGCGGGGCACGCGACACGCGGTGGCTGGCGCGGGAGTCCGGCCTGCCGCCGGACGGGATCCGCGCCGCCTTGACGGAGCTCGAACGGCGCGGCCTGGCGCGGTGCTGCGACGGGCTGTGGCAGCTGGTCCGGCCGGGAGGCGGGGGATGAGCTTCGGGTCGTACGGCGGGAGAGCACCGGCGGTGGTGGCCCGCCGGGTAGCCGACGATCGCCACACCGTCAACGTCGGTGCGGCGACGATCGCCGCGCTGGATCTCGCGGGCCGGGCGCATGGTGAGCAACCCGACGTCCGGCCCTCGGTCGGTTTGCCCGGCGCCCAGGTGGATACGGAGGGGCGTGTCCTCGACGCTGCCCGACCTGACCCGCGCGCACCGCCCGCCCGCCCACCCCGACGGCCCGGTTGCGGGGAGCGCCGCGGCCGGCGACACCCCGAGCGCGGGAGCGGAATCTGCCGCCCCCGGTGACGGCCCGGTCGCCGCGCAGCTGCGGGCGATTCTGCGGGCCGGGGAGCTCGACCTTCCCCTGCCGGGTGGCGGCCACACCGCCCGCCGGTGGGCGGCGCTGGCCGACTGGGGCGGCCGCGACCTGTCGCTCGCCCGTCTGGCCGAGGGACATGTCGATGCGCTCGCGATCCTCGCCGAGGGCGGTCGTACGCCGGTTCCGGGTGCGCTCTACGGCGTCTGGGCGTCGCGCTCGGGCGGTGCCGCGGTGCAGCTGGAGCCGCGGGGGTCGGGCCGCGTCCTGGCCGGGACGGTGCGCTTCTGCTCCGGAGCCCGGGTTCTCGACCGTGCACTCGTCGTCGCGGACGCGGCGGCGGGGGCGCCGACCCCCGAGCGGTTGCTCGTCGACGTGGACGTCACCGCGGCCGGGGTCGAGCCGCTGCCCGGTAGTTGGCGCACGGCCGCCATGGCGGATGCCGACACGCTGGACGTCGGGTTCCACGACGTGCACGTCACCGACGGCGACCTGGTCGGGAAGCCCGGCTGGTACGTCGACCGGCCCGGCTTCGTGCTCGGTGGCGCGGGCGTCGCGGCCGTGTGGTGGGGCGGGGCAGCCGGGGTGCTCGACCGCGTGCTCGGCCACCTGCGCCCCGTCCCGGACGCGCACCAGCTCGCACACGTCGGCGAACTGCACGCCGCCCTCGCCGCGACGCACGCCCTGCTGCGGCACACGGCCGCGACCGTCGACACCGACCCGGCGGGGGACCACGGTCTCGCCGTCGGGACCGTGCGGGCGTCGGCGGAGCGCGCGGCACGCGACGTGATCGACCGCGCGCCCCGGATCGTCGGTCCGGGGCCACTGAGCCGGGACGACGGGCTCGCGCGTGCGCTGGCGGACCTCGCGCTCTACGTCCGCCAGCACCACGCCGAGCGGGACCACGCGGTGCTCGGCGGCCAGGTCGTCGAGCGGTGGCGCTCGGCGTGAGCGGAGCATCGTCGACGGCGGCCCGGCCCGTCACACCCCTCGCCGTGTGGACGGAGGCGCTGGAGGAGCACCGACCACCACCGTTCGAGCCGAGCGGGTATCGCCGGGTGACGGTCGTCGCCGCCCATCCGGACGACGAGACCCTGGGCGCGAGCGGATGCCTGCAGGCCCTGCACCGGTCGGGCGCCGAGGTCACCCTGGTGGTCGCGACAGACGGCGAGGCTGCCTATTCGGCGCTCGACACCGCCGCCCGCCGCGACCTGGCCCGTGCCCGCCGGGCCGAGCTCGTGGCGGCGCTCCGCCTGCAGGGGCTCGGCGACGTCCACGTGCACTGGCTGGGTCTGCCGGACTCGGGCCTGCACGACCGCGGGCCCGAGTTGCATGCGGCCCTGCAGCCGCTGCTCGCCGGCGCCGAGGCCTACCTCGCGCCGTGGGCAGGCGACCCCCACCCGGACCACCGCGCAGCCGGGCTCGCCGCCGCGGAGGTCGCGCCGATCACCGCGCACGGCTGGGCCTATCCCGTCTGGATGTGGTCGTGGCTCCTCCCGGACGACCCGGCCGTGCCGTGGGAGCGGGCACGCCTGCTCCGGCTCGACGCCGGGGTGATCGCCGCCAAGCGCGCCGCGATCGCCGCCTTCACGTCCCAGGTCGGCCCGGGCCCGGACGGCTCGCCACCCGTGCTCGACGCCGCGATGCTCGCCCACGCCGCACGCCCCGCGGAGTTGCTGTTCCGCATCGCCCGTACGACGTCGGCGCCGGTGTCGCGGTTCACGGAGCTCTACGCGGACGGGGCGGACCCGTGGCGGGCGAGCTCCTGGTACGAGCGGCGCAAGCGCGCCGTCGTGATGGCCAGCCTGCCCCGCGAACGCTACCGGCGGGCCTTCGAGCCCGGCTGCGGGGCGGGCGAGCTCACCGTCGAGCTCGCCGCGCGCTGCGGCGCGGTGCTGGCCTCGGACCCGGTGGCCGAGGCGGTCCGCCAGGCCCGTACACGCGCCTCGGGCGTCGCCGGTGTCCGGGTCGAGCAGGCCGCGCTACCCGACGCCGTGCCGGTGGAGCCGGTCGACCTCGCGATCTTCAGTGAGGTCCTCTACTACCTCGACGACGCCACAGTGTCGGCCACGCTCGACCGGACCCTTGCGGCCCTCGAGCCCGGCGGGGATCTCGCCGTGGTGCACTGGCGCGAGTGGCCGGCGGAGGCACCGCGCGACGCGGCCGCCACCCACCGGATGCTGCATGTTCGACCCGAGCTCACCCCGGTCGTCGAGCACGTCGACGACGGGTTCGTGCTGCTCGTGCTGCGGCGCCGGTGACCGCCCTCGCGGTCACGCCGGACCTCCCGCTCACGGCCGTCGGCGTGGTCGTCCCGGCCCGGAACGAGCAGGACCGGATCGTGCGCTGCCTGGCCAGCCTGCGCCGGGCCCTCGCGCACGTGCCCGGCGGCGTGGCCACGGCCGTGGCGATCGTGCTCGACCGCTGCACCGACGCCACCCCGGAGAGGGTCGCCCGGCTGATCGGCGACTGGCCCGAGGCGACGACGATCACCGTTCGCGACGATGTCCCTGCGGCGTACGCGACGATCGGGCGGACGGTGTCGGCCGCCGCCCTGCGGGGGAGCGGGGTCGGCGCGCGGCGCGACCTCGGTCTGCGCGCCGTCCTGGACCGGCTGCCCGGCCATCCCGCGGCCGGCACCTGGCTGCTCAACACCGACGCCGACACCACCGTCCCGATCGACTGGGTCGCCGCGCACCTGCAGCAGGCCGCCGCCGGCGTCCACGCGGTGGCCGGCCTCGCCGACCTCACCGCGACCGACCACCTCTCCGACGCGGCGCTGTCGTGCTACCGCGCGATCGTCGAGCACGGGCTGCACGGGGCCACCCACCACCACGTCTACGGCGCCAACCTCGGTGTCCGCGCCGACGCGTACCTCGCCGTCGGCGGCTTCCCGCCCGACGGCGCGGGCGAGGACCACGAGCTGTGGCAGCGCCTCGCCGCGGCCGGCTACACCGTGGCGCAGCCGGTGGGCATCCGCGTGCGGACGAGCGCCCGGCTCCGCGGGCGTGCCGACGGCGGCCTCGCCGGGCTCCTGCGCGCGCTGCACCGGGACGGTCACCACGCCAACCAGGTGACCTGGGTGGGCGACGTGGTCCGCGACGGTGCTTGACGGGTCCCGGCCGGCCCCCCACCGTCGTCGGATGACCCCGCACCCGGAGCACAGTGCCGCGGTCGAGCTCGCCCCCGATGCCGATCGGGCCCTGGCGGAGTTCCTGGAGCACCTGCGACTGGAGCGGGGCCGGTCCCCGCACACCGTGCGGGCCTACCGTGCCGACCTCACCGGGCTGCTCGCCGGTCTACATGTGCTGCCGGGCCTCGATCTCGCCCGGCTGCGCGGTTGGCTGGCGGACGCGCACGCCGCCGGAGCGGCACGGTCCACGCTCGCCCGCAAGGCCGCCGCCGCGCGCACGTTCACCGCATGGGCGCACCGGCGCGGACTGCTTCCCGGCGATCCCGGCGCCCGGCTGGTGGCCCCGCGGCCCCGACCCGCCCTGCCGACCGTGCTCGATCGCGAGCAGGCCGCCGCGGTGCTGGACGCGACCGGCTCCCAGGCCGGGGCGGCCGACCCGGTGGCGATCCGGGACCGGCTCATCGTCGAGCTGCTCTACGCCACCGGGATGCGGGTCGCCGAGCTCTGCGGGCTCGACCGGGACGACGTCGACGACCAACGCCGCGCCGTGCGGGTGGTCGGCAAGGGCGACCGCGAGCGCACCGTGGTCTACGGCGTCCCCGCAGGTCGGGCCCTGCGGGTGTGGTGCGACGTGGGGCGCCCCGCCCTGGCTCGACGCGGGTCGCCGCCCGCGCTCCTGCTCGGTGCGCGCGGAGGCCGCCTGGACCCGCGGGTCGCTCGTGAGGTGGTGCACCGGGCCGTGGCGGCCGTCCCCAACGTCCCGGACGTCGGCCCGCACGGCCTTCGGCACGCGGCCGCGACGCACATGCTCGACGGCGGCGCGGACCTTCGTTACGTACAGGAGTTGCTCGGTCACGCTAAGCTATCTACCACTCAGCTCTACACGCATGTCACCGTCGAGCGGCTGAAGGTGGTCCATGAGCAGGCACACCCCCGCGCATGAGCTGTGGGCCGCCCACCGCGGCGCGCCGTGTCGCCGCACCCGCGACCGGCTGGCCGTGCACTACCGCCCGCTCGTGTGCAGGGTCGCGCAGCGGACTGCCCAGCGGCTGCCCGGCCACGTCGATGCCGCCGACCTGGTGCAGTCCGGGGTGTTCGGGCTGCTCGAGGCCATCGATCGGTTCGACCCCGGCCGCTGCGCCCGCTTCGAGAGCTACGCGGTGCCACGCATCCAGGGCGCGGTCCTCGACGAGCTGCGCGCGCAGGACTGGGTCCCGCGCGCCGTCCGCCTCCGCGCCCGGGAGGCCGAGCGCGTCGGGGAGCAGCTCGCGATGCGTCTGCGGCGGACCGCGACCGGACGGGAGATCGCCGACGCCCTCGGCGTGCCGCTGCACGAGCTGAGCGCCACCGGGGCGACCCGGGTACTGAGCGTCGAGCAGCTGCGCGCCGGCGCCGACGGCTCGGTGCTTGACACCCTCGCCGGTACCGAACCCGACCCGGCAGGCGCGGTGCAGGAGCACGAGACCCGTCGGCAGCTGTGGCAGGCGATTGAGCAGCTCGGTGAACGCGACCGTCTGGTGGTCCGCCTGTACTACCTGGAAGACCGCACGCTCGCCGAGATCGGTCGCACGCTGGGTGTCACCGAGTCCCGGGTCTGTCAGCTGCACGGCCGGCTGGTCGCCCGGCTGCGCGCCTGCCTCGTGGAGGCGGCCTGCTGAGAAGGCACCCGGCCATGGGGCGGGCAGCGGTAGCAGCCGGACGTGCGGCGGCATCATCAGCAGCAGGGGGTCCAGGTAGCTGCCGCGCTCGCGGCGCACCCCCCAGTGCAGGCATGCCGCCCGGCAGGCCCGGTGCCCGCGGGTGAGCGCACCCAGCACGGCGCCCGGCCGGACCGTCGTCCCTGCCGCGACGACCGGAACGACCGGCTCGTAGGTGGTCCGCAGTCCGTCCGTGTGCTGTACCGACACCACCCCGCGGCCTGCGAGCACGCCGGCGAAGACGACCGTGCCCGCCGCGGCGGCGAGCACGGCGGCACCCATCGACGCGGTGAGGTCGACCCCGCGGTGTCCCGGACCGAAGCGGTGCGTCGGCTCTCGGAACGGCACCTCGACCACCGGCGCCGCCCCCGCTGACGAATCCACCGGCCACACGTAGCCCGTAGCCGTCCCGATGCTTCCCGGAGGGACGGGCCAGGTCGACCGTCCCGTCGACATCCCGGCCGCGACGAGCACGGCCGGCGCGTCCGCCGCTCCCGGTGATGGGTGGGCGCCTGCACCCTGCGCGATGAACGCGGCGGCCGCCAACGCGATCCCCGCCGCCATCCCGGCCACCACCCCCGCCGCCGCGGTCCGCCGCGGGCCAACCCGCCCGTGCCGTCGCCGGGCCTGCGCTGCTCGCCGTCCGTCCATGCCCTCACGGTGGGCGCCGGAGGCCGCCCGGGGAACCCCTGGGCTCGAGCTGTGGACGGGCCGACGCGGATGTGGACAACCTCGGTCCGGAGCGGGATGCGGGGGAAGGCCGTCGAGGTCCGCGGCGTATGCTTGTCGGTGCACCTCCACCTGCGAGGTGACTTCGCGCGTCCGCGTGCCCGTCAGGAATCCGGCCCCCGTGCCGGCCTGCGGATCGGTGCCCGGGCGGTCCCGCGAGCCACGGCCGGCCGCTCGTCGCCCGGAGCGTGGCCCACGGGTCCGGGCTCCGGCGCGACGCCAGGGCGGTGCCGCCGACCGGCGCGCCGCGACAACCGTACGCGCGGCCCGGCGGGCCGCGCCGGACCGAGAGGTGAACACCGGCCATGGCCGTCGTCACCATGAAGCAGCTGCTCGACAGCGGCGTGCACTTCGGGCATCAGACCCGGCGCTGGAACCCGAAGATGAAGCGCTACATCCTCACCGAGCGCAACGGCATCTACATCATCGATCTCCAGCAGACACTGTCCTACATCGACCGTGCCTACGAGTTCGTCAAGGAGACCGTCGCGCACGGTGGGTCGATCCTGTTCATCGGCACCAAGAAGCAGGCGCAGGAGGCCATCGCCGACGAGGCGGGCCGGGTCAACATGCCCTACGTGAACCAGCGCTGGCTGGGCGGCATGCTCACCAACTTCCAGACCGTGCACAAGCGCCTCCAGCGCCTCAAGGAGCTGGAAGCGATGGAGCAGACGGGGGGCTTCGAGGGTCGCACCAAGAAGGAGATCCTCATGCTCACCCGTGAGAAGACCAAGCTGGAGAAGACCCTCGGCGGCATCCGCGACATGGCGAAGGTCCCGAGCGCGGTGTGGATCGTGGACACGAAGAAGGAGCACATCGCGGTCGGGGAGGCCCGAAAGCTGGGCATCCCGGTGGTGTCGATCCTCGACACCAACTGCGACCCGGACGAGGTCGACTACCCGATCCCGGGCAACGACGACGCGATCCGCTCCGCCGCTCTGCTCACCAAGGTGATCGCCCGCGCCGCCGCCGACGGCCTGATGGCCCGCTCGCAGCGCGCCCGTGGCGAGGGCGCCGAGAGCGGCGCCGCCGCGGACGAGCCGCTCGCCGAGTGGGAGCAGGAGCTGCTCACCAGCGGTACCGGCTCGGACGGGGCCAGCCTGCCCGACCCCGCTGCGGAGGCGGCCGCCCCCGTCGCCCCCGTAGCCCCCGCCGCTGCCAGCTCCAACGGCACCCAGCAGACCGCGGGCTGAGACGAGAAGCGGGTGCCGGGCCCGATCCGGCCCGGCACCCGTGGACGTCGCCCGAGCGCCGTGCGCCCTCCGATGCGTACGGGCACACTCCAGACAAGGACGTGAGAGACCCACGATGGCGAACTACACCGCCGCCGACGTGAAGCGGCTCCGTGAGCTCACCGGCTCCGGGATGATGGACTGCAAGAATGCCCTGGAGCAGTCTGACGGCGACGTCGAGAAGGCCGTCGAGCTGCTGCGCATCAAGGGCGCAAAGGACGTCGGCAAGCGTGCCGAACGCGCCACGAGCAACGGCCTGGTCGTCGCCGCCGACGGCGTGATGGTCGAGCTCGACTGCGAGACCGACTTCGTCGCCAAGAGCGCCGACTTCCAGGCCCTGGCAGACCGGATCCTGCAGGTGGCGCTGGACCAGAAGCCCGCCGACCTGGAGGCGCTGCGCGCCGCGAAGCTGGGCGACAGCACCGTCGAGGACGCCGTGCAGGCCCTGTCGGCGCGCATCGGCGAGAAGCTCGAGCTCAAGCGCTACGTCGCGATCGACGGCCCGGTGGCGCTCTACCTGCACCGCCGCTCGACGGACTTGCCGCCCGCGATCGGCGTGCTGGTCTCCTACGAGAGCGCCGGCAACGATCAGGCGGCCGACACCGCCCGCGGCGTCGCGATGCACGTCGCCGCCGCCCGCCCGCGCTACACCACCCGCGACCAGGTGCCCGCGGATCTGCTCGACAACGAGCGCCGCATCGCCGAGGCGACCGCCCGCGAGGAGGGCAAGCCCGAGCAGGTGCTGGCTCGGATCGTCGACGGCCGGGTCAACGGCTACTTCAAGGACGTCGTCCTGCTCGAGCAGGCGTCGGTCCAGGACCCGAAGAAGACCGTCAAGGCCCTGTTGGACGAGGCCGGATTGACGGTCAAGGACTTCGCCCGGTTCGAGGTCGGCCAGGCCTGATCGCGTGGACGCCATCCGGATCGACGCCGGCAATGACCGATCCGACCACGACGCGTCGGATCAAGAAGACACCCGCCCCGGTTTCCACCGCGTGCTGCTCAAGCTCGGCGGCGAGATGTTCGGCGGCGGGGCCGTCGGTGTCGACCCGACGGTGGTCGACACCGTCGCGCGGCAGATCGCCGAGGTCGTGGCGACGGGGGCGCAGATCGCCGTCGTCATCGGCGGCGGCAACTTCTTCCGCGGGGCGCAGCTGCAGCAGCGCGGTATCGAGCGGACCCGTGCCGACTACATGGGCATGCTGGGCACGGTGATGAACTGCCTCGTCCTGCAGGACTTCCTGGAGCGCGAGCACCACATCGACACCCGGGTCCAGACCGCCATCACGATGGCGCAGGTCGCGGAGGCCTACATCCCGCGCCGGGCGATCCGGCACCTGGAGAAGGGCCGTGTCGTGATCTTCGGCGCGGGCGTCGGGATGCCGTACTTCTCCACGGACACCGCAGGCGCGCAGCGGGCGCTGGAGATCGGCGCGGAGGCGCTGCTGCTGGCCAAGAGCGTGGACGGGGTCTACACCGCCGACCCCAAGATCGATCTCGGCGCCAAGATGTACGACGAGATCACCCACCGCGAGGCGTTGGAGCAGGGCCTCAAGGTCGCCGACGCCACCGCGTTCAGTCTGTGCATGGACAACCGGATGCCGATCATCGTGTTCAATCTGCTGACGGAGGGCAACATCGCCCGCGCGGTCGCAGGTGAGAGGATCGGAACGCTGGTCAGCACGCCCGCGCCGGACCCCGCTATGCAGCTGAAGAGCCCTAGGGAGCAGCCGTGATCGACGAGACGCTCTTCGACGCCGAGGAGAAGATGGAGAAGGCCGTCGGGGTGGCCAAGGACGACCTCGCGAGTGTCCGTACCGGCCGCGCGACGCCGAACATGTTCTCCCGGGTGGTCGTCGACTACTACGGCGCGATGACGCCGCTGAACCAGCTCTCCTCGATCAACATCCCCGAGGCCCGCATGGCGATCATCAAGCCCTATGACGCCAGCCAGCTCAGGACGATCGAGAAGGCCATCCGCGACTCCGACCTCGGGCTCAACCCGAGCAACGACGGTCAGATCATCCGGGTGGTCATCCCGCAGCTGTCGGAGGAGCGTCGCCGCGAGATGGTGAAGGTCGCCCGCGGCAAGGGCGAGGACGCCCGCGTCACCATCCGCAACATCCGCCGCAAGGCGATGGAGGAGCTGCACCGCATCGCGCGCGACGGCGAGGCAGGCGAGGACGATGTCTCCCGCGCGGAGAAGGAGCTCCAGGGCACCACCGACCGCTACGTGCACCAGGTCGACGACCTGGTCAAGCACAAGGAGACCGAACTCCTCGAGGTCTGATCCAGACGACCACGGGGCTCCGAGAAGAGAGCCGCTGCCGGTGACCGCATCCCCCGACGTCCCCGCGCCGGACCGGCCGGCCCGTGATCTCGCCGGGTCCGGCGCGCGTTCGGCCGGACGTCCGTCGCGTGCCGGCCGGGACCTCGGCTCGGCGATCGCGGTCGGGCTCGCCCTCGGGGCGATCATCCTCGTCCCGTTGCTGACCGTCCGGCAGACGTTCGTCGGGGTGCTGGCGGCGGCGACGGCGGTGGCGACCTGGGAGCTGCGCGACGCCCTGCGCCGCGGCGCCGGGATCGAGGTGCCGCTGCCGGTGCTGCTCGTCGGCGGTCAGGCGATGATCTGGCTCAGCTGGCCGTTCGGGCTGCGCGGGCTCGCGCTCTCCTTCGTCGCCACCGCCCTGGGCTGCCTGGCGTGGCGGATGCGCGCCGGGGCCGCGCACTACCTCCGTGATGTCTCGGCCGGACTGTTCACCGCCGTGTACGTCCCACTGTTCTGCGCGTTCGCCGCCATGCTGACGGTCGCGCCGGACGGTGTCGGCCGGGTGCTCACGTTCATGCTGTGCGTGGTCGCCTCGGACGTCGGCGGGTACGCGATCGGCGTCCTCGCCGGCAAGCACCCGATGGCCCCGACGATCAGCCCGAAGAAGTCGTGGGAGGGCTTCGCCGGCTCCCAGGTGGCCGGGATGATCACCGGGGCGCTGACGGTCTCGCTGCTGCTCGGCGGGCAGTGGTGGGAGGGGGCGCTGACCGGGGCGCTGCTCGTTGTCAGCGCCACGCTCGGCGACCTGGTCGAGTCGCTGGTCAAGCGCGACCTCGGGATCAAGGACATGGGCCGCCTGCTGCCCGGCCACGGCGGCCTCATGGACCGCCTCGACTCGATGCTGCCCACGGCCGTCGTGTCCTACTTCGTGCTCGGCGTGCTCGTCCCGTTCCGGTGACCCGGGCGTTCCGGCGCGCCGCGGCCGCCACGTCGCGCGACCGGCCGATCCCCAGCCCGAACATCTGGAACTGGCCGGACGTCTACGGGTGGGAGAACCGCGCCCAGGACGTGCACGGCGCCGTCTGGGCAGCCCTGCGCGAGGCGGTGCCGTGGCACGGCCGCGACGTGCTCGACGTGGGGTGCGGCGACGGTTTCCACCTGCCGCTGTTCACCGGCGCCGCCGCGGTGAGCGGGGTCGAGCCGCACGGCCCGCTCGTCGCCCGCGCCCGGGCGCGGCTGGTCGACCGCCGCGACATCCGCGTGTTCCAGGCCGGCGCGGCGGCGCTGCCGCTGCCGGATGCGTCGGTGGATCTCGTGCACGCCCGCACCGCCTACTTCTTCGGTCGCGGCTGCGAGCCGGGTCTCGCGGAGGCGGAGCGTGTCCTGCGGCCCGGCGGGGCCGTCGCGATCGTCGACCTGGACGCCACCGTGCCCCCGTACGGGGCGTGGATGCGCGCGGACCTGCCGCGCTACGACCCCGCCGCCGCGGAGACGTTCTTCACGGACCTGGGGTTCACGCTCCGCCGGATCCCGACGGTCTGGCGCTTCCCGGACCGGGCGACCCGCGACGCGGTGCTGCGCATCGAGTTCAGCCGGGACGTCGCCGAGCGCGCGATCGCCGCCGCCGACGGGCTGGAGATTCGGGTGGGCTACCGGCTGCACGTTCGCCGTACCGGTTTAGGGGCGCCCTGACCAGCCCCGATCTGATGTGATCGAACCTCCCGCCGCGTGCCGCGATCGAGCCGGTACCGTCGGTGGTCCCGGTCGGCGGAGATGGGACGGTTCGTGCGCAGGCAGGTCGAAGTTCCGGGATCAGCGGTACTGGCCCTCGCGGGGGGTGCCGCCTGGCTGGTGGGCTCGGCGGCCCTGCCCAGCGGAGCGGGCACGGTGGTGCTCGCCCTCGGCCTCTCGGTCACCGTGTGGCTGATCGTGCAGGCGACCCGGGCCGGTGGGACGGGTCGGGGGCCGCGCCTGGACCGCGACCGGCGCCGCCGTGTGATCTACCTGCTGGTGGTCGGGGTCGGGCTGGTGGCGCTCGGGGGCACCCTGCTGCGCGCGACAGGCCGCGCCGAGTTGACGGTGCCGCTCACGGTCGCGGTGTGCGGGGCGCTGCTGCTGCCGCTCGCCTCGTTGCTCGATCGCCGAAGCCTGGTCGCGCTCGGAGCGGCGCTGATGCTGCTCGGTGCCGGCGGCGCGATCCTCGCGCTGAACTCGGCGGGTGTCGCCGAGTCGCAGGGGCTGGTCGGCCTGGTCGCCGGCGTCCTGCTGTGGGCGGCCGCGGCGCAGCAGGCGGGGTTGACCACCCAGCTGCGCGATCGGATCGGCCGCTGACGGGCGGCCGGATCCGCCCGGCTCGCCGGGCGGAACACCGGCCGAGGGCGGGCTGGCACACTGGAGGGGACATGACCGCACTGCCCCTCGTCTTCGACGCCCCCAAGCGCGCTCTCCCGCCGCGCCACCTCGCCGACCTCGACCCCGCCGACCGCCGGGGCGCCGTCGGTGAGCTGGGCCTGCCCGGATTCCGGGCCGATCAGCTCAGCCGCCACTACTTCTGCCGGCTCACCGCGGACGTCGAGGCGATGACGGACGTACCGGCGGCCGCCCGGGTAGGCCTCGCCGCGCTGCTCCCGCCGCTGGTCACCCCCGTGACGGAACAGACCTGCGACGGCGGCACCACCCGCAAGATAGGCGAGGTTGTAGGG
>CAVRHG010000051.1:0-76110 GCA_963720845.1 uncultured Actinomycetota bacterium | reverse complement strand
GTCGCAGCCCCCTCCGACGTTGCTCAGATGCGGCCGGTGTTGCGCTGGCGTGAGCTCCCCGAGGCGCACGAGAACTACGGCCCCGAAGCGGCCTTCGCGGTGCAACCGCGCTCCTCGCGTCGGGTGCCGGCCGGAGAGCAGCCGGCACCACCAGCTGTCTCCCGGGCTTTTGTCCCGCCGTGGGACGGCTCGCGAGCCGTCTGCGTCTCTTGGACCAGGCCACCGAAAGGGGCGGAACCCTAGACGCGCCTCATCTGTTCGTGGGTCGCGGACAGTGAAGGCCCCCGGTGTTGCCATCGCCTGCTCCGCGTGTTTCCGTCCGGTGACACCGCCGCGACTCGCGACCGCGAACGTGCCGACTCGCGGCGGCAAAGGTGCCGACTCGCGGGGGAATCGGCGCGCGTAGCCTGGATGTAGGCCCCCGTCCGTCCCGGGTAGGGGTCCGCTCTGCTGTGCGCTGATGACTGCAAGGGGAACCGTGGCCAAGCTTTCCGGTCTGCTCGCGACCTCCGACCCCGAACTCGGCGCCCTCACCGCCGCATCCCGCAACCTGCGCCCCACCGGCGTCCCGGCGCTGGTCGTCGAGGGCCCCGCGGCACTGCGGCCGTTCCTGGCCGCCGCACTCGCCGACGGCGGTCGCACCGTGCTCGCCGTCACCGCCACCGACCGGGAGGCCGAGGATCTGGCCGCCGCCGCGGGGGACCTGATCGGTTGCGACGCCGTCGCCGTGCTCCCCAGCTGGGAGACGCTGCCGCACGAGCGCCTCTCGCCGCGCTCGGACACCGTCGGCTGCCGGTTGTCGATCTTCCGGAGCCTCGCCGACCCGACCACCGCGCCGCGGTTGGTCGTCGCCGCCGCGCGCAGCCTGATCCAGCCGATCGCGCCCGGCCTGGGCCGGCTGGAGCCGGTGACGCTGCGCGTCGGTGACACCCACGACTTCGACGGCCTGCTGGTCCGGCTCGTCGAGCTGGCGTACACGCGGGTCGAGATGGTCACGGCGCGCGGCGAGTTCGCCGTCCGCGGCGGGATCGTCGACATCTTCCCGCCCACGGCCGAGCACCCCGTACGCGTCGAGTTCTGGGGAGACGAGGTCAGCGAGCTGCGCAGCTTCGCCGTCGCCGATCAGCGCTCGGTCGCCCCCGTCGAGGTCCTGCACGCGCCCGGCTGCCGGGAACTGCTGCTCACCGTCGAGGTGCGAGACCGGGCCGCGGCGCTCGCGCGGACCCACGAGAACAACCCCGCCCTGCGCGAGCTGCTGGAACGCCTCGCCGAGGGCATCCCGGCCGAGGGCATGGAGTCGCTGATCCCGGTCCTGGTCGGCGGCGCCGAGCTCGACCTGCTCACCGACCTGCTGCCGCCCGGCGCACCGGTGCTGCTCGCCGATCCCGAGCGCATCCGCACCCGCAGTGCGGACCTGGTCCGGACGGGCCAGGAGTTCCTCGAGGCGAGCTGGTTCACCGCCGGCATGGGAGGCGACGCCCCGATCGACGTCGGCGCCAGCGCCTACCGCGGCCTCGACGAGGTGCTCGAGCACGCCGCGTCGACCGGGCGCCCGGTCGTCACGCTGAGCCCGCTGGTCTCCGGGCGCGACGACGCGTTCGCACCGGCGGTGCACGAGGTCGAGTCGTACCGCGGCGACACGGACCGGGCCCTGACCGACCTGCGCGCCCACGTCGCCACTGGCAGTACGGCCGTGCTCGTCGTCGCCGGCCCCGGCACGGCACACCGCGCGATCGAGCAGCTACGCGACGCGGACGTGCCGGCCAAGCTCGTGGAGCGGCTGTCGGCGGCGCCGGAGCCGGGCCTCGTCACCGTCACCTGCGGCAGCCTCACCGAGGGGCTCAACACGTCGGGTTCGGCCACCGGCGGCGGCCTCGTGCTGCTCACCGAGGCGGACCTGACCGGCAACCGGGCCGCCGCGACGGCGGACCCGCGCACGCTGGGCAGCAAGCGGCGCCGCAACGCCGTCGACCTCGTCACCCTGTCGCCCGGCGACTACGTGGTGCACGCCCAGCACGGGATCGGCCGCTTCGTCGAGATGCGGGAGCGGACGGTCAGCGGCGCGACTCGTGAGTACCTCGTGCTCGAGTACGGCTCGTCGAAGAGGGGCCAGCCCGCCGACCGGCTCTTCGTCCCGACGGACGCCCTGGACGAGATCAGCCGCTACGTCGGTGGCGAGGTGCCCACGCTGAACAAGCTCGGCGGCGCCGACTGGGCCAAGACCAAGGGCCGGGCCCGCAAGGCGGTCCGGGAGATCGCCGCGCAGCTCGTCCAGCTCTACGCCGCCCGCCAGTCCGCTCCCGGGCACGCGTTCGCCCCCGACACGCCCTGGCAGCGTGAGCTGGAAGACGCCTTCCCGTTCACCGAGACGCCGGACCAGCTCTCGGCGATCGACGAGGTCAAGGCCGATATGGAGCGCGCGGTGCCGATGGACCGGGTGGTCTCCGGAGACGTCGGATTCGGCAAGACCGAGATCGCCGTGCGCGCGGCGTTCAAGGCCGTGCAGGACGGCAAGCAGGTCGCGGTCCTCGTCCCGACGACGCTGCTGGCCACCCAGCACCTCCAGACCTTCGCCGACCGGATGCGCGCTTTCCCGGTGAACGTCAAGGGCCTGTCGAGGTTCACCGACAACGCGGAGGCGAAGCAGACGATCGCCGGCCTGGCCGACGGCACCGTCGACGTCGTGGTGGGCACGCACCGGCTGCTGCAGACCGGGGTGCGGTGGAAGGACCTCGGCCTGGTGATCGTCGACGAGGAGCAGCGGTTCGGCGTCGAGCACAAGGAGCACATCACGGCGATGCGCACGCACGTCGACGTGCTGACGCTGTCCGCGACGCCGATCCCGCGCACGCTGGAGATGAGCCTCGCCGGCATCCGCGAGCTGTCGACGATCACGACGCCGCCGGAGGACCGCCACCCCACGCTGACCTACGTCGGCGCGTACGACGACAAGCAGGTCGCCGCCGCGCTCCGCCGCGAGCTGCTCCGTGACGGGCAGGTCTTCTACGTGCACAACCGTGTGGCGTCGATCGAGCGGGCCGCCCGGCACGTGCGCGAGCTGGTGCCCGAGGCGCGGGTCGCCGTCGCGCACGGCCAGATGAACGAAGACCTGCTGGAGCGCACGGTCAGCGGGTTCTGGCACAAGGAGTTCGACGTCCTGGTCTGCACGACGATCGTGGAGAACGGCCTGGACATCTCGAACGCGAACACGCTCGTCGTCGAGCGCAGCGACACCCTGGGCCTGTCCCAGCTGCACCAGCTGCGCGGGCGGGTGGGCCGCGGTCGCGAGCGCGGCTACGCCTACTTCCTGTTCCCGCCCGACCACCCGCTCACCGAGACCGCGCACGACCGGCTCGCGACGATCGCCCAGCACTCCGAGCTCGGGTCGGGTGCGGCCGTCGCGATGAAGGACCTGGAGATCCGCGGCGCGGGCAACATCCTCGGTGCTGAGCAGAGCGGGCACATCGCGGGCGTCGGGTTCGACCTCTACATCCGCCTGGTGGGCGAGGCCGTCGCCGCGTTCCGTTCGGCCGCGGGAGCCGGGCAGGGAGACGAGGACGAGACGCTGGCGGAGGTGCGGGTGGACCTGCCGGTCGACGCCCACGTCCCGCACGACTACGTGCCGGGCGAGCGGCTGCGGCTGGAGGCCTACCGGAAGATCGCCGAAGCCGCCGACCAGGACGCGCTCGACGCGATCGTCGAGGAGCTGACCGACCGCTACGGCGAGCTGCCGACCCCGGTACGCAACCTGCTCGCCGTCGGCGCGTTCCGGCAGCGGTGCCGGGCACTGGGCGTGGCCGAGGTCGCGGTCGCGGGGAACAACATCCGCGTCGGCCCGGTCGAGCTGCCGGACTCCGCTCAGCTGCGGCTGCGCCGGCTGCATCCGAAGGCGCAGTACAAGCCGGCGGCGAAGGTGGTCACGGTGCCGCGGCCGGTCGAAGGGGGCCGGATCGGCGGCGTGCCGCTACGGGACGTCGCGCTGCTCGACTGGTGCGCCGCGCTGATCGACGACGTGCTCGCACCGATCCCCGCGGGCAGGTAACGCTCGCCGCCGGCCCCCCGACCCCGACCGCGATGCCCGATCCCGCCGCTGCGCCGCGCCCCGCATCGGTCGGTGCATCGGACCGAGTCAGGAGCGCCGGCCCGGACGGCGCTCCGGTCACTCGTGGCCTGAGGCGGTTCGGCCGTCGCTATCCCGCTGTGGGGCGCGCCGCGCTCGGCGTGCTGTGTGCGGTCGTCAGTCCGTTCTCGATGCCCCCATGGGACACCGGCCGCGCCGTCGCGGTGGCCGCGGCCGTCGTCATGTGGAACCTCGCCTACCTCTGGGCGCTGTTGCCGGATGGCCGCCCCTGTCGCTTCTACCAGGCGACCTGTGTGGTCGACGTCGCCGTCGTCTGCTGCATCTGCCTGGCCAAGCCGGTCCTGGTGGACCCGGGACTTCAGGTCGCGTCGGTCGGCTGGATCTCGCCGATCGCCTCGTTCACCGTGGTCGCGATCCAGTTCCAGCTGGGTGCGCACCTCGCCGCTGCCGCGACGTTGGTCGTCTGCGCCGCATTCCTCGTGGGTACCGCGGCGTCGCCGGGACTCACGGTGTGGGACGGCGTGTTCCTCGGTGGCGGGGGCTGGATGCTGGTCGAGGCTGTGCTCGCGCGGCTGCTGTGGGTGCTCCTGCAGCGGGCCGGGCGTGAGGCGGACCGGCTGATGCGGGCGCAGTTCGCCACTGAACGCGCCGCCGCGACCGCCGCGGCCCGCCGGTCGGCCCAGCGCGCCCACTGGGCCACGATCCACGACACCTCGGCGAGCACCCTACTCATGATCGGCCTGGGCGCGGTCCGCGGCACCGAGGAGTGGCTACCCGGCCAGGTGCAGCGCGACATCCGCCTGCTGGGCGGCGCACTCGACGGGCCTCTGGGCGCCGAAGTCGCGGTTGTCGCGCTGGAACCCGCACTCAGGGAGGTGGCCCGGGCCGCCCGTGTGCGCGTCACATCCAGCTGCCCAGTGGACCTGACGGCGCCCGCGACGGTCGTTCGTGCCGTTGCCGGGGCCGCCGCCGAGGCGCTGGCGAACGTTGCTCGGCACTCGGGCGTCGACGGCGCGCGCCTCGACGCGCGGCACGACGTGGTGCCCGGGGTCGTCGAGGTCACCGTGGTCGACGACGGGGTGGGGTTCGACCCCGCCGCAGTCGGGGCGTACCGCTTCGGGCTCGCGCTGTCGGTGCTCGACCGGATGGCCGCCGTGGGCGGGTGCGCGACAGTGGAGTCGGCGCCGGGGTGCGGCACGGTCGTGCGGCTGCGGTGGCCGGCGTGACCACCGTGCCTGCCGAGCGGCCGTACGTGGCGCTGGCGCTGCTGCGCAACCTGCGGGTGGCCCGGTCGGTGATCGTGCTGGTGATCCTGCTCGGCCTCGTGTTGCCGCACGTCGTCGCCGAACTGTCGCTCTACCAGCCGCTGTGGACCGGGCCTGCCTGGTTCCTGGGCCTGCTCGCGATCGCCGTCGCCGACGCGGTGCTCGTCGTGCGGCACCGCACGTGGGGGAGCGCGCGGTGGCCGGTGGCCGCGTTCGTCCTCGCGCTGTCGGTGTGGGCGACGGCGCTGCTGCCGCCGTCGGCGCTCGTCGGCCCGGCGCACCAGACGCTCGGGGCCGTCGGCTGGTTCGGCGTCCTACTGCTCGCCGACACCGGCCTCGTCGCGCTGCTCGGCTTCCTGGGCCTGCACGTCGCGCTCACCGTGGCGCAGCTCGGTTTCGCGCACCGCCTCAACCTGCTCACCCTCGTCGACCTCGTGGTCGTCGTCGCCGCGACCGGCGGGTTCCAGCTTGCCGTCGGCGCCGGCGGAGCGGCGCTGGACCGGGTGGCCGACGCCGCAACCGAGGCCGCGCGGCGCCAGGCCGCCACCGTGACGGCGGAGGAGGTCGCCCGGCAGCTGCACGACGACCGGGAGGAGCGATACGGCCGGCTGCGCGACAGCGTTCTTCCGCTGCTGCGCGGGATCGGTGAGGGCACGCTGTCGCCCGCCGACCCGGACGTGCAGCGGCGCGCCGCGCTCGAGGCGGCCCGCCTGCGGCGGCTGTTCGCCGAGGAGAGCGACGTCGCTGATCCGCTGGTGGTCGAGCTCGGGTCGTTGGTGGACCTTGTCGAGCAGCGCGGGGCGGAGGTGCGGTTCTCGGCGACGGGACAGCGCCCCGTCCCGCCGCCCGCGGCGCGCAAGGCGCTGGTCGACGTGATCGCCCCTGTGCTGCTGGCAGCCCGGCGCTCCGCGCGGGTGACGCTGAGCGCGGCCGGGGCGGGGGTGCTCGTCGGGGTGGTCGCCGACGTGGGGGTTGCCGGCGTGGGGCCGGCCGTGTCGCCGGAGATCTCGACCGTCGTCGTCGGGACGGAGCAGCAGACCTGGGTGGAGGTGCGGTGGACCCCGTCAGCATCGTGATCGTCGACGATCACCCGGCGATCGTGGACGGGGTGGCGGCGTGGTGTGCCGCGGCGGACCCGCCGATCGTCGTCGTCGGAGCGGGCCACGAGCCGGGGGTGGCGGTGCGGGGGGCGGGTGCGACGGCCGACGTCGTGCTGTTCGACCTGCAGCTGGAGACCGGCGTGCTGTCCTTCCACACGGTCGGCCAGCTGGTCGCGGCAGGCCGGCGCGTGGTCGTGTACTCCCAGGCCGCGGACGACGCCACGGTGCTCCGCTGCCTGGAGCTGGGGGTGTCGACCTACCTGACGAAGGCGGAGGGCCGGGAGCACCTGATCCCCGCGGTGCACGCGGCGGCCCGGGACCTGCCCTACGTCTCCCCGGCACTGGGCGGGGTGATGGCCGGCGACCGGCGTGCCGGCCGGCCGGTGCTGAGCGACCGTGAGCGGGAGGTGCTGCTCGCATGGTTCGAGAGCGACTCGAAGAACCTGGTGGCCACCCGGTTCGGGCTCTCGGTGAAGACGATCGACACCTACATCGCCCGGGTGCGGATCAAATACGCCGAGGTCGGTCGCCCGGCGTCGACGAAGGCCGCGCTGGTGGCACGGGCACTGCAGGACGGGCTGGTCGACCTCGACGACCTCTGATGCGAGTCCGGCGCCCGCTCGACGTCGCGTCGACGGGCGGCGGCGCGGCCGACCGTGCCCGACCGGCCGCGCCTCCCCGCGCCCCTCTCTCGCGGGACGCGCGCTCGCTCCTCGGAAATGCGCGGGGAGCGCGGCGCGTCACGACCCGGCGCCCTCTGGCGGTGGACCGAGGGCGCCGAATCAGGCACTGACCGTAGTGGGAATCCCGATCCGGCCGCGTCGGGTGAACGCCCGACGGGAGAGCGCGGGACTCGTGCGGTGACGCCTCCCGCGGCCCGTGACGTGACGCCGCCGTGAGAGGGTGTGAACCGTGTACAAGCAGGTGGGGCGTGCCCTTGCGGTGGTGGCGACCGTCGGCGCGATGGTCAGCGGGTGTGGTAGCGGCCCCAGCCAGGTCGGGTCGGCTGTGATCGTCGGCACAACGTCGGTGCCGCTGGAGCAGGTGCAGTCGCGGCTGGACGTGGCGCTCGGCAAGACCGACGCCGTCGCCCAGCTGGCGAGCAGCGGCGTCGGACCGCCCGAGATCGCGCGCGACGTCGTCACCGGTGCTGTGACGCACGACCTGCTGGCCCGCACCGCCGCGACCGACGGGATCACCGTTACCGATGCGGATGTCGACGCGGCGCTTCAGCAGAGCGGTGGTGCCGACGCAGCCCTGTCGCAGTCGCTCTACGACCTGCCCGCCATCCGTGAGCGGGTCCGCGACCGGATCATCGCGATCCGGCACGCACAGCGGATCGTGCCTGGGCTGACGGTGACGGCCGACCTCATCGCGGCCGAGACGCGCGACGACGCGGCGGCCAAGGCACGCGTGCTCGCCGCGGGCGGCCCGGCAGCGGACGCGCTGTTCGCGGGGAATCCCGAGACGTCCCGGCGCAGCATGTCCTACCAGGCAGTCCGCAGCCCCGAGGCCGCGTCGACCGTGCTGTTCGGGCTGCCGATCGGGCGGACGGCGTACTTCCAGCCCAGCCCGCAGCAGGGCGGCTGGATCGTGCTGCGCGTGACGGATCGGAAGCAGGACCCGAACGCCGATCCGAACGGCGCGGCGTCGCTGGGCGACTCGGACCTCGCCGCGATCGGTCAGCGGCTCCTGCAGCCGCTCGCCGAGGAGGTGGGTGTCCGGGTCAACCCGCGCTTCGGGATGTGGGACCCGGTCTCGATGCGCGTGGTCGCGGCGAACCAGGAGGGCGGCGCGATCCTGCCGCTCATGGGCTGATGCCGCGTACGGTCGTCGTCCTGCCCGTCGGCGGCGGGGTGCTGCCGGTCGCCGCGCTGCCGGCACTGCGGGCCTCGGCCCCGGTGTTCGCCGACGCCACGGTGCCGGAGAAGGTCGCGATCGCCGCGGGTGCGGTGGCCGACACCCCGTCGGGACCGGACTGGGTGCTGCTCACCACGGACCTCACGCAGGCCCCCGAGGCGGACGAGGTGATCGGCGCGCCCCGGGGGACCGCTTTGCTCGACGCCGCGGCGGTGATGGACCGGTTGCGCTCGCCCGGCGGCTGCCCCTGGGACGCCGAGCAGACCCACGAGTCGCTGCTGCCGTACCTGGTCGAGGAGTGCTACGAGCTCTACCAGGCGATCGAAGACGGCGACGGCGTCGCGGTGCGCGAGGAGCTCGGTGACGTGCTGCTGCAGGTGCTGTTCCACGCGCGGGTGGCTTCGGAGGCGGAGAGCGAGGGAGCATCGCAGCGAGCGCCAGCGAGCGAGGAGCGGACCGAGTTCGGGAGCCGACCATCCGACACAGAGGCGGAGAGCGAGGGAGCATCGCAGCGAGCGTCAGCGAGCGAGGAGCGGACCGAGCTCGGGAGCCGACCATCCGGCGCCGAGGCGGAGAGGTCGTTCGACATCGACGACGTCGCGGCCGATCTGGTGGCCAAGCTCGTCGGTCGGCACCCGCACGTGTTCGCGGACAGTGACGTCAGGGCACGGGAGCGGATCGACACCGCGGAGCGCCAGGAGCACCGCTGGGAGGAGCTCAAGCGGGCCGAGAAGCAGCGCGACTCCAGCATGGACGGCGTGCCGCTCGGCCAGCCGGCTGTCGCGCTGGCGGCGAAGCTGACGAGCCGGACGGCCCGCGCCGGGCTGCCCGCCGACCTGCTGCCTGACGGGCCCGGCCTGGGTGAGCGCCTGTTCACCGACGCCGCGCATGCCAAGCTGGCCGGGGAGGACCCGGAGGCGGCGCTGCGTACCGCGGCCCGTCGGTTCGCCGACGACGTCCGCGCCGCCGAACGCTCGGCCCGGGCCGCGGGCCTGGACCCGCACGCGCTCGACGCCGACACCTGGCGTGCCCATTGGCCGGCGGGCTGACTCACTGCCGTCTCAGCGGCCACCCGTACGGTGAGGATCGTGCGAGTGATCGGGATCGTGGTCGCGCTGGTCGGGGTGGTGATCGCCGCCGGCGTCCTGCTGGTCGGCCCGGCACGCGAGCGCGAGCGAGCCGACGACCGCGCGTCGGCGCCGGCGCGCGGCACCCCGGTGACCCCGCTCGCCCCGCTGCCCGACGACCTCGACCTGCAGGTATGGGCCGGGCGCACGACTGGACTGACCGGCGTTCCCGCCCGGGCCCTGATCGCGTACGGCACCGCGGAGCGGGCACAGCGGGCAGCAACCCCGGACTGCCGGCTCTCCTGGGCGACGCTGGCCGGGATCGGCCGCGTGGAGTCGAACCACGGCCGGCTGGGCGCGGTCCTGGACGCCGACGGGGTCGCGCGGCCGCGGATCGTCGGCGTGCCGCTCGACGGGTCCCCGGGCGTCGCCGAGGTCCCCGACACGGACGGCGGCCGTCTCGATGGCGACCCGGTGCACGACCGGGCCGTCGGGCCGATGCAGTTCCTGCCGGCTACCTGGGCGCGCTACGGCGCCGACGGCGACGGCGACGGCGTCCGTGACCCGGACGACCTCGACGACGCCGCCGCGGCGGCCGCGGCCTACCTGTGCGCCGGCGGCCGGGACACGGCGGACGGCAACGGCTGGTGGGACGGCGTGCTCGCCTACAACCGCTCGATCGACTACGCGCGCCGGGTGTGGGCGGCGGCCGACCGGTACGCCGCGGCGCTCGCCTGACCCGCCACGATCTCGGAGATCGCGCGGCGCAGGCCCGGTTGCCCGCCGGTTCAGACCGAGCCCTCCAGGAGCCGCTGACCCCAGTACTCGCCGTCGCGCAGGCCCGGCGGGCAGGCGAACAGGGCAGAACCGGTGTGCTGGATGTACTCCATCATCGCGTCGTTGGCCGCCAGTGCCCGCTGCATCGGCACGAACTGCGTCTGCGGGTTCCGGACGAAGCAGATGAAGAACAGGCCGGCGTTGAGGTGCCCGCGGTCGTCGCTGCCGTCCACGAAGTTGAACCCGCGTCGGAGGATCTTGATCCCGTTCAGTGACTCGGCCGACGCGAGCCGGACGTGCGCGTCGCCCGGGATGACGGGCGTGCCGTTCGCGTCGATCGAACGGAAGTTGGCCGGCTCGAACTCCCCGGTCCCGCCCAGCGGGGCTCCGGTGCCCTTGGTCCGCCCGACGACCAACTCCTGCTCGGTGAGCGACGAGCGATCCCAGGTCTCGATGTGCATCCGGATGCGGCGGGCGACGACGTAGCTCCCGCCCGTCATCCAGTCCGGCCCGTCGCCGCCCTGCACCCACACGTGCTCGTCGAGCAGGTCCGGCTCCTCGGCCTTCAGGTTGTTCGTGCCGTCCTTGAACCCGAACAGGTTGCGCGCCGTGGTCTGCTGCGTCGACGTCGACGACGTCCGGCCGTACCCGAGCTGCGCCCAGCGCACGGCCGTCGTCCCGAAGCCGATGCGGACGAGGTTGCGCACAGCGTGCACCGCGACCTGCGGGTCGTTCGCGCAGGCCTGGATGCAGATGTCGCCGCCCGAGCGGGCGGGGTCGAGCCGGTCGCCTGCGAAGCCGGGCAGGTCGGCCAGCGCGGCCGGGCGCCGGTCGGGGATGCCGAGCTTGTCGAAGAACGTGCTGCCGAAGCCGATCGTCACCGTCAGCGACGACGGCGGAAGGTCGAGCGTCTCGCCGGTGTCCGCAGGCGGAGCTTCGGGGTTGTGCGGCAGGGCGCCGTTCTCCGCGGTCTCGAGACCGCGGGTCAGACGCTCGGTGGCGACGGTCCACTGGCTCAACATGCGCTGGACCGTGGCCTTGCCGGTGGAGGTCAGGTCGAGTGCGGTGAAGTAGAGCTCGTTCTGCGACGGGGTGACGATCCCGGCCTGGTGCGTGCCGCGGAAGGCGACGACGTCCTGCCCCGGAGACGCGCCCGGGGCGTCGGGCCGGCCGAGCGCGTAGCCCGACACCGCGCCGACACCGGCCACTGCGGCACCCGCCCCGGTCCACCCGAGCAGGCGGCGGCGGGAGATGCCTCCGGACACCGTCGTCCCCCTCTCACCACTTCCCTCGCGTCCACCGTGCGCGGCCGCGCCGACAATCCGCGGCGCGGCCCGCGGTCGGGGGAGGGTCACCACTTCACGAGGTGACGACCCCGGCCACCTGGCTGACGGGCTCGCCGAGTGCGTCGACGGCGTCCGTCATCCTCTTGACGTCGTCCTCGGTCAACTCGGTGTAACTCTTGAACCCGTCACCCGCCCGGTAGTTCTCGAGCAGCGTGTCGACGGCGGCAAACCGCTCGTCGAGCACCGGGCCCAGGGTCTGGTCCTTCTCGTCGATCACCGGGCGCAGCGCGGCGACCGCGGCCTGCGACCCCTCGACGTTCGCTTTGAAGTCCCAGAGGTCGGTGTGCGAGTAGCGGTCCTCCTCACCGGTGATCTTGCCCGTGGCGACCTCGTCGAGCAGCTCCTTGGCGCCGTTCGCCAGCTGCACGGGGGTGAGCTCGACCGTCGTCGCCCGCGACGCCAGGTCCTTGATGTCGGCCATCAGCTGGTCTGCGATCTGGCCCGAGTCGGCCTGCAGCCCGTCGACCCACAGGTCCTTCTCGAGACGGTGGAAGCCGGTGAACCCCACGCCCGGGTCACGCTCGTCGTCCTCGCGGCCGTCGATCTTGGGATCGATGTCGCCGAACGACTCCGCGACAGGCTCGATCCGCTCCCAGTAGGTGCGCGCGACGGGGAACAGCGCCTTGGCCTGGTCCACATTGCCGGCCTTGACGGCGTCGACGAACTCCTGGGCCTTGGGGACCAGCGCCTCGATCTGTGAGGTCGTGTAGCGCTTGTAGCCGGCGGTGGCCTCGGCGAGCTTGGCGTTCGTGTCCACCGAGCGGGCCGCTGAGCCGGTGACGGTGAACGGCGCGCGGATGCCGTCGCCGATCATGCCGGGCTTGCAGGCGGTGGTGTAGGTGCCGCCGTCGGGGACCTCGACGATCAGCTGGCGGGTGAGGCCCGGGCCGATGTTCTCGACCTCGCCCATGATCTGGTCACCCGTGCCGTAGAGGTAGAACTCCGTGACCTTGTTGCCACCGTTGATCACGTTGAACGTGATCGTGCCTGCCGGCGCCTCGACGACGCTGACCTCACAGGCCGTGTCGGCCGCCTGGACCGTGATCGGGCCGCCGGCCGTGGCCGACGCGCCGCCCCCGGCGGACGCGGCGGGGGGTGCCGTGCTGGTGCAGCCGGCCAGGGTGACCGCGGCACCCGCAGTCAGCAGTGTCGCGACGGAGCGGGCCGCGGCGGACCTGCGGGACATGGTTCTCCTAGCGATCCGAGAGGGGAATCAGACGGTGCCGGATGTGGTGGGGGTGGCGGCGGGTGCCGTCGCGACAGTTCGACGTTGGGGCCGGAGGAACAGCGTGAGCACGACGGCGACGTAGCTGACCCAGACGACAGCCTGCAGCACCGTGGTCTGCGGCGAGAAGTTGAGGACGCCCTTGAGCAACGTGCCGTACCAGGAGTCCGGCGGGATGGCCGCGCTGACGTCGAAGGCCAGCGTGGTGAGGCCCGGAAGGATGCCGGCCTCCTGCAGGTCGTGGACGCCGTAGGCGAGGATCCCGGCGGCCACGAAGATCAGGAGGAAGCCGGTGACGGTGAAGAACCTGCCGAGGTTGATCTTCACGGCACCGCGGTAGAGCAGGTAGGCCAGCGCGATGGACGTGGCGATGCCCAGCAGGAAGCCGATCAGCGGCTTGGCCGTCTCACCCGCGGCCTGAGCGGCGGCGAAGAAGAACACGGCCGTCTCCAGGCCCTCCCGGCCCACGGCGAGGGCGGACATGACGACGACGGCGACCGGCCCGATCCGGAGCGCGTCGTCGAGCTTTCCCCGCAGGTTGCTGGACAGCGTGCGCGCGTTGCGCCGCATCCAGAAGATCATCCAGGTGACGAACCCGACGGCGATGATCGACAGCGACCCGCCGAGGGTCTCCTGGGCCTCGAACGTGAGGGCTTGCTGGGTCAGGGTCAGACCGAGGGTGACGCCGACGCTGACGAGCACGGCCACCGCAACGCCCAGCCAGACCTTCGGCAGCTCCGAGCGTCGGTTCGTCCGGACGAGGAACGCGACGAGGATGCTGACCACCAGCGACGCCTCGAGCCCCTCGCGCAGCCCGATCAGGGCGTTGCCCAGCATGTTGGATCCCGCCGTTGTAGGTGAGCCTAACCAGAACTCGGGTGAGGCTACCTTCCGTCAGGCGGGCTCGGAAGGGGGGTCCGACTCGCATCCCAGGGCCGATCGGCCCGGAAGTCGGATCGTCGGGATCGTGCCCAAGCATGTCCTGCAAGTCGGCGGCGCCGCGGAGCAAGCCGTCGAGTTGCAGGTGGAGTGACCAAGCAGGTGGGGTGATTAGCCGCCGTCGATCGCCAGACGGGCCCGAACCTCGCCGAGCGCCTCCTGGTACTCCGGGCGCGGGTCCATCGCCGCCGCCATCTTGAGCTGGGCGTGCGCCTCGACGAGCCGGCCCTGCCGCTGCAGCGCCTTGCCCAGGGCGAAGCGCGCGTAATGGTCCGACGGGTCGAGCTCGAGGACCCGGACGAACGCCTGCTCGGCGAGCTTCAGCTGGGCGGAGTTGAGGTAGGCCCGGCCGGCGAGGAGCTGCACCGAGGCGTCGTTGGGCTGGCTCTCCAGGACGGGACCGAGCGCCTGCAGCGCGTCCAGCGGGCGGCTCCGCGCGATCAACATCTCGGCGCGGCGGAACGACTCGAAGAGGCCGTCGGGGGCGGGGTGGCTCGTCATTGTCGGCCTACGTTAGGTCCCCGCGCGGCGATCGGCGAGACCTGGTCCGCCTTGGCGCGGTGAATGACCCGGTCCCTTCGGTCGATCGCCCGACGACCTGCAGGGAGCCGGTTCGGCGGACCGCGGCTCCGGCGACCCGCCCGCCGTTTCGCCCTGCACAGGGCCCGGGCTCGCTACCCTGCCGGGAGATCACGCAGTCATACATCGAGCACGGGACAGGAGCACTGGTGGCGGTCATCGAGCAGGTCGGGGCGCGGGAGATCCTCGACTCGCGGGGGAATCCGACGGTGGAGGTCGAGGTCGCGCTCGACGATGGGACGTTGGCGCGGGCGGCGGTGCCGTCGGGGGCCTCGACGGGTGAGCATGAGGCGGTCGAGCTGCGGGATGGGGACAAGGCCCGGTTCGGTGGTAAGGGTGTGGAGAAGGCCGTGGCCGCGGTGTTGGACGAGATCGGTCCGGAGTTGGCCGGGATGGAGGCCACCGATCAGCGGGTGATCGATCAGCGGTTGGTCGATCTGGATGGCACTCCGGACAAGAGCCGCCTGGGGGCGAACGCGCTGTTGGGGGTCAGCCTGGCGGTGGCGAAGGCGGCGGCGGAGTCGTGTGGGTTGGAGTTGTTCCGCTATGTGGGCGGGCCGAACGCGCATGTGTTGCCGGTGCCGATGATGAACATCATCAACGGGGGCGCGCACGCGGACTCGTCGGTGGATGTGCAGGAGTTCATGATCGCCCCGATCGGGGCGGAGTCGTTCAAGGAGGCGTTGCGGTGGGGCGCGGAGGTGTATCACGCGCTCAAGGGTGTGCTCAAGGGTGACGGGTTGGCCACCGGGCTGGGGGATGAGGGTGGGTTCGCCCCGGACCTGCCCGGTACCCGGGCGGCGTTGGACACCATCGCCCGGGCGGTGGACAAGGCCGGGTTCACCCTGGGCCGCGACATCGCGTTGGCGTTGGATGTCGCGGCGAACGAGCTGTACAGCGAGGGTGTCTATTCCTACGAGGGCCGCAAGTTGTCCGCGGCGGAGCTGACCGCCGTGTACGGCGAGCTGGTCGACGCCTACCCGTTGGTGTCGCTGGAGGACCCGCTCTACGAGGACGACTGGGACGGCTGGATCGGGCTGACCGAGCAGTTGGGTGCCCGGGTGCAGGTCGTGGGGGATGATTTGTTCGTGACGAATCCGGAGCGGATCGAGGATGGGATCGCTCGGGGTGCGGCGAATGCGTTGTTGGTGAAGGTGAATCAGATCGGGACGTTGTCGGAGACGTTGGATGCGGTGACGTTGGCGCACAATTCGGGTTTTCGGTGCATGATGTCGCATCGGTCGGGGGAGACCGAGGACACGACGATCGCTGATCTGGCGGTGGCGACGGGGTGTGGGCAGATCAAGACGGGGGCGCCGGCGCGGTCGGAGCGGGTGGCGAAGTACAACCAGTTGTTGCGGATCGAGGAGTCGTTGGGGGATGCCGCCCGGTATGCGGGTGATCTGGCGTTCCCCCGTTACACCCCCGCTGGCTGACGGGAACGAGCGAAAGCGGCGTTCGCAAGGTCTAACCTTGCGAACGCCGCTTTCGCTCCACGACGAACACCGCCTGGGGACGGGTGGAGCAGGACGGGAGGTAGGGCGTGCCGGAGGAACGCGGCCGGGCCCGGGCCGAGCGGGGGCGCAAACCCGCCCCGCGGCGATCGGGTCCCGCGGCGCCGGGACGGGTTCGGCGGGGCCCGCAGCTGACACACGCCCGGTCACGCGCAGGGAGCGTCGTCGCGGCCACCACCGGCCTGCTCGGGCTGTCGTCGACGCGCCGGGCGGCCGTCCTGGCGCTGGTCGTGTGCGCGCTCGCGCTGACGGTCGTCGTCCCGCTGCGCAACTACGTCGCCCAGCGCCAGGAGCTGGCTGCAGTGTCGGCGCAGCAGCAGTCCCTGGCGGCCGAGGTGGACGAGCTCAACCGTGAGCGGGCGCGGCTGTCCGATCCGGCCGAGATCGCCGCCGAGGCCCGGTCCCGGCTCGGGTACGTGCGACCGGGCGAGGTGCCCTACATCGTGCAGCTGCCGTCCACGGGCGACGACCGCGCGGCCGACCCGGCGACGGACGGGTTGCCCTGGTACCGCCAGCTGTGGCGGGAGGTCGCCGACGGCCCGGCAGGGGTCGAGCCTGCCCGCTGAGCGGCGGTCACCCAGAATTGCCGCCGTGTCCCCGATGACGCCTTCAGACGGCGCGGCCGACGAGGTCGCCGTCGCCGCCCAGCTCGGCCGCAGGCCCCGGGGCCTGCGCACCGTCGCGTCCCGCTGCCCGTGCGGCCTGCCCGCCGTCGTGCAGACCGCGCCCCGCCTCGGGGACGGCACGCCGTTCCCGACGCTGTACTACCTGACCTGCGCGCGGCTCAACTCCCGGATCGGCGGGCTGGAGGCCGACGGCCGGATGCGCGAGATGACCGAGCGGCTCGACACGGATCCGAAGCTCGCCGACGCCTACCGCCGCGCGCACGAGTCGTACCTCACCGAGCGCGACGCGATCGAGCCCCTCGGCACGCAGGTGACCGCCGGCGGCATGCCGGACCGGGTCAAGTGCCTGCACGTGCACGTCGCTCACGCCCTCGCCGCGGGCCCCGGCGTGAACCCTTTCGGTGACGAGACCCTCGCCGAGCTCGGCGACTGGTGGACCCCCGGTCCCTGCGTTCCCCCACCCACCTGACCCCGCGAGTCGGCACCTTTGCCGCCGCGAGTCGGGATTACCGGACCGGGGTCACGCGCTCCAGCAGCGCCTCCGTGTGCGCTTCCGCCGGCAGCGTGCCCGCCGTGCGCCACGGGCCGTCCGGCAGGAAGCGCGACGACACGAACGCCGACGCCACGTCGCCCGGCGCGTAGCGCAGCAGCAGCGATCCCTGCAGACACAGCGCCAGCATCTCCGCGAGCCGCCGTGCGCGCCGTTCCTCTCGGCCCCGCAGCTCGGTGCGCAGCTCCTGCACGCCGCGGTCGAACCACGAGTCCGCACCCGCTGCCGCGTCGATCTCCGCCAGCACGGCCTCCTCGGAGTCGGGTTCCCGCGTGATCGCGCGCAGCACGTCCAGCGCCGTCACGTTCCCCGATCCTTCCCAGATCGAGTTCAGCGGCGCCTCGCGGTAGAGCCGCGGCAGCCCGGAGTCCTCCACGTACCCGTCCCCGCCCAGGCACTCCAGCGCCTCGGCCACGACCGTCGGCGCCCGCTTGCACACCAGGTACTTCGCTGCCGGCAACGCCAGCCGCAGCAGCTCACGCTCCTCGCGGTCCACGGCACCCGCCAGCCGCAGCGCCAGGGCTGTCGCCGCCTCCGACTCCAGCGCCAGATCCGCCACCACGGCCTGCATCAGCGGGGCGTCGGCGAGCCGCTCGCCGAACGCGTTGCGGTGCGCGACGTGGTGCGCCGCCTCCGTCAGCGCGATCCGGATCAGTCCCGCCGAGCCGAGGACGCAGTCGAGCCGCGTCATCGTCACCATGGTCAGCAGGGTCGCGATCCCGCGGCCGTCGTCGCCCAGGCGCCACCCGACGGCGTCGGCGTACTCGACCTCGGCGGATGCGTTCGCGCGATTGCCCAGCTTGTCCTTGAGCCGCAGCAGGCGCATCCCGTTCCGGCTGCCGTCGGGCAGCACCCGGGGGACGACGACGCAGGTCGGCCCGTCCGGCGCCATCGCCAACGTCAGGAACAGGTCGCTGCACGGCGCGGACGTGAACCACTTCCGTCCGGTCACCCGGTAGGTGCCGTCGGCGGCCCGCTCGGCCCGCGTCGCGACCGCCCGCAGGTCCGAGCCGCCCTGCACCTCGGTCATCGACATGCTCGCGAGCAGTCCGGCCTTGCCGTCCGGTGCCGCCGAGCCGGGAACGTAGTGCTGGGCGCGCAGCCCGGGTTCGAACCGCTCCGCGAGCGCCGCGTCCTGCCGCAGCGCCGGGACGGCCGCGTACGTCATCGAGATCGGGCAGCAGTGGCCGTTCTCCAGCTGGTTCATCAGGTAGAACCCCGCCGCCCTCGCGACGTGCGCGCCCGACCCGGCGGGGGCGACCCACGGCGTCGCATGCAGGCCCCAGCCGACCGACGTGCCTATCAGCCAGTGCCACGACGGGTGCATCTCGACGTCGTCGATCCGCTTGCCGTACCGGTCGTGGGTGCGCAGCACCGGGGGGTGGGCGTCGGCCAGCCGGGCGTGCTCGCGGGCCTCCGCCGAGCCGACGAGCTCCGCCAGCGACGCGAGGGTCGGCAGGGCGTCGCCCGCACCCTCGCGCTGGACCGCGTCGGCGAGCGCGGGATCGCAGGCGAGCGGATCGAAGCCGGAAAGCGGCGGAGGCTGATTTCCGCCGCCGGTCTCCGCCACGGTGGGGAGGGTATAGGCGCAGGCCCGGGCCGTGGGGCGCAATCTTGCGTACGGTGGGCGCGTCGTCGGATCCGAGGACTTGGGGGAGTGCGCATGGCGCGGGTGGCCGCCGTCGACTGTGGGACGAACTCGATCCGCCTGTTGGTCGCAGACGTCACGCAGGCCGGGATGCGGGACGTCCACCGCGAGATGCGCGTGGTCCGGCTCGGGCAGGGCGTCGACGCGACCGGCGTGCTCGCGCCCGAGGCGATCGAGCGCACGCAGGTCGCCCTCGCCGACTACACGGCGATCATGCTCCGCAAGGGCGTGGAGCGGGTGCGGATGGTCGCGACCTCGGCCACGCGCGACGCCGCGAACCGCGACGACTTCTTCACCATGGTCCGTAGCACCCTCGGCGCCGAGGCCGAGGTGATCTCCGGCGACGAGGAGGCGCGGCTGTCGTTCGTCGGCGCGGTCGGCGAGCTGGACCCGGACGACGGCCCGTTCGTCGTCGTGGACGTCGGCGGCGGCTCGACCGAGGTCGTCGTCGGTGACCTGACCGACGACGGACCGGTCGTGCGCGCAGCCCGCTCGGTGGACATCGGCTGCGTGCGCCTGACGGAGCGTTGCCTGCCCGACGACCCGCCGACGGCGGAGCAGGTCGAGAAGGCGCGGGCGGTCACGGCGGAGATCCTCGCCGGCGCGTTCGCGGCCGTTCCGGTCGAGGGGGTGCGGACGTGGGTGGGCGTCGCGGGCACCGTGACGACCCTGTCCGCGCTGGCCATGGACCTGCCGGCCTACGACGCCGACGTCATCCACCTGTCCCGGCTGTCGCTGCCCGATCTGCACCGCGTCACCGCTGGCCTGCTCGCCATGTCCCGCGAACAGCGGGCCGTGCTCGGGCCGATGCACCCCGGGCGGGTCGACGTGATCGGCGGCGGCGCGATCGTCGTCGACGAGCTCGCCCGTGAGCTGCACACCCGGGCCGGCATCACCGAGCTGGTCGCGAGCGAGCACGACATCCTCGACGGCATCGCCCTCTCCCTTGGCTGATCCGCCGGGGGCCGTGGCCTTCCCCGACCTCGCCACGCTCGACGCCGCGCTCGTCGAGTGCCGGGCCTGCCCCCGACTCGTCGCCTGGCGCGAGCAGGTGGCGCGGGAGAAGCGCGCGGCATACCGCGACGAGGAGTACTGGGGACGCCCCGTGCCCGGCATCGGACCCGCCGACGCCCCGCTGCTGATCGTGGGCCTGGCCCCCGCCGCGCACGGCGGCAACCGCACCGGCCGCATGTTCACCGGGGACCGCAGCGGCGACGTCCTCTACGCCGCCCTCTACGCGGCCGGGCTTGCGAACCAGCCGACGTCCGTCCGGAAGGGCGACGGCCTGGAGCTGTACGGAACGCGGATCACGGCGCCGGTGCACTGCGCGCCGCCGGACAACAAGCCGACCCCCGACGAGCGTGACCGCTGCGGTCGCTGGTTGGCCGCCGAACTGGACCTGATCGCGCCCACGCTGCGCGCCGTCGTCGTCCTCGGGGCGTTCGGCTGGCAGGCACTGCTCCCGGTGCTGGCGCGGGCCGGCTGGGCCGTGCCCCGGCCCCGACCCCGCTTCGGGCACGGTGTGCAGGTCACGCTCGCGCCTGCCACCCCCGATCGCGTGCCGCTGCAGGTGTTCGGCAGCTACCACGTGAGCCAGCAGAACACCTTCACCGGACGGCTGACCCCGGCGATGCTGGAGGAGGTGCTCGCCGCAGCGGCGTCGGCGGCCAGCGTGTTCTGAGGGGCGACGGATGGCGAAGTGCGAGACGTGCAGGGGCGGAGGGACGTGCCTGATGTGCGGCGGCGCGAGGAGCATCAACTGGGGCATGGGGGACCACCCGTGCCGCAGCACGTGCAAGGGGGGAGACTGCCGGCGGTGTGGCGGCTCAGGCAAGTGGTCGCCGGGACGGGGGTACATCCCGTGCGGTGCCTGCCAAGGCCGGGGGCGCTGCACCGTGTGCGACGGCGCCGGCCGCCGCGGTTCCCCCTGGTCCCCGTGCAACCCCTGCCGGAGAAGGGGTGTCTGCCGCTCGTGTCGCGGGTCCGGCGACGCGACCCGGAGCTTCTGAGCGGGACCTCTGCGTTGCCTCGACGTAACGCATGTCACACTGTGTGCGACCGGTCAGCTCCCCGAACACGACCGGAAGGTGGTCGAGCACATGGAGACCTGTACGACGTGCAACGGTGACGGTCGCTGCCTCAGCTGCAGCGGCTCCGGCACGGTCGGAACGTGGATCACCCACCGCTGCGACACCTGCCACGGCAGGCGTGTGTGCGGCCGGTGCAACGGCTCCGGCGAGGTCAAGAAGCGCTCGCGATAGCCGACGCCGTTTCCCGCACGGCCGCTGACACGTGATCGCCGGTCACGCGGGCACACTGCGGTCGATCGCAGGTCGGGCGTGGTCATGGTTGTCGAACCGACGCTGCGCGCGCCGAACCGGTGATCGCCACCGCGGCGACCTCGGGTCCACCGTGCCCGCCTACACTCGCGGCCTCGCCCCCGTAGCCCAACCGGCAGAGGCAGGCCCCTTAAAAGGGTCCCAGTGTGGGTTCGAACCCCACCGGGGGCACCGCCATGCCGACCCCTCCACGCAGCTCTGACCTGCGTCAACGCGCTCTTGACGACACTGTCCGGCGATCATGGGCGGTCCGGCCGTGTCCGGCGCTCACCGGGTTTCGCCAGGTGGCTGCGCTGAATACGCGCTGAAGTTTCAGGCATCGGAGCCGCCGAGCACCGCATCGATCCGTCGGCGCGCGGCCTCCTCCTGGCCCACGAGGCACTTGGCGTAGATCTGCAGCAGCACCGCCAGGCTGTGCCCGGCCCACTCGGCGACCTGGGTCGACGGGACACCGGCGTTGAGCCAGGTCGACACCGCTGCATGCCGCAGGTCGTACGGCCGGCCAGCCAACGGGGACGCTGCCTCCGCCGCGGTCAGCGCCCGCACCCGGGCCTTGCGCCACACCCGGCAGTAGGTGCTCTCCGCCAGCTCGCCGCCGCGCACCCCGCGGAACAGCCGGCCGTCGGATGCGGTGCCGTGCTCGGACAGGTGCGCGTGCAGCTAGTACGGTCAGGGCCGGGGGACAGGGCACGATGCGGGTCTCGCCCTTGGCCCGGTGCTTGAGCTGGCGCTCCTCCCGGCGCCGGCCACTGTCGGTCCACGATGCGCCGGCTTCCGGGGTCGACGACTCCAACAGCAGCTCGCCCCAGCCCTCCGCGGGCAGCAGCAGGTTCGCCTTGCGCAGCGTCGACGCCTCACCCGGCCGCAGCGCGGCGTAGTACATGGCCCCGAAGAACGCCACCAGCGACGGCCCGCTCGGCTTCTGCTCGGCCACCGCGGCCAGCAGCGCCCGCGCCCGTTCCGGGTCGACCACCGCTCGCCGGTCCACCGCCGCGACGATCCGCAGCGCCTTCCGCGGCAGCCGGGTGATCGGGTTGTGGGGAAGCAGCTTGCGCTCAACCGCGTACTCGGCGACGTTCACCAGCACGCCGCGCTCCCGCTGCACCGTCCCGGGCGCTGCCGCGGCCCCATCGATGCGTAGAGCCAGGGCGTCGAGCACCGCGCGCACGACAGCCGGCTCTGCGAGGTCGCTGACGTTCCGGGTGTTCCGCTCCAACCATGCGATCGCCCGCGCCACCTCCGCGGGCGGCTGCCCTGTCCCGCTGGTCCGCACGTTGAACGACCACGCCGTGAGCGCCTTGCGGAGGTCCTGCTCCGGCGGCCGGCCACGCTCCGGTCGTCAGCAGCGCTAGCGTTGCGTTGGTCAGCGCCCGAGCGGTGTTGCGCCGCGAGTTTGGAGCCAGGTGCGGCCACTTCATCACCGCGTACTCCCGGGCGAACGCCAGCCAGCTCGCCCGGCGCTGCGCCCGCTCCATTGACATCGGACGGCCGGTCTCGATGCCGAACGCCTCACCCCTGCGCGATGCCGTTACCAGCTCCGAGCGGAACGCGTCGGCCAGCGCCGCCGTCTTGAACGTCTGGCGCCATGGGCGGCCAGCGACCGACCAGCGCACGGTGTGACTTGTCCGCCGGGCTCCCTCGTAGACCTCCGTCTTCCAGATCCGGACGTCGTAGCTGGTGTCCATCAGGCCGCGTCCTCGTGCGCGTCGAGCCAGCGTTCCAGCTCCGCGCGGCGGATGCGCAGGTCACCGTTCGGGAGCTTGATGCACCGCGGCGCCCGACCCTTCGCCCGCCACTCATAGAACGTCGACCGCGCGATCCGCAGCTCCGCGCACACCTCGGCTACCGTCAGCCGTTCCGCCGCCCTGCTCATGCCGCCGTCCCCTCGGTTGCCGAACGGATTCCGGTGGTTCGCCGGCCGCGAGTTGGGCGGCGAGGTATTCGGCTCTCCAGCGCTGCCGCTGGCTGATCGCGTGCAGCAGCAGTGCCGGGCGCGATGGGACGTCGGGGTCCCCGGGTCGGGTCTTCTCCCAGGCGAAGGGGCCGTCGTCAACGGCGTAGCCGGGCCGCACGTTGGCCTTGATCAGCAGTTGCCGAACGAAAGCTGTCCTCTCGGCGTGGTGGTCGTGCAGGGTCTTGTTCGACCACTTCCGGGAGACGAGGACGCGGCGTCCGGCGATGCCGAGGTGTTCGGGGCGGTGGGCCTTGCCCTTGCACACCCCGGGAACGGTCGTGTGGCGGACCTTGCGGGGTTGGATGCCGTAGAGCAGCCAATCGGGCACTGCGGCGAGCACGGGGTGCGTTCCAGCTCCGTGAGCAACCGCCGCCGGTGCTCACGCTGCCGCTCGGTCAGATCCACCGACAGCCCCGCGGCCTGGGAGACGCTCTTGGTGAGGTACTTGGTGAGGTAGCCGATGTGGCGGCCGGCTTCCTCGGTGCCGCCGAGGATCCCCTTGACGTGCACCTGCGGCCCGAGCGTGACCACGTGGGCGGGCTGGTCGAGCTGCTCGGCGGCGTCGTCGAACGTCGGGAGCGGTTGGCCGGTGTCGGGGTCGACGAACCCGTGGGCGTCGTCGTCCCACCGCGGCACGCTCGCGCCGCTGTAGCGGAGTTCGTCGTGGGCGGGCCACCAGACCCTGGTGGTAGGTGGCGGCGGCGATCGCGCGAGCGCCGCACAGTCAAAGCGGGTTCTTGCGCCGCTGGAGATTTTGTGGTGTGGAGTCGATCGGGAGTTCCAGATACCTCGTTGCTGCCTGCTCGGACCTGTCCGTGTTGGCCGATCTTGCCGATGCTGTACGCACCTTAAGTCAGCAGATCCGCCGAAGGCGGGTCGATCGTGACATCGCCTCTACTGAACTCGACCCACTCTCTGGTGGTTCTTGACTACTCAACGTCGCCTCGATAAGGCATCTGACCTCGCTCTTGGGTCGATAGTAGAGCTGCTTCTCAGCTACTTCTATTTGTGCTCGATTGAGTCGGTCGACCACGTCACGGACCAATTCCAAGTTTGCTGGGTCGGGAGAGATGGCCACGAAACACCTACTGGAGATTGGCAATCCGATGCCGTTGGAATCGCCGATGGCCACTTGTAGAGACATTGACCCGTCCGGTCGGTGCCGGAACGTAAAGGCGGGGGAGTCTGCAATAATAAACTCACTTCCAAGCGGTGCATGTAGAACCTCGACCGTCAGTTCTTTCAGTGCCGCTCGAACATTTTGGTAGGCCTGCTCAATGCTAACTCGAAGTAGCGCCCCGCTATCCTCGTGTGCCTTCCACTTCCCAAGGTACTGGTTCAGTAGTAGGGCAAGCGCTTCGGCGCCGGCAGCTTCTAGGCCATACTTTCGACGGAACTCTCTCAGGAGCGCTGCGGTGTTGTTTCGTAGAACTTCAGCTCGAACCTGCTGGATTGCGTCAACGACACTACGTTCGTGTATGCGGGCGATAGCGGGGTGAGCGGACCAAATGAAGTGCAATAGCATCCTTGATTGTATTCAGGTGCACCTCGCTCTGATGCAGATTCCCGGCCTCCGCCGAGTCGATGGCCTCGGTGAGTCGATTTTCTACTTCCTGCCAGAGTTGCTCAGCGGAACCAGATGCATACTGGATGAACTTGGCAATCTTGCCGCAAGCGCCAGGGCCTCTCGGGTCAAGCTCTTGCCGCCGCGACTTATCGAATCTGGCCAACTGCCAGCCTCGGCGGCCTTGATTGGATGCAAACTTCCTCAATATGACCTGCGAAACGATGTGCTGATCTTTCGCGGGTCGGATGTCTTCCGATTCCAATGCCTGCATTGCGCCGACGTAGTCAAAGTGTCGATCTAGCGGCGGGAACGTCCAAGCGGCCACATACATAGATTACAGTCGGACTGTGCTTCGCATGGCAGCGGACGGTGCTTCTGGACGCTGGGCGCCCTGACAGTGACGCCGTTGTAAACCGCGAGCCTCGACGAACCATACGAGTCATGCTGCTCGACATCGTTGCTACTGCCGAATCCGTCTCTTTGGAATCAAGGCGCCGCCTCCGGCGGCGCGGGCCGGCTACGCCGGCCCCGCTCGGCTCGCGCACTCCTGCCTCCGGCCCGCGCGCGGCCGGCGGAACCGGCACGCCGGCCGTATCGCTCGGGGACGATCTTGAGCCTGCTACGGAACGATCGCGCGCTGCACGTCCCGCCACGCTGACCGCTCGTCAGTGCCCAGCTTGCGGTAGTCCACCAGCGACCAGTGCCGCCGCCCGCCCTGCTGCTCCACGACCGCTCCGTCAGGCGTGTCCCGGTACGCCTGCGCTGCCGTCGTCGACTCGAAGACGACGACCTTGACCGGGCCCGCGGCGGCCGCGCTCTTGCATCCCTCGTACTTGGCGCACAGCGCCGCGTTTTCCACACCGGTGCCGTCGACGTCAATGCCTGCCGCCATAGCCGCCGCCACGACGCTCGCCGCCGTCGTCGAGGCGAGCGGTGCCTTCCGATCCCCCAGCGCCGCGACGTCACTACCCGTGGTGGCCTCTTCAGCGTTGGCTGGCGGCGCGACCGCGGCCGGTGGCGTAGCAGCCTGCGGGGCAGGCGCGGGCGACGAGCCAGATTTCGAGGCACCACAGCCCGCCGCCAGGACCAGGGGCAGGACACTCATGGGCGCGATCGTTCGAATGTTCACGTACGTCCGTTCTGTGGCCATCCCCGACCCGGCGGCGAGAGTAGCGAGACAGCCGACGGCGATTGTGCAATGCCCCCGTCAAGCTGGTCCTGACGCCGCCCTGTCGGTCCCTACATCCGAAGGCCGTAGGACGAAGAGCATCGGGCTCCGCCCGCGCCCGACACCGCTCATAGATCAGCAGAAGGGCACCGGGGGCGGTGATCTCCTCCCGGCGCGCCACGAGGGCAGCCAGACCGGCCACCGGCGCTCAAGGCGGAAGGACGTGCCTTGCCCGCCGGCAGCTGGCCCGGCAGGGACGAACCCGCGCCGCGAGGAGATCACCACCAGCACCGGGCACGCGAGGACAAGAACACCGGCGGCTCGTCAACCGATGGGCAGGCGCCGGACCCGCAGCGAGTCGTCCCCGATGACCACGATGCTGCCCAGCCGGAGGTCCTCCTCGACCGGGGGGAGGTTGGCGACCAGCAGGCCGGCGAGCTGCTCGACCCGACGGCCGATCACCCGTCGAACGAGCACCACGGACGGGCCGGGCTCATGGGAGGCGGCGAGCAGCGTGCCGAAGTCGGTGTCCGCGCTGACCAGCACCCGGCCGTCCTCGCGGGCGGCCTGAAGGACGAGGCGGTCGCTCGCGGCGCGGAGTCCCAAGGGCCCGACGTGAACGACGTCCCAGCCCTCCTTGGTCAGCACGTCGACGAGCCGGGGAGACAGGTTGTTGTCCAGCAGCAGCCTCACGCCGACGAACGCAGCGGCAACCGGCGCTCGCGGACGGTCTCGGCGGCGTAGCGCAGCGCCTCGGCGACGTCGGCGGGGGACAGGTCGGGCAGGTCCGCACAGATCTCGTCGACGGTCATGCCGTCGGCGACCATGGACACCACCGTGGCCACCGGGATGCGCAGCCCGCGGATTGTCGGGGCCCCGCCCATCAGGTCGGGGTCCACCGTGATCCGGTCGAACGTCATGCGTCGATGGTACGGCGGGCAGGTCGACAACCCCAGTACGAAGCCGCGCGCCGAATACGTGCCGAAGTTCGGGACCACCGAGGCCGGGGGAGCGGGAACGTGCAGCTCAGGGGCCACGTCAAGCCGTCACCGAGCTTCCCCTGAAAAGGGTCCCAGTGTGGGTTCGAACCCCACCGGGGGCACCGCCACGCCGACCCCTCCACGCAGCTCTGAGCTGCGGCGACGCTCACGGCCATGATCTATTCCTGTCCGGTGGCGTCCGGCTGGCACCAGCGTTGTGCGGTGCTGGTCCAGATCTACGCCGAGTGCATCGCCGGCCAGGAGGACGCCCGTGGCCGCCAGCAGTGCCCGGGCCCGTTCCGGGTCGACGACCGCCTGCCGGTCCACCCGCGGCGACGATCCGTACCGCGCGTCGACGACCGACTATCGGAGCGCGAGGGAGAAGCCGCAGCTCGGAGCCGGTGTCCACATCCGACCAGCATCGCGGCTCGCGGTCGGCGGGTTCAGGACGGGCCTCTGCTCCCCGGCGAACGCGACACCGATGACTTCGGCCCATCGGCGCGGTCAACCTTGTGTATGCGACGCCCGGGGGGCAGATTCCGACGGACAAGACCAAGCAGAGCGAGTTGCGGATACGAGACGGCGTGCGGACAGGCGGCCAGCCCCGCGTCAGTTCCGCGTCAAGCAGATCGTCTATATGGCGTTATCCGTCGACGAGAGTGTGATGGGCTTCGCGTTCCCCAAGGAGGAGCGGGCGGCGCTCGTCGCGAGCGAGCCGCAGCGGTTTCAGATGCCGTCGGCGTCGGATATGCGCTACAACTGGGTCCACGCCGACCTTGCGGCACTGGACCCGACCGAAGCCCGCGAGCTCGTCGTCGACGCTTGGCGCATGGTCGTCCCCAAGAAGCTCTCCCGTGCCTACGACCTCTCCTCAGCTGAGCTCCTCGGCCAGCGCAACGATGATGCCCTCGGGGCCGCGGATGTAGCAGAGCCGATACGTGTCCTCGTACCGCGCCGCCTCGCCGACGAGTTCGAAGCCACGAGCGCGCAGGCGGCCAACGACGTCGTCGATGTCGTCGACGGCGAACATGATGCGACGTAGGCCCAGCGTGTTCGCCGGTGCGTTCGGCTCGGCGGTGGTGGCTACCGGATTCTGGAACTTCGTCAGCTCGAGCCGGCCGTGGCCGTCGGGGGCCCGCACGAATGCGACGTCGACTCGGACGTCGTCGAGCCCGGCGACGCTGTTCACCCAACGTCCCTCGGCTGACGACTTGCCCTCGAGTTCCATGCCGAGTTCGAGGAAGAACGCGATGGCAGCCTCAAGATCGTCGACGACGACGCCGACGTGATCCATCCGCTGAATCGTCATCCGCCCGAGGGTATGGCCAGGCGCCGTTGGCGGCGCCCGAGGGCGGGCGATCCGCCTGCGGGCCGCGTCCTTCTGACCCGCTGACTCTCGTCTCCGCACAGGCCTGCACCACGCAACCGCGGCCCGCGCCTCGGCGGGCGTCGACGTCGGCGAACGCGTACCTTCCCGAGACGTCACCCCGTTGGCCCTGCACACTCAGGACGAAAGTCCCTCGTCGGATCTCCCCCCAAGCCGCACAGTGATGCGGTTTGAAACCGTTTGCACACCCGATGGAGCGCAACGTGGCGGACGACCCCCTCGCCCCTGGCGAGCTGGACGAGCTGGAGCGGAAAGAGTGCTTCCGCCTCCTCGCCCTTGGCGCGGTCGGTCGGGTCGCGTTCACGGATGGCGCGCTGCCCGCGGTGCAGCCGGTCTCGTACCTACTCGACGGCGAGGAGATCGTCTTCCGGACCAAGAACGGGAGCAAGCTCGCTGCCGCCACTCGGCACGCCGTCGTCGGATTCGAGGTCGACGACTTCGACCTGCAGGCACGCACGGGATGGAGCGTGCTCGGCATCGGCGAGGCCTACGAGATCGTCGATCCGGCGCGGCTCGCTGCACTCGCTGGCACCCACACCGACCCGTGGGTGCGGGGACACGACGCCCACACGATCGCGATCCCGCTCCAGCTCGTCACCGGTCGACGCCTCACCCCCGATCCCTGAGGATCTCGCAAGCTCGCTCACCGCACTCCTCGCTTCGCTCGGTCGCACGCTTCGCGAAGCGCTGTGACACTGGTTCGCTCGCTGCGTTCGCTCACTGCGCCTCGGGATCCTGGGCCCCGAGCAGCTCGCCCGCCGTCAACCGGAAGCACGGCGCCGCTGACGAAACTCGCACCGTCGGACAGCAGGTAGGCGACGGCGTCCGCGACCTCCGCCGGAAGGCCGACGCGGCGCCCCGCGAACAGCGCGTTGAGCCTGGTGGCTCGACACGTTCACGATCGCGCCCGGCGTCCGATTCGCGCGGAAGCGGCGCACGGCCACCGCCGAGCCCGCCACGACCGGGGCGAGGTTGGCGCTGATCAGGCTGACGATGTCGGCCGGGGCGTCGGTGTGAAGTGCTGCGTCGCGGAAGATGGCGGCGTTGTTCACCCAGCCGGACAGGACGCCGGAACCCTCGGCGGCGTCGGCGGCCCGCTCGGCAGCGGCAAGGTCGTCGGCGCTGCCGGTCACGGCGACGACCCGGGGTCCGGCGCGATGGCCCGCGACCCACGCGACGCCGTCCGGGTCTCGTTCGAGGACCACCACTGCGTCCCCGTCGGACAGGAACCGTTCAGCGATGGCGCGCCCGACCCTACGACCGGCGCCGGTGACCACGTGCGACTGAACCACGCCCGTCATCATCGCCGAGCGACGAGCCGGCGTGCAGCGGAACTCCGCGCCTCCTGCCCCGTCCGGCTCAGGCGAAGCCGAACACGGGCGGGAAGGCAAGCACGACCGTCCACGCCCAGACGGCGAACACGACCACGTACCGGGTCTGCCAGTTCTCCAGGCGGGCGAAGGGGATCCGCCCGCGCACGAACCCGAGGAACAGCCACGCCGACCACGCCAGGTTGGCGAGCAGGATGATGTTCTCGCCCAATGCTGCGGTCTTGTTGGGGCTGAATCCCCACTCGGTGATCCGGCCCGTGATCGCCAGCAACACGATGACGTCGATGATCAGAGCGGTGACGACGAGCGCGAGCTGCAGGCGGTCGAAGAGGCCGGGGCGGGCCGCGGGGTCACGTGCGGAGATGGCGTACAGCAGCAGGCCCAGCACGATGACGAGCAGCAGGTCGAACAGGATCAGCGCATCACGCTCGACGTCGACGCCATTGTTGGTCCAGATCATGGCGACCAGGAACGCCAGCAGGGCGGCCGCGAAAAGGGGCGTGAAGACGCGGGTGAGCACCGGCGCCATGTTCTCGACGACGCTCTGCTTGGCCTCCACCAGCCATGCCGACACGATGACCGCGGCCATGGCGCCGCACGGCACCAGCCACGATCGGACGAAGCCCTCGGCATCGAGCCCGATGGCGAGAAAGGTGTTGATCGTGATGGCGCTGAGCGCGCCGCCGCCCAGCGCGATGAGAACGAAGTAGATCAGCCATTCGCCGCTGAAGCGGATGAAGTCCATCCGCCGCCGCCCCGAACGCCATTCCCCGCCCGCGTAGGCGACACCGACGACGAGCCACAGTGCGATCGGCAGGTGGATCGCGGTGAGCACGACGCTCTGCGAGTCGCCGGCCAGCGGATACGCGTTCGCGGCGATCGCGCCGATGACGAACAGCAGCGCGACCACCCCGATGACGCGACGCCCGGCGCGGCGTTGCCACAGGAAGTACGCCGCCAGCGCCGGTAGCGCGAAGAGGCTGAGGTTCCGCGCATAGAAGCCGGAGTCGTCCCCGGACAGGGCGTGCCCGAACCAGCTCGGCACCGTGATCGCGATGGCCGCGACGGCCGCGCACAGCATCATGACGACCAGCTCGCGCCGGGCGCGCGCGGCGGCGGCATTCGGCTCCGCGGGCAGCACGAGCTGCTTCCACAGCCGCTCCGAGTGCTCGTGAGCGAACTCCCGCGACAACTCGTCGAGGCTGCCCATGCGCTTGACGGCGATGAGAAATGCCTCGTCCGCCCGCAGGCCCGCCTCGGTCAGCTCGGTGATCCTGGCGCGGAGGTGGTCTTCCAACTCCTCGGTGTCGGCCTGGTGCAGCTCGCGGCGGCGGCGCATGTAGGCCCGCCACTCGGCGATCTGGGCCTCCAGCTCGTTGTCGCGGGCGAGCGTCATCGTCCCGCCACCCACGCCGGTGCCGCGATCGGCCGGATGGACTGGGTCGTGGCCCAGACGCCGCGCAGGGCATCGACGACGGCGGCCCACTGGCGGCGCTGCTCCGCGAGCTCGGCCCGGCCCTGGTCGGTGAGGCGGTAGTACTTGCGGCGACGTCCGCCGGGCGGGGTCGCCCAGGTCGCCTCGACATGTCCGACCCGCTCCAGGCGGTGCAGCAGCGGGTAGAGCAGGCCGTCCGTCCACTCCAGCTGCCCGCCCGACAGCTCGTCCACCTGCTTGAGGATCGCGTAGCCGTAGCTCTCGCCGTCCGCGAGGATCCCCAGCACGAGGGGCGTCGCGGAGGCTGCGACGAGATCCTTGGTGATGTGCATGAGACCGCCTGACCCTAGAACTGCAATGCATAGTAGCTCTAGGGTCGATGCTCGGGCAAACGCCCGCGACGCATGCGTTTGCGTCCGAGCAATGCCGAGCGCCGCTCTCCGGCAGCGCGAACCGGGGCAGACGTGCTTCTGCGCGACTGACCCTCGTACCGTCATCCGGGTGCGCGACACCCCCTACCTCGTCGTCGATCTCGGTCTCCTCGACCGCAACCTCAGCGGGATGGCCGAGTCCGCCCGCGTGGGCGGGATGTCGCTGCGCCCGCATGCGAAGACACACAAGTGTGTGGAGATCGCCCGCCGGCAGGTCGCCCTGTCGGGCGGTGGTCTGACGCTGGCCACGGTCGCCGAGGCGGAGGTGTTCGCCGGCGCCGGGCTCGACGACGTCTTCCTCGCCTACCCGGTGGTGGCCGCCGGACGGCGCGCGCGGCGGTTGCGCGTGCTGGCGGAGCGCGTGACGTTGCGGGTCGGGATCGACTCCACGGAGGGCGCCGCGCTGCTGGCCACGGCCGTGCCGGGCCTGGAGGTGCTGGTCGAGATCGACAGCGGCCATCGCCGGTCCGGCGTGGCGCCCGACCGCGCCGTCGAGGTCGGATCAGCGGCGCGGGCTGCGGGGCTGCAGGTGGCCGGCGTGTTCACGTTCCCGGGACATTCCTACGCGCCAGGTCAGCGGGGTCGGGCCGCCGCGGACGAGGCGGCTGCGCTGGCGGCCGCCTCGTCCGCCCTGCGGACGGTGGGGATCGAGCCACGGGTCCGCAGCGGTGGGTCGACACCGACGGCGGCCCTGTCCGACGGGGGCGTGCTGACCGAGCTGCGCCCCGGCGTCTACGCCTTCCAGGACGCCCAGCAGGCCGAACTGGGCAGCGCCGACCTCACCGACATCGCGCTCACCGCCATGGCCACCGTGGTCAGCCGCACCGGCGACCGGGCCGTCGTCGACGCCGGGAGCAAGGTGCTCGGCGCCGACCGTCCCGCCTGGACCACCGGCTTCGGCCGGCTGCCCGACGTCCCCGACGCCCGGGTCGTCGCCCTCTCCGAGCACCACGCCACGGTGACCTTTCCCGGCCCGGCGCCCGCGGTGGGGGAGCGGATCCGCATCGCTCCCAACCACGTGTGCACCGCGGTCAACCTCGCCGACGAGCTCGTGGTCGTCGAGAGCGGGGTCGAGGTGGACCGGTGGCGGGTCGCGGCGCGTGGAGCCAACACGTAGGAGTGGCTCAGGCCGCACGCCCGGGCAGCGGGTGGTAGCGATCGACGTACTCCTGGCCCGACATCGACACGATCGCGTCCATCACCTCGTCCGTGACCGCCCGCCGGATCGCGGCCGAGCCCTCCAGCCCCTCGTAGCGGGAGAAGTCGAGCGGCCGCCCGAAGCGGACCTGCACCGGCGCGAGCCGGGGCATGCGGGCACCGACCGGCTGGACCTGCTGAGTACCGACCAGCGCGACCGGGACGACGGTGGCACCCGTCGACAGTGCCAGCGAGGCGACGCCGGTGTGCCCGCGGTGCAGCCGCCCGTCGCGAGACCGGGTGCCCTCGGGGTAGATCGCGAACACGCCGCCGCGGTCGAGCACCCTCCGGGCCGCGTCGAGGGCGGCCAGCCCGGCCTTGGCGTGGTCGCGGTCGACCGGGATGTAGCCCAGCGCGGTGAGGAAGCGCGCCGAGAGCCGGCGGCGCATGCCCGCGCCCGTGAAGTACTCGGCCTTGCCGAGGAACGCGACCGGCCGCGGCGTGACGAACGCCAACAGCGCGGTGTCGACGGCCGCGCGGTGGTTCGCCGCGAGGAGAACCGGGCCGCGGCGCGGGATGCGGTGGGCGCCGCTCACCGCCGGTCGGAGAATGAACCGCGCCAAGGGGGCGAGCACCCATCGCACGAACCGCTGCACCAGCTACCTCCGGGTCGAATGCCGCCACGCATGTCCGCAGGTGGAACGACAGCGCAGGTGGAACGACAGTGTGACAAACGAGGCGACAAAAGAGCGAGGCCGCAGCCGCGCTCAGCCGGCGCGTACGGCCGTCACCAGCCAGGCGGCCGAGCTGAAGGCGACACCGTCCGGCCCGTCGTGGGCCTGCATCGTCGCGAGCAGGGACGCGCGGGCCTCGTCGGCGTCGCGGCCGTCGAGGAGCCAACCGAGCAGCGTCGCCATGACGTCGCGGGCGACGACCGGGTCACGGCCGAACAGGGCGGGCTCGCGGACGTCGTCGACCTGCACGTCCGCGAAACCGGCATCACCGAGCAGGGTGCGGACGGTGTCCGGGTCGGCGAGCGCGAACGGGCTCGGGACGCCGGGTGGCGGCCCGGCGAACGGGCGGCCGGCCAACGCGGTGGTGATCTCGAGGAACCACTCGTTGCGCGCCGGCGCCTGCCAGGTGAGCAGGGCGAGGTGGCCGCCGGGAGCGGTGGCTCGGGCGAGGTTGGCGAAGGCGGCCGGTGCATCCCCGAAGAACGACGCCCCGGTGCGGCTGAGGACGACGTCGAATCCGGCGTCGGGGAACGGGTGCACCTGGACGTCCGCACGCGCGAACGTGACGTTGTCGAGGCGTGCGGCGCGAGCGCGCGCCGCATCGACCATCGCCGCCGAGAGGTCCGCCCCGACGACCGGCCCCGGAGAAGCGCGTCGGGCGGCCGCCCGGGTGAGCGAGCCGGTGCCGCAGCCGACGTCCAGGACGCGCGAACTGGGCGCGATACCGGCGGCGTCGAGCAGCGCGGTGTCGTAGCGGGTGGGCATCTGCTCCAGTAGGTCGGCGTGCACGGCCCAGAGTTCGCTCTCGGCGCCGTCCCACGCACGTTCCTGCGCGGCGTTCGACGGGTCGACCGCGGGATCCGTCGGGTTCACCTGGTCCTCCACTACGCGGTCACCGGCGCCTCGTCGACGGTAGGCGCTGGGGGCTCCGGCAGCAGCCGGTCGAGCAGGTCCCGCATGGTCAGCAGGCCGACGAGCCCGCCGCTGTCGCGGACCAACGCGAGGTGGCTGCGCCGCTCGCGCATCGTGCGCAGCGCGGCGTAGGCCGGCTCGTCCGCGGACAGCGTCAGCACCGGCCGCATGAGGCTGCGGGCGCAGGTGTCGGCAGGCGCGGTCAGCGCGTCGCGCACGTGCACCATGCCGACGAGCTGCTCGCCGTCGCGCACCACCAGCCGCAGGTGCCCGGTGCGCCGGGTGATCTCGCGGATCTCCTCGGCGCCCGCGTCCACGCCCACCGTGCTGACCGCCGTGTGCGGCCGCACCAGGGAGCCCAGCGTCGCGGTGTCCAGCTCCAGCGCCGTGACCAGCCGGTCATGCCGCTCGCGGTCCAACGTCCCGGTCTGGGCCGAATGGACGACGAGCTCACGCAGGCCGTCCGGGTCGTGGCTCGCGGCGACCTCGTCCACCGGCACGACGCCGACCCGGCGCAGGCAGGCGTTCGCCAGAGCGTTGAGCGCCAGCAGCAGCGGCCGGGTGACCGCCATGAAGGCTCGCATCGGCAGCGCGAGCAGGATCGCGGACCGCTCCGGGTGCGCGATGGCCCACGACTTCGGCGCCATCTCGCCGATCACCAGGTGCACGAACGTCACCGCGATGAGCGCGGCGACGAACGCGACCACGTCGGCGGTCACCGTGGGCAGGCCCCAGGCGGTGAACACGGGCAGGAGCAGGTCGTGCACGGCGGGCTTGGCCACTGCGCCGAGCCCGAGCGTGCAGAGCGTGATGCCCAGCTGGGAGCCGGCGAGCAGCAGCGAGAGGTCGCGCGAGCTGCGCAGCGCGGCCCGGGCGGCGGCGCTGCGCTCCGCGGCCTCCTCGAGGCGATAGCGGCGGGCCGCGACCAGGGCGAACTCGACGGCGACGAAGAACGCGCTCAGCGCCACGAGGCCGACCGCGATGGCGATCGCGACGGCGGGATGCAGGCCGGTCACGGTGTTCCCCCTCCGACGACCAGATCCGGGGCGGTCGCGGCGGTGCGGCGGCGCACCTCGACGGTGTCCGGCACCCGGTGGACGACGGAGCGGACGGTGAGCACCAGCTCGTCCACCGTGCCGTCGTCGAGCAGGCGGGGTAGGACCAAGGTGACCGAGTCGTCGCGCTCGGGCAGGCGCCCCAGCTCGTTGATGATCAGGCCGCCGACCGTCTGGTAGTCGCCCCCGGGCAGGTCGAGGTCGACGAGCCGCTCGACCTCCTGGACGTTCAGCGCACCCGGCACGGTCCAGGCGTCGGCGCTGCGCCGCAGCTGGTCCGTGCCCTCGGGGTCGTGCTCGTCCGTGATCTCGCCGACCAGCTCCTCGGCGATGTCCTCGACGGTGAGCACGCCGGCGAACCCGCCGTACTCGTCGACGACGACCGCGAGCTCGTCGTCCGTGGCGCGCAGTGCCTCCCGCACGGCGGGCAGGGGAAGCGAGTCGGGGACGACGACGGGCACCCGCGCGATGTCGCGGACGCGGACGGTGCCCCACTGCTGCACGGGCAGGGCGAGGACGTCGCGCAGGCAGACCACGCCGACGACGTCGTCCGCGCCGTCGGCCAGCACGGGGTACCGCGAGTGACCGGCGCTCATCCTGCCGACCAGCTCGCCGACGGTCGAGTCCGGCGCCACCGTGGACACCCGTGGGCGCGGGATCATGGCGCCGCGGGCGGGCCGGTCGTCGAACTCCAGCACGCGGTCGAGCACCACCGACAGGTCCGGGCGCAGGTCACCGCGCTCGCGGGACTCGTCGATGATCGCCTCGAGGTCCCGCGGGGTCGCCGAGTGCTCCATGTCGTGGACCGGCTCGATGCGCAGGGCCCGCAGCAGCAGGTTCGACGTGGCGTCGAACAGTTGCACCAGCCACCCGAACGCCGTGAGGTAGATCGAGGTGGAGAGCGCGAGTGCGCGGGCCACCGGCTCCGGTCGGGCGATGGCGAGGTTCTTCGGGAACAGCTCGCCGAAGACCATCTGGACGACGGTGGCGAACAGGAGCGCCGCGACCATGCCGATCGCGAGGCCGGGTCCCGTCGGGATGCCGACGCCGCCGAGCAGCTCGCCCAGCCCGGCACCGATCAGGGGTTCGGCGACGTAACCGACCACGAGGCCGGTGACGGTGATGCCGAGCTGGGCGCCGGACAGCATGAACGAGATGCGTCCGGTGATGGCGAGGGCGCGCCGCGCGCGGGTGTCACCGGCTGCGGCCCGGACGCGCAGGCGCGACCGGTCCACGGCCATGTAGCCGAACTCCTGGGCCACGAACCAGCCGGTCAGGGCCGTGATCGCCAGGACGACGGCGGCACCGAGCAGAACGTCGAGAGCAGCGCTCACGGGAGGGGTACCCACCCTGTCCGGTCAGCAGCGGGGGGCGGGCGGTCGGTACTCGGGGGGTCGTCCATGATCCTCGGTGCTCTGGGTGGCCGCGGGGCGGCCGATTCGTCCTCCTCCACTGATACCACACTCACGGGCTTACCCGCCCCGCGAGAAGATCGACGACGAGGGCGAGCGGAGGCCAGATCACCCGACCCGCCCGGGTGGCGGCGTACGCCCGGAGGCGGACGTCGGGGTCGGCCAGGGGCAGCAGTCGCACGCCGGGTGCGACCGGCCGGTCGAGAGGGAGCAGCCCCACGCCGAGACCGGCCACGATCAGGTCCTCCACGAGGTCCAGGCTGTCCGCCCGATGGACGACACGCGGTGCGAATCCGGCCATCGACGCGAGGACCCGCACGACGTCCTCGTCGGCGGTGTTGCGCGAGTTCACGATCCAGTCGTCGGCGCGGCAGGCCGCGACGACCTCGACGGCGTTTCCCCCGGCGACGGGCCTTCCGGCCGGAACCGCGAGTCCCCACTCGGCGGACCACAGCGGTGTCGCCTCGATGGTGCGCTCCAGCGCCGCCGGGGCCGGTGTGTAGTCGTAGATCAGCGCGAGGTCGACCGCGTCGTGGGCGAGAAGGTCGAGGGCCTCGAACGGCTCGTGCTCGGCGATCTGGAGGTGCACCGCGGGATGCGTCGTCGCGAGGCGCGCGACGGCCGGCAGCAGCGAGCGCCGGATCGCCGTGGCGAAGCCCGCGGTGCGCAGGATCCCGGCCGGTTCGGCGGTCGGGTCGAGGTCGAGGCGGGCGGCGTCGACCGCGGCGAGGATCGTCACCGCGTGCTCGGCCAGCCGGCGTCCGGCCGGGGTGAGTCGGACGCGCCGCCCGACGGGCTCGACGAGCGCGGTGCCCACCTCGGTGGCGAGCGCCGCGATCTGCTGGGACACGGTGGACGTGGTGACGCCCAGCTCGTCGGCGACCGCGCGCATCGAGCCGAGCCGGGACAGTTCGAGCAGGAGGTGGAGGCGTCGGGTCTCCATGCCGTCATCGTTCATGCTTCATGATCGGTGTGTCCAGGATCGACACGTGGACATGGACGGTTCTGATGCCGTCTCATGGACGGGTGACCGCGCCGCCCCTCGCCCGCACCGGCTCGCCGCCCACCGCGCGCTCTGGTGCCGTGTTGGCCGTCGGGTCCATGTTCTGCGTCCAGCTCGGTCTCGCCGCGTCGGTCGGGCTGTTCGACCGCGTCGGTCCCGAGGGTGCGGCCTGGCTGCGTCTGGCCTGGGCCGGGGTCCTGCTCCTGCTCCTCGTCCGCCCCCGGCCCTCGGCCTTCACCCGCTCGGGCCTGCTGGCCTGTGTCGTGCTCGGTGTCGTGACCGCCGGGCTCACCCTGTTCTTCATGGCCGCCGTGGCACGGCTGCCGCTGGGGACCGCCAGTGCACTGGAGTTCCTCGGTCCGCTCGGCGTGGCGGTCGTCCGCGGTGGGCGTGGCCGGCTGCGGTGGCCCGTCCTCGCGGCCGTCGGGGTGGTGCTCCTCACCGAGCCCTGGCGCGGCACCGTCGACCTCGCAGGGGTCGCGTACGCGCTGGCTGCGGCCGCGTGCTGGGCGGCCTACATCCTGCTGACGCAGCGGGTCGGCGACGAGGTGGCGGGTCTGCGGGGGCTTGCGGTCTCCATGCCGGTGGCCGCGCTCGTCGCGACGGCCGTCGCCGGTCCGTCGACGGTCGGGCACCTGACGGTGGACGTGGTGGTGATCGGCCTGGGGCTGGCCGTCCTGCTGCCCGTGGTCCCGTTCAGCCTCGAGCTCCTGGCCTTGCGTCGGCTGACGAGCGCTGCGTTCGGCACGTTGATGAGCCTGGAGCCGGCAATCGCGCTGCTGGTGGGCCTGGTCGCGCTGGGCCAGGCGCCGGGAGCGGCCGCGCTGCTGGGCGTGGCGTTCGTCGTCGCGGCGGGGATCGGGGCGGAGCGCACGGGGAGGCGCGCGGCGTGATCGCCCGCTACGGGTGGTGAGAGCTGTCTGATCGCCGATGATCGACGTTGGCGGGTCCACACGGTTGTTGTCACGACTCTGTGCACCCGCAGCCGGCGATCTCCGCCCCGCACGGAGCCCTGTAGACCGGGAAGCTCGTTGTGCATGACGACGCGGAGCGGGGTGCCCCGCCGGGCGAGGATCGTGGGGCCCCAGTGCCGAAACCTTCAGCACGTCCCGGCGAGACACTGGGTGCGCCCCCATGGTCTCTCCTATACCGTTGCTTTACCTTCCACGACGAGATTGGTCGACCGGCGCGGGGTCGACGAGCCATTGGTAGGGGGTGGCTCGGCCCCAACTTCGGGGGATGTGGCTCTTCGAGGGGGTACTGTCCGGCCCCACGGGCGCTCCTGGCGCCCGCGTCGACAACGTGAGTAAAGTCGGCTTTACCGGGCGGGAACGATGCGGTCCGCTCCCGCGTTGACCACGACGGATGCCCATACGCTCCGAGGAGGACCCAGGTGCGCACCAGTAGCAACCCGGCGTTCCGCAACCTGCCTGCAGGGCAGGGCGGGAACGCCACGTTCGACCGCGGCAGCGGCATGGCGGGCGGCACTGCCGCCTACGCCGACCGCGCCCAGGTCGGCTTCGGGCGCGCCGACGCTGGTCAGCGCCCGATCACCGTGGACGACATCGTCACCAAGACCGCGATCACCGCGGGCGCGGCGATCGTCGCGGGCGGTCTCACGGCGTGGAGCGGCCTGTACGGGCTGGCGTTGCCGGCGTTCATCGTCGGTTTCGTCGTTTCGCTGATCGTGATCTTCAAGCAGAGCAGCAACCCTGCACTCGTGCTGACCTACTCGGTCGCGATGGGTGTCGCGCTCGGCGGGATCGCCGGCCTGATCAACCTTCAGTACCCGGGCATCGCCTTCCAGGCGCTGATCGGCACTGTCGGCGTGTTGGTCGGGATGCTGGTGATCTACAAGACCGGCGCGGTGCGGGTCACCCCGCGGTTCACGAAGTGGCTGATGGGCGCCCTGATCGGCGTCGTCGTCCTGATGCTGGTGAACCTCGTCGCCGGGTTCTTCATCCCGGGCGGGGTCGGCCTGCGTGACGGCGGCCCGCTGGCAATCGTCTTCAGTCTCGTGGTGATCGGTGTGGCGGCGTTCAGCCTGCTGCTCGACTTCGACATGGCGGACCAGGCGGTGCGCGCCGGCGCTCCGGCCAAGTTCGCCTGGTACATCGCCTTCGGCCTGATGACGACGCTGGTCTGGCTGTACATCGAGATCCTGCGCCTGCTGACGTATTTGCGTCAGGACTGACGCCCAGCCGATCTGTCCGGCGGCCCGGCACTCATCAGGGTGTCGGGCCGCCGGTTTTGTCGGGGGTCTGCGCGATGCTCCTGCGCATGGTGTCCTGGAGCGAGGTCGAGAAGGCCGAACCGGAGTTCGCGGCGAAGGTGCGGAGGCTCTTCGACGCGCGCAAGCACAAGACGATCGCCACCCTGCGGGTCGACGGGTCGCCGCGGATCAGCGGGATCGAGGCGGAGTTCGCCGACGGGGAGCTGACGTTCGGGTCGATGCCCCGCGCCCGCAAGGGAGCCGACCTGCGCCGCGACCCGCGGTTCGCCCTGCACGGGCCGACCAGCGATCCACCGGACGACGACTCCGCGGCCTGGCCGGGGGAGGCGAAGATCGCCGGGCAGGCGTACTTCGCGAAGGTCCTCGACGGCGCGGAGGGGCCGGAGGGCGAGCAGTTCCGGGCGGACGTCGACGAGGTGGTCGTCACGTGCCTGAACGACGAGGGCACGCTGCTGGTCGTGGAGTCGTGGCACCCCGGACGCGGGCTGCGCCGGACCGAGCGGGCGTGACGCCGTACCAGGCGGGCGGGTCAGCCGGAGTTGGCCGCAGTCGTCGCCTTCGAGCTCGTCCGCTGGGACCGCACATGCCGATAGCTGATCACGAGGACGCCGAGCAGGATCAGCCCGGAAAGGATCAGGCTCGCACCAGTGGGCCACCCGCCGAGGGGAAGGCCGGGCACCACCCACCAGACCACGCCGGCCGCGATCAGCACCAGGCCGGTGCCGATCGAGAAGGCCATCCGCAGCGGCGACGACACGCTCTCCTCGGCGGCCTGCATCGCGCGCCGCTCCACGGGCGCGACGAACTTCTGCACCTTGGGGAACCCGTTGGCCAGTACGAGCAGTCCGGCGAGCACCAGCAGCAGGCCCGGGCCGGGCAGCACCAGCAGCACGACGCCGACGACAAGAAGAAGCCCGCCCCCGACGCCGCAGGCCACCCGCTTGGCGAAGCCGGGCTGATGCTGCGGGTGGCGCTCGGACTCCATGTCGTCACGTTACCCGCCGGCGCAGGCCGCGACGCGCGTCTCGCCGTCGTTCCCCCGGTCGGGGCGCACGCGCGTCCGACCGCGCCGGTCGGGGTGCGACCATGACGGCATGCGCTACGTCGAGCACGTCGCCGACCTGGTCGGGAACACCCCGCTGGTGCGGCTCGGGCCGGTCGCCACCGGCATCGCGGCGCCGGTGCTGGCCAAGATCGAGTACTTCAACCCCGGCGGGAGCGTCAAGGACCGCATCGCGCTGCGCATGATCGAGGCCGCGGAGGCCTCGGGCGAGTTGCAGCCGGGCGGCACGATCGTCGAGCCGACGTCCGGCAACACCGGTGTCGGGCTGGCGATCGTGGCCCAGCGCAAGGGTTACCGGTGTGTGTTCGTCTGCCCCGACAAGGTGGGCGAGGACAAGCGCAACGTGCTCAAGGCGTACGGCGCCGAGGTCGTCGTCTGCCCCACCGCGGTGGACCCGGACCATCCCGACTCCTACTACCGCACGTCGGACCGGCTGGTCGAGGAGATCGACGGCGCCTGGAAGCCGAACCAGTACGCGAACCCGGAGAACCCGCAGTCGCACTACCTCGGGACCGGCCCGGAGCTGTGGGAGCAGACCGACGGGCGGATCACACACTTCGTCGCGGGCATCGGCACGGGCGGGACGATCACCGGCACGGGCCGCTACCTCAAGGAGGTGTCCGGCGGCCGGGTCCAGGTGATCGGCGCGGACCCGGAGGGGTCGGTGTACTCGGGCGGCACCGGTCGGCCCTACCTCGTCGAGGGGGTGGGTGAGGACTTCTGGCCCGCCACCTACGACAAGGACATCTGCGACCGGATCGTGGCGGTCTCCGACGCCGACTCGTTCGCGATGACGCGGCGGCTGGCGCGCGAGGAGGCCCTGCTCGTCGGCGGGTCCTGCGGGATGGCGACGGTGGCCGCACTGCGGGTCGCGGCCGAGCTCACCCCCGACGAGGCCCGCGACGCCGTGGTGGTCGTGCTGCTGCCCGACGGGGGCCGCGGCTACCTGGGCAAGGTGTTCAACGACGCGTGGATGGCCGGGTACGGGTTCCTGCCGCCCGCCCAGGGCACCACCGTCGGTGACGTACTGCGCCGCAAGGACGGCTCGATCCCGGCGCTCGTGCACGCCCACCCGAACGAGACGGTCGCCGACGCCGTGCACTACCTGCGCGAGTTCGCCGTCTCCCAGATGCCCGTGGTGCGTGCCGAGCCGCCGGTGATGGCCGCGGAGGTGGCCGGCTCGGTCGTGGAGCGGGACCTGCTGGACGCGCTGTTCACCGGCCGCGCGCAGCTGTTGGACCGGCTGGAGCGGCACATGTCGGCGCCGCTGCCCACCCTCGGGGCGAACGAGCCGCTGGACACCGCGATGTCGGCGTTCGCCGAGGCGGATGCCGCGCTGGTGCTGGTCGACGGCAAACCCGCCGGCGTCGTGACCCGCTCGGACGTGCTCGCGTTCCTCGGGGCCTGAGCGGCGCTTCTCCGCCGCCGCGTACCGTGGGGATCATGCGGGGCTTCTCCACGAACGCGATCCACGCCGGGCAGGATCCGGACCCCACCACGGGCGCGGTGATCACCCCCCTGCACCTGTCGTCCACCTTCGTCCAGGACGGTGTCGGCGGCACGCGCGCGGGCGGCTACGAGTACGCGCGCAGCGCGAACCCCACCCGCACCGCGCTGCAGGAGTGCCTGGCCGCGCTCGAGGGTGGCCGGCACGCCCGGGCGTTCGGCTCGGGTATGGGTGCGAGTGACGTCCTCCTGCGGGTGCTGGTGCGCCCCGGCGACCACCTCGTCATCCCGCACGACGCCTACGGCGGCACGTTCCGGCTCGTCGACAAGGTCCTCGCGCCGTGGGGGGTCGAGTTCACGTCGGTGGACCTCGCGGACGTCGACGCGTTGCGCGCGGCGCTCCGGCCGACCACGCGGGTCGTCTGGTGCGAGACGCCGACCAACCCGCTGCTGGGCATCGCGGACATCGCCGCGGTCGCGGACGTCACGCGGGAGGCCGGGGCCCGGCTCGTCGTCGACAACACCTTCGCTTCGCCCTACCTGCAGCAGCCGCTCGCGCTGGGCGCGGACGTCGTCCTGCACTCCACCACCAAGTACCTCGGCGGCCACTCGGACGTCGTCGGCGGTGCGCTCGTGACCAGCGACGACGAGCTCGCCGAGCAGTTGACGTTCACGCAGAACGCGGTCGGCTCGGTGCCCGGGCCGTTCGACAACTGGCTCACGTTGCGAGGGGTCAAGACGCTCGCGGTGCGGATGGACCGGCACAGCGACAACGCCGAGCGTGTCGCCGAGATGCTCACCCGGCACCCGGCCGTGTCCCGGGTGCTCTACCCGGGCCTGCCCGAGCACCCCGGTCACGAGGTCGCGGCCAAGCAGATGCGCCGGTTCGGGGGAATGGTGTCGATCATCCTGGCCGGCGGTCGGGAGGCGGCGCTGCGGATGTGCGCGGCGACGGAGGTCTTCACGCTCGCCGAGTCGCTCGGCGGCGTCGAGTCGCTGATCGAGCACCCGGGGCAGATGACGCACATGTCGGTGGCCGGCTCGGCGCTGGAGGTGCCCGATTCGCTGGTGCGGCTGTCGGTGGGCATCGAGGACGCCGACGACCTGGTCGACGACCTGCGCACGGCGCTGGACCGCGCCACCGCCTGACGCTGACCGACGTCGAGCGAAAAGCGGTGTTCGCAAAGGTAGGCCTTGCGAACGCCGCTTTCGCTCAGTCCAGCAGCACGGTCCGGGGTCCAGCCGGGTCAGCACACGGTCCGCGGCCTCCGGGTCGATGCCCGGCTCCCGCCAGGCCTCGAGCACCTCGGCGCGGGCCGCGGCGAGCGCCGAGTTCTGGATCCGCTGTACCACCGCTCGGCCGCGGCGCATCGCCTCGAGCCGGTCGCGGTCGCCCTCGGTCGCCGGCTCGCCGCGCAGCAGGCCGCCCAGCCGGGCCATCCGCTCGTGCAGCGACGAGCAGAAGGATCTCCACCGCGACAGCCTGCCCGAGAGGGCAAGCGGGAGAAGGGCCCTCAGTCCCGTGCGACGAACGTCGCGGCTGCCGGCTTCGGGGCGGGCGCCGGGTTCGGGACGACGATGTCGCCGGGCGCGATACAGCCGCCGACGAGCTCGTAGCCCCACGAGCGGACCTCGTAGTGACCGGGGTCGTCGCACCCCGCCGTCCGGGCGGCGACGACGGCCCCGACGGCCAGTGCAGCGGCCGCCACCAGCGGGGCGATGTCCCGCACACGTGTCATCCGGACCCCCTCCGGCGCCCGGGACCATACGGGGGCCGCGAACACCGTCACCCCTGACATTACCGGCGCCGGTGGCAGACTGCGCAGATGACCGTCACCCATCCGGTCCGGCCCGCGGCTACACCCCCGGTCGGCCCGGCCGACGTCCGCGCGGCCCGCGAGCTGCTCGCCGGTGTCGTGGGGCCGACGCCCATGGCGAACTCGCGAGCACTGAGCGAGCTGTGCGGCGGCCCGGTGCTGCTGAAGTGCGAGAACCTGCAACGCACCGGGTCGTTCAAGATCCGCGGCGCATACACTCGGATCGCCCGGCTCGACGCCGACCAGCGGGCCCGGGGCGTCGTCGCCGCCAGCGCCGGCAACCACGCGCAGGGTGTGGCGCTCGCCGCACAGATGCTCGGCGTCCGGGCCACGGTGTTCATGCCGAAGCAGGCGGCGCTGCCCAAGATCGGCGCCACCCGCGGCTACGGCGCGACCGTGCACCTGGTCGGCGCGACGATCGACGAGAGCCTCGCAGAGGCGTGCGCGTTCGCCGAGCGCACCGGTGCGGTGCTCGTGCACCCGTTCGACCACGTCGACGTGATCGCCGGCCAGGGCACCGTCGGGCTGGAGATCATCGAGCAGTGCCCGGACGTGGCGACGGTGCTGGTCCCGACCGGGGGCGGCGGCCTGCTGGGCGGTGTCGCGGCGGCACTGCCGGCCGGGGTACGGGTGGTGGGCGTGCAGGCCGAGGGTGCGGCCGCGTGGCCCCCGTCGCTGATCGCGCACACGCCGACCGCACTGCCCGTGATGCGCACCCTCGCCGACGGCATCGCGGTCGGCAGGCCGGGCGATGTGACGTTCCCGCAGGTCACCGCGCTCGTCGACGAGATCCTCACCGTGGACGACGACGCGCTGTCGCGGGCGCTCCTGCACTGCCTGGAGCGGGCGAAGCTGCTCGTCGAGCCGGCGGGGGCGGCCGCGGTGGCCGCGCTGCTGGAGCACCCGCGGCGCTTCGCGACGCCGGTGGTCGCCGTGCTCTCCGGCGGCAACATCGATCCGGTGGTGCTGGGCCACATGATCCGGCACGGCATGGCCGTCGCTGCCCGCCACGTCGAGCTGCGCATCCGGATCGCCGACCGACCGGGCGCGCTCGCGGCGCTGCTGAGGCTGATCGGGGAGCAGGGGGCGAACGTGCTGGACGTGGCGCACTCGCGCATCTCGGGGGCGCTGCACCTCGGCGACGTCGACGTGGCGGTGAGCCTGGAGACGCGCGGACCTCAGCACATCGCCGACCTGACCGAGGCGCTGCGTGCGGCGGGCCACGGCCTCATCGACGCGGTGAGCTCGTCGGGGCGGGACTCGTCGGGCGGTGAACTCGTCGGGGCGGTGAACTCGTCGGGGCCCTGAGGAGCACGTTCCTCAGGGCCCCCGACGGGTGGACTCAGCCGGCGAACGGCTCCGCGGACACCAGGGTGACCTTCATGCTGCCGCCGTCCGGCAGCCGGTACTCCCGGGTCTCGCCCACGCGGGCGCCCAGCAGGGCGGCACCCAGCGGCGAGTGCGGCGAGATGACCTGCAGGTCCCCGTGCGCCCCTTCCTCGCGGGAGCCGAGCAGGAGCTTCTCGACGTCGTTCGGGTCGTCGTCGTAGTGGATCGTGAGCACCATGCCGGGGGAGGCGGTGTCCGACGCCGTGGGGGCGACCCCGACCTGGGCGGTGCGCAGCAGTTCCTGGAGCTGCCGGATCCGGGCCTCCTGCTGGCCCTGCTCCTCGCGGGCGGCGTGGTAGCCGCCGTTCTCCTTGAGGTCGCCCTCCTCGCGTCGGGCGTTGATCTCCGCGGCGATGACGGGGCGGTTCGCGATCAGCTCGTCGAGCTCGTGCTTGAGCCGGTCGTAGGCCTCCTGGGTCAGCCAGGTCACCTGCGTGTCCACGGTCATCACTCCTCCAGCGATCCGGTCGTGCACCCGCGGGCCCGTGCGGGTCCGTCGGGACGGCTAGCCCGACGCGGTGGTACGTGTCGTTGCCCGGAGTCGGCGTCCGGCCCCGGGGCCCGAGTAAGGAAAAACACGACCCGCCTGCGGGCCGTGTGTGCCTCACCGTAACACGGTGCAATCGCCGCGTCGTGCTCCTTCGGCGAACGGTCCAGGGCCGCAAAGAGTTCCGCGTTCCGTGTTCCCGCTGGTCAACGGTGGCTGAGGAGGCCGGCGACGGGGCCGGGAAGGCTCGCGCATGTCGCACTGTTGCATTAGTGCAGACGGAACTGTCGGGGGTCACTGCCACGATCCCGGACGACCACTTGCGAGGTCGGAATGCCGTCGGCAGCCTGACCCCGGACACGCTGAGACAGAGCACTGGAAGGACCGCGGCACCCGATGTCGACCTCCGAACTGCTACGCACCGCGGGTGGCTCCCTCGACGGGGGCCCCTTGCGCATGATGACCGTGCACGCCCACCCCGACGACGAGTCGAGCAAGGGCGCCGCCACGTGCGCCCGCTACGCCGACGAGGGGCGCGAGGTCTCCGTCGTCACCTGTACCGGCGGCGAGCGCGGCAGCATCCTCAACCCCGCGATGGACAGGCCGGGCGTTCTCGACGACATGCCCGCCATCCGCCGCGCCGAGATGGCCCGCGCTGCCGAGATCCTCGGCGTGTCGCACCACTGGCTGGGCTACGTCGACTCCGGCCTCCCGGAGGGCGACCCACCGCCGCCGCTGCCCGAGGGCTGCTTCGCGCTCGGCGACATCGACGAGCAGGCCGGGCGGCTGGTCGCGGTGATCCGCGAGCTGCGCCCGCACGTCCTGGTCACCTACGACGAGCGCGGCGGATACCCGCACCCGGACCACATCCGCTGCCACGAGATCTCCGTCGTGGCCTTCGACGCCGCGGGCGACCCGGACCGGTATCCGGACGCGGGGGAGCCGTGGCAGCCGCTGAAGCTCTACTACTCGCACGGGTTCTCCCGCGCACGCATGGAGGCCTTCCACGCGGCTCTGCTGGAGCGCGGGCTCGAGTCGCCGTACGGGGAGTGGCTGGCGAACTGGTCGGCCGACTTCCCCGACCCCGGGGCCCGGGTGACCACCCGGGTGCAGTGCGCCGACTGGTTCCCGCTCCGTGACGAGGCCCTGCGCGCCCACGCCACCCAGATCGACCCGGAGAGCCGGTGGTTCCTGGTCCCGGAAGACCTGCAGCGCGAGGTCTGGCCGACGGAGGACTACGAACTGGTCCGCTCGCTGGTGGAGTCGCGGTTGCCGGAAGACGACTTGTTCGCCGGGATCGAGGTGGCGGCACGCGAACGTCGGGCGAGCTGAGCGGCCCGCACTAGACTCGTAGGCCGACGCAGGGGAGGAGGCGGCCGTGCTGGTCGATCTCGGTGGGCCGGTGGGGCAGTTCGCGACGGTGCTGGCGCAGGACCCGGCGCCCCCGCCCGGCAAGGGCGAGGAGTTCGGGAAGGCCTCGCCGATCGGTCTCGTCGTCCTCGTGCTGCTCTTCCTCGCGACGATCCTGCTCATCCGTTCGATGAACAAGCAGCTCCGGAAGGTGCCGGCCTCGTTCGACGAGCCCGACGCCACGCCGTCGGACCCGACGACGCCGGACGTCACCTCGCCCCCCTCGGCCACCCCGCCGAGCGGCGACGAGCCCGGGAACGCACCTATCCGTAGCTGACGGCGGCTCGGGCCCCGCGGTCTCTTTGAGAGTCTGGATCCCATGCCGAACCGTCTCGCCGGTGCAACGAGCCCGTACCTGCTGCAACACGCCGACAACCCCGTCGACTGGTGGGAGTGGTCGGATGCGGCGTTCGAGGAGGCCGCTCGCCGGGACGTGCCCGTGCTGCTCTCGGTCGGCTACGCGGCGTGCCACTGGTGCCACGTCATGGCCCACGAGTCGTTCGACGACGTCGCGACGGCCGAGCAGATCAACGCCGGGTTCGTCGCCGTCAAGGTCGACCGCGAGGAGCGGCCCGACATCGATGCGGTCTACATGGCGGCCACCCAGGCGATGACCGGGCAGGGTGGTTGGCCGATGACCTGCTTCCTCACCCCGGCGGGGGAGCCCTTCCACTGCGGCACCTACTACCCGACGGTGCACTTCCGGCGCCTGCTCGCCGCCGTCACGCAGGCGTGGACCGACGACGGTGCGCGGGTGCGCAGCTCCGCAGGGCAGATCGCAGCCCAGCTGGCCGACAACGCCTCCGCGGCACTGCCGCCGGCAGGCCTCGACGCGGAGGCGCTGGACGCCGCCGCGCAGGCACTGGCCGGTGAGTTCGACGCGGTGAACGGCGGGTTCGGTGGCGCGCCGAAGTTCCCGCCGTCGATGACGCTGGAGTTCCTGCTGCGCCACCACGAGCGCACGGGTTCGGGGCAGGCGCTGCACCTCGCTGCGGCGACGGCGGGGCGGATGGCCCGCGGCGGCATGTACGACCAGCTCGCAGGCGGTTTCGCCCGCTACAGCGTGGACGCGCGCTGGATCGTGCCGCACTTCGAGAAGATGCTCTACGACAACGCGCTGCTGCTGCGGGTCTACGCCCACCTCGCCCGCATCGCAGGCCCGCATGCCGCCCTCGCCCGCCGGGTGGCGGAGGAGACCGCGGAGTTCCTGCTGCGGGACCTGCGCACGCCTCAGGGTGGGTTCGCCTCGGCGCTGGACGCCGACACGGACGGCGTCGAGGGTCTGACCTACGCCTGGACGCCCGCCGAGCTGACGGAGGTCCTCGGCGAGAAGGACGGCGTCTGGGCGGCGCAGCTGCTCGCGGTCACGCCGGAGGGGACGTTCGAGCACGGCTCCTCGACCCTGCAGCTGCCCACGGATCCCGACGATCCGGCGCGCTGGCGGGAGATCCGCTCGGCGCTGCTCGCCGTACGGAACCGGCGCCCGCAGCCCGCCCGTGACGACAAGGTCGTCACGGCGTGGAACGGCATGGCGGTGCTCGCGCTCGCCGATGCAGGCGCCGCGCTGGATCGGCCGGAGTGGGTGGCGGCCGCCGAGGCCACCGCGGACCTGCTGCTCGAGCGGCACGTCGTGGACGGCCGGGTGCGCCGCTCCTCGCGCGACGGCGCCGTCGGTGCCGCAGCAGGTGTGCTGGAGGACCACGCCTTCCTCGCCGAGGCGCTGCTCGCGCTGCATCAGGCCACCGGGTCGGCGCACCGGCTGGAACGGGCCGTCGAGGTGCTCGACCTGACCCTCGCGCACTTCACCGACGCCGCCGGATCGGGTTCTGCGACGTCCGGCGTGTTCTTCGACACCGCGGACGACGCCGAGGCGCTGCTGCACCGGCCTCGGGAGATCACCGACAACGCCACGCCGAGTGGCGCGGCGGCTCTCGGGGGCGCGCTGCTGACGGCGTCCGTGCTGGTCGACGAACCGCAGCGGTACCGCGACACCGTCGAGGCTGCGCTGCGGACGGCGGGTGGCCTGGCCCGGCGCTTTCCCCGGTTTGCCGGCCACTGGCTGACGGTCGCCGAGGCCGCGGCGCGGGGTCCGCTGCAGGTCGCGGTGGTCGGCGTCGACACCGAGCGGGATGCGCTCGCCGGGCACGCCCGCGCGATCGCCCCCGGCGGCACCGTCGTCGTGGCCGGTCCGCCGGACGCTCCCGGGGTACCGCTGCTCGCCCACCGCCCGCTCGTGGACGGCGCCGCTGCGGCCTACGTCTGCCGGGGCTTCGTCTGCGACCGCCCCGTCACGACCGTCGAGGAGCTCACCGCCGCCCTCCTCCTCACGCCATAGTCGCGCGAGTCGGCACGTTGGCGTGTTCTCCCGGCGCGAACCCCGCATGAGTAGGTCGTGCCGCTGTTGCGGTGTAATCTCGTAATCGCGAGCTGAGGAGGCTGCGATGAACGGGAAGATGCACGGACGGTGGCACGGACCGGGGGGACGTGGTGGGCGCGGACCGGGGCGAGGAGGCTGGCAGCAGGCCGACCTTCCGTCCACAACCGATGTCACCGCCTGGCTCTCGGGGCGGCTGCCGGACGGCTGGTTCGCCAGTGCGCCCGAGGTCACGGTGGACCGCGAGGAGATCGTGATCGTCGGTGAGCTGCCGGCGCTGGAGGGCGAGTTCGCAGACACCGAGGCCGGGCGCGCGGACCGGGCGGCGGCAGCGGCGGGACGGATCTCCCGGTTCCGGGAGTCCACCCGCGACGAGCGGATCGAGATCGCGCGCCAGGCCGAGCACCGCTACCAGCGCAAGGTCGCGTGGGGTGCTCGGCTCGGCGAGCAGGTCGACCTGTTCACGGTGGCGTCGGTGCCGGTCATGACCCGGCTGCGACAGCCGGAGCGGATCGTGCTCGACACGCTGGTCGACTCCGGGGTGGCGCGCTCGCGATCGGATGCACTGTCGTGGGCGGTGCGGCTGGTCGGGCAGCACGCCGACGAGTGGCTCAACGAGCTGCGGGAGGCGATGGCCAAGGTGGACGACCTGCGCGCCAAGGGCCCGACCGGCGAGGGCGCCTGAACTATCCGGGGAACAGTGCGAGCCAGATCGCGACGTGGTGGCAGATGGCGGCCAGCACCGTCGCGGCGTGGAAGAACTCGTGGTAGCCGAAGGTGCTGGGCCAGGGGTCGGGCCGGCGCAGTGCGTACATGACCCCGCCCGCGGTGTAGAGCGCACCGCCGACGAGCAGCAGCACGAGCGCGGCGACGCCCGCGTTGTGCAGGAGGTCCGGCAGCACGAACACCGCGACCCAGCCCAGCGCCACGTAGATCGGCACCCCCACCCAGGCGGGCGCGTACGGCCACAGGGTCTTGAGCGCGACCCCGGCCAGCGCGCCCGTCCACACCACAGCGAGCACCCATTCCGCCGTGGGTCGGTCCATCGCCAGCACTGCGACCGGTGTGTAGGACCCGGCGATGAACAGGAAGATCATCGAGTGGTCCAGGCGACGCATCACGACCCGGCTTCGTGACGAATGCCACGTGTGCCGGTGGTAGAGCGCGCTGATGCCGAACAGACCGAGCACCGTGACGCTGTAGACGGCCGTGGCCGCCGCCGCGGCGGCGCCCACCAGGGCGGCCGACACCGCGATCAGCGTCGCGCACGCCGCGATCGACACGGCGAACGACCAGAAGTGCAACCACCCCCGCATGCGGGGCTTCGGCAACGCCGGGAACGTGGGGCTCCCCGTCGTCTCACCGGTCGTCACGTCGGCGACATTACGGCACCGGTGGTGCGCCGTCGGGCGCTCGGGCCCGCGCTGTGACCGAGGTTGCGCCCGCGGTGACCGAGATTGCGAAGGAGCCGAGGTCACGGCACGCGGGGGCGCCGACCGGGCGAGGCGGTGTGGTGCTCGGCGTACGCTGATCGTCCGTGGGCGTGCGGGACCTCCTGTACTCGATGTACGAGCGCAGGATCAGTCGGCAACTGTCCCTGCCCGACGTCCAGCGACCCCGGCACGTCGCCCTCATGCTCGACGGCAACCGGCGCTGGGCCCGCGAGGAGGGCTTCCGCGACGTCAACACCGGTCACCGGGTGGGTGCGGCGAAGATCGCGGACCTGCTGGCCTGGTGCGACGAGGCCGGGGTCGAGGTCGTCACGCTGTTCCTGTTGTCGACCGACAACCTGACGCGCCCGGCGGACGAGTTGGACCCGCTGCTGGAGATCATCGCCGACGTCGTCGACGAGCTGACCGCGCCGGGCGCGCCGTGGCGGTTGCGCGTCGTCGGCGCGCTCGACATGCTGCCGGGGACGTTGGCCCATCGGCTGTCCGCCGCGGCCGCCCGGACCCAGAACCGGTCGGGCATGCAGCTCAACGTCGCGGTCGGGTACGGCGGCCGGCAGGAGATCGCGGACGCCGTGCGCAAGCTGCTGCTCCAGCACGCCGAGACCGGCACGTCGATCGAGGAGCTCGCCGAGGTCCTGGACGTCGACCACATCGCCGCGCATCTGTACACGTCCGGCCAGCCCGACCCCGACCTGGTCATTCGCACGTCGGGTGAGCAGCGTCTCTCGGGTTTCCTGCTGTGGCAGTCCGCGCACTCGGAGTTCTGGTTCTGCGAGGCGTACTGGCCGGAGTTCCGGAAAGTCGACTTCCTGCGGGCGCTGCGCGACTACGCCGCCCGCCACCGTCGATTCGGCGCCTGACCCACAATTGCGCGTGACCTGTGCGCGCCGGCGTCGTTGTTTGCGGGCAAAAGAAAGCGGCGCCGGGCGGTGAGGCCCGACGCCGTTCTCAGTGAAGCGGTGGAGATCAGCCCTCGTCGGCGGTGCTCACGTCGCCACCAATGGTGTCCTGGGCGCAGGCGCGCGAGCTGTCGAAGGTGTCGCTGTCATCGGCGAAGCCGAGCAGTGCCAGGGCACCCGACACCGCGTTGAGGTTGTCGCCCACCTTGGCGATGTCGTTGTTGCAGATCTGCGGGGAAACGGTGACGTTGTTGCTGTTGAGCGCGTTGAGCAGCCCCTGCGAGTCCTTCTGGATCGAGGAAGAGGCGACGTCGACGTCCTTGCCCTGTGCGGTGGTGGTCCTTGCCGGTCCCGGCGAAGGCGAGCGGGCTCACGGCGAGCAGACCGACGGCAGCCGCGGCCACAACGATTCCAGCCTTCTTCAGCACAGTTCATCTCCTGTTGGATGTCGGGGACGACCGCAGCCGTTCCCATTTTGGGTCAGCGTCTTCACTGGGGAGCCGCGCTGACTGAGGAGAAATCTAGCCAAGTGTCGGGAACTTTGACAAACTGCGTACCACCATCGGATGAAACAATTACCTGGCGTGCAGTTGTGCCTTCCTTCGGGCGGATTGTCGCGGCGGCGGAATGCCGGATTCCCGGCGAGGTGAGCACCGTGCGTGAAGTGTTTTCACTCGGAGGAGGGCGCAACTTTTCTCCTGCGCGCACCGCGCGTTACGGGGTGTTCGGCGCTACGGTGCGCGGGTGGCGGCGGACGTGCCGGGCGGCGACCTGCCGGCGGCCTACGTCGCGCTGTGCCTGCGTCTGCGCCGCCTGGTTCCCGCGCTCGTCGCTCCGGTGGCGGTGGACCCGGTGCTGCGGTGGACGGTCGGGAGCGAACCGGTGCCCACCGCCGCCGAGCTGGTCCGGCAGGCGGGACAGCTGGCGGCTGCCCTACCGGACGCCGGGCTGTCGCCCGGCCGAGAACGCTTCCTCGCGGCGCAGCTCGGTGCGCTCGAATGGCGGGCACGTGGACTGGCCGGTCAGCGCATTCCGTTTCGCCGGGAGGTGCGGGAGTGCCTCGGTCTGTCCACGACACCCGGCGAGCCGGACGCCTACCGCGCGGCGCACCGGGAGCTCGCCGCCCTGCTGGGCGGCCGCGGGACGGCGGCCGAGCAGCTCGCCGTGCACCGCCGGCGGGACGGTATCCCGCGCGAGCGGCTGGGCCCCGCCGTCCGCGCGCTCTCGACGGCGCTGCGCCGCCGGGTGGCCCCGCGGTACGGGCTCGCTCCAGCCGAGGCCGTCGCGTACCGGCCCGTCGACGGCGCGTCGTGGCGCGCGCTGCACACCTACACCGGCGGCCACCGGTCGGTCGTGCAGGTCAATACGGGTGCGGTGCTCGGCGCGGGCCGGCTGCCGCGGCTGGTGGCACATGAGGCCTATCCCGGTCACCACGTCGAGTGCAGTCGCGGCGAGGCGGCCGTCGCTTCGGGGTGCGCCGAGCCCGGGATCACCCTGCTCGGCTCGGCGCAGACCGTCGTGTCCGAGGGGCTCGCCGAGTGCGCCCTCGGGACGGCGGTTGGGCCGCGGTGGGGGCGGTGGGCGTCCGACCTGCTCGCGCCGGTCGGCGTTCCCCTCGACGGTGAGCTCGCCGAGCGGCTCGACCCCGTCCTGGCGGTCCTGCGGCGGGTGCGTCTCGACGCGGCCCTGCTGCTGCACGACGACGGTCCGCCCACGAGCCGGCGGATCGCGGCCGCCGAGGCGCACCTGCAGCGCTGGCTGCTGCTCGACGCGGGACGCGCCCGGCGCGTCGTCGAGGCCCTCGCCCGCCCGCTGTGGCGGGCGCACGTCGTCGCCTCCGTCGAGGGCGCGGTGATCGTGCGGACGTGGCTGGACCGCGGCTCGGAGCCCGTCGCACGGCACCTCCGGCTGCTCGACGACCCGGCCGCACTGGATGCGCTGCGCAGCCAAACGAGTACTTAGCGTAGGAGGGCCAGCGACGGGCGGTAGTCGATCAACGACGAGTGGTAGACCGAAGTGTTAATTCTGCTCGGCCGCTTCGTTGATCTGTCCGTGTTGCTGTTGACCGCACGGGGGCGACCGCCGATATCGTCCGCGGTGGCGGGACGCAGCCGATGCGGACCGCCCGGGGAGGCCCTGGTTGGTGTCGATCGCACCTGAGGGGGCCGGCACCCGGCCCTCGCGGGCCTTGCCGGCGCGGTCCCGCCGCGTCGCGCGGGGGTCGCGCCACGGCCACCCGGCCCACCGGACAAGTGGGTGCGGTGCCGCGCCCGCGAGGGAGCATCCGTGACCGACAGCCCCGCCCGCTGTTACGTGCTCGACACCTCGGTCCTGCTGTCCGACCCGTGGTCGCTGACCCGGTTCGACGGGCACGAGGTGGTCCTCCCGCTGGTGGTGATCTCCGAACTGGAGGGCAAGCGCCACCACCCCGAGCTCGGATGGTTCGCCCGCACGGCCTTGCGCCAGCTCGACGAGCTGCGCATCCTGCACGGTCGCCTCGACGCCCCGGTCCCGATCGGATCCGGGGCCACCCTGCAGGTCGAGCTCAACCACACGGACCCGGAGGTGCTCCCGGCAGGTTTCCGCAGCGACGCCAACGACAGCCGCATCCTCGCCTGCGCGCTCAACCTGGCCACCGAGCGGCGCGCGGCCGGACTCGGCGAGGTCGTGCTGGTCACCAAGGACATGCCGCTGCGGGTGAAGGCGGCGGCGGTCGGGCTGGCGGCCGACGAGTACCACGCACTCGACGTGGTGCCCTCGGGGTGGACCGGAATGGCGGACGTCGAGGTCGGGAGCGACGACGTCGACGCTCTGTTCCACGACGGCGTGATCGACCTCGACGCGGCCCGGGACCTGCCGGCCAACACCGGGCTGCGGCTGGTCGGCGGCGGTTCGGCGGCGCTGGGCCGAGTCACGGCGGACAAGCGCGTCCGGCTGGTCCGCGGCGACCGCGAGGCGTTCGGGTTGCACGGCCGCTCGGCCGAGCAGCGGATCGCACTGGACCTGCTGCTCGACCCCGAGGTCGGCATCGTGTCGCTCGGCGGGCGCGCCGGCACGGGGAAGTCGGCGCTCGCGCTCTGTGCGGGGCTGGAGGCGGTGCTGGAGCGCCAGCAGCACCGCAAGGTGGTCGTGTTCCGGCCTCTCTACGCCGTCGGCGGCCAGGACCTGGGGTACCTGCCCGGCAGCGAGAGTGAGAAGATGGCGCCCTGGGCACAGGCCGTCTTCGACACCCTCGGTGCACTGGTGAGTCAGTCGGCACTGGACGAGGTGCTGGCCCGCGGGATGCTCGAGGTGCTCCCCCTGACCCACATCCGCGGCCGCTCGCTGCACGACTCGTTCGTCATCGTGGACGAGGCGCAATCGTTGGAGCGCAACGTGCTGCTCACCGTGCTCTCCCGGCTGGGCACCGCCTCGCGGGTCGTGCTCACGCACGACGTCGCGCAGCGGGACAATCTGCGGGTGGGGCGGCACGACGGCGTGGCGGCGGTGATCGAGAAGCTGAAGGGCCACCCGTTGTTCGCCCACATCACGCTGACCCGGTCGGAGCGCTCCCCGATCGCGGCGTTGGTGACGGAAATGCTGGAGGGCCCGGCGGCGTAGCGAGCCGGCCCAGAACGTAACGAAAGTGGCTTTCGGTGCATCTACTGCACCGAGAGCCACTTTCGGTTCACGGGTCAGAGGCCGTGCGGGGTGCCCTCGGCGAAGCCGGCGGCGGTCTGGAAGCCGACGACGGCGCGGTCGGTGAACTCGTCGAGCGTGCGGGCACCTGCGTACGTGCACGCGGAGCGGACACCTGAGCAGATCCCGTCGAGCACGTCCTCGACGCCGGGCCGCTGTGGATCGAGCCATTGGCGAGACGACGAGATGCCCTCCTCGAACAGCGCCTTGCGGGCCCGGTCGAAGCTGCCATCACCGCGGGTCCGGGCGCTGACCGCGCGCTTGGACGCCATCCCGAACGACTCCTTGTACGGCCGCCCGGACTCGTCGCGCAGCAGGTCACCCGGCGACTCGTAGGTGCCGGCCAGCCAGGACCCGATCATGGCTGCGGACGCACCGGCGGCGAGGGCGAGCGCGACGTCGCGCGGGTGCCGGATCCCGCCGTCCGCCCAGATCCGCACGCCGTGGTCGCGGCCGGCCGCGGCGCACTCCAGCACGGCGGAGAACTGCGGGCGCCCGACACCGGTCATCATCCGCGTGGTGCACATCGCGCCCGGCCCGACCCCGACCTTGACGACGTCCGCGCCGGCCGCGGCGAGGTCGCGCACACCCTCCGCCGTCACGACGTTGCCCGCGACGACCGGGACGGGGGAGCCGGCCCTGCCCATCTCCCCGACGCCCATCTCCCCGACGACCGACCGGACGGCCCGCAGCGCGTCGAGCATCTTCTCCTGGTGGCCGTGCGCCGTGTCGACGACCAACACGTCCACCCCGGCGTCGAGAAGCGCCTTCGTCTTCACCGCCACGTCACCGTTGATGCCGACCGCAGCCGCTGTGCGCAGCCGGCCGCGGTCGTCGACGGCCGGGGCGTAGATCCCGGCGCGCACGGCACCGAGCGCGGTGAGCAGGCCGGCGAGCCGGCCGTCGCCGTCGAGGCCGAGCGCCACCCCGCGCGAACCGAGGGCCTCGAACACCTCCCGCGGCGCGGTGTCCAGCGGCAGGGTGAGCGGCGCCGGGTCGAGCACGTCGGAGAGGCGGGTGAAGCGGTCGACGCCCGTGCACGCCGCCTCGTCGACGGTACCCACCGGGCGCCGGGCGTCGTCGACCACGACCACCGTGCCGTGCGCCCGCTTGGGCAGCAGGTTCAGCACGTCCGCGACGGCGTCGCCGGTGTGCAGCACGAGCGGGGTGTCCCAGACGGGGTGCCGCGACTTGATCCACGCGACGATCTCGGCGACCGCCTCCGGTGCGACGTCCTGCGGCAGCACGGTCAACGCACCGCGGCGGGCCAGGGTCTCGGCCATCCGGCGGCCCGCGACCGCCGTCATGTTCGCCGCGATGACGGGAACCGTGGCGCCGGAACCGTCCGCCGTGGTCAGGTCGACGTCGAAGCGTGAGGCCACGGCCGACCGGCCGGGGACGAGGAACACATCGTCGTAGGTGAGATCGCGATCGGGCACCTGGCCGTCGAGGAAGCGCACGGTACGAGGATTCTACCCGCGCTCTCCGGGGCTGCAGACCGATGAGTTTGCGTGGCCGGCCGCCGTCCCGACGACACGCCCGCGACGAGCGGCCGCGCCGCCGGGCGGTGGCGGCGGCCGTGGCGGTCGCTCGTGAGCGCGGGCTCCGCGTCGAGGAGCCGGTGGTGCTGAACGACCGGTTCTCGGTGCAGGTGCACCTGACCCCGGCGCCGGTGGTGGCAGGGGTCTCGAGCTGGACCGCGGTGGTGCGGCCCGACATCGCCGCCTGGCTCGCCCGGAAGGTCGCCCGGACCGCACGAGCGCGACGGGCTGGCGATGGCGTTCACGGCCGTTGCTCGCCCCCGTGCACAACGACATCCCGTACGGTCTCGCCGCGCTGGAGCGCCATCCTGACGTGTTGGGCCCGCAGGAAGGCGACCGGCTGCTGGCGGCGCACGAGCGCCTGCCACCGTTCGCGGCCGCGCCGGGCGACACGACCGTGCTGCACAGCGACCCGCACCCCGGCAACCTGCACGCAACCGGAGGCGAGCTGCGCTGGCTCGACTTCGAGGACGTCTGCCGCGGCCCGGTGGGCTACGACCTCGCGCTGCTGCGGTGGATGGACCCCACCGCAGGCGACGGCTGGGTGGACACCGAGCAGCTCCCCGCTGTGCTCGGATCAGCTCATGATCCCTCCCTCCGGCGCACGGGCCGGTAGCAACGCCCGCACCGCATCGATCGTGTCGGCGTCCGCTGCGGTCTTGTCGGGCCGGTAGCGGACGACCCGCGCGAAGCGCAGCGCGACGCCACCCGAATAACGGGTGCTGCGCTGGACGCCGTCCAGCTCGATCTCCACCACCAGCTCGGGGCGGAGCAGCACCTCGTTCCGTCGGTGCTCGCGGGCGTATCGCGGGAAGGTCTCCGTCTGCCAGGCCAGCAGCGCGTCCGTCATGCCCTTGAACGTCTTGCCCACCATGATCGGTTCGCCGCCGTCCGGGTCCCGCGCGCCGAGATGGATGTTGGACAGCGTCCCCGTCCGGCGGCCGTACCCCCACTCGGCGCCGAGGACCACGAAGTCCAGCGTGTGCACCGGTTTCACCTTCTGCCACGCACGCCCCCGCCGGCCCGCGGCGTAGGGGGCGTCGAGCGCCTTGACCATCACGCCCTCGTGCCCCGCGGCCAGTGCCTGCTCCAGCAGCGCCGCGGCCTCGTCCGTCGACGGACGCAGCACGCCCGGCATCCGGTGCGCCCCGGCCGCCTTCTCCAGCGCCTCCAGCCGCGCGGACAGCGGCTCGTCGATGAGATCGGCGCCGTCCAGATGCAGGCAGTCGAAGAAGAACGGGCGCAGCAGCAGCTCGTGGCTGTCGGCGCCGAACCGGCTCGCGGTCTCCTGGAACGGGCGCGGACGGCCGTCGTCCTGCAGCGCGAGGGTCTCGCCGTCCAGCACGACGCGGCGACCGGGCAGCCCGCGGACGAGCTCCACCAGCTCGGGCACCCGGTCGGTCACCTCGCGCAGCGTGCGCGTCCACACCCGCACCGCGTCGCCGTCGCGGTGGACCTGGATGCGGGCGCCGTCCAGCTTGTACTCGACGCTCACCTCCCGGCCCAGCTCGGCCAGCGCGGCGTCCAGGTTCTCGGCGGGGCTCGCGAGCATCGGCCGGACGGGCCGGCCCACCTCCGGCGCGACCGCCGCCAGCGCGGCGGCGCCTCCCGCGAGGGCGAGCCGGGCGGTCTCGGGCAGGCGGCCCGACAGGAAGAACGCCCGGCGAACGGTCGCGGCGGGTACCTCCGCCGCCGCGGCAACCGCCTCCAGCATCACGCCCTCCAGCGCGCCCTGACGCAGCTCGCCGGTGAGCAGCCGCTGCAGGAACCGCTGCTCGTCCGCCGTCGCTGCCCCGAACAGTGCCTCGAGCTGCGCGGCGCGGCGGGCCGTCGAGCCGGTGCCCGACGTGGCCGCCAGCTCGTCCAGCCGGGCTTCGACGTCCGCGACCTGCAGGCCGGGGGTGGGCGCGGGCGGCACCTCCAGACCGGCGAGCGTGCGCCAGCCCGCACCGAGCCGCCCCTGCCGCGGCTCGCCGGTGAGCCACGCGGTGGCGGGCTCGATCTCGTCGGGCCCCGCGGCGCGGAGCAGCGCGGCCAGGGCCCCGGCCTTCGCGGTGCGGGCGCGGGCGGCCCCGACCGCGGTGGAGCAGGCGACGACCTCGGCGAAGAGCACGATGCGATTGAAGCAGCGCCCACCGACAAGAACCGGTGTCCACGCGGGTGCCGCGCTCAGGTGGCGGCGCGGACGCGGTCGGCGTCCAGCCGGACCACCGTCCGCTCACCCGCGTCCGGGAGCCCCGGCCGGGTGACGGCGTCCACCGTGATTTCGCCGGCCTCCGTGGCGACGACGAACCGCGTGACCGCGCCGAGGAACGTGCGCGTGACGACCGTTCCGGGCTCGCCCGCGCCGTCGCCACCGACGGTGAGCGCTTCAGGGCGGACGATCACGGAACCGGCTTCCGCGTCGCCGTCCAGCTCGGCCGACGCGCCGAGCACCCGTACCCCGTCCCGGACCGTCCGGGACGGCCACGAGCCGGTTCACCACCCCGACGAACGCGGCCACGAAGGCGTTGGCGGGCGACGCGTACACCTCCTGCGGCGGCGCGACCTCCTCCAACCGGCCCGCGTTGAGCACCCGCCACGCGATCCGCGATCGCGAGAGCCTCCGACTGGTCGTGCGTCACGAACAGCGTCGTGATCCCCTCCGCGAGCTGGAGGCGGCGGATCTCGTCGCGCAGCTGCACCCGGACCCGGGCGTCGAGCGCCGAGAGCGGCTCGTCGAGCAGCAGCACCGAGGGCGCCACGGCGAGTGCCCGGGCCAGCGCCACCCGCTGTTGCTGCCCACCGGAGAGCTGGTGGGGGTAGGAGCCGCCGCGGTCGCCGAGGCCCACCAGCTCCAGCAGCTCGGCCGCGCGCCGTCGCCGTTCCGCCTTCCCGACCTTGCGCAGCCGCAGCCCGAACGCGACGTTCTCCGCGGCGGTCATTAGGTAGCCCACCATCACCACGGCGATCACGACGACCATCGTCAGTCCCAGCGCCAGCCCGACGTTCTGCCGCCCCGCGAGCACGTTGCCCGACAGCGCCGATGCGATCGCCGTGGGCACGAGCGGGATCGAGCCGCTGGTGAGGGCCAGCGCGGTGGCGTAGGCGGCGAAGGCGTTGCCGAACAGCACGAGAGTGGCGCCCGCGAGGGCGGGGGCCAGCACCGGCAACGCGATGTGCCGCCAGTACTCCCACGCCGACGCCCCCAGGTTCTCCGCGGCCTCCCGCCACTGCGGGAGGAGCCCTTCCAGGGCCGGGGTCACGAGGATGACCATCAGTGGCACCTGGAAGTAGACGTAGGTCAGCGCCAGGCCGGGTGAGTGAGTCGATCCGGAAGCCCGCGGCGTAGAGAGGTCCAGGCCGACCGCGCGCAGCCACAGCGTCGCGATCCCCGTCTGCCCCAGGGCGGCGACGAAGGCGAACGCGAGCGGCACCCCGCCGAAGTAGGCGAGCACGCCCGACGCCGTGGCGACGATCCGGCGCAGCGGGCTGCCGGGCCGGGCGATGACGACGGCCTGGGCGAGAAAGGTGCCGAACACCGCACCGACGACCGCCGTGACCGCCGAGATCAGGAGGCTTCCGGCGAACGCGGCGTGGTACTGCGGCCCGGTGAGCGCCGTGACGACGTTCGCGAGCGTCGGCCTGCCGTCGGGGTCCGACAGCGCGCCGCTGATACGTGGACCCCGGGGCGTCGAGCAGCCCCGTCACGGTGCTGCGTCTGATGGTGGCCTCACAAGCTCGCTCACGCCGTCGCGCTTGCCCACGTCTGCGCGACCGACTGCTGGGCGGCGTCCGTCTCGGCCTGCGTCGGGAACTGCGGCTCGCCCTGCACCGGAGGCAGCGCCGCGAGCAGCGCCTTGTCGACCGTGCCGGCGTCGGTCATCGCGTCCAGCCGGACGGGGCGGGCCTTGCCGGCCAGCCACAGGTTCTGCCCCTCGTCCGAGTAGAGGTACTCCTGCCACAGCCGGGCCGCCGCGGGATGCGGCGCGTTCTTGTTGACCGCCTGCGCGTAGTACTGAGCGAACAGGCCGTCCGACGGCACGTTCACCTGCCAGTCGAACGATGGCTTGTTCTTCTCGGTCTGGACCACGTTGAGGTAGTCCCAGTCGAGGACGATCGGCGTCTGGCCGCTCTGGACGGCACGACGAGAGCACGTCGCCACCCACGCCGCACGGTCCAGATCACCCGCGCTTGGTCGCGCCCGTCATCGCCAGCACGTCGAGGGCGGCGTCGAGCTGCGCCACGGTCAGCTTCCCGGCGTCGACATGACCGCGCTCCAGCACCACCTCACGGATGGTCTTGCGCTCCTTCAGCGACTGCTTCGCGATGGAGGCCGCCTCCTCGTAGCCCAGGTAGCGGTTGAGCGGGGTCACGATCGACGGCGACGACTCGGCGTACTCCCGCGTGCGCTCCTCGTCGGCCTGCGCGCCGTCGACCACCTTGTCCGCCAGCAGCCGCGCCACCGCCGCCAGCAACCGGGCGCTCTCGAGCACGTTGCGGGCCATGACCGGCATCATCACGTTGAGCTCGAGGTTGCCCTGTGCGCCGGCGAACCCGACGGTGGCGTCGTTGCCCAGCACCTGCGCGGTCACCATCATCGTGGCCTCGCAGATCACCGGGTTCACCTTGCCCGGCATGATCGAGCTGCCCGGCTGCAGGTCGGGCAGGGCCAGCTCGGCGAGGCCGGTCCGCGGCCCGGAGCCGAGCCACCGCAGGTCGTTGGCGATCTTGAAAAGCGACACCGCGACGGTGCGCAGCGCCCCCGAGGTCTCCACCAGGCCGTCCCGGGCGCCCTGGGCCTCCATGTGGTCCGGCGCCTCGGTCAGCACGTCCAGCCCGGTGGTCGCGCGCAGCTCGTCGACCACGCCGGCGGCGAACCCGTCCGGTGCGTTGAGCCCGGTGCCGACGGCGGTACCGCCGATCGGCAGCTGGGCCAGCCGCGGCAGCACGTCACGCAGCCGGGCCGCGCCGTACTCGGCCTGCGTCGCCCAACCGCCGGCCTCCTGCCCCAGCGTGATCGGCACGGCGTCCATCAGGTGCGTGCGGCCGGCCTTGACCACCTGCGCCCAGTCGTCGGCGCGACGGCGCAACGCGGCGGCCAGGTGTTCCAGCGCGGGGATCACATCAGTGACGAGCGATTCGGTGGCTGCGACGTGGATCGTGGTGGGGAACACGTCGTTGCTGCTCTGCGAGGCGTTGACGTGGTCGTTCGGATGCACCTCGATACCGGAGGTGCGGGTGGCGAGGCTGGCGATCACCTCATTGGCGTTCATGTTCGAGCTGGTGCCCGACCCGGTCTGGAACACGTCGATCGGGAACTGGGCGTCGTGCGCGCCCGCGGCGACCTCGTCCGCAGCCGCCGCGATCGCCGCGGCGAGGTCCTCAGCCAGCACGCCGATGCGCGCGTTCACCCGCGCCGCAGCGCCCTTGACCAGCCCGAGCGCGCGGATCTGAGCGCGCTCCATGCCCCGGCCCGAGATCGGGAAGTTCTCGACCGCCCGCTGTGTCTGGGCCCGCCACAACGCCTCCGCCGGCACGCGGACCTCGCCCATGGTGTCGTGCTCGATACGGAACCCGTCGCCGGTGTCGGTCTGCATGCCACCAGTTTGCCCGCCCGTTGTCGGCTCTCCAGTCGGCCCGGTGAAGGTCCACAGTGGATCCGATGCGCCGATGGGGTGAAAGGTGTCGTGGTCACGTCCGGTTCGCGTTGCCCGGCCTCTCCATTAATCGGGGCGAGGGGCACGCAGGAGGGGTCGTACGTGGATGCCGAGCGCGAATGGTTGGAACTCATCGGACACGTCCTGGTGACACCGTTGACGGTGCTGCCGGAGGACCGCATCGCCGCGGCGTTGACGGCGACGTTCGACGCCTCGGCGTGTTGTTTCCACAACCGGCCCGGTCCACTGACGGTGGTCCAACGGATCTACCCGCCGACGATGTTCAGCGCCGACGTTCAGGCCGAGTGGGTGCGTCTGTCGATCGAGGCACCCGGGTGCCACCCGCTGCTGCGTTACTACCTGGCCACGGGCGACCTCGCGCCGCAGCAGGTCGCCGACGTGCCGTCGGCCCTCGCCGGCCCGCGGGCACGCGCCCAGTGGGCCGAGCTCAGTCGCGGACACGGCATCGAGCACCAGCTCGCGATCCCGCTGCCACCGAGCATGCAGGGGCCTCGGTGGTTCGTTCTCGGCCGCCCCGAGGCGTACTCCGCGGAGCAGATGCGCCTGTCCCGCCACGTGCAGATGCTGATCGCCGGGCTGGACCGCCAGGCGGCGGCGCTCCGGCAGTGGCAGCGGCGCGCGACGCAGCCCGACGCCGGGGCCGTCGCGTTCGACGTGCACCTGACGCCGCGGGAACTGTCGGTGCTGACCCTGGTGGCCGACGGCCTGACCGCCGCGGCCGTCGCCCGCCGGCTGGTCGTGGCGGAGCGCACCGTGCACAAGCACCTGGAGCGCGCCTACGCGAAGCTGGGAGTCTCGGACCGGGTCAGCGCCGTGCTGCGCGCGCAGCGGCTCGGGGTCCTGCCCGAGCCCGCGCTCGCCATGGCGCGCTGAGGCCGCTCAGGGGACGACCTGGACGACGTCGCCGACCGAGAGGGTGGAGTAGTAGGCCTCCGCTGCGGCGGGCGACAGGTGGATGCAGCCGTGCGACGTCACGGCGAGGCTGCCCTCGTGAAAGGCGACACCGCCGTTGAAGAACACGGACCAGGGCATCTCGGCGTCATAGATCGAACTGACGTGATTGCGCTTCTTCGACTGCACCTGGAAGGTGCCGGCTGGAGTGCGGAAACCCGGGCGGCCGTGCGTGATCGGCACCGGGCCGTAGGTCACCCGGCCGTCCCGCAGGAGCCAGGATCGGTTGGCGGACAGGTCGACGCAGGCGGTCGCGGTCGGGGCGCACGGGATCGGCGCGGTGCCCTGCGACATGGGCGGCAGCGTCGCCCTCGGTGTCGCCCCCGGTGTCGTGGGTGCTGCCGACGCAAACGGAGACGGCGGCAGGACCACGGCGGGACCCGGGAGGACGCCTGCATCGGGGCGCAGCGGTGCCGGCAGGGCGACGAGGGCGCGGGCGACGGCCGTCCGCGTTCCCGGCGTGCTGCCGACGACCATCCCCGTGAGCAGCCCGCCGGCCGCGACGAGCGCGACCACTCCGACTGCCCACCCCGCGCGCACTGCCCGACCCCCGCGATCCCCGCGCCCCGGCACGTTCGCGACGGGCTCACGTCATCGTCGAGCATCGGGGCAGCACCGCGGTCCGGCCAGCGTCGCGACCGGATCGAGTGACCCCCGGTCGCTCAGGGCAACAGCGGCGGCTCCGCGGCGAGCTGCTCGTCGGTCAGGTCGAAGTCGACCGACGAGTACTCCCGCAGCTTCGTCAGGCGGTGGTACCCGTCGATCATCCGCACCGTGCCGGACTTGGAGCGCATCACGATCGACTGCGTCGTGCAGCCACCGGCCTGGTAGTGCACGCCGCGGAGCAGGTCGCCGTCGGTCACGCCGGTGGCGCAGAAGAATACGTTGTTCCCGCGCACGAGGTCGTCGGTGAGGAGCACCTGGTCCAGGTCGAGCCCGGCGTCGAGCGCCCGGGCGCGCTCCTCGTCGGTCTGCGGCCACAGCTTGCCCTGGATCTCCCCACCCATGCACTTGAGCGCCGCCGCGGCGATCACGCCCTCGGGGGTGCCGCCGATGCCGACGAGGATGTCGACGCCGGTGCTCGGGCGGGCCGCCGAGATCGCGCCCGCCACGTCGCCGTCGGAGATGAAGCGGATCCGGGCGCCGCTGCGCCGGATCTCGGCGATCAGGTCGCGGTGGCGCGGACGGTCGAGCACGCAGACGGTGACGTCGGCGACCCCGACCTCCTTGGCTTTGGCCACCCGGCGGATGTTCTCGCCCACGGGAGCGGCGATGTCGACGGTCCCGGCGGCCTCGGGGCCGACCGCAAGCTTCTCCATGTAGAACACCGCGGACGGGTCGTACATTGCGCCACGTTCGGCGACGGCGAGCACGGCCAGCGCGTTCGGCATGCCCTTGCTCATCAGCGTGGTGCCGTCGATCGGGTCGACCGCGACATCGCAGTCGGGGCCCCAGCCGTTGCCCACCTTCTCGCCGTTGAACAGCATGGGCGCCTCGTCCTTCTCGCCCTCGCCGATCACGACCACTCCGCGCATCGAGACCGTGCCGATGAGCTGGCGCATCGCGTCGACCGCGGCGCCGTCGCCGCCGTTCTTGTCGCCGCGTCCGACCCAGCGGCCCGCCGCCATCGCGGCCGCCTCCGTCACGCGGACCAGCTCCATGGCGAGGTTGCGGTCCGGGGCCTCTCGGTAGCGGGTGGAACGCTCAGTCATCGCGGCCCCTTCGTCGTCGGCGACACCCGGACGCCCCGAGGGGTCCGGGGAACAGATGACGATCCTCGCACGCCGGGCGCCGGTTCAGGCTGCGACGATGGGCGGTGTGAGCAGTGCCTCCCCGTCCGGGCCGCCGGACCCCGGGCCACCGGGCAAACCGCCGCGTTCGGCGCTCTCGGTCCGCGACATGGTCGGCGCTGTCGCCGTGCTCGTGGCCGTCGTCCTGCTGTTCGCCGGGATGACGCGCAGCTGCTCGTTCGCCCCTGGCGGCCCGAGTGTCGACCCCGCGGCCGGCCCGAGCGTCGACGCCCCGGCGCAGTTGCGCGTTCTGGCCGGGTCCATGCCCTTCCCGCTCCGGGTCCCGGCGCCGCCCGCGGGCTGGCGGGCCACCACCGTCGACACCGCGCGGGTCGGCGACAACGGCGCCCGGGCCGTGCGCACCGGATACGTCACCACCGACGGCCACTACCTGCGCCTGGTGCAGTCCGACGCCGACGAGCCCGCGCTGCTCGCGACCGAGGCGCAGGGCACGCCCGTCGCGGCCGGTCCGATCGTCGTGGCCGGCACGACCTGGGTGTCCTACACCGACGACACGCGCGAGCCGATCCGGATCGCCGCGCTCGACGGCGTCCGGCTGCTGATCACCGGCAGCGGGACGGACGACGAGTTCCGCACGCTGGCGGGGGCGACGACGGGCGGCGCGGTCCTGCCTTGACCGCCGCGCCAACGGTCGACGGTCGACGGTCGACGGCTACTCGGCGTGCCGGTCGTCGGCGTGTTCCAGCACGGCCTTCACCCGATCCCGGGCACCGGCCAGCTGCTCCTCGCAGCGCCGGGCCAGGGCCTCGCCCCGCTCCCACAGGGCCACCGACACGTCGAGCCCCAGCCCGCCGACCTCCAGCGCCCGGACGACCTCGGCCAGCTCGTCGCGGGCCTGCTCGTAGCCCAGCGTGCTGATGTCGGGTCGGGGGACGTCGGGCGTGGTCACGGTGCGCCAGTCTCCACCCCGTCGTCGGTCACCGCGCCGACCGCCCCGTCGGCCACCCGGACCCGCAGCCGCGTTCCCGGCGGCGCCTCGTCGGTCGAACGCAGGACGGGCAGCGGCACGCGCGGGTCGTGGCCCGCCGGCACCCGCTGGACGACCGCATAGCCCCGGGCCAGCGTTGCGGCCGGACCCAGCGCCGTCAGCCGCGCGGCGAGGTGCGCCACGTCCGTGCCGCGCCGGTCCAACCCGCGCTCGACGCACGCCCGCGCGGCGTCGCGCAGCCGCTCGACCTCGACGTGCCGCGCCTCCAGGCCGCGCAGCGGATCGGCGAGCACCGGGCGGTGCCGCAGCGCCGCGAGCAGCCGCTCCTCGCGGTCCACCCAGCCGGCCAGCGCCCGGCGTGCCCGGTCGCGCAGCCCCGCCACCCGCGCAGTTTCCTCCCGGAGGTCCGGCACGACGCGGCGGCCTGCCTCCGTCGGCGTGGAGCAGCGCAGGTCCGCCACGTGGTCGACCAGCGGCGTGTCGGGCTCGTGCCCGATGGCGGAGACGACCGGGGTCCGGCACGCGGCGACGGCGCGGCACAGCGTCTCGTCGGAGAACGGCAGCAGGTCCTCGACGCTGCCGCCACCGCGGGCGAGGACGATGACGTCGATCTCGGGATCGCGGTCGAGCACCCTGATCGCCTCGACGATCTGCGGCACGGCCAGCGCGCCCTGGGTCGCCGTGTGCTCGAGCCGGAAGCGGACCGCGGGCCAGCGGGCCGTCGCGTTGCTCACGACGTCGTGCTCGGCGGCCGACGCACGGCCCGTGACGAGCCCGATGCAGCCGGGCAGGAACGGCAGGCGGCGCTTGCGGGCCGCGTCGAAGAGCCCCTCGGCGGCCAGCAGCGCGCGCAGGCGCTCGATCCGGGCCAGCAGCTCGCCGATCCCGACCGCGCGGATCGTGTCGACGCGCAGGCTCAACGTGCCCCGGCCGAGGAAGAACGACGGCTTGCCGTGCACAATCACCCGGTTGCCTTCCGCCACCGCGGCGCCGCCGTCGCGGACCAGCCCGACCGGGGCGGTGAGCTGCAGCGACACGTCCGCGGCGGGGTCGCGCAGGACGAGGAACGCGGTACCCGTACCCGGCCGGGCGGTGACCTGCGCGAGCTGGCCCTCGACCCAGACGGCCCCGAGCCGGTCCACCCACGCGGCGATCTTGCGGGCGACGGTGCGGACGGGCCAGGGCGACTCCGCAGAGTTCGGAGCCGGCTCGCTCACGCACTCCCTCGCTGCGCTCGGTCGGCGCTTCGCGCGGGCGCTGTGTCGACTGTTCGCTCGCTGCGCTCGCTCACGCACTCCCTCGCTGCGCTCGGTCGGCGCTTCGCGCGGGCGCTGTGTCGACTGTTCGCTCGCTGCGCTCGCTCACCGCACTCACCCCTCGGTGACCGCCGCGATCCGGTTGCTCAGCATGGTCACGTACGGCGGCCGGTCGCCGTGCGCCTGCTCCCACGCCAGCAGCGCGCGCAGGTCGTCGACGCCGAGGTGGCGCAGCTTGCCGCGCAGCTGGGGGATGGTGAGCGAGCCGTAGCCGGGCAGGACCTGCGGGCCGTCCTCAGCAGCGGGGGGCGACGGTGCCGGCGGTGTCGTCCCACCCGGGGCCGGGGCCGGTACCGGGGCTGGCCCCGGATCGACCGACGCCGGTTCGACCGGGCCGGGCTCGGCGAACAGGTCGACCGACCGCAGCGTGGTGACCTTCGTCGGCGCGTCCCCGGTGCGGCCGTTGCGCCGCGGCGGCAGGTCGTCGTCGAACGTCGCCCACGGCGGCTCGTCCTCGATCGACGGGCCCATCCCGAGCACACGGTCGCCCTTGATCGCGAGCTCCGTCACCTTCTGCTGGACGCGCATGGACGCCTGCAACGCCTGACTCACCGCCGTGACGGGCAGCTCCAGGGCGAGCCGGGGCAGGTCGCGGGCCTGCTCGACGGCGGTCGCCACCAGGCCGGCGGCGACGCGTACCGGCAACGGCAGCTGCGGTGTCATGCCCCGAATCATCCCCTCTCGCCGGCGGGGCGGCAGCCCGGGTCCGGGCTCGTGGTGCCGGGAGCGCCGGCGGCCGCCCGTACCCTGGACGCATGTCCGCTCCTGAGGTCGTGTCCCGCCGCGGCGATCCGGCCGGCAAAAGCGTCCTGCTGGCCAAGCCCCGCGGCTACTGCGCGGGCGTCGACCGCGCCGTCGAGGCCGTCGAGCAGGCCCTCGAGCAGCACGGCGCCCCCGTCTACGTGCGCAAGCAGATCGTCCACAACCGGCATGTCGTCGAGACGCTCGAGGAGCGCGGGGCGATCTTCGTCGACGACACCGCCGCGGTGCCCGAGGGTGCTCTGCTGGTGTTCTCGGCACATGGCGTGTCGCCCGCGGTGCGCTCGGAGGCGCGCGACCGCAACCTGCGCACGATCGACGCCACGTGCCCGCTGGTCACCAAGGTCCACCAGGAGGCCAAGCGGTACGCCCGGGAGGACTTCGACATCCTGCTGGTCGGGCACGCCGGCCACGAGGAGGTCGAGGGGACCTCCGGCGAGGCGCCGTCGCACATCCAGCTGGTCGAGACCGCGGGCGATGCCGCGTCGGTCACGGTCCGCGACCCGGAGAAGGTCGTGTGGCTGTCGCAGACCACGCTGAGCGTGGACGAGACGATGGACACGGTGCGGGCGCTGCGCGAGCGGTTCCCCACGTTGCAGAACCCGCCGAGCGACGACATCTGCTACGCAACCCAGAACCGGCAGGTGGCCGTCAAGGCGATGGCGCCGCACTGTGACCTGGTGATCGTCGTGGGGTCGCGCAACTCGTCGAACTCCGTACGGCTGGTCGAGGTCGCGCTGACGTCGGGCGCGGGTGCCGCGTATCTCGTCGACTACGCGCGGGAGATCGACGAGGCGTGGCTCGACGGTGCGCGGACCGTCGGCGTCACCAGCGGTGCGTCCGTCCCGGAGGTGCTGGTGCGGGGCGTGCTCGACCACCTCGTCGAGCACGGCTGGGGGAGCGTCGAGGAGATCACGACCGCCGAGGAGTCGCTGGTCTTCTCCCTGCCGCGCGAGCTGCGCCCGAGCCGCGTCCGGTAGCGCCCCGCGGCTCGCGCTGAGTCACCAGGCGGGCGACCCCGAGTACGAGCACGACGCCGGTGGTGACGGCCATCGTCGGGAAGCTGTTCACCAGCGGTGCTGCGACCGTCAGCAGCGTGTCCGTGCCGCTCCCGCCGTCGCCCATGAGCACGATCGCCGGTATGGCGACGGCGAGCAGCAGGGGTGGCGCGACGACCGGGCCGAACAGGTTGCGGCGACGCACCCACGTCACCGCGAGCACGCAGCCGCAGAAGTACAGCGCGCGGAACACCGTGCCGACCGTGCCGATCCGCTGCAGATCGACGAACACCCCGAGCGCGGTGAACCCGAATGCCAGCCCGAGGGCGGCGAGCGGAGGGATACCGAGCACTGACGGGAGCATCGAGCGCTCGTCGACAGGCCATTGCCCGCTCGGCCGGGTTGTCGGTGGCACGCGGGTGGCGGGGCGGGCGGGAGTCGCCGTCACCTGATCACCGTAACCGGATCCGTCGACCGGCTGCGCACCGCCCGCGGGTAGCTCCGGCTGGGAGCGCGGTCAGCCGCTGGCCGCGCGCGGGTGGTCGAGCGCGTCCCGGTCACCGTCCAGGGCGACGAGCGCGTCGTCCGCGGACGCGACCAGCTCCGGCGCCGACAACCGTCGCGGGCTGCGGTCGACCTGCGACGGCGACTCCAGCTCGTCGTCCGCGACTTTCAGCTCCGTCAGCCGCCGCGCCGTCACCAGCACCCGGGCCTCGAGCGACGAGACCGTCTTGTTGTAGCTGTCGACGGCGCCGTCCAGGCTGCGGCCGAGCTTCGCCACATGGGTCCCCATCGTCGCGAGGCGGCCGTGCAGCTCCTTACCGAGTTGGTGGACGGCCGCGGCATTGCGGGCCAGCGCCTCCTGGCGCCACCCGTAGGCGACGGTGCGCAGCAACGCGATCAGCGTGGTGGGCGTCGCGATGACGACGTTGCGGCCGAACGCGTGCTCCAGCAGGGCGGGATCGGCCTGCAGCGCCGCCTCGAGGAAGGGGTCGCCGGGGACGAACAGCACGACGAACTCCGGTGACGGCTCGAAGGCCGACCAGTACGCCTTGCCCGCGAGGGTGTCGACGTGCGCGCGGAGCTGCCGGGCGTGTGCCGCGAGCCGCGCGGCGTGGGTGTCGGGATCCCGGCTCTCGACGGCCGCCAGGTACCCCGCGAACGGCACCTTCGCGTCGACGACGATCGACTTGCCGCCGGCGAGATGAACGACCATGTCCGGCCGGATGGTGCCGTCCGCACCGGCGGCGGTGACCTGCGTGGAGAAGTCGCAGTGCTCGACCATCCCGGCGAGCTGAACCACTCGCTCGAGCTGCAGCTCGCCCCACCGGCCGCGGACCTGCGGCGCGCGCAGGGCGTTGACCAGCGACTTCGTCTCGTACTGCAGCTGCTCGGAACTGACGCGCATGGCGTCGACCTGCTCGCGCAGCCCGACGTAGGCGCCCTGGCGCTCCTTCTCGACGTCCCGCAGCTGCCCCTCGACCCGCTGCAACGCTGCCGACATCGGGTCGAGCAGCGTGCCGATCGCCTTGTCCCGCACCGCGGCATCGCCTGCCAGTGCGGCGGCCGCCTCCTTGATCCGGCCCTCGGCCAGCGCGACGAACTGCTCGTTGTTCGCGGCCAGCGCGTCCGCCGAGAGGACGCGGAAGGCCCGCGCGAGCTCCTCGTCCCGGCGGGCGAGCAACTGCTCGCGACCGGTCGCGGCCTCGCGCTCGGCACGCAGCGCGGCGGTGGCCGACGCAGCCTCCGCCTCGGCCCGGCGCAGCTGTGTCAACGCCTGGTCGTGCGCGGCGCCCAGATCGGTCAGGCGCTGCAGGAGGCCCGTGCGCTCGGCCCGGACGGCGGCGGCGTCGGCGCGCAGCGTCACCGTCGCGTCCGTCGTGGCCCGGGCTGCCTCCGCGGCCGTGGCCCGGAACCGGAGCGACAGCAGTGCCCAGCACGCGCCGGCACCGACGAGCACCCCGGCGATCAGGAGCAGGGCGGGAACGGCGTCCATGCCCGCAGGGTGCCGGTGCGCACCGACAGAACCGGCCGCGGCACGCCGGGCGGAGCCGTCAACGGGTGCGGTGAATCGCCGAACGGTCGAACATGTGGTCGAAGGAGGCGCGGTCAACGCTGCGACTCGTGGTCCAGCAGCCACCGCTTCACCGGCAACCCCCAGCGGAATCCGCCCAGCGACCCGTCGTTGCGCAGCACACGGTGGCACGGCACGAACAGTGCCGTCGCGTTGCGGGCGCACGCCGCCGCCGCCGCGCGCACCGCCGCGGGCCGTCCGGCCTTCGTCGCGTACTCGGTGTAGCTGACCGGCGCGCCCGCGGGCACCGTCCGCAGCACCTCCCAGGCGTGCTCGAGGAACGCCCCGGACCGCTGGCGGACCGGCACCTTCTCGATGGCGTCGAGGTCGCCGTCGTGGTAGCGGATGATCGCGGCCGACACGTCGCCGAGGTCGGCCACGTGCTGCACCGATGTCGGTCGCAGCGTCGGGTGCACGAGCGGGAGGAGGGTGTCGAGGTCGGCGGTCCACCCGGAGGCGAGAACCGCCCCGTCGTCGTCGACGACCGCGGTGAAGGGGCCGGCCGGAGTGTCGAGGGTCGCGTACATGCTCATGCGGATCTCCTGATCGGGGTGGCGGCGCCCCACAGGTGCAGGGCGGCGTAGGAGCGCCACGGGGCCCAGCGGGTTGCGTGGTGCGCGAGGTCGTCGATGCCGAGGGTGCGCGCGCCACGGCGCACGGCCAGGTCGTCGGGAAGCAGTTCGTCCGGGTCGCCGAGCACCCGGATCGCCAGGTAGCCGGCGGTCCAGGGGCCGATCCCCGGCAGCGCGACGAGGTCGCCGCGGAACGCGGCGGCGTCGCGGCCGGCGTCCAGCGCGAGCGTGCCGTCGGACAGCGCGGCGGCGAGCCCGACGATGCTCGCCGTGCGCCGCGCGGGCCCGGTCAGGACCTCCGCACCGCGCTCGGCCACGGTCGCGGCCGTCGGGAACAGCACGTCCGGGCCGTCGCCGGCGAGCGCGGGCGGCAGCCGCTCACCGAGTGCGTCGGCGAGCCGGGTGGCGGCGGTGCGGGCGGCCGCGACCGAGACCTGCTGGCCGAGCACCGCACGCAGTGCCGTCTCCGCCGGGTCGACGGTGCCGGGCAACCGGATCCCCGGTACCGCCGCGACGCTCGACGCGAGCATCGGATCGGCACCCAGCACCGCGTCCACGGCGGTGGGATCTGCGTCGAGGTCGAGCAGCCGCCGCAGGCGGGCGACGGCGGGGGCCAGGTCGCGGGGATCGGAGAGGCGCAGGGAGGCGACGACGTGCGTGTCGCGCGCCGTGCCGGACCGTCGCACCCGCCGGGCCGCCTCACCGACCGCCACCGGACCGTCTGGGCCGGCGGGGGCGAGGGCGAGTTCGACTGTCGCCGGACCGCGCGGCAGCCGCATCGTCCGCCGGTACGTGCCACCGTCCACCTGCTCGACCCCGGCCACGGCCCGCGCTCCGAAGAACGCCAGCAGGCCCGCGGAGTCGAACGGCCGCCGGTAGGGCAGCCGCAGCACGATCGTGCCGGTTGCGGCCGGTACCGCCCGCCGACCGGCTTCGGCGCGCAGCGTCGTGGGCGGCACCCCGTAGACCTCGTGCACCGTGTCGTTGAACTGTCGCACGCTGGCGAACCCCGAGGCGAACGCGACGTCCGCCATCGTCATCGGTGTGGTTTCCACGAGAAGCCGCGCGGTGTGGGTGCGATGGGCCCGGGCCAGGGCGAGCGGGCCGGCACCCAGTTCCGCGCTCAGGACCCGTCCGAGATGGCGCTCGGAGTACCCCAGCCGCGTGGCCAGCCCGGGCACGCCGTCCCGCTCGACCACCCCGTCGCCGATCAACCGCATCGCACGGGCGGTGAGGTCGGCCCGTACGTTCCAGTCGGGCGAGCCCGGCACGGCGTCGGGCAGGCACCGACGGCAGGCGCGAAAGCCACGGAGCTGGGCCGCGGCCGCCGTCGGCCAGAACTCGACGTTGGTGCGCTTGGCGGTGATCGCCGGGCAGGACGGCCGGCAGTAGATGCCGGTGGTGCGGACGGCCGTGACGAACTGCCCGTCGAACCGCGCGTCGCGGGAGGTCACTGCTCGGTAGCAGCGGTCGTCGTCGAGAATCACAGTGACGATGCTGCCACTCGCGGGAAGGCTGCTCTGGCGGGAATCGGACGCGACGGCCGGAGCGGTCAGCAGCGGTGGCGCAGGCTCTCGTCGGGGCCGAACTGGATCGCGGCCCAGCCGAGCAGCAGGAGCATGAGAAGGACGAGAAGCATCATGTCTTCATGCTCGCCCGCGGGCGCCCGGCGCACGAGTGGCAGGAATGCCACTGTTCAGCAAAATCCAGCCACGGCGCGTCGCGCGACTACCCTGGTGTCCCGTGTCCCTCACCCTCGGCATCGTCGGCCTGCCCAACGTCGGCAAGTCGACGCTGTTCAATGCACTGACCCGCAACGACGTGCTGGCCGCCAACTACCCGTTCGCGACGATCGAGCCGAACGTCGGGGTGGTGCCGCTGCCGGACGCGCGCCTGCAGAAGCTCGCGGAGATGTTCGCCTCCGCGCGGATCGTGCCCGCGACGGTCTCGTTCGTCGACATCGCCGGCATCGTCAAGGGCGCCTCCGAGGGCGCCGGGCTGGGCAACAAGTTCCTGGCGAACATCCGCGAGTCCGACGCGATCTGCCAGGTCGTTCGGGTCTTCGACGACCCCGACGTCGTGCACGTCGAGGGCCGCGTCGACCCCGCATCCGACATCGAGACGATCTCGACGGAGCTGATCCTCGCCGACCTCCAGACGCTGGAGAAAGCCGTTCCGCGTCTCCAGAAGGAGGCGCGGATGCAGAAGGACCGCCGCCTGGTGCTGGAGGCCGCGGAGGCCGCCGGGGAGATCCTCAATGCTGGTCGGACGCTCTTCGCCGCCGGCGTGGACCGCGCGCCGCTGCGCGAGCTGTCGCTGCTCACGACCAAGCCGTTCCTCTACGTCTTCAACGCGGACGAGGGCGTGCTCACCGACGAGGCCCGACGCAAGGAGCTCGCCGACCTGGTCGCGCCGGCCGACTCCGCCTTCCTGGACGCCAAGGTGGAGGCCGAGCTACTGGAGCTGGACGAGGAGTCGGCCCGCGAGCTGCTGGAGTCGATCGGCCAGCCCGAGCCGGGCCTCTATGCGCTCGCCCGCGTCGGCTTCCACACCCTGGGCCTGCAGACCTACCTCACCGCAGGCCCGAAGGAGTCCCGGGCCTGGACGATCAAGCAAGGCGCGACGGCCCCGCAGGCGGCCGGCGTGATCCACAGCGACTTCGAGCGCGGGTTCATCAAAGCCGAGATCGTGTCGTTCGACGACCTCGTGGCGGCCGGCTCGATGGCGGCGGCGAAGGCGGCGGGGAAGGTGCGGATGGAGGGCAAGGACTACGCCATGCAGGACGGGGACGTGGTCGAGTTCCGCCACGGAGCAACATCTAAGCCTGCGTCCAGAGTAGCCGAGTCCGACGGGACCCGTGCTGCCGAGGCGACGACGTCCGTACGTTCATCGACACTGCCGCGTGACGACGTGGTTCGTACCAGAGTTGTTGTCGGTGGGGCGTGCAAATGTGTGGCACTGTGGCGATGGCACTCGTCCACGTGGAGACGGCGAGAGGGGGCGGCGATGACAAACCGAGCTGCGTACGACGTCGAGGTCGGTGAGATGAGCGAGCGTGACGCTGCCGAAGTCTTCGACGGCATCGTGCGTCGGGAGCTGGGCATCAGTGGGCAGGAGTTCCTCGACCGGTGGGATGCCGGCGAGTACCGGTCCACCGACCGCGATGATCTCGACGGTCTCTCTGAGGTCGTCGCGGCCATGTCGCTGGTCAGGTAGGAAGGCTCACCCTGGCACGATGTCGTCGTGCCAGGCAGAACGCCACGCGATGCCGTGGAGGCGTACCTCTCACCCTTACGTGATGCTTTGAGAGTTCTTGACGGGGTCGGGAAGCTCTCGGTGAGCCCGAAGGGTGGGTACAGGACCGGAGTCCGCTATTCCTGGGTGCTCAACGGTGCAGACGGCATGGACCTCGGGCCGGTCGGTCGATTCATCGCCTCGATGGAGTTCGAGGTGGTCGAGACTGACCCGACGAAGAACGAGTACGGGTACCCCCTTCGGGTTACCGCCCGGAGCTACCATTACAAGCTGCGCGGCCGTGACGGCAAGGACCAGTGGCGGATGCACTGGCATCCGGACGGACGTAGCCGCGTCACCGGCCCGCACCTTCACCTTCAGCCGGATCTCAAACAGCACTGGCCGACCGGCCGCATGACGTTGGAGAACGCGGTGGGATGGTGCGTCGAGTCCGGTGCAGCCGTCACCACAACGAGTGCAGTCAAGGCACAGGAGGAGTTGGCTCTGATCGAGGCACCTCATCGCCTGTACCGATCATGGACGTGAGCTCCGAGCCTGAACCGGGGGCTCCTGCGACGGGGCAGACGGGGACGTGCA
>CAVRHG010000050.1:0-84218 GCA_963720845.1 uncultured Actinomycetota bacterium | reverse complement strand
AGCGCCCGCGTCGACCTCGTCCCGGCAACACCCGCCTGCGCGCCCCCTGGCCGGCCGTGCTCCGCGGCGAGCAGCTGGCCGGCCTGCACGGCCCGGCGGACGTCGCGGCGGTGCTGCGCGCCGCGGGGAACCGGGTGCCCGCCGACGTGTCCGGGCGCCTCGACCCGTCCGGGCTGCTCGAGGCCGTCGACGGCGCCGCGACGACCTGCTCCGCGCCGCGGTCGCCGCCTACGAGGGCCGAGCCGCGCGCTGACCTCGTCGAGCACGCTGCTCGTCCGACGCGCGACCGCGCCGACCTGGTGACGCTCATGCGCCGGCGCGGCCGCCGCGGCGCCGCGCCGGAGCGGTCCTCGCGCGATCCGTGCGGTCGGCCGCTTGGACCCGCATACGGTCCGCGAGCTGGTCTCCGACGAGGCCGGACGCGCTGGCTGCCCGACTCGTGGCCCGCGCGTCCCTTCCCGACCCGACACCGCCGCCGCGGTCGCGCGGCCTGGCGCCGCTTCGAGCTCCACCGGACCTCGCCGAGCTTGAGGCCGCCGTGGCCGGGCGCACATGACGACACACCGAGCAAGGCGCCCGACCGGTTCGGCCCGGTCGCCGCACCGATCCGCGGCACCTGGCCGGCGCGCGCGACGCGGTCAACCTGGTCACCGCCCTCCGGCTGCGGGGCACCCGCAGCGCGTCCCCGCGTTCGACCTGGCCCGGGCGGGTGCCGTCGCCGCGCTGCGGGCGATGGCGGCCGGCCGGGAGGTGGCGCCGCGGTACCGCCTGCCGTGGCGACCGCGTCGCCCGGGCCGCCGGCGGGGGCGTCGAGGCCGTCGCCCGGACGCTCGACGAGGTGGTCGAGGCCGCGGCGCTGCGCCCGGCCCGCCGCACGGACCCGCTCGGGGCGAGCGTCCCGGTCGCCTACGTCGTCGCCGTCACGGCGGAGGCCCGCGCCCTGCGCCGGGCCGTCCTGCCCGCGGTCGCCCCGGCCGCGAACACATCGGCCACAGCCCGGGGGGAGGCCGCATGACCACCGACATGGCGGCGACCCGGACGGAGCTCGCCGGCGACCTGCTGGTCGTCGTCCCCGCGCTGCTCGAGCCGGCCTACCGGATCGCCGGCGCCCGCACCGCCACCGCCACCGGGCCCGCCGAGGTGACGGCGATCGTCGACGCCGAGCTGGCCGCGCGCCGGCCGGGGGTGGTCGCGGTGCACCACGACCTGTTCGACGCCGTCCCGGCCACGGTCCGGAAGGCCTGGGAGCAGCGGCTCGCGCCGCTGGTCGTCGCCCTGCCCGTCGGCACCGGCCCGGCCGGGCCCGGCCGCCGGCACGCGCTGCGCGCGCTGCTCGGCCGGGCCGTCGGCTACGAGATCACCTTCAGCCCCGAGGGAGAGCTCCACATGACCGCCCGGTCCTGGACAGAGCGCTGCCGCGCGCCGACTCCGCGGTACCGGCCGGCGAGTCGTCGGCGTCGCCGGACCGGTCGTCACCGCCACCGGCCTGCGCGACGCGCGCATGTACGACCTGGTCGGGTTGGCGACGCGCGCCTGCCGGCCGAGGTCATACGCCTGGAGCCCGCGCGTCGTGATCCAGGTCTACGAGGATACTTCGGGGCTGCGCGCTCGGCGAGCCGGTGATCGGCACGCGCGGCCCGCTTGAGGTGGAGCTCGGCCCCGGGCTGCTGGGCTCCATCTTCGACGGCACCAGCGCCCGCTGCCGGTGCTCGCCGCGGAGGCCGACGACCCGTTCATCCCGCGCGGCTCGGAGCCGCGCGCGCTCGACCGCGAGCGCGGCTGGGACTTCGAGCCGTCCGCCGCCGAGGGCGACGAGGTCGGCCCGGGCGACGTCCTCGGCACCGTCCACGAGACCGCGGCTCATCCCGCATCGCGTGCTCGTCCCCGACGGCGTCGGCGGCCGTGTCACGGCGGTGCGGCCGGGCCGGCCCGCGTCGAGGATCCGGTCGCCTGGGTCGACGGCGAGCCGGTGACGCTGCTGCAGCGCTGGCCCGTGCGCCAGGCGCTGCCGGTCGCGCGCCGCTGCCGACGCGGACACGCCGCTGGTCACCGGCCAGCGCGCCATCGACATGGTGTTTCCCGTTCGCCCTCGGCGGCGCGGTCGCCGTCCCGGGCGGCTTCGGCACGGGCAAGACGCAGCCCAGCAGTCGCTCGCCAAGTGGGCCGACGTCGACGTCATCGTCTACATCGGCTGCGGCGAGCGCGGCAACGAGATGACCGAGGTGCTCAACGAGTTCCCGCAGCTGGACGACCCGCGCACCGACGCGCCGCTGATGGACCGCACGGTGCTCGTCGCCAACACCATCGAACATGCCGGTCGCGGCGCGCGAGGCGAGCATCTACGTCGGCGTCACGCTCGCCGAGTTCTACCGCGACATGGGCTACAACGTCGCCATGATGGCCGACTCCACCTCCCGCTGGGGCGAGGCGCTGCGCGAGGTCTCCGGCCGGCTCGAAGAGATGCCGGGCGAGGAAGGCTACCCGGCGTACCTGGCCACGCGTCTCGCGGCGTTCTACGAGCGCGCGGGCGCGGTCGAGCCGCTCGGCGCGGCGACGACGAGCGCATCGGCTCGGTCACGATGGTCGGCGCGGTCTCGCCGGCCGGCGGCGACTTGTCCGAGCCGATGACGCAGAACTCGCCTGCGCGTCACCGGCGCGTTCTGGGCGCTCGACACGTCGCTCGCCCACCGCGCCACTTCCCGGCGATCAACTGGACGAAGAGCTACACGCTGTTCCTCGGCCGTCAACGGCTGGTTCGACGACGAACGTCGCGCCCGACTGGGCGCGAGCATCGCGACGTGGGCGCTGGCGCTCCTGCAGAGAGGAGACGGAGCTGCAGGAGATCGTGCAGCTCGTCGGTCCCGACGCGCTGCCGGACGCCGAGCAGCTCATGCTGCGAGATCGCGCCGGCTGCTGCGCGAGGACTTCCTGCAGCAGTTCGCGTTCGACGAGGTCGACGCGTACTGCCCGCCGAAGAAGCAGTACTGGATGCTGAAGACGATCCTGGCCTTCAACGACGCCGCGACGAGGCGCATGAACCGGGCGCGGTCGCGGCGCGGTCCTCGACCTGCCGACGCGTCGACCAGATCGCCGGTGCTCGACCAGCCGCCCGCATGAAGACGCGCTCGCCGAGATGCCGAGCTGCGCGCAAGTCGCCGAGGACATCGCTGGATCGAGCGCGTACTGACCGAGACGCCCGGAGACCGCAGGAGCCCGAGACGCGCTCGCTCGCTCTCGACCGACTACCGCACGCTGTCGCTACGTCTCCGGCCCGCTGATCTTCGTGGACGACGTCGAGCAGGTCGCGCTACAACGAGATGGTCGACGTCGTGCACGCCGCGACGGAGCCCGCCGCCGCGGCCAGGTGCTCGAGATCGACCGGGAACGCGTGCCGTCATCCAGGTCTTCGAGGGCACGCGCGGCATCGACTCGCCGACGACCGAGGTCGCTTCCCCGAGAGGTCGGCACAGATCGACGTGTCGGCCGCGACCTGCTCGGCCGCGTCCTCAACGGCACCGGCCAGCCGATCGACGGCGGCGCCCCGCTCATCGCCCGAGGCCCGCCTCGACATCAACGGCGCGCCGATCAACCCGTTCGCGCGCGACCAGCCGGCCGACTTCATCGAGACCGGCATCTCCGCCATCGACGGCCTGAACACGCTCGTGCGCGGCCAGAAGCTGCCGATCTTCTCCGGCTCCGGCCTGCCGGCCAACGAGCTCGCGCCCAGATCGTCCGCCAGGCGCGCGTGCGAGCCCGGGACGAGGCAGTTCGTCGTCGTGTTCGCCGCGATGGGCATCACCGACCGCGAGGCCGGCGTACTTCCGGCAGCTACGTTCGAGGACACGGCGCGCTCGAGCGCGTCGTGCTTCTTCCTCAACCTCGCCGACGACCCGACGGTCGAGCGCCTGCTCACGCCGCGCGTGCGCGCTGACCGTCGCCGAGTACCTCGCCTTCGAGCAGGACCTGCACGTGCTCGTGGTGCTCACCGACATGACCAACTACTGCGAGGCGCTGCGCGAGGTCTCCACCGCGCGCGAAGAGGTCCCCGGCACGCCGCGGCTACCCGGGCTACATGTACACCGACCTCGCGACCCTCTACGAGCGCGCCGGCCGCATCAGCGGGCGGCACGGGCTCGGTCACGCAGCTGCCGATCCTCTCGATGCCCGACGACGACATCACGCACCCGATCCCCGACCTGACCGGCTACATCACCGAGGGCCAGATCGTGCTCTCCCGCCAGCTGCACCGCCGCGGGGTCGTTCCCGCCGATCGACGTGCTGCCGTCGCTGTCGCGCCTGATGAACGCCGGTATCGGCGCGGGCAAGACGCGCGAAGACCACCGCGCGGTCGCCAACCAGCTCTACGCCGCCTACGCCCAGGGCCGCGACCTGCGCCGGCTGGTCGCGATCGTCGGCGAGGAGGCGCTGTCCGACGTCGACCGCCGCTACCTGCACTTCGCCGACCAGTTCGAGGCCGAGGTGATCGGCCAGGGAGCGGCTCGCCGCTCCGTCGTCGAGACGCTCGACCTGTTCTGGCGGTTGCTCGACGGCTTCCCGGACGACGAGCTGCGCCGCATCCCGCCCGACCTGCGGCGGCGCCACCGACCGTGACCGATCCGGACACGACGGTCCCTCACCGGACCTGAGCAGAGAAAGGCGACAGACGATGCCCGCCCCGCCGCTCCCGATGCCCGTGGAATCCGAGGCCCCGATCCGGCTCGCCGCGCACCTGCGACCCACCCCGGAGGTGGCCGCGGCGCTCGGGGTCGACCCGCGCACCGGGCTCTCCGCCGACGAGGCCGCTCGCCGGCTGGGCGAGGAGGGCCCCAACAAGCTCGCCGAGGCGGCCCGCCGGCCGGCGTGGCTGCGCTTTGTCGACCAGTTCCGCTCGGTGCTCATCCTCGTGCTGATCGGCGCCGCGGTGCTCGCCGGGATCGTCGGCGACCGAAGGACACCGATCGTCATCACGATCGTGCTGCTGATCAACGCCACGCTCGGCTTCGTCATGGAGAACCGGGCGGAGCGCAGCCTCGACGCGCTGCGCAACATGCTCTCGCCGGTGGCGCGGGTGCGCCGCGGCGGCCGCGCACCGAGGTCGACGCCGCCGAGTCTGGTGCCCGGCGACGTCGTCCTGCTCGAGGCCGGCGACCGGGTGGCCGCCGACGGCCGGCTCGCTCGCCGCCCAGAGCCTGGAGGTCGACGAGTCCGCGCTGACCGGGGAGTCGCAGCCGGTGGCCAAGCGACGGCCGCGGCGCCGCCGAGCGCGGCACGTCCGCTCGGCCGACCGCACCGGCATGGCCTTCATGAACACGACGCGTCACCCGCGGCCGGCCGAGCTGGTGGTCACCGCCACCGGGATGGGCACCGAGGTCGGCGGGATCGCCGACATGCTCGCGCGCAGCAGAGCAGCCGAACCGACGCCCGCTGCAGATCCAGCTCGACTCGGCTGGGCAAGCGCCTCGCCGTCATCGCCGGGGTCGCCGTGGCCGCCTCGTCGCCCTCGGGCTGGTCCGCGGCGGTCGCTGGGCGAGCTGCTCCTGAGCGCCGTGGCGCTGGCCGTCGCCGCCGATCCCCGAGGGCCTGCCGGCCGTCGTGGCGCGTCACCCTCGCCCTCGGCCTCAGCCGGATGGCCAGCCGCGGCGCCATCGTCAAGCGGCTGGCCGTCGGTCGAGACCCTCGGCGCCACCACTGTGATCTGCTCGCGACAAGACCGGCACGCTGACCCTCAACCAGATGACCGCGCGCGCGGTCGTCGCCCGCGGGCGGCGCCTACGACGGTGACCGGCGAGGGCTACCGGCCCGAGGGCACCGTGCGCGACCAGCGTCGGCGCGCGCGACGCTGCCGCAGGCCGCTCGTCGTGCCGCGCGCTGTGCAACGACGCGCGGCCTCGACGACGCGGACGGCATCGTCGGCGACCCGACCGAGGGCGCGCTGGTGGCGCTCGCCGCCAAGGCCGGCCTCGACGCCGACGCGCTGCGCGCGCGCCACGCCGCGGGTCGCCGAGATCCCGTTCGACTCCGCGCGCAAGTGGATGGCCACGCTTCACGCGCGACGGACGACGGGTCGTGGGTGCTACGTCAAGGGCGCGCCCGATGTGCTCCTCGCGCGGTGCACGTTCGTCGACGACCCGACCGGGCCGGCGCGCTCGACGACGCGGCGCGCGCGCGATCTCGCCGAGGACGACGCGAGCCTCGCGCGCCCGCGGGCTGCGGGTGCTGGCGGCGCGGCCGAGCGACGTCGCTCGACGACGTCGGCGACCCCGAGCGCTCGCGGCCGGCTCACGGCCTCGACCTTCGTCGGCCTGGTCGGGATCCCCGACCCGCCGCGCCCGAGGCCCGCGAGGCCGTCGCCGCTGTGCCAGCCGCGCCGGCATCGCCGTCAAGATGATCACCGGCGACCACCGGACACCGCCGCAGCCATCGCCGGCGAGCTCGGGATCGACGGGCGATGTCGTCACCGGCGCCGACCTCGACCGGATGGACGACGGCGAGCTCGCCCGGCGGATCGACGACGTCGGCGTGTTCGCCCGGGTGGCGCCCGAGCACAAGGTCGCCATCGTCGCGCGCGCTCACCGAGCGCGGCCACATCGCGGCGATGACCGGCGACGGCGTCAACGACGCCGCCGGCGCTGCAGCACTGCGCACATCGGCGTGGCCATGGGCGATCACCGGCACCGAGGTGACCAAGGAGGCCGGCGCGATGGTCCTCACCGACGACAACTTCGCCACCATCGTCAAGGCCGTCGAGCGAGGGCCGGGCGATCTACGACAACGTCGTGAAGTTCGTCCGCTTCCAGCTCTCGACCAACATCGGCGCGATCCTGAGCTTCCTGGGCGCGGCGATCGTCGGGCTGCCCGCCCCGTTCAGCGCGATCCAGGTGCTCTGGGTGAACATCATCATGGACGGCCCGCCGGCGATCGCGCTGGGTGTCGATCCGGCCCGCCGCGGGTCGATGGACGACCCGCCGCGGCGCGCCTCGGAGCGGATCCTCAACCTGCGCCGGCTGGGCCGGATGTTCCGGGCGGGCGCGATCATGGCCGTCGGCACGCTAGGCCTCCTGGCGTGGGCCGGCGGCGTGTACGGCGCCGAGATCGCGGCCACCATGGCGTTCACGACCTTCGTGCTCTTCCAGTTCTTCAACGCGCTCAACGCCCGCGCCGAGCGGGAGACGGTGTTCACCCGGCACCTGTTCTCCAACCGCTGGCTGTGGATCTCCTTCGGCGTCGTCGTCGCGCTGCAGGTCGCGATCGTGCAGCTGCCCCTGCTGGCGGGGGTGTTCGGCACCGTCCCCCTCGAGGTGTCGCAGTGGCTGCTGTGCATCGCCGTCGCGGCGTCCGTCCTGGTCGTCGAGGAGCTCGTCAAGCTGGCCGGCCGGGCCGGGGGCCGGCAGCCGAGGGAGGTGATCACCGCACCCCGGCCGGTGCCGATCAAGCAGTCGATCAAAGACCCGAAGGAGTTGTCATGAGCATGCTGCGCCACTACCCCCAGTGCCCGAAGTGCGAGCTGAAGTTCGCCAACAAGGCCGAGATGCAGTGGCACCTGCGCGAGGACCACCCCGTGCCCAAGGAGACCACCAGCAGCCCGATCGCCCTCCTCGTGGAGCGGCCGAAGCCGGCCCCGCCCCCCGAGCCGCGCCGGACCTGGGCCTGGCTGCGGCTCGGGCGGCGACGCGGGTGAAGCGCGCATCCCGGTCCCGCGCCGTCGGGGCCGGGATGCGGCCCACCCGGGCGACGAGGAAGGTGGAGACGTGACCACGGCGCAAACCGGAGAGCCGCCCGTCGGTGCCGCACGAGGGGCGGTGGGCCTGCGGATGCTGCTCGTCGTGCTGGCCGTCGGGCAGCTGGTGAGCTCGGTGCTCTCCCAGTACAACGGCAGCGAGTTCCAGACCGAGGACCGGCCCGGGGAGCCGCCGATCGTCCCCGCCGGCTACGCCTTCTCGATCTGGGGAGTCATCATCGCGCTGGCACTCGGCTACGCGATCTGGGCACTGCCGCGGCGGCGTCCGGGCGTCGAGCTGCGCGACCGGCTCGCCGTGCCGCTGGCACTGGTGTTCACCGGGTTCAGCCTGTGGCTGGTGGCGGCGGAGCTGGAGCCGCGATGGACGACCCTGGTGATCCTGCTCGGCATGGTCGCCTGCCTGCTGTGGGCGCTGCGGATCGCGCTCACGGCCCGCGCCGAGATCGCGGGCTGGTCGCGGGCCGGGCGGGCCCTGCTGTGGGGGACGCTCGGCCTCTACACGGGCTGGGCCAGCATCGCCGCGTGGATCAACCTGACCACGGCCCTGGCGTCGAGTGGCGCCCCGATCACGGGCACCGCAGGTGTGCTCGGCCAGCTCGCCGTGCTGGCCGGCGCGGGCGCGATGGCCGTCGCCGTCCTGATCGCCAGCAGGGGCCTGCTGCCGTACGCCGCCGCCGTCGCCTGGGCATTCATCGCGGTGACGGTGGGGGCGGCCCGGGCGGGCGAACCGGTACTGGCGGCCATGGCGGTCGCCGGCCTGGCCGCGGTGCTCGTGACGCTCGTGGTGGTCCGCCGACGTCGACCGGCTGAGGGCTCTTCTCGATGAGGACGGTCTGCGCGGTGAGCGGCCGCCGGCGCTCTTTCGCCTCCATCGTCAAACCCTCCGGGGCCGGGCGCCCGGGGCGTACCGTTATCTCCTCAGTGCTGCGCGGCGGGCCGGTCGGGTCCGCCATGCTGACCCCCTGCCGGGCGCGTCCCGGCCCGCCCGTCCCCTACACCGCACCGGCCCCTGGCCGGCTGCCCGACCCGGCTGGAGACCGACGTGCCGGCCCTTCGTTCCCGCGTGACCACCCACGGCCGCAACGCCGCCGGAGCCCGCGCCCTCTGGCGCGCCACCGGCATGGGCGACGACGACTTCGGCCGCCCGATCGTCGCGATCGCGAACTCCTACACCCAGTTCGTGCCCGGTCACGTGCACCTCAAGGACCTCGGTGACCTCGTCGCCGGCGCGATCCGCGAGGCGGGCGGGGTGCCGCGCGAGTTCCACACGATCGCCGTGGACGACGGCATCGCGATGGGCCACGGCGGGATGCTCTACTCGCTGCCCTCCCGCGAGGTGATCGCGGACGCCGTCGAGTACATGGTCAACGGCCACGCCGCCGACGCGCTGGTGTGCATCTCCAACTGCGACAAGATCACGCCGGGGATGCTCAACGCCGCCATGCGGCTCAACATCCCCACGGTCTTCGTCTCCGGCGGCCCGATGGAGGCCGGCAAGGCGGTCGTCGGCTGGACGGGGGTCGCGCTCGCGCCCCGACCGACCTCATCACCGCGATCTCCGCCTCCGCCTCGCCGCAGGTCGACGACTCCGGGCTCACGCTCGTCGAGAGCTCCGCCTGCCCGACCTGCGGGTCGTGCTCGGGCATGTTCACCGCGAACTCGATGAACTGCCTGACCGAGGCCCTCGGCCTCGCGCTGCCGGGCAACGGCTCGACGCTGGCCACGCACGCCGCCCGGCGCGAGCTGTTCCTGGAGGCCGGCCGGACCGTCATGGACCTCTGCCGCCGCTGGTACTCCCACGACGACGCGAGCGCGCTGCCGCGCAACATCGCCACGCGGGAGGCCTTCGAGAACGCGATGGCGCTCGACGTCGCCATGGGCGGCTCGACGAACACCGTGCTGCACGTCCTGGCCGCCGCGCAGGAGGGCGAGGTCGACTTCGACCTCGCCGCGATCGACGCGATCTCCCGGCGTGTGCCGTGCCTGAGCAAGGTCTCGCCGAACTCGGATTACCACATGGAAGACGTCCATCGGGCCGGTGGCATCCCGGCGATCCTCGGTGAGCTGTGGCGCGGTGGCCTGCTCGACGAGGGCATCAGCACGGTGCACTCCCCCTCGCTCGAGGCGTGGCTGGGCGAGTGGGACGTGCGGGCCGAGTCTCCGTCGGAGAAGGCCGTCGAGCTGTTCCACGCCGCGCCCGGCGGGGTGCGCACCACCGAGGCGTTCTCCACCGCGAACCGCTGGAGCTCCCTGGACACGGACGCCGCGGGCGGCTGCATCCGCGACGTCGCGCACGCCTACACCGCGGACGGCGGGCTGGCCGTACTCCGCGGGAACATCGCCCCGGACGGCGCGGTGATCAAGACGGCGGGCATCCCCGAGGAGCTGTGGCACTTCGCGGGCCCGGCGCGGGTCGTCGAGAGCCAGGAGGAGGCCGTCTCGGTCGTCCTCACCAAGCAGGTACAGCCCGGCGACGTGATCGTCGTCCGCTACGAGGGCCCCTCCGGCGGCCCGGGGATGCAGGAGATGCTGCACCCCACCGCGTTCCTCAAGGGCGCCGGGCTCGGCCGGGTGTGCGCGCTGATCACCGACGGCCGGTTCTCCGGCGGGTCGAGCGGCATCTCGGTGGGCCACATCTCGCCGGAGGCCGCCGCGGGTGGCGTGATCGGGCTGATCGAGAACGGCGACCGGGTGGTCGTCGACGTCGCCTCCCGCGCCCTCACACTGGACCTACCGGAGGAGGTTCTGGCCGAGCGGCGCGCCAAGATGGACGCGTCCGAGCGGCCGTGGCAGCCGCGTGACCGCGACCGGCCGGTGTCGAAGGCGCTGCGCGCCTATGCGGCACTCGCGACGAGCGCGCACACCGGCGCCGTCCGCCGCGTCCCCTGAGGCCTCGCCGATCCGCGTGCGGCGAGGTGGTGGAGCGGCCGCCTCAGCGCGGGCGCAGCAGCAAGAACACCAGCAGGGCCGCCGCCACCCCGATGATCAGGAACAGCACGCCCCACGGGGCGGGGCGGCGGTTCCAGGTGCGGCCCCTCTCCAGAGCGATCCGGCCTGCGCCGGTCAGCAACAGCGCGGCGGCCCCGAGCCCGAGCACGATCTCCAGCTCGACGGCACCCGCCCCGGGCGGCCCGGCGATGAAGAACCCGTTGGACGCCTTGAGCAGCACCGCGTTGATCATCAAGGCGAGCAGGCCGGCGGCGGCCAGCGGCGTGAAGAGGCCGAGGACGACCGCCGCACCGCCCAACAGCTCCGTCAACGCCGTCACCCACACCAGCACGGTCACATGTCCGAACCCGAAGGCGGTCAGCGCGGTGCTCAACCCGGGCAGGCCGATGCCACCCCAGAGCCCGAACACGTGCTGCATACCGTGCGCGAAGATCACCCCGCCGACGGCGAACCGCAGCAGGACCAGGCCGAAGTCGGTGCCGCTGCTCCACGTCAGCTCGCGGCGCTTCGGGCGGTCCAGCGGCTGGGTGGTCGCGCCGCCGAGGCCGGATCCCGGCGCGGAGCCGACCGCCCCGGACCCGCTGTCAAATAGCGAGGTCGGCTGGTCACTCATGGTTCTCCCCTCGCCGCCCTGATGGTCGCAGCCTAGTGCTCCGGACGTTCTAGTACCCGTGTTCCACCAGGTTCGGCGGCGCGTCGCCCCGCACGAACGCCCTGATCTGCTCCACGACGACGCCGAACGCGCGTCGCATTCCCCCCGGGACGCTGCCGCCGACGTGCGGGGTGAGCAGCAGACCGGGCGCGCTCCAGAGCGGGTGGTCCGCTGGGAGGGGCTCGGGGTCGGTGACGTCCACGGCGGCGCGAAGCCGGCCGGCCTGCAGCTCCCGGGTCAGCGCGTCGGTGTCGACGACGGGCCCGCGCGCGGCGTTGACCAGGAGGGCGCCCTCGGGCATCGCGGCGAGGAACCGCGCGTCGACCAACCCGCGGGTGTCGTCGGTCAACGGGACCATGAGCACGGCGACGTCGTGGTCGGGCAGGAGGTCGTGCACGTCGGCGATGCCGTGGACGCCGTCGCGGGCGCGGCGACCGACCAGCGTGGTGGTGACCTCGAACGGCGCCAACCGGCGCGCGGTGTTCTCGGCGAGGTCGCCCGCGCCGACCAGCAGCACGCGCTTGCCGGCCAGCTCGTCGGTGAAGTGCTGGTCCCAGCGCCGCGCGTCCTGGCTGCGCACGAAGCCCGGCAGCTCGCGGTAGACCGCCAGCAGCACTGCGACGATCCACTCCGCGGTGGCCCCGCCATGCGCGCCGCGGCAGTCCGACAGGGCGACCTTCGCGGGCAGCCGTCCGACCCAGTTCTCCGCACCTGCAGTGAGCAGCTGGACGAGCCGCAGCTCGGGCAGCTGTTCCACGAGGTCGACGACCCGCGTCGACGCCAGGAACGGCGGAACGAAGACCTGTGCGGTGGCCGCCTCGGGCGGCAGCCGGCCGTCGGGGTCGTACCGCACGGCCTGCACGCCGGGGATGGCGGCCAGCGCCGCGACCCCGTCGTCGTACGGGACGAGAACCACCGTGTCACCCATGGCGTGTCCGATCCATGAGGGCACGTTACTCACCGGACGCTCACCCGCCCGGCTCTAGCGTGGAGCCGATGATCGGACGGGTGTGGCGCGCGGTCGCGGGGGTGGCGCTCGTCCTCGCGCTGGCCGGCTGCGCCACCTTCCCCGACGCCGGCCCTCGCGACTGGCGGGAGAAGGTCGAGGGGGCGGGCGAGCTGGGCGGGCCCCCGCTCGTCCCCGAGCCCGGTCCATCCGGCGAACCGCCGGGGTCCCCGCAGGACTCGGACCCGTCCGCCACGGCCGAGCCGGTGGGCTGCAACGACCCGGACCTGCAGGTGGTGGCCACCTGTCTCGCGCCGGTCTCGGCGGTGGCGGTGCTGCCCGACTCGCGCACCGCCCTCGTGGCCGAGCGGACCACCGGGCGGGTGCTGCGGGTGCAGCGCGGGATGGACCCGGTGCTGGTGACGACGGTGCCGGTCGACCCGAGCGGGGGTGGCGGACTGACCGGCCTGGTGCTCTCCCCCGGATACGCGGAAGACCGGCTGGTGTACGCCTACGCCACCACCGCCGAGGACAACCGCGTGCTGCGCCTCGCACCGGGTGAGGATCCGAAGCCGGTGCTCACCGGCATCCCGCGCGGCACCCGCGACAACGGGGGCGCGCTGGCCACCGACGGCCGCAACGCGCTGTTGGTGGCCACCGGGTCGGCCGGTCTGCCGTCGGAAGACGGCTCGATGGCCGGCAAGCTGCTGCGGATCGACACGCTCGGCAGGCCCGCCGCGGACAACCCGAACCCGGCGTCGGCGGTCGTCAGCTCGGGCCTGCGCGCCCCGGGTGGGGTCTGCACGGACGCCGGCGCGATCTGGATCACCGACCGTCCTGGTTCCCGGGACGTGCTCTACCGGGCGAAGCCGGGCGCGCTCGGGGATCCGGCCTGGACCTGGCCGGACCGGCCCGCCGTCGCGGGATGCGTGGCACAGCCCGGGCTGCTGCTGGTGGCGCTGTCGGGCGCGCGATCGGTGTTCGTGCTGCGGCCCGACGACAACGGCACGTTCACCGGCGCGCCGGAGTCCCTCCTGCAGAACCGGTACGGGCGGCTGTCGGCGGCCGCGACCGCACCCGACGGGCTGCTGTGGCTGGGCACCACGAACAAGGGTTCGGGCGGCAAGATCGTGCCCAGCGACGACCGGGTGATCCGCATCCAGCCGCCGGCCGGTGGGGGCGAGTCGCGGCAGTGAGCCGCGCACCGATTCCGGCGGGCCGATGATCGATCCGACGGAAACGCGAGTGTCGGCAGTGCCGCAGCCAGGTCACCGTCGGATCGATCACAGGATCTGCGTCGCCGCGAGGGTGACACCCGCGCGGTGCGCACCACCGCGACGTCCCCCTCGGATCGATCAAGCTGGCCCCACCGGCATCGCGCGCTCACCGCTCACAGGCGCCGGCCGAAGTGCGGTTCCGCCAACCGCGGTTCCTGCTCCCACCCAGCGTGACGAGGGCCGGGCCGCTACCTTGTCGGGGCTCGTCTCAATGTGAGATCGCAGCCCGCCCGCTCCGGGCGCGACACTGCCCGGATGCGGGCGATGCGCGTGCTGCGGCTGGTCGTCCACGGGCCCACGCGCGAGCCCGTCGTACTGCTCGGCGAGGCCGGCCCGAACGCGGACGGCGCCCGCTGCGTGCCGGTGTTCCTGCGCCGCCCGCAGGCCGACGCCGTCGCGCTCGGTCGCCGCAGCAGTACCGACCCGTTGCTCCCCCAGGACGTGCTGATTCCGCTGCTGCGCGGGCTCGGCCACACCGTCGACGGCGCCGAGATCACCGCCCTCACCGAGGGTGTCTTCGCGGCGGTGCTCGTCTGCGACGGCGGCACCCGCATCCCGGTGCTGCCGAGCGACGCTCTGGCTGTCGCTGTGCGCGAAGGCCTGCCGATCTCGATGGCGGACGAGATCCTCGACGAGGTCGGCCAGCCAGTGGCGGATCTGTTCCCGGACGGCGGAGCGGTGCCGCCGGAGGAGCAGGTGCGCGAGATGCGCGAGATGCGCGACTTCCTGGCCGACGCCTCGCCGGACGACTTCGCCGACCCGCCCCGCCGCGACCCGACGTAGAAGCGTTCGCTCGGCCTGCTCAGGCTCCGACGCGCTCGATCACCAGCTCGCGGACGCGCTTGGCGTCCGCCTGCCCCTTCGTCGCCTTCATCACCGCGCCGACGATCGCGCCCGCCGCCGCCACCTTGCCGCCGCGGATCTTCTCGGCGATGTCCGGCTGCGCGGCCAGGGCCTCGTCGACCGCGGCGACCAGCGCGCCCTCGTCCGAGACGACCTTCAGCCCGCGGCGCTCGACGACCTCGTCCGGGCCGCCCTCGCCGGCCAGCACGCCGTCGACGACCTGGCGCGCGAGCTTGTTCGTCAGCTCGCCCGACGAGACCAGCTCGATCACGCGCGCCACCTGGGCCGGGGTGATCGGCAGGCCGACGAGCTCGACGCCGCGGGTGTTGGCCTGCTGCGCGAGGTACGCGACCCACCAGGAGCGCGCCTCGTCGGGCGAGGCGCCGGCGGCGGCGGTGTCCGCGATCAGGTCCAGCGCACCTGCGTTGACCAGGTCGCGCAGCTCGGGGTCGCTGAGGCCCCACTCCGCCCGCACCCGGCGCCGGCGCTCCCACGGCAGCTCCGGCAGCGTCGCGCGCAGCTCCTCGACCCACTCCGCGGACGGCGCGATGGGTACCAGGTCCGGCTCCGGGAAGTAGCGGTAGTCCTCGGCGGTCTCCTTGCGGCGGCCGGCGCGCGTGGTGCCGGTGGCCTCCTCGAAGTGCCGGGTCTCCTGGACAACTTTCTCGCCGGCCAGGAGCACGCCGGCCTGCCGCGACATCTCGTACCGGACGGCCCGCTCGACCGACCGCAGCGAGTTCACGTTCTTCGTCTCGGAGCGGGTGCCGAGCTCGCCCGAGCCGCGCGGCGAGAGCGACAGGTTGACGTCGCAGCGCAGCGAGCCCTGATCCATGCGGACGTCCGAGACGCCCAGGGCGCGCAGCAGGTCGCGGAGCGCCGTGACGTACGCACGGGCCACCTCGGGCGCGCGCTCCCGCGTGCCCGGGATCATCTTCGTGACGATCTCGATCAGCGGGACGCCTGCGCGGTTGTAGTCGAGCAGCGAGTACTCCGCGCCGTGGATGCGCCCGGTCGCGCCACCGACGTGCAGCGACTTGCCGGTGTCCTCCTCCATGTGCGCGCGCTCGATCTCCACGCGGACGGTGGAGCCGTCGTCCAGCGGCACGTCCAGCCAGCCGTTCACCGCGATCGGCTCGTCGTACTGGCTGGTCTGGAAGTTCTTCGGCATGTCCGGGTAGAAGTAGTTCTTCCGCGCGAACCGCCCCCACGGCGCGATCGTGCAGTTCAGCGCCAGCCCGATGCGGATCGCCGACTCGACCGCGGTGCGGTTCACGACCGGCAGCGAGCCGGGAAGGCCCAGGCAGACCGGGCAGACCTGGGTGTTCGGCTCGGCGCCGAACTCGGTCGGGCAGCCGCAGAACATCTTGCTGTTCGTCGACAGCTCGACATGCACCTCGAGCCCGAGCACGGGGTCGAAGCGCTCGACGACCTCCGCGAAATCCACCAGCGTTGCGGCAGTCATGCCGAGACCTCCAGAGCCGGCACCCGCTGGATCAGCGGGACGTCGTCGTCGGCGTCGCGCGCGGCCTCGTAGGCCGCGCCGACCCGGTACATCCGGGCCTCGCCCAGCGCCGGGGCCATGATCTGCAGCCCGGCCGGCAGACCGTCTTCCTCGGCGAGCCCGCACGGCACCGACATCGCGGCGATACCGGCGAGGTTCGTCGGGATCGTCGCGAGGTCGTTGAGGTACATGGCCAGCGGGTCGTCCACCTTGTCCCCGAGCGGGAACGCGGTGGTGGGCGCCGTGGGCGAGACCAGCACGTCCGCCTGCTCGAACGCCGCGGCGAAGTCCCGGGCGATCAGCGTGCGGACCTTCTGCGCCTGCCCGTAGTAGGCGTCGTAGTAGCCCGACGAGAGCGCGTACGTGCCGAGGATGATCCGCCGCTTGACCTCGGGCCCGAACCCGGCCTCGCGGGTGAGCGCCATGACCTCCTCGGCAGAGGCACCTCCGTCGACGCGGAGGCCGTAGCGCATCGCGTCGAACCGGGCGAGGTTGGACGACACCTCACTGGGCAGGATCAGGTAGTACGCGGCCAGGGCGTACTCGAAGTGCGGGCAGCTGACCTCGACGACCTCGGCGCCGAGCTTCTCCAGCCGCTCCACCGCACCGCGGTAGGCGCGCTCGACGCCCGGCTGGTAGCCCTCGCCGCCCAGCTCGCGGACCACGCCGACGCGCACCCCGGCCAGGTCGCCTGCCGCCCCGGCCCGCGCGGCCTCGATGACCGACGGTACCGGCGCGTCGATCGACGTGGAGTCGAGCGGGTCGTGCCCGCCGATCACCTCGTGCAGCAGCGCGGCGTCGAGCACCGTGCGCGCGCAGGGCCCGCCCTGGTCCAGCGACGACGCGCAGGCCACGAGGCCGTAGCGGGAGACGCCGCCGTAGGTCGGTTTCACCCCGACGGTGCCCGTCATCGCCGCGGGCTGGCGGATCGAGCCGCCGGTGTCCGTGCCGATCGCCAGCGGGGCCTCGAAGGCCGCGAGCGCGGCTGCCGAGCCGCCGCCGGAGCCGCCGGGGATGCGGCCGGTGTCCCACGGGTTGCGGGTGGGCCCGTACGCCGAGTGCTCGGTGGAGGAGCCCATGGCGAACTCGTCCATGTTCGTCTTGCCCAGGATCGTGATCCCGGCGGCCCGCAGCCGCGCCGTCACCGTGGCGTCGTACGGCGGCCGCCAGCCGTCGAGGATCTTCGACCCGCAGGTGGTGGGCATGTCGATGGTGGTGAAGACGTCCTTGAGTGCCAGCGGGACGCCGGCCAGCGGCGACGCGGGCGGGGTGCCGGCGTCGAGCGCGGCGTCCACCAGGGCCGCCGACTGCAGCGCGGCCTCCACCGCGACGTGCAGGAAGGCGTGCACGGTGCCGTCGACGGCCGCGATCCGGTCGAGGTGGGCCTGCGCGACCTCGACAGCCGAGACCTCCCGGGAGTGGATCTTCTCGGCCAGCTGGGCGGCGGTGAGGCGGGTGAGGCGGGTGAGGCGGGTGAGGTCCATCACCCCTCCTCCCCCAGGATCTGCGGCACGCGGAAGCGCCCGTCCTCGGCGGCGGGAGCGCAGGCCAGCGCCTGCTCCTGCGTCAGGCCGGGGCGGCGCTCGTCCGCGCGGAACACGTTCTCCAGCGGGACGGCGTGCGAGGTCGGCGGGATCTCAGCCAGATCGGAACCTGGGGCCGCGACCTCACCGACGCGGGCGACGGCGCCGAGGATGACGTCGAGCTGACCGGCGAACAGGTCGAGCTCACGGTCGGTGACGGCGAGCCGGGCGAGCCGGGCGAGGTGCGCGACCTCGTCCCGGCTGATCGTGCCCGGGGAGTCGGCGGACATGTCCCTCCTAGAAGCTGCGGTACTCACAGCCTAGGCTCGTGCACGCACGCGCCTCGCAGACCTCCCCACGTCGCTGCGGCACTGACGCCGCGGCATCTTCTCGACGGCGGGCGTTCCGCCCCGGCGGTGAGCGTCACGCACCTGTTGCCTTCCGGGCGCCTGCGCCTGACAGAATCGGTGACTCCGCCGCAGCAGCCGTGCCGACGGGCACGGTGGTGACCATGCGGCTGCCCGGAGGCCGGGGGGCCTCGCCGATCGCATCGAGAGGGTGTGCCGCGTGTCGTTCCTGCTCCGGGTGGTCCTGCCGGACAAGCCGGGCAGTTTGGGAGCGGTGGCGACCGCCCTGGGCAACGCCGGCGCCGACATCCTGGGTGTCGACGTGGTCGAGCGGGCCGAGGGCCACGCCATCGACGACCTGGCCGTCGAGCTGCCGCCGGGGCGCCCGCCGGATGTCCTGATCACCGCGGCCGAGTCGGTACCGGGCGTGGAGGTCGAGTCGGTCCGCCCGCACTCCGGACGCCTCGACACCGCCCGCGAGCTGGGCCTGATCGAGGAGATCACCAACGACCCCAAGGAGGGTCTCGCGCTCCTCGCCGAGGGCGTACCGCGGATCTTCCGCGCCGGCTGGGCGATCGTCGTCGTCCGCGAGAGCACCCGCGCCTACCGGCTGGCCCAGAGCGCGGCGGCGCCGGACACGGTGGCCGCGGACCTGCCGTGGTTGCCGCTGGAGCGCACCGTGGTGATCGATCCCGCTGTGCAGTGGGTGCCTGCCCCGTGGACGGCGCTGGACACCGAGCTGGCCGCCGCCCCGCTCGGCCTCGCGCCGCGGGCGCTGGTCGTCGGCCGTCCCGGCGGCCCCGCCTTCCGCCCGTCCGAGCTGGCTCGCCTCACCCACCTCAGCGGGATCATCGCGACGGTGCTCTCGGAGAGCTGATGGATCGCCCATGGGCGAGGGTGCCCGACTGGGTCGGCCCCGCACTGCGTCCCGAGCTCCTCGACGCGACCGAGGAGATCATCGCGGCGGTGCGGGCCGGGGTGCCGGAGTACGCGCGTCCGCTCGAAGGGCGGTTCGGGCGGCGGATCACCGAGGGCGTGTCGGTGGCGCTCGCCCAGTTCGTCGACCTGCTCGGCGTCGACTCCGCCCCCGGTGACCTGCGGGTCTACCGGGGGCTGGGCCAGCTCGAGCACCGCGAAGGGCGGACGCTGGCGGCGCTGCAGTCGGCCTACCAGGTCGGTGCCCGGACTGCATGGCGGCGGATCGCCGGCAGCCCGGCCGCCCGACGGCTGTCCCCCGACGTGATCTTCGCGCTCGCCGAGGCGCTGTTCACCTACGTGGAGCAGCTCGGGGCGGCGTCGGTGGCGGGATGGGCGTACGAGGAAGCGCGCAACGCCGGCTCGGTCCAGACGCGTCGGCACGCCCTCGTCGAGCTGCTCGCCCGGCAGCCGCCCGCGCCCGTGGCCGAGGTGGAGCGGGTGGCCGCGGCCGCTGCGTGGCGGCTGCCCGAGCGGCTCGCCGCGCTGGTCGTCGAGGACGCGGTGGGGGTGGCGGCCCGGCTCCCCGGTGCGGTGGGGGCGAACCTGGACCCCGTGGGCGTCGTGCTCGTGCCCGTGCCGGAACGGCCCGTGCCCGGACGCACCGCATGGCAGGACCGGGTGAAGATCGCGGTGCGCGCCCGGCCCGCGGTGCTCGGGCCGGTGGTCGCCCTGGCCAGGGCGAGCCGGTCGGTCGTCCGGGCGCAGGCGGCGTGGCCGCTGCACGTGGCGGGGCTGCTCGGCACCGAGCCGGTCGGCGTGGTCCAGGCGGACGCACACCTGCTGGCGCTGCTGCTGGCCGCCGAGCCGGAGCTGGCCGCGGAGTTGTGCGAGCACGCGCTGGCCCCGCTCCGCACGCTGCCGGCGGGGGCGGGGGCCCGGAGCGAGCAAACGCTGCGCGCCTGGCTCGACGCCCACGGCGACGTCTCCGTGGCCGCGGCAACCCTGCACGTGCACCCGCAGACGGTGCGCTACCGCCTGGCGGCGCTACGGGAGGCGTTCGGCGACACCCTGGACGACCCGGGCGCGCGCCTGGAGCTGGCGATCGCGCTGCGGATGACCCATCCCGCGTCCCCGGCGTCCACCGAGCCGCCGGACCCGCCCTTGTGATCCGCCGACGAGCCGGGCCGGGTCAGCCGGCCAGGCGCACCGGCTGCATCGCGGCGTCCGGCGTCGCGGAGCGCACGGGCAGGGCTGCGAACGAGGCGGCCAGACTCGCCCGGGCGGCGGCGCTCTCCGAGCGGCGGGGCAGCGCGTACCGGTTGATCTTGCGGAGCACGTTGCCGTACTGCTTGCGAAACGGCCCGATGGTGTAGCTGAGGCCGTAGCGCTCGCAGATCTCCCGCACCCGGGGCGCGATCTCGGCGTACCGGTTGCTCGGGATGTCCGGGAAGATGTGGTGCTCGATCTGGTGGCTGAGGTTGCCGGTCATGGTGTGGAGGAGCGGGCTGCCCGAGAGGTTCGCCGAGCCCAGCATCTGCCGCACGTACCACTGCCCGCGGGTCTCCCCCTCGAGCTGCTCCTCCGGGAACGTCTCGACGCCCTCCGGGAAGTGCCCACAGAAGATCACGGCGTGCGCCCAGAAGTTGCGCACGCAGTTCGCGACGAAGCTCGCGGCCATGCTGGCCACCACCGACTGCGGGCCCGACACGACCGACAGAGCCGGGAAGAGCACGTAGTCCTTGGCGAGCTGGCGGCGCGCCTTGCGCCAGAAGCGCCGCGCGTCGCGGCCGAACTCGGCCTTGGACTTCTTGCCGTCCCTGACCAGGTCGATCTCCAGGTCGTAGAAGGCCACGCCCCACTCGAAGAACAGCGCCAGCAGCTGGTTGTACACGGGCTGGGCCAGGTGGGCCGGGTGCCACGGCTGGTCCGGCGAGATGCGCATGATCGAGTAGCCCAGGTCGCGGTCCTTGCCGAGCACGTTGGTGAACGTGTGGTGCTCGAAGTTGTGCGACTTCTTCCAGCCCTCGGCCGCCGACGCGTGGTCCCACTCCCACGTCGTGGAGTGGATCTTCGGGTCGCGCATCCAGTCCCACTGGCCGTGCATGATGTTGTGGCCCAGCTCCATGTTCTCCAGGATCTTGGCCACGGACAGCGCCGCCGTACCGGCGATCCACGCGGGCGGGAACTTCGCGAAGAGCAGCAGGGCGCGCGCGGCGGCGTCCAGGCCGCGCTGCGTCCTGATGATCTTGTGGATGTAGCGTGCGTCCCGCTCGCCGAGGCTGGCGACGACCTCGGCGCGCAGGGCGTCGAGCTCGATCCCCAGCGCGTCGAGCTGCTCGTCGGTCAGGTGGTCGGCGGTCAATGTAGCCACAGCATGTCTCCTAGAGCTCGATCTCGACGTCGCCGGCAGCGCCCGACACACACGTCCGGACCGCTTCCCCGGGGGTGTCGTGGCGCTCGCCGGTGTGCAGGTTGGTCACGGCGCCGGACAGCAGCCGCCCGACGCAGGTGTGGCAGATGCCCATGCGGCAGCCGTTGGGCAGCAGCGCACCGGCCGCCTCACCGGCGGCCATGAGCGGTTGACCCGGGGCGGCGTCGGCCTCGATCTTGCTGGCGGTGAAGCTCACCCGGCCGCCGGTCCCCACGTCCCCGGTCGGGCGCGGCGCCACGAACCGCTCGACGTGCAGCGCGTCCGGGTCGCCGTGGCGACCCCACCAGTCGCCCAGGTCGTCGAGCAGGCCGGCCGGCCCGCAGGCCCATGTCTGGCGGGCGGCCCAGTCGGGCACGAGGTCGGCGAGCGCGTCCGGGTTGAGCCGACCTTCGAGGGCGGTGAGCCGCTCGACCAGCCGCATCCCGGTCGCGGCCGCGAGCACGCGCAGCTCGGCGCCGAACACGACGTCGTCCGCGGTCCGGTCGCAGTGCACCGCGACGGCACCGGCGAGCGCGTCCGGCCGGCGGGCGGCGAGGTGGCGCAGCATCCCCATCACAGGAGTGACGCCGCTGCCGGCCGTGACGAACAGGAGCTTCTCGGGCGCCGGGTCGGGCAACACGAACTCCCCCGCCGGCGGGCCGAGCCGCAGCACCGTGCCCACCGGGGTGGCGTGCGCGAGCGCGTTCGACACGATCCCGTCCGGGATCGCGGTGACGGTGACGGCGAGCAGCCGGTCGTCCGGCCGCGACGTCACCGAGTACGTGCGCCAGTGCCAGACGCCGTCGAGCCGGGCGCCGACACCGACGTACTGGCCGGGTCGGTGCTGCGGCCGGCGCGGGCCGGTACGGATCAGCAGCGTGCTGGCGTCGGCGGTCTCCCGGCGCACCTCGACGACCCGCCCGGCCGGCTCGGTGGTCGACCAGACGGGGTTCAGCGTGCCCAGCAGGTCGTCGGGCAGGAGCGGGGTGGTGAGCAGGTTCGCGACGTCACGCGTCCGCGCCACCGCCCGGCTACTGATCTCCCGCCACTGCACCATACGTCTGACGATATTTGAGCGGACCGACGGATTGCCACGCCGTGGCCCACGCTCGGCCTGCTGATTCCGTTGCAAACGCCAAATCGGTTGCGGATGTCCGTCAGGAAGGCCTCACGACCCGACGCGCCCGGGGCTCGACGCCCCCCTCACATCCGGATCTGCTGCGCAGAACGCACGAGGTCGTCGTTGCCGGTGGCGAGCCAGCCGTCGGGCCGCTGCAGCACGTCTTCGAAGCCGATCCGCGTGTCCTGTTTGGTGCGCAGCGCGTACTCCAGCACCGGCCAGGCGCCGCCCTCCTCGCCGTGCAGCAGCACCGGCACCGAGAGCTTGCCGAGGGCACGCAGGATCCGCACCGACTCCGCGACGGCCGTGTCGGGGTCCGTCACGGTCGACTCGGCGAGCACCCGGGTCGTCATCGGCGGAATGCCCCGCTTACGCAGCGTGACCGCATCGCCGCTCGTCCAGACGCCCAGCTCGACGCCGATGCCGACGGACGCGGCCGCCCGGCAGATCTCCTCCCAGCCCAGCTCGTGCACGTTCACCGAGCAGAAGTCGGGCTTGGCCAGGCCGAGCCGGCCCCACGCGAGCACGGCCTCGATCCGCAGGCGGGGGTCGGGCTGGATCCAGCGCCCGGTGGTGACGCCGATCTCCATCGACGGAACTTCCGTCCGGATCGCCGCGACGGCGTCCCCGACGTGCACGGGTTCAAGGGTCTCGAGCGTGTCCGGCCCTCGCGGGTGCACGTGCACGGAGGTAATGCCGAGCCGGGCGACGGCGCGCGCGTCGCGCGCGAGGTGGCGGGCCTGCACCGGGAGCGCCGGGTGCGCGTCCTCCGGACGCGAGCCGTTGAGCGCCGCCTGCAGCACCGTCCACCGTCCTTCCGGTCCGTCAGTCACCCCGACACGACAAGACTAACCGCCAAGAACGACAGCCAAAGATCGCCACTGCCTGTGACCGGATGCGCAGTGTGCACCTTCTCCGGGACCCTCGTCGACCTCCAGTTATCGCCCGGTCGGCCGATCAGGGTTCATTTCCACCGCCGATCGTCGCCACCGCCCGAGCCGCCTCGGGCCCGCGTTCGAGCAGGACCCGGAAGCCGTTCTCGTCGAGCAACGGGACACCCAGTTCGAGGGCCTTGTCGTACTTCGACCCCGGCGCGTCGCCCGCGACGACGAACGCCGTCTTCTTCGACACCGACCCCGCAGCGCGGCCGCCGCGCGACATGATCGCCTCCTTCGCCTCGTCCCGGGAGAAGCCGGCCATCGAGCCGGTGACCACGATGGACAGGCCCTCGAGGGTGCGGGGCACGGAGGTGTCGACCTCGTCGACCATCCGCACCCCGGCGGCCCGCCAGTGCGCGACGACGTCGCGGTGCCAGTCCACGGCGAACCAGTCGCGCACCGCCGCGGCGATGGTGGGCCCCACCCCGTCCACGGACGCAATCGGCGCGAGGGCCGCGGCGACGGCCCGGGCCCGGGCGCGGGTGGCGTCGCGGGCCGCCTTCGCCTCGGCGACGGCCCGCGCCTCCGCGTCCCCCGAGTCCCCGGTGTCGAGCTCCCCGATCCCGGGGTCCCCGGTGGCTCGGGCGTCCGCCACGGCCGGTTCGGCGTCCGTCGCCGCCAGCGCGTCTTCCGCCGGCCCCGCGGCCGCCGACCCCGCGCCCCCGATCTCCTCGGCCACCGGGTCCGCGTCATCCGCCGCGCCGTCCGAGGTGAGGGCCACGCCCGCCGCCGCGGTGTCGTGCGCCGCCTGCTCCGCCGCCGCCTCGATCGCGTCCAGCGAGCCGAACTCGCGCGCGAGCGCCTGCGCCGCGGTGGGCCCCACGTGCCGGATCGACAGCGCCACCAGCACCCGCCACAGCGGCCGGTCCTTGGCCGACTCCAGGTTGTCGAGGAGCTTGCGCCCGTTCGCCGACAGCGCGCCGGCCTTGGTGCGGAACAGCTCGACGCGCAGCAGGGCGTCTTCCGTCAGCGAGAACACGTCGCCCTCGTCGTGCAGGACACCCGAGGTGAGCAGGGCCGTCGCCGCCTCGTAACCCAGTACCTCGATGTCGAACGCCCCGCGACCGGCGAGATGGAACAGCCGCTCGCGCAGCTGCGCGGGACACGAGCGCGCGTTCGGACACCGCAGGTCGACGTCGCCGGCCTTCTGCCGGGCCAGCGCCGTGCCGCACTCGGGGCAGTGCGTGGGCATGACGAACGCGCGCTCGGTGCCGTCCCGCGCATCGACCACCGGCCCGAGCACCTCGGGGATGACGTCGCCCGCCTTGCGGATCACCACGCGGTCCCCGATCAGCACGCCCTTGCGGCGCACCTCGTCCGCGTTGTGCAGGGTCGCGAGGGACACCGTCGAGCCCGACACCGTGACCGGCTCCATGAACGCGAACGGCGTGACGCGCCCGGTGCGCCCGACGTTCACCCGGATGTCGAGCAGCCTCGTCGTGGCCTCCTCCGGCGGGTACTTGTAGGCGATCGCCCACCGGGGGGCCCGCGACGTGGTCCCGAGGCGGCGCTGCAACGCGACCTCGTCCACCTTCACCACGACGCCGTCGATCTCGTGCTCGATGTCGTGGCGGTGCTCGCCCCAGTACACGACGTGCGTCAGCACCTCGTCCACGCCGTGCAGCACGACCGTCCGCGCCGAGACCGGCAGGCCCCACGCCTTCAGGGCGGCGTAGGCCTCGGACTGGCGCTGCGGGTCGAACCCCACCCGCCTTCCGAGACCGTGGCAGATCAGCCGCAGGTGCCGCGATCCGGTGATCCGCGGGTCCTTCTGCCGCAGCGAGCCCGCGGCGGTGTTGCGCGGGTTCGCGAACGGCGGCTTGCCGGCCTCCACCAGCGAGGCGTTGAGGGCCTCGAAGTCGGCCAGCCGGAAGTAGACCTCGCCGCGGACCTCGACCAGCTCGGGGACCGGGAACTCGGGGGTGCCGGTGAGCCGCTCCGGGACCTCCTCGAGCGTGCGCATGTTGAGCGTGATGTCTTCCCCCGTGCGTCCGTCGCCCCGTGTGAGCGCCCGGGTGAGCAGGCCGTTCTCGTAGAGCAGGTTCACGGCGAGCCCGTCGATCTTCAGCTCGCAGAGGTAGGACACCCCGCCGACATCGCGCGCAACGCGCTCGGCCCAGGCCCGCAGCTCGTCCGGGGAGAAGGCGTTGTCCAGGCTGAGCATCCGCTCCAGGTGGTCGTGCGCCGTGAACTCCGTGGAAAACTTCCCGCCCACCTTCTGCGTGGGCGAATCCGGCGTCGCGAGCCCGGGATGGTGCTCTTCGAGCTCCACGAGCTCGCGCCACAACGCGTCGAACTGCCCGTCCGAGACGATCGGCGCGTCGAGCACGTAGTAGCGGAACTGATGATCGGCCACCTCCGCGGCCAGCCGCGCGTGCCGCTCACGAGCTTCGGTATCGGTCCTCACGCCGGTGAGGCTAACGAGGGGGACCGACAATCTCAGCCGGGTGAACGGCGGCGCGGCGGAAGATTCACCAGCTCTCGGGCGGGTCGACGAATGCCTGGCCGAGCTCACGGGAGAGCGCCATCGCGCGGCGTGCCCGCTCCGGGGTCGCGCCCGCGAGCCCGCAGGTCGGCGTGGGAACCGCCAGCTCGGCGAGGCGGGAGCGGTCGAAGCCGAGGCGGTCGGCCAGGTCGAAGGCCCGGCGAGCCAGGGTGCGCAGCGCGGACGGCGCTCCCGGGTCGTCCGGGCCCCGGTCGGCGTCGGGTGATGCAGAACCGCCGAGTCGGGACGCTCCCTCCGCCGCGAGGGACGGGGTGCCATCCGCCGGTCGGCTCCGGCGCGGCACTGCCGGGACCAACCCGAGGAGCAGCGGAATTCCCGCGTCCCACACCTCACCCAGCGCGTCCAGCGCCGCCGGGAGCGCGGTCGGGCCGCTGAACACGGGCAGCGTGGCGTCGATCCCGATCCCTGCCAGCCCGACCCCGGCGAGGAGCCGCACCGGCGGGTTCGGCGCGCAGCAGTGCACCACCACCGGCGCCCCGAGGCCGGCGACGAGGTCGCGCAACAGATCCTGGGCGTCCTGCGCCGACACGGACCGCACCGTTCCCCAACCCGACGCCGTCGGCAGCATTCCGGCGAGCGCCGCGGGAAGGCTCGGCTCGTCGAGCTGGACGAGCACCCGCGCGCCGGTCCGCTCGGCGACCTCCGCGATGTGCGCGCGCAGCCCCTCGCCCAGGCTGCCGGCGAACTCCCGGACGGCACCGCGGTCGGTGAGCGCCCGGTGCCCGGTGTGCAGCTCGACCGAGGCCGCGAGCGTCCACGGCCCGGCGGCCTGCACCTTCACCCACTCGGGCCGCGGGCCGGCGCATGCGGCGTCGAGGGCGTCGATGTCGAAGCGCAGCAGGTCCACCGCGCGCCGGTGGTCGCGACCGGGGCGCGGGGTCACCCGCCAACCGCTCGGCACCACCTCGACCGCGAGGTCGACGAGCAGTCCAGCGGTGCGTCCGATCATGTCGGCGCCGACCCCGCGCGCGGGCAGTTCGGGCAGGTGCGGCAGCAGGGGCAGCTCGCCGACGACCGTGGTCGCCGCCTCGGTGACGTCCGTGCCGGGCAGCGAGCCGACCCCCGTCGCCGCCCCCGCGGGCCAGCGGACGGCCTCGGGGCCGGGCGCGTCGGGGAGATCGTCCGGCCCGGCGATCACCAGGGGGCCGGGCGCGCCACCGCCAAGGCCTGCGGCGGCCAGCGCGGCCTCGAGGTCGGGGTCGGTGCTCACGGGGCCAGGTCTACCAGCATGCGCAGCCGTCACTCCGTCCGGTACCGGGCATCGAACAGGCAGTAGACGGCGAAGACCGCCAGGCGGCGGCCAGCACGAGCAGCAGGACCGGGCCGAACGGCTGGCCGGCCAACATCCGGATCCCGGCGTCGAGGCCGACCGGCGCAGCGGGGTCGAACCGGACCGCGGCCGCGACCAGCAGCACTCCCGTCGTGGCACCGGCCGCCCCCAGCGCCGTCCACCCCACCGTGCCGAGCACGCTCACCACTGTGCGGAAGCGGGGCGGGAGGGCGAGGTCGTGCAGGAAGTCGCGGCGCGCAGGCCGTGCACCACCGCGTACCCGCCGGCCGCGACGAGCGCCACCCCGACGAGCCCCACCAGGAACGGGCCGCCGGGCAGGCCGAACAGCGCCGCGACCACCGACTTGCTGAACGAGTCGCCGCCCTCGGCCTGGGCGATCGTCGCGGCCGGTTTCGCGCCACCCCGAGCATCGGGGCACCCACCTGTGTGGAGACTCGACGAGTCGGTTCGCGTGGCGGCGCCGTGCCCCTCCGCGGACAGCGCCCGAGGCGGCCGGAACCGTGGTGACCGACCTCTGCGGGGCACTAAGCTGCGGGAATGTCGCGGCCCGCCCGGGTGGACGACGCGCCGCCGCAGGACGTCCGGTTCTGCCGCAGCGCGGACGGCACGCGGATCGCGTACGCCGTCCACGGCTGCGGGCCGCCGCTGCTGCTCGCCTCCTGCTGGCTCAGCCACCTGGAGTTCGACTGGCAGAGCCCGGTGTGGCGGCACTTCCTGCTCGACCTCGGCCGCGTGGCCACCGTGATCCGGTACGACGAGCGCGGCAACGGGATGTCGGACTGGGACGTCACCGACTTCGGCCTCGAACCGCGGGTCGCCGACCTCGAAGCCGTCGCCGACGCCGCCGGGCTGGAGCGGTTCGCGATGGTGGGCATGTCGCAGGGCGGACCCGTGGGCGTCGCGTACGCCGCCCGCCATCCCCGGCGACTCTCCCGCCTGGTCCTCTACGGCACGTACGGGCGCGCCATGGACCACACCGATCCGCAGGCCGTTGAGCTGGAGCACACCTTCGAACAGATGATCAAAGTGGGCTGGGCGCGGCCGGACAGCACGTTCCGGCGGGTGTTCACCAACCTCCTGATCCCCGGGGCGTCCGAGGAGCAGGCGGGCTGGCTCGACGCCCTGCAGGCCCGGGCGACCTCGACCGAGAACGCCGTGGGGGCCCGCGCGGGTCGGATGCGGGCCGACGTCCGCGACCTGCTCCAGGGGCTCACCGTGCCGACCCTCGTTCTGCACGCCCGCCGGGACCGCATGATCGACTTCGCCCTGGGCCGCGAACTGGCCGCGCGGATCCCGGGTGCCCGGCTGGTGGCCCTGGACAGCGACAACCACATCACGCTGGCCGACGAGCCGGCCTGGCCGGTGTTCGTCGACGAGGTCAGCGCCTTCCTCGCCCCCGACCGGGTCGCCGCCGGAACCCCCGCCGGCGCGCTGCGCTCGCTCACGGACCGGGAGATCGACGTGTTGCGCCTGGTCGGGCAGGGCCGGGACAACGCGGAGGTCGCGCAGGAGCTCGCGCTCAGCGTCCGGACCGTCGAACGGCACCTGACCAGCATCTACGCCAAACTCGGCCTCACCGGACGGGCCGCCCGGGCGGCCGCGGTCGCCCGCCTCCTCGCGGCAAGCTGACCGCCGCGGCAGAGCATGATCGGTCCGGGCGTGACCGCACGGCTGCCCGGAGAGCCACCCCGTCACGCTCGCGAGGATCACCCGCCTGCGTGCCGCCCGCCACCGGCGTGGCTCACGCCGTCGCGAACTCGGCGGCCGGCACGGATTCCGGCAGGTCGTCGCGTCCCTACCGTCGGAGACCCGACGAGATGAGGACGAGATGAGCACCAACCCCGGCAAGGCCGCGATCAGCCTGTCCACCGGTCTGGAGGACGCCGAGCGCGTCACCGTGGCCTTCCTGATGGCGGTCGGCGCCGCCGAGCAGGGCCGCCCCACGATGATGTTCCTGACCAAGGAGGCCGTCCGGCTCGCCGTGCCCGGCGTGGCGGTCGGCACCGCCTGCGACGGCTGCCCGCCGCTGCCCGAACTGATGGACCGCTACGAGCGGGCCGGCGGTCGCTACCTGGTCTGCCCGATCTGCGTCAACTCCAAGAAGATCGACTCCGGCACGCTGATCGCGGGCGCCGAGGTGGGCGGGACCGTGCAGCTGTGGCAGTGGATCGGCGACGGCGCCACGGCGTTCAGCTTTTAGCGCTCAGCGGGGGCACGCTCCACACACCGGGGTGCTAGCCGCCCCGGGGCACCCGCCACGAACCGTCGGCTCAGCGGGCGACGGTGATCGTGGCGCTGCCCAGCACGACGTCCCCTGCGGGGTCCGGCCGGTACAGCGCCACGGCCTGGCCCGGCGCGACCCCGCGAAGGGGCTCGCCCAGCTCGACGCGCAGGTCGCGGCCGTCCGGGTGGGCGGTCGCGGGGGCGAGGCCGCCGTGCGCCCGCACCTGGGCGACGCACTCCACCGGCCCCTCCGGCGCGGCACCGCAGGTCCACACGGCGTCCCGCGCCTCGACGACGTGCACGTCCAGGGCCTCGGCCGGCCCGACGCGCACGGTGCCGCTCACCGGTTCGATGCCCAGGACGTAACGCGGCCGCCCGTCCGCCGCGGGCCGGCCCAGCCCCAGGCCGCGCCGCTGGCCGACGGTGAACCCGTGGACGCCGTTGTGCCGGGCCAGCACCTCACCCGACCCGGCGTCGACCACCGTCCCCGGGCGGGCGCCGAGGCGGGCGGCGAGGAAGCCGCGGGTGTCGCCGGAGGGGATGAAGCAGATGTCGTGGCTGTCGGGCTTGTCGGCCACCCGCAGCCCGCGCGCCGCGGCCTCCGCCCGCACCGCCGGCTTGGGTGTGTCGCCCAGCGGGAACATCGCGTGCCGCAACTGGTCGGCGGTCAGCACCGCCAGCACGTACGACTGGTCCTTGTCCGCGTCGACCGCGCGCCGGAGCACGGGAGGGCGGGACGCGTGATCGAGCTGCGCGTAGTGACCGGTGCAGACCGCGTCGAAGCCGAGCGCCAGCGCCCGGTCCAGCAGCGCCGAGAACTTGATCTTCTCGTTGCACCGCAGGCACGGGTTCGGGGTCTGCCCGTTCGCGTAGGCGGCGACGAAGTCGTCCACGACGTCGTCGGTGAACCGGGCGGCGAAGTCCCAGACGTAGAACGGGATGCCGAGCACGTCCGCGGCTCGCCGTGCGTCCGCGGCGTCTTCCCGCGAGCAGCAGCCGCGCGAGCCGGTGCGCAGCGCAGCCGGCATCTGCGAGAGCGCCAGGTGCACCCCGACCACGTCGTGCCCGGAGGCGACGGCGCGCGCGGCGGCGACCGCGGAGTCGACGCCACCGCTCATCGCGGCCAAGACCCTCATGGACTCAGCACCCTCATGAACGCACCCTCACCCGGACGGCCTGCGGCTGTCCCGCCCGCCGGGCCCGCTCGACGACCGCGCCGATCACCGCGGCCACGGCCTCGACGTCGTCCGAGGTGGAGGTGTGGCCGAACGAGAAGCGCAGCGACCCCCGCGCCGCCACATCGTCCGCCCCCATCGCGAGCAGCACGTGGCTGGGCTGGGCGACCCCGGCGGTGCAGGCCGATCCGGTGGAGCACTCGATGCCGTGCGCGTCCAGCAGCATCAGCAGGCTGTCGCCCTCGCAGCCGGGGAACGACAGGTGCGCGTTGCCCGGCAGCCGCGACGGGCCGCCGTCGACGGTCCCGGTGCCGGGGTCGCCGTTCAGCCGGGCGTCCGGCACGGTGGCCAGCACCTTGCCGACGAGGTCGTCGCGCAGGCCGGCGAGCATCGCGGCCCGACGCGGGGCGTCGGCGACGGCGATCTCGACGGCCGTGGCGAGCGCGACGATCGCAGGCGTGTCCAACGTGCCGGAGCGGACGTCGCGCTCCTGCCCGCCGCCGTGCAGCAGCGCCGTGAGCGCCGCCTCGCGCCGTAGCAGCAGCGCGCCGGCGCCGTACGGCCCGCCGAGCTTGTGGCCGGTGAGCGTCAGCGCGTCCGCGCCGGAGGCGGCGAAGTCGACCGGCAGGATCCCGACGGCCTGCACGGCGTCCGTGTGCAGGGGCACGCCGTGCTCGTGCGCGACCTCGACCAGCTCGCGCACCGGGTTGACGGTGCCGACCTCGTTGTTGGCCCACATCACGGACACCACCGCAGCGCGCTCCGGGGCCTCGGCGAGCGCGGCGCGCAGGGTCGCGGGCTGCACCCGGCCCTGCCGGTCGACTGGCAGCGGGATGACCTCCGCGCCCTCGTGCTCGGCGAGCCACTCGGCCGACTCCAGCACGGCGTGGTGCTCGATCTCGGAGACCAGAACGTGGGTGCGGCGCGGGTCGGCCGCGCGCCGGGCCCAGTACAGGCCCTTGACCGCCAGGTTGTCGCTCTCCGTGCCGCCGGTGGTGAGCACGACCTCGGACGGCCGCGCGCCGACCGCCGCGGCGATCCGCTCGCGCGACTCCTCGACGAGCCGGCGCGACCGGCGGCCCGCGGAGTGCAGCGACGAGGCGTTGCCCGTACGCGTCAACGCCTCGGCCATCACCGCCACGGCCTCGGGCAGCATCGGCGTGGTGGCGGCGTGGTCGAGGTACGTCGTGGCCGGTTCTGGGTTCACGAATGTCCTGCCGTCCCGTCGGTGTGCCGGGGTTCCAGGGTAGTCGCCGCATCGCCGCCGGGCGCGCGGGTGCCGGTGCCCCGTCCGGGCGCTACAGCGCGGGGACCGCGGTGACGACCACGTTGTCGCGGTAGTGACGGCTGCGCGGGTCGAACACGCCCCCGCAGGTGATCAGCCGGAGCACGGAACCGGGCGCCGGGCCGTAGACCAGCGCCGTCGGGAAGGCGGCCTTGGTGTGGCTCTCGACGGAGACCACGCGGTAGTAGGGCCCGCCGCACCGCCCAGCCCGGTCTCGATCGCACAGGAGGGCACCATGCCCGCGCCGGTGCTGTCGCGGGTGACCTGCGGCTCCAGCCCGTCGCCCTTGTCGATCAGCAGCACGCTGTAGGTCGAGTTCTCCTCCAGCGTGAGCGGCACCGTCGTCGACGTCCCGGACGAGCTCACCGCGAGGTCCCACTTCCCGAGGGGGCAGTCGACGTAGTCGGTCGCCGTGCCGAACTGCACGCCCTTTGCCCACACCGGACCGTTCACCGGCCGACGTCGGCCGACGGCACGCTCAGCGCCGCGTTGATCACCCGGACGCCGGCCTTGCCGGCCGGCGGGATGTCCAGCTTGTCGTTGAGCACCGACAGCCCCAGGTTCGCCGACTTCCCGGTGCCCGCGACCGTGTACGCCGCCCCCGAGCGGGCGTCCACGGTGGCGGAGATGACGGGCGGGGACGCCGCGTCGGCGCCCGCGGGCCGCATGCTGATCACGTAGCTGTCGGGTGGCAGCGGCTGGTACTGCGACACCGCCCCCCATGCATGTCCTGTGGATCAATGCCGCAGCGGAGCAAGGCGGAGATCCACAGGTGGAACGACTAGCCCACGCCCGGCACGACGAACGACCGCGACGGGTCCCCTGCGGAGTTGACGTAGACGTCGACCTTCGGCGTGTCCGGGGACAGGTGGGCGAGCCGGAGATAGGCCGGGCCGGGTGCGCATCGCGTCCTCCGTGGGTCAGCCGGCGATCAGTCCCGTCGGGGTGGGAGCCGGATATCCGATGAGCAGGGCGTTCCCCCGAACCTCGATCGAGTTGGGGACGAACGGGCTCTGCTGGGCGGCGAACCACGTGCGCACCTGCCGCTGCGGGCCGGCCGCCGCGGGCAGCCCGTCGACGGCGCCCAGCAGGACGTGGCGGCGCAGCGCATAGGGCGGCTCCAGCGGCTCCACCGGGAAGTCGTCGACCGCGAGCCGGCGGGGGCTCGCCAGGTCCGCGAGCACCAGCACGACCCTCGGATCCACCAGCCCGGCCTGCAGCGCCGCGGCCGCGGCGGGCGCCAGCTCGAGCGAGCTGTTGCGGGTCAGCGCCGTCCCGAACCGGGCGCGCGCCACCTGCTCGGCCGCCACCGTCGCCGGTTCGAGCGAGGCGGCCGGGCAGACCGCCGTCGGGGCACCACCGGCCCCGCGCGGGGCCGTGGCCAGCGTGGCGATCGCGACGCAGCGGGGCGCCGCGGCGTCGGGAGCGCCGGTCCCCGGCCGGTCGGTGATCATCAGCAGCTCGCCGGGCCGGGCCGGCTCGGCCAGGTCACGCAGGCGCTCCATGGCGATGCCGCCCGCCGAGAGCTCGGCGCGGTCCAGCGGGTCCGCCCGGATGACCGCGTTCGGGTCGATCTCGCTGTTCACCCAGCCTGCCAGGTCCGTCGGCGGGGTCGGCGCGACGTTCACGACCGCGAGCAGCCCGATGCCCGTTGCCAGCGCGAGGGCGGCCAGCGGGAGGGCGGTCGCCGCCGGGCGCCTGGCCTCCGGCAGACCCGCCACCACCGGCTCGGCCAGCAGCACGAACACGACGGCCAGGAACGGCAGCACCAACAGCAGCGCGGCCGAGCGGGCCGCACCGGGCACCAGCGCGACGGCGAGCAGCAGCACCGTCGGGCTCAGCGCAGGCCGCAGCTCCGGGTGCTGCGACCAGGCCAGCCAGGCGAGCACGATCCCGGCGACGACCATCGTGAGCGTGGTGCCCAGGCCCACGACCGGCCCGCCGATGCCGGCGAGCGGCCCGTTCCCGGCTCCCATCGCTGCGACCGCCACGGCCGTCGCCCCGGTCACGACGGTGATCGGCAGCCGGGCCGCGGCGGGCAGGTGGCCGCCCAGCACCCGGTCGTGCACGAGGTGCGCGACGAGGGCGAGCAGTGCAGCGGCCGCCAGGGGGGCGGTGAGGGCGGCAAGCCCCGCTGCGACAGCCGCGGGCGCCCCACGCCGCCGGGCGACCGCAGCCAGCGCCGCCGCGGCCACCAGCCAGGTCGTGGCCGGTGCAGCCGAGGTGATCCCGGCGTGCAGGATGACGACCGGGGGCAGCACCCCGACAGGCCCGTCGCGAGGGCAGTGGGCACCGGGCCGGCCCCGAGGGCGCGCAGGACCGGCCAGAGCAGGACGGCGGACAGGAACCCGAAGACGAGAGCGGCGCACCGGGCGGCGTCGACGACCGGCAGGTGCCCGCTGGGCAGCAGCGTCTCCATGACGGCGAACTGCCGCACCGCGAACCGGTCCGGCGCGGGCAGCGCGATGTCGCCCAGCTCGGTGCCCCGCGCGGCGAACGTGGCGGCGGCGAGGCGGGCCTCGCCGGCAGTGGCCACGAACCGGTCACCCCGCACCGCGACGGCGAGGTGCACGGCCGCCGCGGCGGCCGCGACCAGCGCCGGCCAGAGGAGTGGGGACCGGGGTGGGGCGCTCAGTTCGACGCCGGCTTCCCGGGGTCGGTGGCGGCCACGCCCGCGGCGGAAGCCTCGTCCGCGGTGAGGCCCTCGGGATCGGGCCGCTCCAGCTCGGCGTTCAGCAGCTGCGACAGGCGCCGGATCTCGCCCTTGGTGGAACGGTGCAGCGCGCCGAGCCGCGACACCTCCTGCGCGGCCTGCTTCTTGAGGGTGTGCGCCTCCTGCGAGGCCGTCGAGCGGATCGCCTCGGCCTCCTTCTCGGCCGCCCGCAACTGCTCCTCGGACCGACGGCGGGCCGCGGCCTCCACCGCCTCGGCGTCGCGCGTCGCGCGGGTGCGCATCTCGGCGGACTCGCGCTCGGCCAGCCGCAGGAGCTTCTCCGCGCGGAAGCCGAAGCTGTCTTCGGCCGGGGTGTCGACGTCGTAGAACTGCGTCCCGGGCTGGGCGGCCGGCTCCGGCCGCGCCTCCGCACGGGACGCCCGCGCCTCCAGCTCACGGCGCAACGCGCCGTTCTCCTCCAGGAGCGCGCCGATGTACTCGTCCACCTCGATGCGGTCGTAGCCGCGCAGCACCATGTCGAACTGCGGCGGCTCGGGCGCGGGGCGGGCGCTGCGCGAAACCGCGTCGGACGAGGCGCCCCGCTGCCCCGCCGCGACTGACTCTGATCGACTGTCTGGCACAGTGTGAGGGTCGTGAACACCGCCGAGCGCGTCACCTCGCGAACGGGTGAGAGCACTACGACGTTTGGGTATGGCTCATGACCGACAGGTGCGCAAACTACGCCGTCGGACGGTAACGACCGGACGGGGCAACCCCGGACGGAGCACCGTCGGGGCCGCCACTCCGGTCCGTCTTCACGACCGCCTGCGGGTGATCTCCTCCTGCAGCTGCGGAGCGACGCTGAACAGGTCGCCGACCACGCCGAAGTCGGCGATCTCGAAGATCGGCGCGTCCGGGTCCTTGTTCACCGCGACGATCGTCTTCGACGTCTGCATGCCCGCCCGGTGCTGGATCGCGCCGGAGATGCCGAGAGCGATGTAGAGCTGCGGCGAGACCGTCTTGCCGGTCTGCCCCACCTGGAACTGGTGCGGGTAGTAGCCCGAGTCGACCGCCGCGCGCGACGCGCCCACCGCCGCGCCCAGGCTGTCCGCCAGCGCCTCGACCACCGCGAACTGCTCGGCCGACCCGACACCGCGGCCCCCGGAGACGACGACGCTCGCCTCGCCGAGGTCCGGACGTTCGCCGGTGGTGACCGGCTCCCGGGACACGACCGTCGCACTCCGCCCGGACGACGGGACGTCCACGCTCTCCTCCACGCCCCCGGCCGCCGCGGCGACGGGCTCGACCGACCCCGGCCGCACCGTGACCACCGGATGCGCGGTGGTCGCCTTCGCCTGCACGGACCACGCCCCGCCGAACACCGAGTGCGTGCCCCCCTGCGCGTCGAGCGCGACGACGTCGTTGAGCCAGCCCGATCCGGTCCGCACCGCGAGCCGACCCGCGACCTCCTTGCCGTCCGCCGAGGACGCGATGAGCACCGCCGCCGGGTCCACCCGCTCGACCAGCGCGGCCAGCACGTCGACCTGCGGGGACAGGAACTCCGTCGAGTCGGTCTCGGCGACGTAGACCTTCGCCGCGCCGTACTCGCGCAGGCCGTCGGCCAGCTTCGCGGCCGTGGCGGGGCCGCCCACGACCACCGCCGACGGCTCGCCCAACGTCCGCGCGGCGGTCAGCAGCTCGAACGTGATCTTCTTGATCTCACCCTCGACGTGGTCGACGAGGACCAGCACCTCACCCATGTTCTTCTCCGGCCCGTCTCAGATCAGCTTCTGGGCGACCAGGAAGGCCGCCACCTTCGCGCCACCGGCGCCGTCGTCGACGACCTTCTCGCCTGCGCTCTTGGGCGGCTTCGGCGTCGCCTCGACCACCGAGGTCAGCGCCCCGGCCGCGCCGACCTGCGCCGCGTCGACCCCCGCATCGGCGAGCGACAGGGTGGTCACCTTCTTCTTCTTCGCCGCCATGATCCCCTTGAACGACGGGTACCGCGGCTCGTTGATCTTCTCGCCCACGCTCACGACCGCCGGAAGCTCGGCCGTCAGCATCACCACGCCGTCGTCGGTCTCGCGCCGCACCGTCAGCGTGCCGCCCTCGACCGTGACCTCGCGGGCGTGGGTCAGCGCCGGCAGGCCGAGCACCTCGGCGACCATCGCCGGCACCGCGGCCGACCGCCCGTCCGACGCCTCGTTGCCCGCGATCACCAGATCCACATCCCCGACGGTGCCGATCGCACCGGCCAGCGCCCGCGCCGTACCGACCGCGTCCGACCCGGCCAGGGCCTCGTCGGACAGGTGCACCGCGGCGTCGGCGCCCATCGACAGCGCCTTGCGGATCGCCTCGGTGGCCCGGTCCGGTCCCATCGACACGACGGTCACAGCGCCACCGTGGGCCTCCTTCAGCTGCAGTGCCTCCTCGACGGCACGCTCGTTGATCTCGTCCAGCACGGCGTCGGAGGCGTCCCGGTCCAGGGCACCGTCCCCCCGCAACCGGCGTTCGGAGTAGGTGTCGGGCACCTGCTTGCACAGAACGACGATGTTCATCGGATCCCTTCGACCTCCTGCTCCCCACCGCCGGCGCGTGGCGGGTGCACCAGTGTTACCTGCCGGTATCGCCGAGGACAGCACGGGCGAGGGGTGAACCTGCTCACCCACCTCACAACCGTGCATATCTGACATTCCACAGGCGAAACCGCCTGCCGACGGATCCATTCTGACCCCTGGAGGCACCCGCGCCGTTGTTCGACCGCATCCGCTCGCTCCTGGCCACCCCGCAGGGCCGCCGACTGACCGACCAGGGCCGGCGGTACGCGTCGGACCCGCTTCTCCCCTGCCGACAGCAGCAGGCCCGCGATTTCATGGCGCGCCTGCGCCGCCGCTGAACCCGGCTCCCGCGCAGTGCGGTCTCCCCGCACTAAGCTCCCGGCCGGAGACCAGGGACGGAGGCGGCGATGCTGGTGACCGGGTTCGATGATCGGCAGGGCTGTGGCTACGTGCTGCGCACCGGACCGCATGCCACCGAGCCCACCCCGGGAACGCAGCCGGTGCGCCACAACGGCGTCGTCGTGCTGGCGACGCCCGAGCTGGCGGCAGCGCTGCGCGATGCGCTCGTGCGCAACCCGGTCGCGTCGCTGGGCTGGAACGGCCCCACGGTGCCGCTCACCCTCGAGGACGCGACGGTGCTGGCCTGGCTGCGCAACAACCTGGGCGGCGTGCTGACGGTGGCCGGCGGCCCCCCGGCCGACACGCGCAGGCGGCGGTAGGCCGGACGGCGTCCGGTCGACCCTCCCGACGGTGACGCGGTGCGGGTCCTGGTCGTGTCGTGGGAGTACCCGCCCGTGCAGCTCACGCAGGCCGGCGACAAGGGAGGTTCCGGGGAACGGGTTCGTGGTGGTCACACCCGCACCAACCAACACATTTACTGGTCGATCCGTTTCATAATTCGACGCAGGTCACATCGATCCAGTGATCGCCTCTGTGATCGTGTCTGCGGTCGGCATGCCGGCCCGCGCCCCGACCTGGCGTACCGACAGCGCCGCTGCCACGTTCGCCGCCCGTGCGGCGTCGAGCAGCCCGGCCCCCGCAGCGAGCCGGGCGGCCAGCACACCGTTGAACGTGTCGCCCGCGCCGGTCGTGTCGCACACCGTGGTCGGGCGCGGCGGCAGGTGCTCGACGATGCCCCCGGGCTCGACCACCAGCGCGCCCTCCCCGCCGAGCGTGACGATCACTGCCGCCTCTGTCCGTGCCGCGAGCCCGACCGCCCGCACGCCGGTCGGGCCGGGACCGGTGAGGGCGGCCAGCTCGCCGACGTTCGGGGTCAGCAGCGGGCCGCGCAGGCCCGGACGCGGCACGAGCAGCCCGGCGAGACCGGGGAGCACCGGGGCCGGGTTGAGCACGCACGGCACCCCGACCGCCGTCGCCGTCTCGACGGCCACCGCGACGGCGGCGAGCGGGATCTCGGTGCTGACCAGCACGCAGTCGACGTCCGGCAGCGCGTCGAGCAGCGCGTCGCGGACCCGGTCACGCTCCACCCGACCGTTCGCGCCCGCGCCGACGGCGATCTGGTTCTCCCCCGCCGCATCCACGACGATCAGCGCGACACCGGTCGACACCCCGTCGAGCACGGCGACCCCGTCGACGCACACGCCCTCGGCCCGCAGCTCGTCCAGCGCCTTCCGGCCGGTGTCGTCGTCGCCGACGGCGCCGATCAGCCTGACGTCCGCACCGGCCCGCGCCGCCGCGACCGCCGCGTTGGCCCCCTTGCCGCCGCCGAAGCGCTCGACCCGGGGCCCGACGACCGTCTCGCCCGGTCCGGGCAGCCGGTCGGCGGCGACCACGAAGTCGACGTTGACGGCACCGACCACGACGACCCGCCCGCCCATGCGTCCCCTCCCTGCACATCGCACTCCCTCGCTGCGCTCGGTCGGCGCTGCGCGAAGCGCTGCAACACTGATTCGCTCGCTGCGCTCGCTCACTGGCACTCCCTCGCTGCGCTCGGTCGGCGCTGCGCGAAGCGCTGCAACACTGATTCGCTCGCTGCGCTCGCTCACTGGCACTCCCTCGCTGCGCTCGGTCGGCGCTGCGCGAAGCGCTGTGACACTGATCGCTCGCAAGCTCGCATCGGGGCGCCACGGTCGCATGCCACGAGTCCGCCTGTCCTGCTCGGACGTCCTGCGTAAGCCGGACGTGCGACCCGGGGACCCGATTCAGACGAGGCCGTTCTCCACCGCGCGACGCACCAGCGCGGCACGGTTGGGCACATCCAGCCGGCGCAGCACCCGCTGGATGTGGTTCTCCACGGTCCGCGGCGAGAGCACCAGTCGCGTCGCGATCTGGCGCGCCGTCAGTCCCTCGACGACCAGCCGGAGCACGTCGGCCTCACGCGCGGTCAGCCGCGACCGCGCGGGGTCGGGCGGGCGCCCGTACTCCTCCAGGACCACCTCGGCCAGCCCCGGGCTGAACACCGCCTCACCCTCGGCAGTGCGGCGGACGGCGTCGGCCAGTGCCTCCGGGTCGTCCGCCGAGACGAGGTATCCACTCGCCCCGGCCCGGACCGCGGCCAGGACGTCCGCCGCCGGGTCGCCCCTCCCGGACACCGCGAGCACCCGGGCGTCGGGCACCCGCACGGTCAGCTCCGAGACGACGGCGAGCACCGCCTCCCGGTTCCGGCCCAGGCCCACGAGCACGACCTGCGGCCGTGCGGCGGCGACGAGCCGCGGCGCGTGGCGCGGCTCATCGGCGTGCGCCAGGACACGCACGTCGGATGGCGCCGCAAGCCCGGCGTCGCCGATCACCACCACCGTCACCGGCTCGGACGTCCCCACGGATCCCCCGTCCCCGCACCGGTCCGGGGACGGCCGTGCCCTGCCGCCTCGTGGCCGGTGCGCCACCGCACCCCGGGCCGGGGAGCCGCACGATGCCGACTCCCCGGTCACCTCTGCCACGTTCCGCGGGCCGCTCGGGTTCACCGGGCTTCCGGACACCGGCTGCGGCGGGGCCGTTCAGGCGCGGCCCCCGCGCCAGGAAATCCCTCCGGGGCCTCGGCTCACCTTCCGGTGAACGTCGCCTTCCCGGGCCCGTGCTCGACGAACGACGCCATTCCCGTGCGCTGGTCGTCGGTCGCGAACAGCCCCGCGAACTGGTCCGACTCGATGTCCAGCCCCGTCCGCAGGTCGACGTCCAGCCCGCCGTCGATCGCCTTCTTCGCCGCCGCGTACGCCAGCGCGGGGCCGTGGGCGAACTGCTCGACGTAGGCCCGCGCCCGGGCGTAGACGTCGGCCGCGGGCACCAGCTCGTCGACCAGGCCGATCGCCAGCGCCTCGTCGGCGCGCACGAACCGGCCCGTGTAGACCATGTCCTTCGCCCGGGCGGGGCCGATGAGCCGGGCCAGCCGCTGCGTCCCCCCGCCGCCGGGGATGATGCCCAGCAGGATCTCGGGGACGCCCAGGGTCGCGTTGTCGGCGGCGATCCGCCGGTCGCAGGACAGCGCGACCTCCAGACCACCGCCCAGCGCAAACCCGGTGACCGCCGCGACGGTCGGCTTGGGCACCCCGGCGAGCGCGCCCAGCCCGGCCGACACGGCCCGGGCGATCGGCGCCATCTCGGCGTAGGTCAGCGACGCCATCTCCTTGACGTCGGCCCCCGCGGCGAACAGCTTCTCGCCGCCGTAGACGATCACGGCGCGCACGTCGTCGCGGGCGGATGCCTCGTGTGCGACGCTGCGCAGCTCGTCCCCCACCGCGCGGCTGATTGCGTTCATCGGCGGCCGATCCAGCCGGATCGTGCCCACCCCGCCGTCGACCTCGAGTCGCACGAACTCCGTCACGCGCCCACCTCCACCGTCAGCCGTCACCGTGGCGACCTCGTCCGCCCGCCCGGCGCGCCGGGACGACAGCGTGGCCACCCTGCCGCCGTGTGCCGGCAGCCTCGCCACCTTGCTGGCACAGCAGCGCGCCGCACCAGGGTCACATGGCCCGGCGGCCGCGTCCGGTCAGCGCAACCAGGCCGTGTAGCGGCCGCGCCGGCGCTGCACCGCCAGCGGCAGGCCGAACGTCACCGACAGGTTCTCATCGGTCAGCACGTCGTCCAGCAGACCCGCCGCGACGACCCGTCCCTCGCGAAGCAGCAGGCCGTGGCTGTAGCCGGGCGGGATCTCCTCGACGTGGTGGGTCACCAGCACCGACGCAGGCGCCTCGGCGTCGTTGGCCAGCAGCGACAGCCGGGCCACCAGGTCCTCGCGGCCGCCGAGGTCCAGCCCGGCCGCCGGCTCGTCGAGCAGCAGCAGCTCGGGGTCCGTCATGAGCGCCCGGGCGATCAGCGCCCGCTTCCGCTCGCCCTCCGAGAGCGTCCCGTAGGCCCGGGTCTCCAACCCGCGCAGCCCCAGCGCGGCGAGCAGCGCGTCCGCGCGGGCCGCGTCCAGCGGGTCGTAGCGCTCCCGCCAGCGCCCGATGACCGCATACCCGGCGCTGATCACGACGTCCCGGACGGTCTCCTCGGGCGGCACCCGCAGCCCCAGCGCCGCCGACGACAGGCCGATCCGCGTGCGCAGCTCGAACACGTCGACGCGGCCCAACCGGGAGCCGAGGACCTCGACGACGCCCCGCGTCGGGTGGATGTCGGCCGCGGCCAACCGGAGCAACGTCGTCTTGCCCGCACCGTTCGGGCCGAGGACGACCCAGCGCTCGTCGAGCTCCACGGTCCAGTCGACGGAATCGAGCAACGTCGTGTCACCGCGGCGGACCGTCACACCCTCCATCCGGATGACGAAGTCACCCGGGTCGGACGGTGCGGGCTCACTCGTTGTGGGAAACAACGCCTCGGAAGGCGATCCGTGTGCGGCCACAGGGCATATCCTCGCCGATCGTGTCGGTCTTCCCGTTGGGTGCCCATGTCGACCCCGACGGGGCGCGGTTCGCGGTCGCGTCGTCCACCGCCGAGGCCGTCGAGGTGTGCCTGGTCGACGGCGATCCCGGAGAGCTGACGGAGCGTCGCATCACCCTCACCGAGCGCACCTTCGGCGTCTGGCACGGGCACGTGCCGGGCGTCACCACCGGGCAGCGCTACGGCTACCGCGTGCACGGCCCGTACCGGCCATGGGAGGGTCCCCGCGCCAACCCCGCCAAGATCCTCGTCGACCCCTACGCGCGGCAGGTGATGGGGGCCGTGACCGACCTCGAGGCTGCCCGCGGCTGGTCGGTCGACCCGATGACCGGCCCGCCCTGTACCCGTGACTCGCTCGGCCACGTGCCGCTGTCGGTGATCACCGCGCCGCCGGCGCCGCTGATCCGTTCGGGGCCGGACGTGCCGTGGTCCGAGATCGTGATCGCCGAGGTGCACGTCCGCGGCTTCACGATGCGGCACCCGGAGGTGCCACCCGAGCAGCGCGGCACCTACCTCGGCCTGGGCCATCCGGCTGTCGTCGCGCACCTGCACCGCTTGGGGGTGACGGCCGTCGAGCTGCTGCCCGTCACCGCGACGCTCAACGAGCCCCAGCTGCTGCAACGGGGTGTCACCAACTTCTGGGGCTACTCGACCCTCGGCTTCTTCGCCCCGCACCCGGGATACGCGAGCGTGCCCGGCGCGGAGATCGAGGAGTTCCAGGCGATGGTCGACGCGCTGCACGCCTCAGGCATCGAGGTCATCCTCGACGTGGTGCCCAACCACACCTGCGAGGGCGGTGTCAACGGCTCCACGATCTCGTTCCGCGGCCTCGACGCCCCCGCCTACTACAGCCTGCGCGGGGGCCGCGACGCCGACATCACCGGCACCGGCAACACCCTCGACTCCGGCTCGCCGACCGTGGTTCGGATGGTGTGCGACGCCCTGCGCAACTGGGCGATGACGTTCGGCGTCGACGGCTTCCGCGTGGACCTCGCGAGCGTGCTCGGCCGGCCCCGCTCCGGGCCGTTCGACCCGCACTCACCCATGCTGACCGCGATCGCGACCGACCCCGTGCTCGCGCGGTGCAAGCTGATCGCCGAGCCGTGGGACGCCACCGGCGAGGGGTACCGGGTGGGCGGGTTCCCGGTGTCGTGGTCGGAGTGGAACGGCCGCTACCGCGACGCCGTCCGCGACTTCTGGCGCGGGTGCGGCGCGATCGGCGAGGTGGCCTCGCGGCTGACCGGCAGCGAGGACCTCTACGGGCTGTCGCTGCGCCGGCCATGGGCCTCGGTGAACTTCATCACCGCGCACGACGGGTTCACCATGCGTGACCTCGTGAGCTACGAGCGCAAGCACAACGAGGCCAACGGCGAGGGCAACCGCGACGGCACCGACGACAACCGCTCGCAGAACTTCGGCGTCGAGGGCGAGACGACCTCACCGGTGATCCGCGCGCGGCGCATGGCCGCGGCGCGGGCGCTGCTCGGGACGCTGCTGCTGTCGACGGGGACGCCGATGCTGCTGGGCGGCGACGAACTCTGGCGCACGCAGGGCGGCAACAACAACGCCTACTGCCTGGACGACGACACGTCGTGGGTCGACTGGTCGTGCGGGGTCGAGGCCGAGCGGCTGACGGCGTTCGTCGCGCGGGTGGCGGGGATCCGTCGCACGTCGAAGACCCTGCACCGCGACCGCTTCTACCGTGACGGCGACGTCACGTGGTGGCACTTCTCGGGCCGTCCCCTGGGCGTCGGCGACTGGCACGAGCACGGCACCCGCTCGCTGGGCCTGCTGGTCGGCGAGTGGCTGATCCTGCTGCACGCGGGGGACGCCGCCCCGTGCACGCTGCCGCCGGGCGGCCCGTTCACGACGATGATGGACAGCACCCGCGACGACGGCACCCCGGCGAGCACCCGCTCACTGCCGGGCGGCACCACGATCACGATTCCCACCGGGGCCCTGCTGCTCCTGCGCCGCGACACCCCGCCCGCTCCGTAGCGGCGGTATCCTCCGACCGTGCCGCGCTACGACTTCCGCTGCCGCCAGTGCTCCACCACCTTCGAGGTCGACCGGCCCATGGCCGCAGCCGGCGATCCGGCGCGCTGCCCGCACGGGCACGCGGACACCGTGAAGCTGCTGAGCACCGTCGCCCTCGGCGGCCGGGCGGGTGGTGGTCGCGCGGCGATGCCCGCCGCGCCCGCCGGAGGTGGCGGTTGCTGCGGGGGCGGCTGCTGCGGCTGACGGCCACGCACAGCCACCGAGCCCATACACCCGCGGTCGCGATCCTGCGGCAGCCGGTGCCGTCGATCACCGGACCGCCCGCCCCCTACCCTCCGCGGCGCGGAGCGACCGCGCCCGGGTCACCGGTCCACGCGGCCTCCGCCTGAACGGAGGGACATGCAATGAACGTGCTGTCGAGCGGGTCGACCCTGAGGCCGGGCGACGCTCTCACCTCGCCGAACGGCCGCTACCGGCTGGAGCTGCAGTCCGACGGCAACCTGGTGCTCACCGGCCCGCGCGGGCTCGCGTGGGACTCCGACACCCGGGGCAAGGGCGCCGCGACCGCCGAGATGCAGACCGACGGCAACTTCGTCCTCTACGCCGCCGACCGGGGCGTGGCGTGGACCGCGGACACCACCGGCACGGGCGCGCACCTGCTGCTGCAGGACGACCGCAACATCGTGATCGTCGCGGAGGACGGCACCACGGTGCTGTGGACGCCGAACTGCTACGTCACCGAGGCGGAGCGGGCTGCGGAGGAGCAGGCGGCCGCCGAGGAGCAGGCGCAGCAGGCCCCGGCCGCCCCGGCGGCGCCGGCCCCGACCGCGACCCCTGCCCCGCAGACCTACACGGTCCAGCGCGGCGACACGCTCTCGGCGATCGCCAAGCGCTTCTACGGCCACGCGAGCGAGTACCGCCGCATCGCCGCCGCGAACAACATCGCGAACCCGGATCTGATCCACCCGGGCCAGCAGCTGGTCATCCCCACCTGACCAGGTCCCAGATGAAGCGAGAGTGGCTTTGGGTGCATCTCACGCACCCAGAGCCACTTTCGGTACTCCGAGCCGGCCGGATCAGCCGGCCAGCACGACCTTCCCCAGCTCCACCGGCGACGCGAGCAGCGGGTTGTGCGGTAGCACCCGCACCGTGTAGCCGGTCAGCCCCGCGTGCGGGAGCTGCACCGCCGCCTCGAACCGCTCCGTGCCGTCGTGCTCGACGCCGTCCACCGTCCCGACGTGCTTCATCGGCACCGTCACGGCCTCGCTGAGCTCGTCCGTCTCGTCGACCCGCCCGACCACCGCCTCCACGGCGACGTCGGCCGGGTCCAGCCCCGCCAGCGCCACCACGGCCCGCACCGTCATCGGCGCTCCGACCACCGGGGTGTCCGGCAGCCCCGAGGCGTCGACCCCGACCACCTCCACCAGCGGCCACGCCGCGTTCAGCCGCGTCCGGAACGCCGCGAGCTCGCGGGCAGGCGCGAAGTCCTCCACCGCGATCCGCTTCGCCGCGCGAGCGGCCGGGATGTACCACTCCTTGACGTACTCGCGCACCATCCGCGTGGCCTGCACCTGCGGCCGCAGCGTCGTCAGCGTGTGGCGCACCAGCTCCACCCAGCGGTGCGGCACGCCGTCGGCGCGGTCGTAGAACGCCGGCGCCACCTGGGTGGCGAGCAGCTCGTAGAGGGCGTTCGCCTCGAGGTCGTCGCGCCGGTGCGGGTCGTCGACGCCGTCCGCGGTCGGGATCGCCCAGCCGTTGGCACCGTCGTAGAGCTCGTCCCACCAGCCGTCGCGGATCGACAGGTTGAGCCCGCCGTTGAGCGCCGACTTCATCCCGGACGTGCCGCACGCCTCCAGCGGGCGCAGCGGGTTGTTCAGCCACACGTCGCAGCCCCAGTACAGGTACCGGGCCATCGCCATGTCGTAGTCCGGCAGGAAGACGATCCGGTGCCGCACGGCCGGGTCGTCGGCGTACCGGACGATCTGCTGGATCAGCGCCTTGCCGCCGTCGTCGGCCGGGTGCGCCTTGCCCGCGACCACCAGCTGCACGGGTCGGTGCGAGTCGAGCAGCATGTCACGCAGCCGGTCGGGGTCACGCAGCATCAGCGTGAGCCGCTTGTAGGTCGGCACGCGCCGCGCGAAGCCGACGGTGAGCACGTCCGGGTCGAAGGCGTGCTCGGTCCAGCTCAGCTCCGGTACGGACGCACCGCGCTGCAGCCACGCCTCGCGCACCCGGCGGCGGACCTCGCCCACCAGCCGGGTCCGCAGGGTCGTCCGCAGGTCCCACAGCACGGCGTCCGACGGCGCCTGGCCGTCGTGCGCGGCGGGGTGCGGCGCGGGCGGCCCGATCAGCGCGGTGACCTCGCGGGCCTCCCACGTCTGGCCGTGCACGCCGTTGGTCACCGAGCCGATCGGCACCTCGACGGTGTCGAAGCCGCTCCACAGGTCGCCGAACATGCCCCGTGACACCGCGCCGTGCAGCTTCGAGACGCCGTTCGCCCGCTGGGCCAGTCGCAGACCCATATGAGCCATGTTGAACATGCTCGGGTTGTCCTCGGCGCCGAGGGCGAGAACGCGCGCGGCCGGGACGCCGGGCAGCAGCGCCTGCGACTTCGGCGAGTCGTCGAAGTAGTGGCGCACCATGTCGAGCGGGAACCGGTCGATGCCGGCCGGCACCGGCGTGTGCGTGGTGAAGACCGTTCCCGCGCGCACCACGGCCAGCGCCTCGTCGAAGTCGAGCCCGTCGGCGTCCTGCAGCTCCCGAATGCGCTCGAGGCCCAGGTAGCCCGCGTGTCCCTCGTTGGTGTGAAACACGGTGGGCCCGGGATGACCCGACGCGGCGCAGAAGGCGCGCACCGCGCGCACCCCGCCGATACCGACGAGGATCTCCTGGCGGATCCGGTGGTTCTGGTCGCCGCCGTAGAGCCGGTCGGTGACGCCGCGCAGCTCGGCGTCGTTCTCCTCGATGTCCGAGTCGAGCAGGAGCAGGGGAACGCGGCCGACGGCGGCCCGCCACACCCGCGCGCTGAGCACCCGCCCGCCCGGCATGTTCACCGTGACCAGCAGCGGCTCCCCGGAGTTGTCGGTGAGCAGGTGCAGCGGAAGGCCCTGCGGGTCGAGGACGGGGTAGGTCTCCACCTGCCAGCCGTCGAGCGCCAGCGACTGGCGGAAGTAGCCGGAGCGGTACAGCAGGCCGACGGCCACGAGCGGCACACCGAGGTCCGACGCCGCCTTGAGGTGGTCGCCGGCGAGCACGCCCAGCCCGCCGGAGTAGTTGGGCAGGACCCCGGAGACACCGAACTCCATCGAGAAGTACCCGACCGCCTCGGGCAGGGTCGGGTCGTCCTCGCGCTCGGCCTGGTACCACCGTGGTTCACCCAGGTACGCCGCGAGGTCGTCGGCGAGCTCACGCACGGTGACGACCGTCTCGGCGTCGGCGGCAAGCTCCGCGAACCGGGCCGAGGAGATCTCGCCGAGCACTCTGACGGGGTCGTGCCCGCTGCGTTCCCACGCATCGGGATCCAGCGAGGCGAAGAGGTCCCGCGTGGGCGGATGCCACGTCCACCGCAGGTTCATCGCAAGGGTCTGCAGCGGCTGGAGCGACGCGGGCAGCTGGGCGCGGACGGTGAAACGGCGCAGGGCTCTCACGGCCCGCAGCGTACGGGTAGCGGTCAAGTGATCGATTAAGGAACCCACGGGGTCGGACGCCGCGTCACCCGCCCGTGACGCCCCGCACACCACCCACGTGAAGATCATGTAATCGTGGCCCGGCCAGCGGGAACCCGGTGCCGAACCCGTTCGGAAGGGGTAGGTACGGTCTGCCCGTACACGCAACGTTTTCCGGGGGTGGACTCATGACCGGTCGGCTAGGTATCGACGACGTGACGCCGACGGTCGGGGACGGTCACCATCCCAGCAAGGCCGTCGTCGGCGAGGTCGTGCCGATCGGTGCCACCGTGTGGCGCGAGGGTCACGACGCGATCGCCGCGAACGTCGTGTGGAAGAAGGTCGGCAGCGACGGGCCGGGCCAGCACGTCCGGATGGCCCCGATGCGCGACGACGTCGACCGGTTCGCCGCGACGGTGGTGCCGGACGAGCCGGGCCTGTGGACGTTCCGGGTCGACGCCTGGAGCGATCCGTGGGCCACCTGGCGACACACTGTCACGGTCAAGCTCAACGCCGGGCAGGGGCCGGACGAGCTGGCGAACGACCTCGAGGTCGGCGCGCGGCTGCTGCAGCGCGTGGGGCGCCGCCCCGCCGAGCGGGCGAACCGAGACCTGCTGTTCGCCGCGGCGAACGCGCTGCGCGACACCTCGCTCCCGGTGCAGGACCGCGTCGCCCCCGCGCTGTTCCCGGCCGTCCACGCGATCATGGTCGAGCGTCCCGTCCGCGAGCTCATCACCCGCGGCCAGCCGCGCCAGGTCTACGTCGACCGCTCGCGTGCGCTGTTCAGCTCCTGGTACGAGATCTTCCCGCGCTCCACCGGGGGCCGTGACGAGAACGGCAATCCCGTGCACGGCACGTTCACCACCTCCGCCAAGGAGCTCGACCGCATCGCCGCGATGGGCTTCGACGTGGTCTACCTGCCCCCGATCCACCCGATCGGCACGGTGCACCGGAAGGGCCCGAACAGCGCCGCCCTGCCCGGCGGCAACCCCGTCGCGCAGCCCGGCGACGTCGGCTCGCCGTGGGCCATCGGGTCGGCCGCGGGTGGCCACGACGCGATCGACCCGGCGCTGGGCGACTTCGACGACTTCGACGCCTTCGTCGCCCGTGCCGCGGACCTCGGCATGGAGATCGCGCTCGACTTCGCGCTGCAGGCCGCCCCGGACCACCCGTGGGTCGCCGCCCACCCCGAGTGGTTCACGGTGCGCCCGGACGGCTCGATCGCGTACGCGGAGAACCCGCCCAAGAAGTACCAGGACATCTACCCGGTCAACTTCGACAACGACCCCGCGGGCATCTACGCCGAGTCGCTGCGCTGCGTGATGCTCTGGGCCGAACACGGCGTGCGGATCTTCCGGGTGGACAACCCGCACACCAAGCCGCCGAACTTCTGGCACTGGCTGATCTGGCAGGTCAAGTCCACGTACCCGGACGTGCTGTTCCTCGCCGAGGCCTTCACGCGCCCGGCCCGGCTCTTCGGGCTCGCCCGGCTGGGCTACACGCAGAGCTACACCTACTTCACCTGGCGGACGGGCAAGGAGGAGCTCACCGACTTCGCGCTCATGCACGCGGAGCGCGCGGACGAGTGCCGGCCGAACGTGTTCGTCAACACCCCGGACATCCTGCACGAGTCGCTGCAGACCGGCGGCCCGTCGATGTTCGCCATCCGCGCCACGCTCGCCGCGACGATGTTCCCGACCTGGGGCGTCTACTCCGGGTTCGAGCTCTACGAGGGTGAGTCGGCGCGCCCGGGCAGCGAGGAGTACCGCAACTCCGAGAAGTACGAGCTGCGCCCGCGCGACTTCGCCGCCGCGCTGAACGAGGGCCGCTCGCTCGAGCCGTACCTGGCCCGGCTGAACGAGATCCGCCGCGCCCACCCCGCGCTGCAGCAGCTGCGCGACATCCACTTCCACCACACCGACAACGACCAGGTCGTCGCCTGGTCCAAGACGGACGTGAAGACCGGGGACTCAGTGCTGGTGGTCTGCACCCTGGACCCGACGAACATCCAGTCGGCCAACATCGCCCTGGACATGCCCTCGCTGGGTGCAGACTGGACCGACACCCTCCTCGTGCACGACGAGGTCGGCGGGGGCACCTTCCGCTGGGGCCAGTTCGCGTTCGCGCAGCTGGAGCCGTGGCGCGCCGTCGCGCACGTCCTCTCGGTCACCCGTTCCTCGCCGTGACCTGACCGCACAATTCCAGCCGCCGCACCGCCGAGACGACCGGGGCCACGAATGTCACGTCCGCTGCACACGCAGGTCGAGCAGGCCGTCACGGCCGATGGCAGAGTCGCCGAGACCTCGTCCGAGGACTACGGCCACGCCCGCACCCTGGGCGTGGACCACGACTGGTTCAAGCGGGCGGTGTTCTACGAGGTGCTGGTCCGCGCGTTCGCCGACTCGAACCGCGACGGCACCGGTGACCTGCGCGGGCTCACCGAGAAGCTCGACTACATCCAGTGGCTGGGGGTCGACTGCATCTGGCTGCCGCCGTTCTACGACTCGCCGCTGCGGGACGGCGGGTACGACATCCGCGACTTCCGCACGGTGCTGCCGGAGTTCGGCACCGTCGACGACTTCGTGGTGCTCCTCGACGAGGCGCACAAGCGCGGCATCCGCGTCATCACCGACCTCGTCATGAACCACACCAGCGACTCCCACGTCTGGTTCGAGGAGTCGCGGCGCAACCCGGACGGCCCGTACGGCGACTTCTACGTCTGGTCCGACGACGACACGCGGTACTCCGACGCGCGGATCATCTTCGTCGACACCGAGCAGTCGAACTGGACCTACGATCCGGTCCGCGGGCAGTTCTTCTGGCACCGCTTCTTCTCCCACCAGCCCGACCTCAACTACGACAACCCGGCCGTCGCGGACGCGATGATCGACGTTCTGCGGTTCTGGCTGGACATCGGCATCGACGGCTTCCGGCTCGACGCAGTGCCCTACCTGTTCGAGCGGGAGGGCACGAACTGCGAGAACCTTCTCGAGACCCACGCCTTCCTCAAGCGCTGCCGCAAGGTGATGGAGGACGAGTACCCCGGCCGGGTGCTCCTGGCCGAGGCCAACCAGTGGCCCGCGGACGTCGTCGAGTACTACGGCGACCCCGAGGTCGGCGGCGACGAATGCCAGATGGCGTTCCACTTCCCGCTGATGCCGCGCATCTTCATGGCCGTGCGGCGGGAGAACCGGTTCCCGATCTCGGAGATCCTCGCCCAGACCCCGCCGATCCCGTCGAGCTGCCAGTGGGGCATCTTCCTGCGCAACCACGACGAGCTCACCCTCGAGATGGTCAGCGACGAGGAGCGGGACTACATGTACGCGGAGTACGCCAAGGACCCGCGGATGAAGGCCAACATCGGCATCCGCCGCCGACTCGCCCCGCTGCTCGACAACGACCGCAACCAGCTCGAACTGTTCACCGCCCTGCTGCTGTCGCTGCCCGGCTCCCCCGTCCTCTATTACGGCGACGAGATCGGGATGGGCGACAACATCTGGGCCGGTGACCGGGACGGCGTGCGCAGCCCGATGCAGTGGACCCCGGACCGCAACGCCGGGTTCTCCGCCTCGGATCCGGGCCGGCTCTACCTGCCGATCATCATGGACGCGCTCTACGGCTACCAGGCGGTGAACGTCGAGGCGCAGCTCAACTCGACCACGTCGCTGCTGCACTGGAACCGGCGGATGATCGAGATCCGCAAGCGCCACCACGCCTTCGGGCTGGGCGAGTACCGCGAGCTCGGCGGCACGAACTCGACGGTGCTGGCGTACATGCGCACCAACGGGGTCGACACCGTGCTCTGCGTCAACAACATGTCGCGGTTCCCCCAGCCGGTGGAGCTGGACCTGTCGGCATGGCAGGGCGGCGTGCCCCACGAGCTGACCGGTGGCGTGCCGTTCCCGCCGATCGGCGAGCTGCCCTACCTGCTCACGCTTCCGGGTCACGGTTTCTACTGGTTCTCCATCACGCCCGCGGGACCGGACCGGAAGCCGTAAGGTCACCTCCAACCAGGTCAGATCCGACGGGGTGACGCCGTCGGGGCGCCGGCCGCCGACCGCGCGGCCGATGCGGAACGTGACGGACCGGCGCCACCGCGCCGGTGAGGAGGCGCAGCAGTGTCGTTCGTCGAGGAGCTCGTGCCGCACCTGCCGGAGTGGCTCGGGCGGCAGCGGTGGTTCGGGGCGAAGGGACGCGTGGTCGGCGCCGTCGACGTGGTGTCCGCGACCTCGCTCACCGACAGCGAACCGTTCCTCGACCTGCTGGTGCTGGCCGTCTCCTTCGCCGACGGCGGGCCCGCGCAGCACTACCAGCTGCTGCTCGGCCGCCGCCAGGAGGCGCGGGGCGAGCTGGAGCACGTCACGATCGGCCGGGTCGGCGGCCTGTGCGCCTACGACGCCCTGTGGGACCACACCGCCACGGCCTGGCTGCTGGAGGCGGTCCGATCCGGGCGCACGATCGGCGCCGTGCGGTTCGTGCCCGAGGCGGGCGCCACGCTCGCACCGCCCGGGCTCGGCCGGGTGATGGGCGCCGAGCAGTCGAACACGTCCGTGGTGTTCGGCGAGCGGACGATCATGAAGCTGTTCCGGCGGCTCAACCCGGGGGTGAACCCGGACCTCGAGCTGCACCGGGCGCTGCGGTCGGTGGGCAGCAACGAGGTCGCCGCGCTGCAGGGGGCCGTCGAAGGCTCGCTCGGCGGTCAGCCGACGACCCTCGCGATGCTCCAGGACTTCGCCGGCAACTCCGCCGACGGCTGGGCGATGGCGCTCGCCTCGGTCCGCGACCTGTTCGCCGAGGCGGACCTCCGCGCGGACGAGGTCGGCGGGGACTTCGCAGGCGAGGCGTCGCGGATCGGCGAGACGGTCGCGATCGTGCACGTCGAGCTGGCCCGGGCACTGGGTACCGCCGAGCGGGATCCGGCCGAGCTCGCCGCCGCGTGGAGCGCACGCCTGGACGCCGCCGCGCGGGACGCGCCCGTGCTCGCGCCGTACGTCGACGCCGTGCGCACCGTCTACGACGCGGTGGCCGGGCTGCCCGATCCGATCCTCGCCCACCGCGTGCACGGCGACCTGCACCTCGGCCAGCTACTGCGGACCACGCACGGCTGGCTGATCCTCGACTTCGAGGGCGAGCCGTCGGCCCCGCTCGCCGAGCGGCGCCGTCCGGACTCGCCGATGCGCGACGTCGCCGGGATGCTCCGCTCGTTCGACTACGCGGCGCTGCACCAGCTGCTGTCGTCGGACCCGCGCGCGTTCGCGGACGACCGGACGGCGCCGTCGCCGCTGCTGTGGCACGCGAAGGAGTGGACCGCGCGCAACCGCGACGCGTTCTGCGACGGCTATGCCGTGCGCGCGGGCGTCGACCCGCGCCGCCACGGCCCGGTTCTGCGCGCGTTCGAGCTGGACAAGGCCGTCTACGAGGTCGTCTACGAGACCCGCAGCCGCCCGGGCTGGGTGCCGATCCCGCTGTCGTCGATCAAGCGGCTGACGGCGGGCGCCACGTCGGGCTCGTCCGCGGGCTGATCCTCCTCCGAGTCAGGGACACCCGAAGGGCGGAGATCCTTTCCGCACGGCGCGGACGGCGCGCTCGGGTCGCCCGCCTTCCGCCGACCGCGCGCCCCTGACCCCGGGAAATCGGCGCTCCCATCGACCGGGGCCACGTGAAGCGCGGACGTGATGGGCGCAATAAGGTTCGCCTGTGGAGCGCGAACACCAGACCCAGACGATCGACGCCTGCCCGCCCGACCAGGGCACGATCGACCGCGTCCTCGGCGGGGCCCACTACAACCCGCACGAGGTGCTGGGCACACACCCGCATCCGCACGGCACCGTCGTCCGGACGCTGCGCCCGCATGCCGACGAGGTGGCCGTCCTGGTCGAGGGCGATCCGCAGCGGGCATACCCGCTGGTCCGCGTGCACGACGCCGGGCTGTGGTCCGGGGTCGTGCCCGAGGCGCCCGGCGACTACCGCCTGCAGGTGCGCTACGGCGAGCAGGTCCACACCGTGGACGACCCGTACCGCTGGCTGCCCACCCTCGGCGAGATCGACCTGCACCTGATCGGCGAGGGCCGCCACGAGCGGCTGTGGGACGCCCTCGGCGCCCACGTCCGCTCCTACGACACCCCGTCGGGTCCGGTCACCGGCACCAGCTTCGCGGTCTGGGCACCCACGGCCCAGGGCGTCCGGGTCACCGGCGACTTCGACGGCTGGGACGGCTGGACCCACCCCATGCGCTCGCTGGGCAGCTCGGGGGTCTGGGAGATCTTCGTGCCCGGCGTCGGCGTCGGTACCCGCTACAAGTTCCGGATCCTCGGCCGGGACGGCGTGTGGCGGGAGAAGTCGGACCCCATGGCGTTCGCCACCGAGATCCCGCCGTCGACGGCGTCGGTCGTGACGACGCTGCACCACGAGTGGCGCGACGCCGAGTGGATGGAGCGGCGCGCGCACAGCACCCCGTACGCCGAGCCGATGAGCGTCTACGAGGTCCACCTGGGCTCGTGGCGGCCGGGGCTGGACTACCGGCAGATGGCCCACGCACTCGTCGAGTACCTGGGCGAGACAGGCTTCACCCACGTCGAGCTGCTGCCGGTGGCCGAGCACCCGTTCGGCGGGTCCTGGGGCTACCAGGTCACCTCGTTCTACGCGCCGACGGCGCGGTTCGGCACCCCGGACGACTTCCGGTACTTCGTCGACACCCTGCACCAGGCGGGCTACGGCGTGATCGTGGACTGGGTTCCGGGCCACTTCCCCAAGGACGACTTCGCGCTCGCCCGCTTCGACGGCACCCCGCTCTACGAGCATGCGGACCCGCGCCGCGGCGAGCAGCCCGACTGGGGCACATACGTCTTCGACTTCGGGCGCCGCGAGGTGCGCAACTTCCTCGTCGCGAACGCCCTGTACTGGCTCGAGACGTTCCACGTGGACGGCCTGCGGGTGGACGCCGTGGCGTCGATGCTCTACCTCGACTACTCCCGCCCCGAGGGCCAGTGGCTGCCCAACGTCTACGGCGGCCGGGAGAACCTGGACGCGGTCGCGTTCCTGCAGGAGATGAACGCGACGGTCTACCGCCACCACCCCGGCGCGATGACCATCGCCGAGGAGTCCACGGCCTGGCCCGGCGTGACCCGGCCGACGCATCTCGGCGGCCTGGGCTTCGGGTTCAAGTGGAACATGGGCTGGATGCACGACACCCTCAGCTACATCGGGAAGGACCCGATCTACCGCGGCTACCACCACAACCAGATGACGTTCTCGCTCATGTACGCCTTCAGCGAGAACTTCGTGCTGCCGATCAGCCATGACGAGGTCGTGCACGGCAAGGGGTCGCTGTGGGAGCGGATGCCCGGCGACTCCTGGAACAAGGCCGCGAACGTGCGGGCCCTGCTGGCGTACATGTGGGCCCACCCCGGCAAGCAGTTGCTGTTCATGGGCAGCGAGTTCGGGCAGGCCAGGGAGTGGTCGGAGGAGCGCTCGCTGGACTGGGACCTGCTGGGCAACCCGCTGCACGGCGGCATCAAGAGCCTGGTGGGCGACCTCAACCGCGTCTACAAGGACAGCCCCGCGCTGTACACGCGGGACAACACGCCCGAGGGCTTCTCCTGGATCGACGCGAACGACGCCGCCGGGAACGTGCTGAGCTTCCTGCGCCACGGTGTGGACGCCGACGGCAACCCGACGGTGCTGGCCTGCGTGGCGAACTTCTCCGGCGGCCCGCGCGAGGACTACCGGGTCGGCCTGCCCTTCGCCGGGCGCTGGCGCGAGGTGCTCAACACGGACGCCGAGATCTACGGCGGCTCCGGCGTGGGCAACCTGGGGGTCGTCGAGGCCGAGCCACAGATGTGGCACGGGCGGCCCGCGTCGGCCGCACTGCGCCTGCCGCCGACCGGGGTGCTGTGGCTGGCCCCTGAGCGGCCTGTGCAGGATGAGATCGGGGCCGAGCAGGCGGCGGACATCGGGCAGGCCGCCGCGGTGGCGCCGTTCGCGGCCCGGGAGGGCTCCGCCGGAGTCCCCCGCATACCGTCGGCGACCGGATCGGCGGACCGGGACGACGAGAGCAGGACCCACCAGTAGGCCAGCAGCACCGCGCAGTACAGCGTCCGGCCGGGGAGGGCCCAGTCCTGCCCGGCTGGCCAGAGCGCGTTCCACGACACCGGGATCACGGCGACGGCGAGCAGGACCGCGGCGCGACCCGGCCGGTACGGCGTCCGGCCGTCGACCGCGAGGAGCAGCAGGACACCCGGCCACAACAGCATCAGGTAGTTGTGCCAGGCGATCGGCGACATCACCAGCCCGGCCGCCAGCACCGCCCACGGGGCGGTGCCCGCCGGGTCGACCTGCCTGCGCCACCGGCCCAGTGCGGCCAACGTGCCGGCGAGCACGGCCAGGCCCAGCACGGCACCGACCGCAGACGGCAGCCCCAGTCGCACCGCCAGCCCGGGCAGCGAGGCGTTGTCGGAGGTGTCGGGCACGGGCTCGGTGATGCCGATCCGCAGCCACTCCAGCCCGCTGGTCGGGCCCGCGACGAGCACGCCGAGCAGTGACGCCGCGGCGGCGGCGCCGAACCCGGTGGCGGCCGGGCGCCACCGGCGCAGCACCAGCGGGAGCAGCAGCAGCGGGCCGAGCGAGGGCTTGAGCGCCACGGTGACGCCGTAGCACGCGGCCGCGATTAGCGGGTGGCCGCGGCGCTCGGCGAGCCATCCGGCCACCAGTCCGACGAGCAGCAGCCCGTAGATCTGCCCGAGCAGCAGTGTTCCGTGCAGCGGCGACGCGGCGAGGACCACGAGGACGACGGCTGCGGTCACCCCGGCGGTCAGCCGCAGCTCGCGGGCCACCGCCAGGACGGCGCCGACCACCATGAGCAGGCTCAGCACCGTGAAGAGCCGGTAGGCAGGCAGTGCGTCGAGCAGTGCGAACGGGGTGATCAGCACCGCGAGCAGGGGCGGGTTCAGGTTCCGCAGCTTGGCGGGGGTGTCGTAGATGTCGCCGCCCTGGACGAGCGCGAAGGCCGAGGCCCGGAACGTGTCGAAGTCCGGGTGCAGCTCGTGCATGTCCGGTGAGGGCAGCAGGGCGAGGAGCGCGGGCGGGTGCGTCAGCTGCAACGCGACGGCCGCGACGAGGCACGCGAGCACGAGCAGCGCGGCGGCGACGTGCCGGATCGGGGGGCGCGCGCGGTCGGCGCTCGGCGAGCGGGCGGGATCGGCGGCGGACACGACCGTCCACGGTATCCGACGCCGTCACCTGCACTGCGGAAGGGATCGGTCAGAACAGGGCGCGCGCCAGGGCCCGGCGGGCGGTCGCAACCCGCGGGTCGTCGGCCGGGAACAGCTCGAAGAGGCCGACCAGGTGTCCGCGGACGCGGTCGCGGTCGTCGCCGAACGTGCGGGCGACGGTGGCGACAAGACGGGCGAACGCGGCCTCGACCCGGTCCACGGCCACCTCGGCGTCCGCAGCGGCCAGCTGGGCGTCGAGATCATCCGGCGCGGCGTCGGCGCGGCCGATCGCCGACGGGTCCGCGCTCTCCGCCCGGACCAGGAAGCGGACCTGCGACAACGCCGCGAGGGCCTGCTCGTTGCCCGGCTCCTCGGCGAGGATCTGCTGGTAGGCCGCCTCGGCGGTGGCGTACTCGCCGCGCTCCAGGGCGTCTTCGGCGGCGGTGAACCGCGGATCGTCCGGCTCCTCGATCGGATCCTGACCCTCGCCCGCCGCGGCCTTCTCCGCGGCGATGATGCCGGGCATCCGGTCGCGAAGCTGCTCGATCATGGAGTCGATCGTCTGCCGCACCTGGGGCTCGGGCAGCGCGCCGTTGAACAGCTGCAGCGGCTGGCCGCCGACGACCGCGACCACCATCGGGATCGACTGCACCCCGAACGCCTGCGCGATCCGCGGGTTCGCATCGACGTCCACCTTGGCCAGGATCCAGGTACCGCGACCGGCCTCGGCGAGCCGCTCCAGCACCGGCGACAGCTGCTTGCACGGGCCGCACCACTCGGCCCACAGGTCGACGACGACCGGGACGTCGAGCGAGCGCTCGAGCACCTCGGCCTGGAACGTCTCCTCGGTGACGTCGATGACCCACTGCCCGGTGGGCGCCGTGGGCCCGGAGGCGTCCGCGGTGGGCGCCTTCGCGCGGGTGGCAGCAGCCTCCGAACGGGCCTTCACGGCGGCGAGATCGACCGCGCCGGCCATGGCGCGGGACAGCGCGGCGGTCTGGGCCGCCTTGCGGGAATCGGGACGTGACACGCCTTCCATCCTGGCACGACACGCTCACGAGGGTGCCGTCACCATCGGCAAGAACCCCTCGTCGACCCCGGGGTCGTCCTGGATCGATCAGACGCGTCAACGAGGGCCGAGCGGCCGCAGGCCCATCGGGTTGTCCCGCATGAACCCGTCACCGGCGACGATGGCGCGCACCAGCGGCTCCACCAGCTCGGTCAGGCGGGCCGCGCGGGCGTCGCCGAGTGCGGCGCGCGGTGCGTCCGCGAGAGCGTCGGTCTTCGCCTCCACCGCGGCGCGGCATGCCCCACCCGCATCGGTGAGCGCCCCGTCCCGGCCCAGGAGGCCCCGCTCGACCAGCCGGTCCACGCCTGCCGCCCACTCGTCCTCGGTCCAGCCGCGGCGGGTACGCATCCAGGCGGGGTCCATCGCGAGCTCGGCGGCATGCAGCGCCAGCGACTCCACCGGGTCCAGCCCCGCGGTGAGCAGCGCGGCGACGTGACCGTCGCCGCGGTGCTCGCGCAGCACCGTCTGGGCGTGCCAGAGCACGAGGTGTGCGGGCTCCGGCCACGGCAGGGCGGCGTTCGCGGCACCCATCGCCCGCCCGGCCGTGGGTGCCGCGAGCGCGGCCTCACGGGCGAGCCCGGCCGCCTCGGCCACCTCGGCCGACCGCAGCGTCTCCGCGCCGAGGAGCCGGTGCAGCGCGGCGTCCACCGCCTCCAGGCGCACCGCGAGGAACCGTTCCGGCGCCGCCACCCGCCACGTGTCGGGCACCGCGCGGGCCACGAGCCGAGGGGCGAACCCGTAGAACAGTGCGGCGATCAGCTCCGGCGGGGCGGCGCCCAGCGGAGCGGCCCGCAGCGCGAAGTAGCTCATCCAGTACCCGCGCGTGCCGAGCTCCGCGCAGGCGGCCGGCGGCTCCGCGGCGAAGTAGACGACGGCGTGGTAGGGCTCGAGTGCCCGCCACAGCCTCCGGGCCCGGTGCTCGTCCGCCTGCTCCACGACTGCTCCTCCGCTGTCGACGTCGTCGTCCCGCACGACCGGACGGTAGATCCTGAAGGGCCCGGACGCCCAGGTTCGGCGACCTGACCGCCACCCCATCGGGTCCCCTTGTCACGCCGCGCAGCCGAACCGGCCATCGCGCACCCCGTCCGGGAAGGCGTGATCACCGATCCGGTGGAGCACCCTGCCGCGAGACCGGCTCGTTGCAGGAATGCGCGGCGCTCGAGGTCGACCGGGGACGTGCCTGGCACGTTCCCGCAGGGTTCGCGGCCCGCGCGGCTTCCGTCACCCGTCGTAGTAAGGACTTCCGATGAGCTCGGACAACACCGTCGCCGACCGCCTCCTCGACGACGCGCGCAAGAAGACCGCGCGCCAGGAGAACCCCGCCACGGGCAAGGTGGCGCTGATCGTCGGCGCCATCGCCCTGCTCGTGAGCCCCGTGTCGATCCTCGGCTGGATCGTCGGCACGGCCGCCGTGGTCATGGGCGTCCTGGCCGTCAAGCACCCGGCTGTCGCCAAGCAGGGCAAGATCGGCATCGGGCTGGGCGTCGCCGCGATCCTGATCGGCCTCTTCTTCTTCACCCTGAACATCGCGATGCGCTGACGCTCCCAGCGCCCCGGCGGGGCCGGCCGTTGCCCGGCCCCGCTGACGCGCCCCGGCCCGTCAGCCCTCGTCGGCGACCGGGCCGTCGAGCGCCCGCTCCACCCTCTCCACCTTCGCGTGCAGCTGCCCCGTCCAACCCGGCCGGATGTCGGCCTTCAGCACCAGGCTCACCCGCGGCGCCCTGGCCGCGACCGCCTCCACGGCGCGCTTGACCACCTCCATCGCTTCGTCCCACGTCGGCGCCTCGATCGTGGTGAACATCGAGGTGGTCTCGTTCGGCAGCCCGGACTCCCGGACCACCCGCACCGCCTCGGCCACGACGTCCCCGACACTGTCCGTTCCGCCCCCTGAGGGCGCCACGCTGAATGCCACGAGCATGGCCACAGGGTGCCGCAGCGGTCTGCGGCCGCGCGAGCGCCGCCCGCTCACCGCCGATCACTCACTGTCCACTTCGGACCGAAGTTGCCGCCGCGCTCGACGTCCGAACGCCCGGTCGGCGGAACAGTGGCGAAGGACACTGCTAGCGTCGGTCATCATGACGTCGCGGGAGCCCCTGCCGTTCGACCCGATCCTGCGGGCGGCGGCGCTGTGGGACGAGCGCATCGGCCCGTCCCGCACGATGGCCGCGGTGACGAGCGTGATGCGGGTGCAGCAGATCCTGCTGTCGGCCGTCGACGGCGCCCTTCGCCCGCACGGGCTGACCTTCGCCCGGTACGAGGCGCTGGTGCTGCTGAGCTTCTCCCGGCACGGGCGGCTGCCGATGCGGGTGATGGGTGAACGCCTGCAGCTGCACCCCACGAGCGTCACCAACATCGTCGACCGGCTGCAGGCCGACGGCCTGGTGCGCCGCGTGCCGCACCCCACGGATCGGCGGGCCACGCTCGTGGAGATCACCGACGGTGGCGGCGCGGCGCTCGAGGACGCCACCAAGGCGGTGACCAACGTCGACTTCGGCCTCTCCGGCCTGACGCCGCAGGAGGAGACGCAGCTGACGACCTTGCTCGGCAGGGTCCGGCACGCCGCGGGCGACTTCGCGGCCGAGCCGGACCCTGCGGCCGAGCCGGGCACCTACCTGTTCGACGACGAGCCGTCCGCCGACCTCGCCTGATCCACCCGTACCCCGCACCCTCGCTGAGCTAGGTCGGCAGTGCCCGGACGCGCTGTGGCACTGGTTCACCGGCCGTGCTTCCGCCGGTTGCCCGGGCGACGGCCGGGCCAGATCCGCCCGGCCCGCCGGCCCGGGCCGCGCTCGCTCCCCCGCGGACGCCGCCGCCGAGGGCGCCCAGCGCCGAACCCGACGAGCGCACCTCCCGTCGCCCCCGCCAATGCGCACACCCCGCATGTCGTCGCGTCCATTTCCGTACTCCCCCTCGTGGGTGCCGGCCGCTGTTGACGGGCCGTTGCCTCAACACCGTTGACAGTACGGTCGGCCACCGACATTCTCGGGTCCGTGGCCGCCACACGACCGACATCCCTGCGCGCCGCCCGCGATGCGCAGGGCTGGTCCCAGGCGGTCGCCGCACGCGCCCTGGCCCGCCTGGCCCGCGAGCGAGGGGTCCCCGTCGCCTCGGCCGCGAGCCTGAAGACGCTGCTCTCACGCTGGGAGAACGGGCACGCCACACCGGAGGCGCCGTACCGGGCCCTGCTCGAGGAGCTGTACGCGGAATCCGGCGTCGACCTCACACCTCCGGCTCCCGCACCGCACCCGGCAGGCCCGGTCGCCCGCCTGCGCGCCCGGCTCGCGACAGCCGCCGCGGTGGACGCGGACGTCGTCGCGCTCTGGCACGCGCAGCTCACCACGGCCCAGCAACTGGACGACCGGCTCGGCGGTGCCGGGGCAGCGGAGGCCGTCCGGGTGCTCGTCGGGCAGCTCGAATCCGTCCTGCCACACCTGCCCGACCCGGACCGACACCAACCCGTGGCCACGCTGCTCGCCAGGGCCTGCCTGCTCGCGGGCACCCAGGCCCTGGACGGGGGCGACCCGGACACCGCCGTCGCGCGCTTCACCCGCGCCGCCGAGACGGCCCGGGCCGCGGGCGCGGGCGACCTCGCCGCCGCGGCCGCGGCCGGGCACGCCGATGCGCTGGTCGACGTCGGTGCGCCGGACGACGCGCTCGCGGTCCTGGAGCACGCCCGGCCCCGGCCGGACCGCACGCACCCGCCGCGCGATGTCGCCGTCGAGCTCGCCGAGCCAGGGTTCGGCCTCGGGCACCGCCGCGCGCTCGGCCGTCCCGGCGACGGCTCGACGGCCGAGCAGCTGTCCGCCGCCCTGGCCGAGCGCCCCCGGTCGGCACGCGAGCGGGCCGAGCTGCACGCCGAGCTCGCGCGCGCCTGCGCCGCCGCGGGCCGCGACGACGACGCCGGAGCCCACGCGCAGGCCGCGCGGGCACTCGCCACCCGGATCGGGTCACACCGGGTGCTGCGCCTGCTCGACGGTGTCCATGGACCCCGTCTATACGGTCAGGGACCCTCGACCGGGAGCGCCGAGCCCAGCAGCGCGTCGGCGGCCCGGTAGGGATCGAGGTCGCCGGTCACGACACGGTCGGCGAGCCCGGGCAGCGCCCCCGCGCCGCGGACGTCACCGATCCGCGCCCGCACCTGTTCCAGCGCGATCGCCTCGATCTCCGCGGCGGCCCGCGCCCGACGGCGGACCACCCGCGCGCCCGTCTCGTCCAGCCACGCGCGGTGCGCGTCGAGGGCGGCCACGAGATCGTCGATCCCCTCGCCCCGCACGGCGACGGTCGACACGACGGGCCGCGTCCAGCCGGCGCGGTCGGCGCCGCCGTCGTCGGACATCGCGATCGCGAGCTCGAGGTCCCGCACGGTCCGCCGCGCACCCTCGTGGTCCGCCTTGTTCACCACGAGCACGTCGGCGACCTCGAGGATCCCCGCCTTCGCGGCCTGCACGCCATCGCCCATCCCCGGCGCGAGCAGCACCACCGTGGTGTCGGCCAGCGCGACGATCTCGACCTCGGACTGCCCCACGCCGACGGTCTCCACCAGCACGACGTCGCAGCCGGCGGCGTCGAGGACCCGTAGCGCCTGCGGCGTGGACCAGGCCAGGCCGCCGAGATGCCCCCGGCTCGCCATCGAGCGGATGAACACGCCCTCGTCCGTCGCGTGCTCGCCCATCCGCACCCGGTCGCCGAGCAGCGCACCGCCCGAGAACGGCGAGGAAGGGTCGACGGCGAGCACGCCCACCCGGCGGCTGCGCCGGCGCAGGGCGGCGACCAACGCGGACGTCGAGGTCGACTTGCCCACGCCCGGCGGCCCGGTCAGCCCCACGACGTGCGCGCGTCCCGTGTGCGGGGCGAGCCGGGCCGCGACCTCCCGCAGCAGCGTGTTGCCGGCCGCCGTGTCGGTCTCGACGAGCGAGATCAGCTTCGCGACGGCCCGGTGCTCCCCGCGCCGAGCACGGGCGACCAGGTCCTCGACGTCCGGAGGGCGACCCACGGCCGGACCATACCCACCCTCGGCGGCGGGCACGGACGCGATGAAACCGGGAGTGACGTGACCCGTCACACATGGCGCCGCGCAATCCCCCGCTTACATTCCGGACATGAAGACCTCATCACTGGGCGCCTTGGTCACGGGCGTCGACCACGTGGGAATCGCGGTCGCGGACCTGGACGAGGCGATCACCTGGTACGCCGACACGCTCGGACTCGTCGCCACCCACACCGAGACGAACGAGCAGCAGGGGGTCCGCGAGGCGATGCTCTCGGCCCCGGGCGACACGGGAGCCGCCATCCAGCTCCTGGCCCCGCTGCGGCCGGACTCGCCGATCGGGAAGTTCATCGACCGCAACGGTCCGGGCATCCAGCAGCTGGCCTACCGCGTCACCGACATCGACGCCGCGTGCGCCGCGCTGCGCGAAAAGGGCGTGCGGCTGCTCTACGACGCGCCGCGCCGCGGGACCGCGGACTCGCGGATCAACTTCGTGCACCCGCGCGACGCCGGCGGCGTACTCGTGGAGCTCGTCGAGCCCGCGACCGCGGGCGAGCACTGACCGCCCACCCCACCCGACGACCAGGTGCCACACCATCGAGCCCGGGAATGTGGGCGCCGCGCACATAGTGTGTCGCGGTGCGGCGTTCTTAACGTCCCCGTCACAGGTGCTGCTCGCCGACCTGCGTAGCGAACCTCGTGGCATGGCTCACAGTCCCGCCGAAGACATCGGCGCAAGCGCCCAGCCCGGTTACCATACTGATCAGTAGCTTGGAGTACCAAGCAGATACCGGGTCACGACTCAGCCATCGGAGGCCAGTTGTGCAGGAGATCCTCGACGCCATCCTCACCGAGCATTACGACGCCGTCGGCGCGCTCGACATCCCCGAGCACTACCGGGGGGTGACGGTGCACGCAGACGACGTGGGGATGTTCGAGGGAATGCCTTCCCATGAGAAGGACCCCCGGAAGAGCCTGCACCTCGACAATGTGCCGACCCCGGAGCTCGGCCCGGGCGAGGCCTTGGTCGCCGTGATGGCCAGCGCCATCAACTACAACACGGTCTGGACGTCGATCTTCGAGCCACTCCCGACCTTCGGCTTCCTCAAGCGCTACGGACGCCTGTCGCCCCTGACGAAGCGACACGATCTGCCGTACCACGTCGTGGGCTCGGACCTCGCGGGAGTCGTGCTGCGCACCGGGCCGGGGGTGAACGCCTGGAAGCCGGGCGACCGGGTTGTCGCGCACTGTCTCTCGGTCGAGCTCGAGAGCCCCGACGGGCACAACGACACGATGATGGACCCTGAGCAGCGCATCTGGGGCTTCGAGACGAACTTCGGCGGTCTCGCCGAGCTGGCTCTGGTCAAGTCGAACCAGCTCATGCCGATGTCCTCACACCTCACGTGGGAGGAGGCCGCGGCCCCCGGGCTCGTCAACTCCACGGCCTACCGCCAGCTCGTCTCGCGCAATGGCGCGGGCATGAAGCAGGGCGACACCGTGCTCATCTGGGGCGCCTCGGGCGGCCTGGGCTCCTACGCCACCCAGTTCGCGCTCAACGGCGGCGCCACCCCCGTCTGCATGGTCTCCTCGCCGGAGAAGGCCGAGATCGTGACCCGGATGGGCGCCGAGTGCGTGATCGACCGAAGCGCCGAGGACTACAAGTTCTGGCGGGACGAGCAGACCCAGGACCCGCGCGAGTGGAAGCGGCTCGGGGCGAAGATCCGCGAGCTGACCGGCGGGGACGACCCGGACATCGTCTTCGAGCACCCCGGCCGCGAGACCTTCGGCGCCAGCGTCTACGTCGCGCGCAAGGGCGGCACGATCGCGACCTGCGCGTCGACCAGCGGGTTCATGCACGAGTTCGACAACCGGTACCTGTGGATGAACCTCAAGCGGATCATCGGCTCGCACTTCGCCAACTACCGCGAGGCGTGGGAGGCCAACCGGCTCGTCGCCAAGGGGCTGATCCATCCCACGCTGTCGAGGGTCTACCCGCTCGCCGAGACCGGCCAGGCCGCGCTCGACGTCCACACGAACGCCCACCAGGGCAAGGTCGGCGTGCTCGCGCTCGCCCCGCGTGAGGGGCTGGGCGTCGTGAACCACGGACGGCGCGAGCAGCACCTCGCCGAGATCAACCGCTTCCGCGGGGTCTGACGCATTACCACAGTCGCCCCGGGCGGGGAACCTCGACGTTCCCCGCCCGGGTGACAGTCACTGGTCACGCTCGGTATCGATCCGGCCTGGCCGTACGTCGGCCGGTACGGTGAAGCCCATGTCCGGAGAACCCGTCGCGCCCCCGTCCGACGGAGTGTTCGCCATAGGACGGCGCGGTTACGACCCGCAGCAGGTCGACACCCACCTGCGCCGGTTGGACGCGGAGATCCGCATCCTCGTCGCCGATCGCGACGCCGCCGTCGACCAGGCCGCCCAGCTCGGACGCGACCTCGAGGAGGCCCGGCTCCGGGCGGACCGGTTGCGGACCCAGGTGCGGACGATGGCCGCCCGGCCGTCGGACGTCCAGGGCATGAGCGAGCGCATGCGCACGATGCTGCGGCTGGCCGAGGACGAGGTCGCCGACATGCTGCGGCGCACGGACGAGGAGGTCGCCCGCCGCCTCGCCGACGCCGACCGGACGGCCGAGCAGGTCGCGGGAGCGGGCCGGCGGGAGGTGGCCGAGATCCGTTCGGTCGCGCGCGCCGAGGGTCAGGCGGTTCTCGCCGAGGCCGCCCGGCACCGCAAGGAGACAGACGCGGCGTGCGCGGCGGACCGGCGATCGCTGGCCGAGGAGCGCGCCGGCGCCGAGCGCGCGATCGCGCTGGCCGCCGAGCGGGCCGAGCAGGAACGGGCCGGCGCCTGGGCCGAGTCGGAGCGGCGACGGGCGAAGGTGGAGGAGGACTTCTCCATCGCCATGGACCAGCGCCGCGCCGAGGCGCTGACCGCGATCCAGAGGGAGCGTGCGCAGGTCGCGCAGTGGGTGCAGCACACCAGGGAGGAGGTCGCCCGGCAGGCTCGCACCGAGATCGCGGCCGCGCAGGAGACCGCTCGCCGCATGATCGCCGAAGCCCGGGACCGCGTGGCTGAGCTCGCCGACGTGCGCGCGCGCATCGCCGCGCAGCTGCGCGGCGCGCAGACACAGCTCGGGACGGCCCTCGACGACCTCGCGCCCGAGGCGCTGCCGGCGGCCTCCCCGGCCCCGGCGGTGGAGCCCGCGCCCCCGGTCCGCGCCCTGGCGCCCGCGCCCGACGCCCCCGCGCTGCCCGCCGCGTCCGGCTCGAACGGGCAGCCGGCTCACGACCTCGCGCAGGCCGACGCCGAGCCCGACGGGGAGCCCGACCTCCCCGAGCCGGTCCCGGCGGAGGCCCGACGCCCGACGCAGCGCCGGCGCAAGCGCCAGAACAGCGCCTCCCGCCGCTGAGTCGAGCAGATCAGCGCCGCCGACCACCGGGCCGGCGGTGCAAGCGGTGCGCCCAGCACCCGTTGTGCCAGTGTCGCCGGTCCGCCACGGTGCCGTGCTCGCCCGCCGGCCAGGTCACCAGGTGCCCCGAGCCCGCCGGGATGAGCTGGTCGCAGCCCGGGCACCGGTAGTCCTTCGTCGACGACGCCCCCGGCACGGACCGCACCACCCACTCCCCGTCCGGCCCGGTCTCGAAGTGCGTGGCGGCGGCCGAACGCAGCGGCACGTGGTCCGGCCGTCGGTGACGGTTCGAGCGGGGCATCGGAGGACGGTCCGCCTTCCCCTGTCAGAACAGCCGCAGGTCGTCTGTCTCCCGGCCGCGTAGCGCGTCGTAGTCGACCACCACGCAGCGGATCCCCCGGTCCTGTGCCAACGTCCGGGCCTGCGGCTTGATCTGCTGCGCGGCGAACACGCCCGTGACCGGCGTCAGCAGCGGGTCGCGGTCCAGCAGCTCCAGGTACCGGGTCAGTTGCTCGACCCCGTCGATCTCCCCGCGCCGCTTCACCTCGACGGCCACGGTCGACCCCGCCGCGTCCCGGCACAGCAGGTCCACGGGGCCGATCGCCGTCATGTACTCGCGGCGCACCAGCGTGAAGCCGTCCCCCAGCGTGGTGGGGTGCGCGGCCAGCAGCTCCTGCAGGTGCGCCTCCACACCGTCCTTCACCAGCCCGGGATCGACACCGAGCTCGTGCCTGGTGTCGTGCAGCACCTCGTCGATGGTGATCACCAGCGACTCGGCCGCCTTGTTGCGCACCGTCCACACCCCCGGCTGCTCCTCCAGCCAGCAGGGCGGGCTCATCCAGTTCAGGGGCTTGTAGGCGCGGTCGTCGGCGTGCACGGAGACCGACCCGTCGGCCTTGACCAGCAGGAGGCGCGGAGCCATCGGCAGGTGCGCGGTGAGGCGTCCGACGTAGTCGACCTGGCAGCGGGCGATGACGAGGCGCACCCGGGACACGGTAGGGCCCCTGCCGCGACCGCGCGCACCCGCACCCGGCACCGTGTGCACGTGCAGACGCTCACCAGCCGCCAGGTCTACGCCAACTCCTGGATGACCGTGCGCGAGGACGCCGTCCGGCTCGCCGACGGCACAGAGAGCATCTACGGCGTCGTCGACAAGCCCACCTACGCGCTGGTCATCCCCCGCGACGGCGACCGGCTGCACCTCGTCGAGCAGTTCCGCTACCCCGTCGGCCGCCGCCGCTGGGAGTTCCCGGCAGGCACCGCCCCCGAGCGGGCCGACGTCGACCCGGCCACGCTGGCCGTCCGCGAGCTGCGAGAGGAGACGGGGCTGGTCGCCGGCCGTATCGAGCGCATCGGGTTCCTCGAAGTGGCGCCGGGCATGTCGAGCCAGCGCGGGCACGTGTTCCTCGCGACCGAGCTCACCGCAGGCCCGCCCCAGCGCGAGCACTCCGAGCAGGACATGCGCACGGCGTGGTTCACCACCGCGGAGTTCGAGGACATGGCCCGTGCGGGCGAGCTCACCGACTCCCAGAGCCTCGCCGCCTACCTCCTCCTGCAGCTGCACGACCGCGGAGGTTCTGGCGGGGCAGGTTGAGCGGGCCGATCCCCTGGCCCACCATGGGAGACGACGTCGCGCCCGGCAGTCCGCACGCGCCGGTCCCAGCGCAGGCGTACGCAGGATCGTGGCGATAGGCGAAGATCAGGGAATGCCCCTGAGCATCGGCAGCCTGCTCCGTACTCCCTCCGACCTCGTCTCCGCCGCGCGTTCGGTGCTGGGCTGGACCGACGAGGCGGTGCAGGTCGTCGCGGACCTTCCCGTCCGCGTCGCGGCCCTGCTGGCCGAGGCCGAGCGCCTCGTGGCCCGGGTGGGCTACACGCTGGACCTGGTCGACGCCGTGGTCGGGCACGTCGAGGACGTCCTGACCGACGTCACGGCGGTCGCCGGCGGCGCGCAGGCGCTGGTGGGGCGCGTCGACCAGGTCGCGGAGCGGGCCGCCGAGGTGGCCGAGGGCGCCGCCGTGGTGGTCGTGCGGGCCGGCAGCGTCGCCGACGACGCGGACCTGGTCGTCGAGCGGATCATCCCGGTCACCGGCGCAGCCGAGGCGGTGCTGGAGTCGGTGGGGGCCACGAGCGCGGGCGCGCGGGCGCTCCTGGAGATCTTCCAGCCGATCGCGGAGCGGGGTGCGCCGCTGCTACGGCAGTTCGTCGACGAGTTCTCCGAGGAGGAGGTCCAGGCACTGATCCGCCTGGTCGACCAGGTGCCGATGTTCACCGAGCACATGGAGACCGACGTCATGCCGATCCTGGCGACGCTGGACCGGGTGGGCCCGGACGTGCACGAGCTGCTCGACGTGCTCAAGGACGTCCGGCTGGCGATCCAGGGGGTACCGGGGTTCCGGTTGCTGCGCCGCCGCGGGGCCGACCGCGAGGACGAGCCCGGCGACGAGCGTCCCGACACCTGAGCCCGGCCGCCGGGTCACTCCGGAGACGGCGGCTCACAGAGCTGGCGGCGCTCCTCCCGCAGGGCCTCGGTGTCGGGATGCTGCGGGCCGAGAATCGCGGCAGCGTCCGCGATCGCCCGGTCGTACCCCTCCGCCGCCGCACCGAGCTCCCCGTTCACCGCGTGGCGGCACGCCAGCGCCGCCCGGATCTCGATCGTGTGCGCGAGACGAGCGTGTCCGGGTGAGCGGCACCCAGCACGCGCTCACGGGCCGCCATGGCCGCCTCGCCCAGCCGGATCGCCGCATCGGCATCGCCGGCCAGGCGGTGCGCGGTCGCCAGGCACTCCAGCGCGGTCAGCGTGCGCGGATCGTCAGGCCCGAACTCGTGCTCGCGCGCCGCGTACGCCTCCTCCACGGCCGCCTGCAACGCGGGTGCGACGTTAAGGATCAAGCCCCTGGGCGGCCCGGATCAGCGTGACGATCGCGTCCATCATCTCGGTCAGCCGGAAGTCCTTCGGCGTGAACACCGCGGCGACCCCCCGCTTGCGCAGCTCCGCGGCGTCGTCCGGCGGGATGATGCCGCCCACCACCACCGGGACGTCGTCCACGCCCGCCGCGCGCAGGCCGTCGACCACGGCCGGGACGACCTCCATGTGCGAGCCCGACAGTATGGAGAGACCGACGACGTGCACGCCCTCCTGCACCGCGGCGGCCACGATCTGCGCCGGCGTCAGCCGGATGCCCTGGTAGATCACCTCGAACCCGACGTCGCGGGCGCGCACGGCCACCTGCTCGGCCCCGTTGGAGTGCCCGTCCAGCCCCGGCTTGCCGACGAGCATGCGCAGCCGCTGGTGCAGCTCCTCCCCCGTCGCGCGCACCCGGGCCCGCACCGCCGTGAGCTCGCCCCTGGCCTCGCCGGAGACGGCTGCGGCCACCCCCGTCGGCGCCCGGAACTCGCCGAACACCTCGCGCAATGCGCCGGTCCACTCCCCGGTCGTGACGCCGACCTTCGCGCACACGATGGAGGCCTCCATGAGGTTCGCGTCGGTCTTGGCCGCGCCCCGCAGGTCGTCCAGGGCAGACGCGACGGCGGTGGCATCCCGTCCGAGCCGCCACTCGCGGATCGCGTCGACGGCGGCCGCCTCCATCGCCGGGTCGATCACCTCGATCGCGCCGGCGCCGTCGGCCTGCAGGGGGCTGGGCTCAGTGGTCTCGAACCGGTTCACCCCGACGACCACCTCGTCACCCGACTCGATCCGCCGCCGCCGCGCCGCGAGCGAGCGCACCAGCTCGCCCTTCATGTACCCGGACTCGACGGCCGCGACCGCCCCGCCCATCTCCTGGACCCGGTCGATCTCCGCGCGGGCACCGTCGACCAGCTCGGCGACCTTCGCCTCGACGACCCGGCTGCCGTCGAAGAGGTCTTCGTACTCCAGCAGGTCCGTCTCGTAGGCGAGCACCTGCTGCATGCGCAGCGCCCACTGCTGGTCCCAGGGCCGGGGCAGGCCCAGCGCCTCGTTCCAGGCCGGCAGCTGCACGGCGCGGGCGCGGGCATCGCGGGAGAGCGTCACCGCGAGCATCTCCAGCACGATGCGCTGGACGTTGTTCTCCGGCTGCGCCTCGGTGAGCCCGAGCGAGTTCACCTGGACGCCGTAGCGCAGGCGCCGGGCCTTCGCGTCCTGCACGCCGTAGCGCTCCCGGGTGATGTCGTCCCAGAGCCGGGACAGTGCCCGGATCTTGCACATCTCCTCGACGAACCGGAGCCCGGCGTTGACGAAGAACGAGATGCGCCCGACGACCCGGCCGAACTCGGCGACAGGGACCTGGCCGGAGTCCCGCACCGAGTCGAGCACCGCGATGGCCGTCGACAGCGCGTAGGCCAGCTCCTGCGCGGGCGTCGCCCCGGCCTCCTGCAGGTGGTAGCTGCAGATGTTGATCGGGTTCCACTTCGGGATGTTCGTGTACGACCAGGCGATCATGTCGGTGATCAGCCGCATGCTGGGCGCGGGCGGGAACACGTACGTGCCCCGCGACAGGTACTCCTTGACGATGTCGTTCTGGGTCGTCCCGGACAGCTGCGCGCGGTCCGCACCCTGCTCCTCGGCGACGGCGACGTACAGCGCGAGCAGCCACATCGCCGGCGCGTTGATCGTCATCGACGTGTTGGCCTCGGACAGTGGAATGCCGTCGAACAGCTGGCGCATGTCGCCGACATGGCTCACCGGCACGCCGACCTTGCCGACCTCACCGCGGGCGAGCTCGTCGTCCGGGTCGTAGCCGGTCTGCGTCGGGAGGTCGAACGCCACCGACAGACCGGTCTGCCCCTTCGCCAGGTTGCGGCGGTAGAGCGCGTTCGACTTCGTGGCCGACGAGTGGCCGGCGTAGGTCCGGATGACCCAGGGGCGGTCGCGTTCACGATCGGTGGGGTACGGCACCGGGCACCTCCGCCTCGAGGACCAGCTGGGCCCACTGATCCTACGGTTGTGCACCCATAAGTCGGACGTCCTTTGAAGTGGGTCACACCCGTGCGTGGCGACACGGCGCAGCACGGCGGAGACTGGGCCGGTGCCCGACTCCTCAGCCCGGATCTGGGCGATCCTGGGCGCCCTGCTGCTGATGGGGTTGATGGTCGTCGCGCTGCGCTGGACCTTCGGCACGGACCGGAGGGTGCCGACGGCCCGGCTGGGCGACCCGGACGACCCCACGGCGTTCGGCCTCCTGGAGGAGGTCTCCCGGGTGCCGGGCGCGCTCGCGGCGGAGGTGCTGCAGGGCCGGCTCGCGGCGGCCGGCATCCGCGCGACGCTCAGCCGCGACGGGCCGACCTACCGGATCCTCGTGTTCCCGGACGATCTCAAGGTCGCCCGGGTGGTGCTCAGCCGAGGTGCGATCGAATAGGTCCGACGACACCGGTGGTCCGCTAGACCCGGTGGTATTTGGCGTCGAAGAAGCAGAACACCCCGTAGGCCGCGAGCCCGACCGCGACGATCCCCAGCAGGAACATCCCGAACGGCTGGGCCGCCAGCGCCTTGAGCGCGGGGTCGAGCCCGTTCGCCTTCGACGGGTCGAACTGCACGGCCGCGACCACCACCAGCACGCCGATCAGGCCGAGAGACACCGCCTTCGCGATCGAGCCGACCTGCCCCAGCCGCTCGACGGTCGCACGGGCCTTCTGGTCGGACGGCAGGTTCATCTCCTCGAGAAACTTCTTCTCCCAGCCGTGCTTCGCCTTCACCGCCGCGATGGCGACGAGCACGAGCCCGACCGCGCCGACGAGGAACTGGCCGCCCGGCCAGCCCAGCACGCCCGCCGCGGCCTCCTGCCCGGTGCCCTGCTCCCCGGCGCCGAGGGCCGTGCGCGTCGCGATGATCGCGAGCGCCGCGAAGACAACCGCCCGGGCCCCGTTGTCGACCCGCTTCTTGATCTGCTCGGACTGGTCCTGCACCCCGCCCGTCGCGAAGATCGCCTGCTCCGAGCCGCCACAGCGCGACGGCCACGAACCCGACCACGAGCACCCACAGCAGCACCTGGCCGAACGGCTCGCTCCCGATCGTCTGGAAGGCGCCGTTCTGGTCCGTCCGCTCACCGCTCCCACCGAAGGCGACCTGCAGGGCCAGCCACGCGATGAGCAGGTACGTGATCCCGTATGCGACGAGACCGATGCGCGCGCCGAACTTCACAGGCCGACTCTTGGCCACCTCACGTGCGGTTCCGGCAGCGTCGGTCATCGGACCACTCCTCCTCGTCGAGCACTGGCGCATCGCCCGACCGGGTGATTCCCGAACTCGACGATTCCCAATCAGCGTCCCCCGTCAGCGCACCGGGTCCGCCGTCACCCGCTCGACGTCCGCGCCCAGCACGCGCAGGTTCTCGACGAAGCGCGGGTAACCGCGATCGATGTGCGTGACGTCCCACACCTCCGTCTCGCCGTCCGCACACAGCCCGGCCAGCACCAGTCCCGCGCCCGCGCGGATGTCGCTCGCCCAGACGGGCGCGCTGGAGAGCCGCTCCACGCCGCGCACGACCGCGTGATGCCCGTCGGTCCGCGCGTCCGCCCCGAGCCGCATCATCTCGTCGACGAACCGGAACCGGGCCTCGAACACGTTCTCGGTGATCATCGATGTGCCGTCGGCGACGGCCGCCAGCGCGATCGCCATCGGCTGCAGGTCCGTCGCGAACCCCGGGTAGGGCAACGTGACGAAGTCGACCGCGCGCGGCCGCCCGTCCATCGCGACCGTGAACTCGTCCAGCCCGACGGCGACGGCCGCGCCTGCCGTGCGCAGCTTGTCGAGCACGAGGTCGAGGTGGTGCGGGTCGACGCCGCGGACGGTCACCGTCCCGTGTGTCATCGCCGCCGCGAACGCCCAGGTCGCGCCGACGATCCGGTCGCCGATCACCCGGTGCGCGGTGGGCTGCAGGCTGGTGACGCCGTGCACCGTCAGCGTCGAGCTGCCGACGCCGTCGATCTTGGCGCCCATCTGCTGCAGCATCGTGCACAGGTCGACGATCTCGGGTTCGCGCGCGGCGTTGTCGATCACGGTCGTGCCCTCGGCCAGCACGGCGGCCATGAGGATGTTCTCCGTGGCCCCGACGCTGGGGAAGTCGAGCCAGATCTGCGCCCCGTGCAGGTCGACCGCCTCCGCCACCACGCGGCCGTGCTCGATCTCGGTGGTCGCACCAAGCTTGCGCAACCCGGCCTGGTGCATGTCCAGCGGCCGGGAGCCGATCGCGTCGCCGCCGGGCAGCGGGACGACTGCGCGCCGACACCGCGCGACCAGCGGGCCGAGCACGCACACCGACGCCCGCAGCTTCGACACCGACCGGTAGTCGGCCTGCGCCCCGGGCTCGGCGGGGACGTCGATCGTCACCTCGTCATGGTCGACGACCACGACGCAGCCGAGGCTGCGCAGGACGTCGGCCATCAGCGGGACGTCGAGGATCTCGGGGCAGTTGGTGATCGTCGTCGTGCCCTCGGCGAGCAGGGCCGCCGCCATGAGCTTCAAGACGCTGTTCTTCGCGCCCACCACGTCGACCGACCCGACCAGCCGGGCGCCGCCCCGTACCGCGAAATGCTCCACCACGGCCGACGACGCTAGCGCCCGCGTCCGGGGCCGGCCCGGCCGGATACCGTCAGCGCATGGCCGTGCACCTGACCAAGATCTACACCAAGACCGGCGACGACGGCACCACCGCGCTCGGCGACTTCACGCGCGTCCGGAAGACCGACGTCCGGCTCGCGGCCTACGCCGACACCGACGAGTGCAACGCGACGATCGGCGTGGCGGTGACGGTCGGCGGCCTCGCCGAGGAGGTGCTCGTCCCGCTCCGGCAGGTGCAGAACGACCTGTTCGACGTCGGCGCGGACCTGTGCAACCCGATCGACGAGCACCCGAAGTACCCGCCCCTGCGCGTGACGGCGGACTACGTGACGCGTCTGGAGGGGTGGTGCGACGCGTTCAACGAGGGGCTGCCGAAGCTAGACTCGTTCATTCTGCCCGGCGGCACGCCCGGGGCTGCGTACCTGCACGTGGCGCGGACGGTCACGCGCCGCGCCGAGCGCTCGGTCTGGGCCCTGCTGGAGGTCGACGCCGAGCGCACGAATCCGCTGACGGCGCAGTACCTCAACCGGCTCTCGGACCTGTTGTTCATCCTGGGCCGCGTCGCGAACCCGGGCGGCGACGTCCTGTGGCGCCCGGGCCTGCGTTAGGAGGCCTGGCGGTAGCCCGTTCGGCCGGGCGGAGTGGCCTCCAGCCAGGCGAGGAAGCCCGTCAGGACGCCGGGGGGCATCGCCAGCTCCAGGGCACCCTCGGGCGTGCGGCAGCGCAGCACCACGCCCGCCGTGGGGATCGCGGCGGACTCGGCCTCCGTCGGGGGCCGGCGGTCGACGATCTCCAGCACCGTACGGTCCACGACGACGGTGGGCCCCGGCCAGAGGCTGGTGAGCCGGAACCAGGCCAGGTCGTCGCCGCGGTAGCGCCCGAGGCCCGCGAGCCAGCTCGATCCGCTTTTCGGATCCGCCGCAACGCCGGGGCGGCGGCGCAGACTCACGTCCACGCCGCCGCCCTGGATGAGCCGCACCCGCCGTACGACCAGACAGATGGCCAGCAGCAGGCAGACGGCGAGCAGGATGCCGGCGACGAGCTCCGTTAGTCCCACCGCCGGCCGCCCTGCTACTCGGGCTCGCCGGCGACTCGCAGCCGGATCAGGGCCCGCCTCGCGGCCGCTACATCCGCGGGTTCCGAATGGTCGGCTCGCTCCAGGGCCTTGCGCGCCCGGGCGACGTCGATCTCCTCGCCGATCTCGGCCGACTCCGCCAGTATCGTGACGTTCTCCGGTGTGACGTGCAGGAAACCGCCGTGCACCGCCACCGTGGTGGACGGCCCGTCGACCCCGTCGATACGGACGACCCCGGCTTCCTCCAGCTGCGCGAGAAGCAGTTCGTGCCCCGGCAGGATGCCGATCTCGCCGACGGTGGTACGCGCGAAGACGAAGCTCGCCTTCCCCGACCAGACCCGCCGCTCGACGGCGACGAGCTCCACGGCCATCTCAGCCATTGTCGCTGCCGCCCTCGAGCTTCTTGCGGTTGCGCTCCAGGTCTTCCAGACCGCCGCAGAGGAAGAATGCCTGCTCGGGCACGTTGTCGAACTCGCCCTTGGCGATCTTGTCGAACGACTCGATCGTCTCCTTGAGCGGCACGGTGGAGCCCGGCTGGCCGGTGAACTGCTCGGCCACCAGCAGGTTCTGCGACAGGAAGCGCTCGATGCGCCGAGCCCGCCCGACCAGCTGACGGTCTTCCTCGGAGAGCTCGTCGATGCCGAGGATGGCGATGATGTCCTGCAGGTCGGCGTAGCGCTGCAGGATGCGCTTCACCTCGTTGGCGACGCGGAAGTGGTCCTCACCGACGTACTGCGGGTCCAGGATCCGCGACGTGGAGGTGAGCGGATCCACCGCCGGGTAGATGCCCTTCTGGGAGATCGGGCGAGAGAGCTCGGTAGTGGCGTCGAGGTGCGCGAACGTGGTGGCGGGCGCCGGGTCGGTGTAGTCGTCCGCGGGCACGTAGATCGCCTGCATCGAGGTGATCGAACGGCCGCGCGTCGACGTGATCCGCTCCTGCAACTCGCCCATCTCGTCGGCCAGTGTGGGCTGGTAACCCACCGCGGAGGGCATGCGACCCAGCAGCGTGGAGACCTCGGAGCCCGCCTGGGTGAACCGGAAGATGTTGTCGATGAAGAGCAGCACGTCCTGGTTCTGCTCGTCGCGGAAGTACTCCGCCATCGTGAGCGCGGAGAGCGCCACGCGCATACGTGTGCCGGGCGGCTCGTCCATCTGACCGAACACCAGCGCGGTGTCGTTGATGACGCCGGACTCCGTCATCTCCGTGATGAGGTCGTTGCCCTCGCGGGTGCGCTCACCGACGCCCGCGAACACCGAGGTGCCACCGAAGTTCTTGGCGACACGGGTGATCATTTCCTGGATGAGCACCGTCTTGCCCACGCCCGCTCCGCCGAACAGGCCGATCTTGCCGCCGACGACGTAGGGCGTGAGCAGGTCGATGACCTTGATGCCGGTCTCCAGCATCTCGGTCTTGCCCTCGAGCTGGTCGAACGGGGGCGGCTGCCGGTGGATGCCCCACAGCTCGCCGGTGATCTTCAGGTCGGGGTCGTCGAGGCACTGGCCGAGCGTGTTGAACACGTGGCCCTTCACCTGGTCACCGACCGGCACCGAGATCGGACGACCGAGGTCGGCGACCTCCTGGCCGCGGACCAGACCGTCGGTGGGCTGCATGGAGATGGTACGCACGAGGTTGTCGCCGAGGTGCTGGGCGATCTCCAGCGTCAGGGTGCGCTTGAACTCGCCGATCGCGACGGGCACCTCGAGCGCGCTGTAGAGCGGCGGCACGTGGCCCCGAGGGAACTCCACGTCCACGACAGGCCCGGTGACACGCACAACGCGGCCGGTCACCGTCCCGGTGTGGTCAGCAGTGGCGGTCATCAGTCACTCCCTGTGGTCACGAGAGCGTCGGCGCCCCCGACGATCTCACTGATCTCCTGCGTGATCTGGGCCTGACGAGCCTGGTTGGACTCCAGAGTCAGGTCACGGATCAGCTCGTTCGCATTGTCGGTCGCCGCCTTCATCGCGCGCTGGCGGTTGGCCGACTCCGAGGCCGCGGATTCCAGCAGCGCCGAGAACAGCCGCGCCCCAATGTACTTGGGCAGCAGCGCGTCGAACAGCGCGTCGGCGTCGGGCTCGAACTCGTACAGCGGCTGAATGCCGCCCGAAGTCGCATCCTCCACGTACTCGACGACCATGGGCGCCATCCGCCGGGCCCGCGGCGTCTGCGTGACCATGTTCTTGAACTGCGTGTACACCAGGTGCAACTCGTCGACGCTGTTCTCGTCGTCGTCGTCGTCGGCCATGAAGGCCTCGACGAGCGTGCGCGCCGCCTCGGCCGCGTCCGCGTAGCTGGGCTGCTCGGAGAAGCCGGTCCACGACTCTTTGATCTCGCGGTTGCGGAACCGGTAGTAGTTCACGCCCTTGCGCCCGACCACGTAGATGACCGGCTCCTTGCCCTCCTCGCGCAGCAGCGAGTAGAGCGCCTCGGCCTCCTTGAGGATGTTGTTGTTGTAGCCGCCTGCCTGGCCGCGGTCGCTCGTGACGACCAGCACCGCGGCCCGCCGCGGGTTCTCCTTCTCCACCAGCAGCGGGTGGTCCAGGGCGGAGTTGCTGGCCAGCTCGGTGAGCACCGCCGTGATCTGCTCGGCGTAGGGGCGCGACTCCAGCACCCGCGCCCTGGCCTTCACGATCCGCGAGGTCGCGATCAGCTCCATGGCGCGGGTGATCTTCTTGATGGACTGCGTCGAACGGATGCGCCTCCGCAGAACGCGAATCTGTGCCGCCATGAGGTCGTCCTCAGTCCCGCTTACGGACCTTGACGGTCTCCTGGTCGACGTCCTCGGACTCCATGGCGTCGACCGGCTCCTCGTCCTTGGTCAGCGTTTCGCCCGCGGAGGTCGTGAAGCTGCGCTTGAAGTCCTTGACCACGCCTCCCAGCCGCTCGACGTTCTCGTCGGTGAGCTGGCCGGTGTCGCGGATCTCGGCGAGCGCGCCCTCGTCGTTGCGCCGCACGTGGGCCAGGAACTCGCTCTCGAACCTCCTGATGTCGACCACCGGAACCTCGTCGAGCTTGCCGCTGGTGCCGAGCCAGATCGAGATCACCTGCTCCTCGACCGGGAACGGCGAGTACTGCGGCTGCTTGAGCAGCTCGACCAGGCGGCTGCCCCGACCCAGAGCGGCGGCCGACGCGGCGTCGAGGTCGGAGCCGAACGCGGCGAACGCCTCCAGCTCGCGGTACTGCGACAGGTCCAGCCGCAGCGAGCCCGAGACCTTGCGCATGGCCCGCACCTGCGCGGCGCCACCGACGCGCGACACCGAGATGCCGACGTTGATGGCGGGCCGCACGCCCTGGTTGAACAGGTCGGACTCGAGGAACACCTGGCCGTCGGTGATCGAGATGACGTTCGTCGGGATGTAGGCCGACACGTCGTTGGCCTTCGTCTCGATGATCGGCAGGCCGGTCATCGAGCCCGCGCCGAGGTCGTCGGAGAGCTTCGCGCAGCGCTCCAGCAGCCGCGAGTGCAGGTAGAAGACGTCGCCCGGGTAGGCCTCGCGGCCCGGCGGACGGCGCAGCAGCAGCGAGATCGCCCGATAGGCCTCTGCCTGTTTGGACAGGTCGTCGAAGATGATCAGGACGTGTTTGCCCGCGTACATCCAGTGCTGGCCGATCGCCGAGCCGGTGTAGGGGGCGAGCCACTTGAAGCCCGCGGGGTCAGACGCCGGGGCGGCGACGATCGTCGTGAACTCCATCGCGCCCGCGTCTTCGAGGGCGGTGCGGACGCCCGCGATCGTGGAGCCCTTCTGGCCGATGGCGACGTAGATGCAGCGCACCTGCTTCTTCGGGTCGCCGGACGCCCAGGCGTCCTTCTGGTTGATGATCGTGTCCACACAGACGGCGGTCTTGCCGGTCTTGCGGTCACCGATGATCAGCTGCCGCTGGCCGCGGCCGATCGGCGTCATGGCGTCGATGGCCTTGATGCCGGTCTGCAGGGCCTCGGACACCGACTGGCGCTGCATCACCGAGGCGGCCTGCACCTCCAGAACACGGCGCTCCTCGGCCTCGATCTCGCCGAGGCCGTCGATCGGGGCGCCGAGCGGGTTGATCACCCGGCCGAGGAAGGCGTCGCCGACCGGCACCGAGAGGATCTCGCCGGTGCGCCGCACCTGCTGGCCCTCCTCGATCCCGTCGTACGGGCCGAGGATGACCGCGCCGATCTCGCGCTGGTCGAGGTTCAGCGCCACGCCGAGCACGCCGCCCCCGAACTCCAGCAGCTCGTTGGTCATGGCCGAGGCGAGGCCCTCGACATGGGCGATGCCGTCACCGGTGTCGATGACGGTGCCGACCTCTTCCCGGGACGTATCCGTCTCGAGAGAGGAGACGTAGCCCGCAATCGCACTCCGGATCTCCTCCGAGGAGATCGTCAGCTCTGTCATCTCAGTATCTCCCGCCCAGCCAAGCCGCTGGTACCGCCTGCGGGCGGCCGTCCAGTTGGATGTCCACGTCAGTCCTTCGGGGTTGAGGTCAGCTGGGGAGCGCGCGGCGGGCGGCGGCCAAGCGGCCCGCGACGCTGCCGTCGATCAGCTCGCCGCCGACGCGGACGACGAGGCCGCCCAACAGGTCGGGGTCGAGCTCCACCTGCAGGGAGATCGGCCTGCCGTAGAGCCGGGTCAGGGTGTCGGTGAGCCGCTGCTCCTGCTCGCCGGTCATCCGGACGGGGGTGCGGACGTGCGCGACGTAGCGGTCGCGGCGCGCCGCGGCGAGCTCGGACAGCTCCTCGGCCGCAACAACGAGGTTCCGGCTGCGGGGGTTGCGCACGGCCTGCTCAAGCAATGTTGCCGTGACCGGGGTCACCTTCCCGACGAGCACGTCACGCAGCAGGCTGACGCGCTTGTCGACGGGGGTCGCGGTGTCCGACAGCAACCGAGACAGCTCCGGCTCGCGGTCGAGGATGCGCCCGAACCGGAACAGCTCGTCCTCGACGCGGTCGAGCGAGCCGTTCTTCTCGGCCACCCCGAACGCGGCGGCGCGGGCGAGCGACTCGAGGCCTTCGAGCAGGTCGCCCGCACGCGACCAGCGGGACTTCACCACGTCCGACACGACGTCCAACGCCGGGCGGCCGATCTTGCCGTCGAACAGCCGGTCCGCGAGGCCGCTGCGCGCCCCCGACGAGGTCGCCGGATCGGCCAGCGCACGGCGCAGCGCGTGCTCCCGGTCGAGGAGCCCGAACACGGCGAAGAGGTCGTCGGCCAGACGCTTGAGGTCGGCCGCCCCGGTGACGTCGATGTGCTCGTCGAGCCGGGCGGCGGCCGCCCTGAGCGCCTCGCGGCTGGCGGACTGCAGTACGGACGCCATCGGCTATGCCCCTCCGCCGGTCGTCGCGCGCACGCTACCCCGCGGCGACGGCAGGCTCTCGATCTCGGACAGGAAGCTCTCGACGGTGTCTCTGCGGGCGCCGTCGCCGTCGAGCGTGGTGCGGACCACCCGCTCGGCCAGCTCCATCGACGCGCCGCCCACCTCGGCGCGCAGCCTTCGCGCAGCCTGGTCGCGCTCCGCCACGAGCTGCTCGCGTCCCCGCTGGAGCATACGCTCGACCTCGGCCTCCGCCTGCTCCTTGAGCTCCTCGCGGATCCGGGTGGCGTCGGCGCGGGCGTCGTCGCGGATGCGGGCGCCTTCGGCCTCGGCCCGATGGACGGCGTCGTCGAAGCGGCCGTGGGCGTCCTCCAGCTTGCGCGTGGCCTCTTGGGCCTCGTCGACCTGGCGCTGGATCTCGTTCTGCCGCTTCCTGACCATGTCGCCGACCAGCGGCACCACGTACCTCCACAGCACGAACACCATGACGGCGAATCCGACCAGCTCCGCGATGAACTCCGCCATCAGCGCTGCCCCCCCGCGGTCTGCCGCTCGTCCAGCTCGGCCAGGAAACGCTGCACGGTGTCGTCGTCGTGGTCCACCGGTCGACCGAGGATCCGGCCCGCCAGATCGGTGGACAAGCCGCCGATCTGCCCGCGCAACTCCCGGACGGCCTGGGCGCGCTGCTCGGCGAGCTCCTCGGCACCGCGTCGGTGGATCTCGGCGACCTCGCGGTCGGTCTCGGCGCGCATGTCGTCGCGGATGCGGTCCGCGTCGGCCCGCGCCTCGTCCTTGATCGCCGTGGCCTGTGCGCGGGCCACGGCCAGCGCGGAGTCGTAGCGCTCCCTGGCCTCCGCGAGCCTGCGCTGCGCCGCGTCGCGCTCCTCGGCCTGCTTGCGGTTCATCTCGTCCCGCTCGGCCATCGCCTTGGTCAGCGGCGGCACGATGAACCGGTAGAAGAAGCCCAGGATCGCCAGGAAGATGAGGGAGACGACGAAGATCGTCGCGTTCGGGACGAGGAAGTTGGTCGTGGTCCCAGCGGCAATGGTGTACGGCTGCTCCATGAAAGACCGCTCAGCTCAGGACGAACACGAACAACGCCATGAACGCCAGGTTGATGAAGTACATGCCCTCCACCAGACCGATGATCAGGAACATCGTCGTGTTGAGTCGGCCGGCCGCCTCGGGCTGGCGGGCGACGCCCTGGATGACCGCGGATCCCGCGAGACCGTCGCCGATGGCCGCCCCGATCGCACCACCGCCGAGGGCGAGGCCACCGCCGATCATGGCCAAGCCGAGCGTGATGTTGCCGGTGACACCTTCGGCGGCCTGCGCCAGAACAACACTCATCTCTCTCCTCATTCCTGTCGCGCCGTCTCGGGGCGGCGCTCACTGCTTCTGGGGTGGGGCGGTGGGGCGGGGTCTAGTGGTGGGCGGTGTCGTCCTCGCTGCCCACCGCTTCGCTGAAGTAGATCAAGGTGAGCAAGGTGAAGATCAGCGCCTGGATGACCCCGATGAACATGTCGAAGAGCTTCCAGACCGCGTTGGGCAGCCACAGGATGTAGGCGGGCATCAGCGCGATGACCGCGACCATGATCCCGCCCGCGAAGATGTTCCCGAAGAGCCGCAGCGCCAGGGACGCGGGACGCGACAGGTACTGCGTGATGAACTCGATCGGCGCCAGGAATGCGTAGGGCTGCGTGAAGTGGCCGAAGTAGGCCTTCGCGCCCTTGGCCTGGATGCCCGCCACGTTGACCCAGACGATCACAAGTAAGGCTAACGGGTAGACCAGGTTGACGTCCGCGGTGGGCGGCGGGATCCAGTGCTCCGTCGGCAGCGCGGCGAACCAGTTGCAGCACAGGATGAACGCGAAGACAGTGACGCAGAACCCGACGACGCCACGCGGCGTGCGGACGCCCATCCCTTCCCGCACCTGGCCCTGCACCCACGCGGTCAGAGCCTCGAACGCCACCTGCAGCCCGGACGGACGGCCCTTCGTGGCGCGGCGGGCCATGTAGTAACCCAGGCCGCACACGATGAGGCCCGCGATCAGCGTGCCGATGATCGTGTCGAGGTTGAACGTGAGCCCGCCGACCTCTGCAGTCCAGTGCTCGCCCGGCGTGATGCTGCCGCCTTCTGCGGCCAGGACCGTGCTCATGCCTGATCGGTCATTTCTGTCGGATCTCCTTGATCAGCGGCAGCATCGAGCTGACGATCGCGAGCACCTGGAACAGCGCGAGCCCGGCGAAGATCGCCATACCCGCGGGACGCACCAGCCACGCCATCACCAACGCGACCACGGTGATCACCGCGAGGCGCCCGAGCACCGAGCCGGAGAAGCGGGCCTTGGACGGACGGCTGGTGGCGAAGCGGGCGACCGAGCGGACTGCCAGCCACATGTTCAGGGTGCCCAGTGCCACGCCGACGACCAGGAACAGGCCGAAGAGTGGGTAGCCGACGAGCACCAGCACCACGACGGCGACGGCGGTGACGACCCCCGCCATGATCGCGGCGCGCCGGAAGGTGGCCAGCGTGACCGGAGGGGTGTAGGAGGGCACGCTCGTCGTCATGGGGTGCACCTGCCGTTCACGAGTACCTCTTGAACTGTTTGACGACGTAGACCGTGGCGGCGACGACGCCCAGCGCCAGTCCGACCATCGCGATGAGGGGGAAGGTCCCGGTGGCCAGGTCGCCGAGCCAGCCGAGACCGAAGCCGATCACGACGCAGAGCGCGAGCGTCATGCCCATGGAGAGCAGGTCGCCCAGTTGCGGGCCGTCGCTTGCCACCGCGGGGCTCACCGTCGACGGGCCGGACGCCGTCCGGCCCGGGGGTGGGCTCTCACCAGCTTCTCCTCGCCTCGGCGCCAGAAGTGCTCGTCCCCTGGGCGGGACAAACCGGGCCGATCCTCCGGCCCGCGACGCGGACGCTACCACAGGGAGAGTGGGTTTCCGGTCGCCCCGTGACCTGCGGGAAACCGCTTCTGAACGATCGGCTTCTACAGGCTGTAGCGCATGCGGATACCCGGGGCGAGGCCGCCGCGGCCTCGAGGCCGCCGACGAAGTGGCCGCCCGCGTCTCGGGGCTCGTCATCTCGGGGCCCGCAGTCTCGGTACGGCGGAGGCGAGCACAGCCACGAGGAGCCCGATGCCCACCGCCCACAACACGACGAACGGGTCGGCGATCAGTGCCAGCGCGACCGCACCATAGGCCAGCACGCCCGCCCAGAGGTAGATGAGCAGCACCGCGCGGCGGTGGCTGTGCCCGATCTCCAGCAGGCGGTGGTGCAGGTGCATCTTGTCCGGCGAGAACGGGCTCATGCCCTTGCGGGTGCGGCGGACGACGGCCATCAGCAGGTCCAGCAGCGGCACGAACACCACCGCGGCACCGGCCAGGATCGGCGCGAACAGCGCGATGACGTCCGTCGCGGACGTGTCTGCGTCGGGCACGATGCGACCCGACGCGGTGGTCGTCGCCGCGGCGAGCATCAACCCGATGAGCATCGAGCCGGAATCTCCCATGAAGATCCGGGCGGGGTTGAAGTTGTGCGGCAGGAACCCCAGGCACGCGCCCGCGAGCACCACCGCGAGCAGCGCGGGCGAGTACGCACCCGGATCGTTGCCGTTGGCCTTCACCAGGCCGATCGCGAACAGCGCGGTGGCAGATGCGGCGATCAGCCCGATCCCGGCCGCGAGACCGTCGAGCCCGTCCACGAAGTTCATCGCGTTGATCAGCGCGACGGTCAGCACGACGGTCAGCAGCACACCCTGGGTCTCGCCCAGGATCAGGAACGAGCCCGAGATCCCGGTCCCCCCGCCGCCCCACGGGATCCAGAACGTCACCCACTGCACCCCGGCGAGCACCAGCAGGCCCGCCGCGGTCGTCTGGCCGGCCAGCTTGGTGATCGCGTCGAGCTCGAAGCGGTCGTCGAGCACCCCGACCACACCGAGCACGACCACCGCGACGAGCGCGCCCACGACCTCGTCCGAGTAGTCGAAGGCGAGCCGCAACGCCGGCAGTTGGTAGGCCAGCAACACTCCGGCCAGCACGCCGCCGAGCATCGCCAGGCCGCCCCAACGCGGGGTCGGCGTGGAGTGCACGTCCCGGCCGCGCGGCCAGGCGACCGCCCCCAGCCGCACCGCGAGCACCCGCACGGGCCCGGTGAGCAGGAACGTCACGACCGTCGCGGTCAGCCCGGTGAGGAGGTACTCGCGCAGTGGCAGGACGGCCGATCCGATGACCGGCGCCTGCTGCGCGAGGATCACCGGTGCACTAGCCCTCGACCAT
>CAVRHG010000049.1:0-25166 GCA_963720845.1 uncultured Actinomycetota bacterium | reverse complement strand
CTTCAGACGCCTGCCTTGACCAGCAGTCCCGTACCGATGATGGCGATGATCCAGATGGCCGCCACGAACAGCGTCATCCGGTCCAGGTTCTTCTCCACCACGCTGGAGCCCGACAGGCTCGACTGCACGCCGCCGCCGAACAGGGTGGACAGGCCGCCGCCTCGCCCGCGGTGCAGCAGGATCAGGAGCACGAGCAGCACGCTCGAGATGATCAGCACGATCTGCAGTGCGAGTTGCATCCCATCCTCATTCCCACGCCCGGGAGGTCCAGGGTACCGGCGGACCTGCGGCACGGGCGCCCCCGGGGTCGGGATGTCCACGCCGAAGAACTCGCTGGGCCGGATGGCGGCTTTACGGCGGCGCCCGGCCTACGGCAGCGGGCCGCCCGCGGCGATCGCGCACAGCTGCGCGAAGCCGTCGGCATCCAGGCTGGCCCCGCCGACCAGCGCGCCGTCCACGTCGGACTGTGCGACGATCTCGCCGACGTTGCCCGGCTTCACCGAGCCGCCGTACAGCACCCGGATCCCGGCGGCGATCGGCTCGCCGTACTTCCCGGCCAGCGCCTGCCGGATCGCGGCGCACACCTCCTGGGCGTCCGCGGCGCTCGCCACGCGGCCCGTGCCGATCGCCCACACCGGTTCGTAGGCGACCACCAGCGTCTGCGCGTGCTGGCTCGACACCTTCTCGAGCCCGGCGAGCAACTGGGCGGTGGTGTGCTCGACGTGGCGGCCGGCCTCCCGCACCGGCAGCCGCTCGCCGACGCACAGGATCGGCACGATTCCGTGCGTCACGGCCGCGTGCACCTTGCGGTTGACCAGGGCGTCGTCCTCGACGTGGAACTCCCGGCGCTCCGAGTGCCCGACGAGGACGTAGCGACAGCCGAGCTTGGCGAGCATCACGCCCGACACGTCGCCGGTGTAGGCACCCGACACGTGCGGCGACAGGTCCTGCGCCCCGTGCACCATCTTCAACCGGTCGCCGTCGATGAGCGTCTGCACGCTCCGGATGTCGGTGAACGGCGGCAGCACCGCCACCTCGACCCGCTTGTAGTACTTCTCGGGCAGTGCGAACGCGAGCTTCTGCACCAGGGCGATGGCCTCGAGGTGGTTGAGGTTCATCTTCCAGTTGCCCGCGATCAGCGGCGTCCGCGCCATCAGGCGCTCTCCTGCCCCGGTTCGTCCGACACGGCGGTCCTCTCAGAGCTTCGACGCGACCAGGCCGGTGATGTCGACGAGCCGGTTGCTGTAGCCCACTCGTTGTCGTACCACCCCACGACCTTCACCAGGTTGCCGATCACCATCGTCAACCCCGAGTCGACGATGCGCGACGACGGGTCCGTCACGATATCAGTGGACACGATCGGGGGGCCTTGACGTCCTCCCCGCCGTGAAGGCGGGGATTCCGGTCTGCGCGGCTCATGCCGTGCTCCCGGCGGGTTCTCGCTTCACGGCCGGTTGCGGGACCGAGGCCCCGGCTGACACCAGCTCCACGAGCGTTGGTCTGTCTCCGCGCGTCCCGCGGCCAGGATGTTGCGTGCGGCGTTCACGTCCCGGTCGTGCGTGGTCCCGCACGGGCAGGTCCACGCGCGGACGTGCAGAGGCTTGGCCTCGCCGATGGCCCCGCACACCGAGCACGCCCGGGTCGACGGGAACCACCGGTCGACCCTCGCGAACGTGCGCCCGTGCCGCGCGCGCCTTGTACGCGAGCATGCCGACGAACGTCGACCAGCCCGCATCGTGCACCGACCGGGCCAGGCGCGTGCGCGCCAGACCCGACACGGCCAGATCCTCCACGTACGACCAGCTTGGTTCTCGCGGACGATCGTGGTCGACAGCTTGTGCAGCCAGTCCCGGCGGGTGTCCCCGACCCGGGCGTGGCACGCGGGCGACCTTGCGGACGCGACTTCGCCGGTTCGCCGAGCCCTGCTGGCGGCGGGCGAGTTCCTTCTGCGCGCGCCGCAGCTTCGCGGCGGCCTTGCGGGCGATCCGCGGGGCGTCGACCTTCGTGCCCGTCCGACAGCACCGCGAAGTGGGTCAGCCCCAGGTCGATCCCCACCTCCCGGTCCATGGGCGGGAGCGGGGCGTCGGGGACGTCGACGACGAACGAGGCGTGGTACCGCCCCGCCGCGTCCACGGTCACCGTCACCGACGACGCCTCGGCGGGCAGCTCGCGCGACCAGCGCACCGGCACGTCCCCGATCCCCGGCAGCCGCAACCGACCGCCGGGGTGACCGTGAACCGGGCGGCCTTGGTGAACCGGATCGACTGCGCCCGGTCCCGCCGGGACCGGAACCGCGGAGCGCCCAGCTTGCGGCCCTTCCGGGTGCCCTTGAGCGAGGCGAAGAAGTTCCGGTACGCGGTGTTCGCGTCGGCCAGGGCCTGTTGCAGCACCACGGCGGACACCTCGGCGAGCCACGCCCGCTCCGGGGTCCGCTTCGCCGCGGTCAGCGCCTTGGACAGCGCGGCGTCGGTCGGGTACGGCGCCCCGGCCTCGCGGCGGCCCGTCGTGCGGCGATGGCGTCGTTGAACACCACCCGCGCGCACCCGAACGCCCGCGCCAGCGCCTGCCGCTGACCCGGGGTCGGGTTCAGGCGGTAGGCGTACCGGAGCTGCACACGAGCAGCGTACCATGTCGGTTTATGGACCGACAAGAACGGCCTTCGCACCGGTAGGCACTGCGCGTTCCTCGCTGCACGCGCACTTGGTGTTCGTGACGAAGTACCGGCATCGCGTGTTCGGTGACCGGCACCTCGCGCGGATGGAAGAGATCATGCGGGCCGTCTGCGCGGACTTCGAGTGCCGAGCTCGTCGAGTTCAACGGCGAGGCCAACCACGTGCACCTGCTGGTCAACTTCCCGCCCAAGGTCGCCCGTCCCGAGCTGGTCAACAGCCTCAAGGGCGTCTCCGTCCCGCCGCCTGCGCCAGGAGTTCCCCGACCTCGTCCAGCACTACTGGCGCGCGCAGCGCCTGTGGTCCGGGTCCTACTTCGCCGGGTCCGTCGGCGGAGCGCCGCTGACGCATCGTGCGGCAGTACATCGAGCAGCAGGACCGTCCCGTCAGCTAGGGCACGGCTCGGCCCTTGGCGGGCCTCCCCGCGCGGGCCTTCACCACCGCCGTGAACGGCAGCGCACTGGCCCGCATCCCGGTAGCCCTTCAGCGGACCCTGTGCCGCGGCCGCCCGGTAGGCCTCGGTGATGTCGGCGACCGATACCTCGTCGCGCACCTGGACCGTCAGGTCCGTCGCCGAGCCGGTAGGCGTGGGCACCCGGATCGCGTAGCCGCCCAGCTTGCCCTTCAGGTGGGGCAACACCAGCCCGATCGCCTTCGCCACGCCCGTGCTCGTCGGCACCATGTTCAGCGCGGCCGCCCGCGCCCGCCGCAGGTCCTTGTGCGGCCCGTCCAGCAGGTTCTGATCCTGCTTGTAGGCGTGGATCGTCGTCATCAGACCACGCTCGATCCCCGCCAGGCCGGCGCCGAGATGATCACCTTCTTGGCCCCGGCCTCCAGGTGCTTGGCGGCCGCATCCCGCTTGGTGAAGATCCCCGTCGACTCGATCACCACGTCGACGCCCAGGTCCTTCCACGGCAACGCCGCCGGGTCCCGCACGGCCAGACCCTTGAACCCCTTGCCGTCGACCACGATGTCCTCGTCGGTCGACGACACGTCATAGGGCAGCCGACCCAGGATCGAGTCGTTTTTTCAGCAGGTGCGCCAACGACGTGTTGTCGGTGATGTCGTTCACCGCGACGATCTCGATGTCCGAGGTCCCCGCCGCCTTCTGCGCGTCCACCGCCCGCCAGAAGTTGCGGCCGATCCGCCCGAACCCGTTCACTCCCACTCGCACGGTCATGCGTGCTTCTCATTTCCTCGCAGCTCGCGGTCGTCTCGCGGCGCCGGTGCCGCCGCGGACCTCGCGGTGCCGGTCGATGCCCGCTGTGGCCCTCGATGCCGGTCTCGCACCGTCACGATCACCCTATCCACCCTCACCGACGCCGGTCGCACCCGCGCGACAAGCCCCGGGCGGCCGGGACCTGCGGCGGACGAACAACCCTTTCGGGGACGATCCCACCCGTTCGGGACGGGCGCGGAAACGGCGGGCCCACCGCCGACGACGGGACAGTGCGGGCCAACGCAGCGCAGGACGGCCCGCCGACCGGCCCCACCGCGAGAAGGAGACGAGCCCGCCCATGATCCCGAGCTTCGAGCGCTCGAACGCGCTGCAGGCCCGCCTGCACCACGTCGTCCCGGGCGGGGCGCACACGTTCGCGAAGGGCGCCGACCAGTATCCCGAGGGCATGGCGCCGGTACTGGTCCGCGGGAAGGGCGCGCGGGTGTGGGACGTCGACGACAACGAGTTCGTCGAGTACGGCATGGGGATGCGGGGCGTGACCCTCGGACACGGGTACCAGCCCGTGCTCGAGGCCGTGCAGGCCGTGCTCGCCGACGGGGTCTCGTTCAGCCGGCCCACCGTGCTGGAGCTCGCGGCGGCGGAGGACTTCCTGGCGGTCGTGCCCGGTGCGGACATGGTGAAGTTCTGCAAGAACGCCTCGGACGCGACGAGCGCCGCCCTGCGACTGGCCCGCGCCGCGACCGGGCGCGAGATCGTCGCGATGTGCGCGGACCAGCCGTACTTCTCCTCGCAGGACTGGTTCGTCGGCACGCTTCCGATGAGCACGGGGGTGCCGGCGGCGGTGCGCTCGCTCGTCCGGCAGTTCCGCTACAACGACCTGGCGTCGGTGCAGGCGATCCTCGAGTCGGAGCCGGTGGCGTGCGTCATCCTCGAGGCCGCCTCGGCGCTGGCCGAGCCGGAGCCGGGCTTCCTCGAGGGCGTGCGGGCGCTGTGCGACCGGCACGGCACCGTGCTCGTGTTCGACGAGACGATCACGGGCTTCCGCTGGGCCGCGGGCGGCGCCCAGGCGGTGTACGGGGTCACCCCGGACCTGTCGACGTGGGGCAAGGCGATGGGAAACGGTTTCTCGATCGCGGCACTCGCCGGGAAGCGGGAGCTGATGGAGCTCGGCGGCCTGCGCACGGCCCGGCCGCGGGCGTTCGTGCTGTCGAGCACGAACGGGGCGGAGACGACGGGGCTGGCCGCCTTCCGCGCAGTGGTGCGCGCCTACACCGACCCGGCGGCCGGCCCCGACCCGATCGGGGTCATGGAGCGGCAGGGGCGGGCGCTGGCCGACCGGGTCAACGCGGCGGCCGCCGAGGCCGGCATCGGCGAGTACCTGTCCGTACTGGGCCGCCCCTCGTGCCTGATCTTCCGCACCGCCGACGCCACGGGCAGCCCGTCGCAGGCGATGCGCACGCTGTTCCTGCAGGAGATCCTGCGGCGCGGGGTGCTCGGCCAGTCCTACGTGATCTCGGCGGCGCACACCGACGCGGACGTCGCGCAGACCGTCGCCGCAGCGCGCGACGCGATGCCGGCCTATCGCGCGGCACTGGAGACCGGCCGACCCGAGGAGCTGTTCGGCGGGCGACCGGTCGCCCCGGCACACCGGCTGATGGCCGAGCCGCGCCGGCTGGTCCCGGCCGACCCGGGGGCCCGCTCCCCGCAGGCTCCGGCGTCCCAGTGCACGTCTGACGGATCAACGCCGCCACGCGGAGATCCGTCAGGGAGGTCCCAGCTCATGCCTCTTCCAGCATCTCCGCGGTGACTGCCGACTCGGTGTCCGGGATGCCGACGTCGGCCGCGCGCTTGTCCGCCATGTGCAGCAGGCGGCGTATCCGCCCGGCGACCGCGTCCTTGGTCATCGGCGGATCGGCGAGCTGACCGAGCTCCTCCAGCGAGGCCTGGGTGTGCTCGACGCGCAGACGACCGGCGGCCAGCAGGTGCGTGGGCACGTCCTCGCCGAGGATGTCCAGCGCGCGGGCCACCCGCGCGGCGGCGGCGACCGCGGCACGGGCCGAACGGCGCAGGTTCGCGTCGTCGAAGTTGGCGAGCCGGTTCGCGGTGGCCCGGACCTCGCGGCGCATCCGCCGCTCCTCCCAGGCCAGCATGCTCTCGTGCGCGCCCATGCGGGTGAGCAGGGCGCTGATGGCGTCGCCGTCGCGGATCACCACCCGGTCCGCGCCCCGCACCTCGCGCGCCTTCGCCGTGACGCCGAGCCTGCGGGCGGCGCCGACGAGCGCCAGCGCAGCCTCCGGACCCGGGCAGGTGACCTCGAGGGCGGAGCTGCGACCCGGTTCGGTGAGCGACCCGTGCGCGAGGAACGCGCCGCGCCACGCGGCCTCGGCGTCGCACACCCCGCCCGACACCACGGGCGGCGGCAGACCGCGCACCGGGCGCCCGCGGGCGTCGAGCAGGCCCGTCTGGCGGGCCAGCCCCTCGCCCTCGCGGACCACCCGGATCACGTAGCGCGCGCTGCGCCGCAGGCCGCCCGCGCTGATCACGTGCGCCTCGCACACGTGGCCGTAGAGCTCGTGGATCTCGCGGCGCAGCCGGCGCGCGACCGAGCCGGTGTCGACCTCAGCCTCGACGACGACACGGCCGCCGACGATGTGCAGACCACCGGCGAACCGCAGCAGCGCGGCCACCTCCGCGCGCCGGCAGCACGGCTTGTTCACCGTGAGCCTGCTCAGCTCATCCTTCACCGCCGACGTCATCGCCACGCGCGGCACCTCCCCCTGCTCCCCCTCGTGCACTCCGTGCCGTCCCCCCTGCTCGTCACGTCCGGCGTCGCCCTCCCGCCCCGGCCGGTATCCCGGCCGCCGCGCGCACCGGATCCGGGACCGCGAGGACGGCGCGCAGCGCGTCCGCGAGGGCCTGGGGGTCGTGCCGCGGTGTCGTCGGATCCAGCGCAGCGATGGGCGCCAGGTGGACCCGGCCACCCGGCGCCAGCAACGCCGCCGCCGCCCGGTGCAGCCGGTCCGGCACCGGGACCGAACCGGTGTCCGCGAGGACGGCGTCCACGCGCAGGTCCGGAGCGTGCTCGGCGAGCACGGCCAGGTGCTGTTCCGGGGAGAACCCGGCGGTCTCCCCGGGCTCCGGCGCCAGATTCAGAACGATCACCTTCCGCGCAGCGCTGGACACGAGTGCGTCCCGCAACTCGGGCACGAGCAGGTGGGGCAGCACGCTGGTGAACCAGGATCCGGGGCCCAGCAGCAGCAGGTCCGCCGACCGTACCGCCGCGATGGCGGGCCTGCAGGCCCGAGGCCGCTCGGGCAGCAGCCGGACCCGGCGGACCCGGCCGGGGGTGGACGCGACGGCGACCTGCCCCCGGATGCGGTGCGCGCGGTGCGGGTCGTCGTCCTCGAGGCCCGTCACCTCAGCCTCGATGTCCAGCGGCTCGCACGCCATCGGCAGTACCCGGCCGCGGGCCCCGACCAACGCGCCGACCTGGTCCAGCGCCGTCACGGGGTCGTCGAGGACCTCCATGAGGCCGGCGAGCAGGAGGTTTCCCACGGCATGCCCGGCGAGGGCACCGGTGCCCCCGAAGCGATGCTGGAGGAGGCGGATCCAGGGTGCGTCGCCGGTGCCACCGCGGTCGGTCGGGGCAGCGCCGGTGGCGAGCTGCTCCCCGGCGAGGGCGGCGAGCGCCATGCGCAGGTCACCGGGCGGGAGAAGGCCCAGCTCGCGCCGCAGGCGGCCGGACGAGCCCCCGTCGTCGGCCACCGTGACGACGGCGGTGACAGGCCCGGCGACGCCCCGGTCGGCGAGCATGCGCAGGGCCGACAGCGTGGCGTGCAGGCCGTGCCCGCCGCCGAGGGCGACGGCCGCGAGCGGCCCGTCGGGCACGGCCGCGAGCGGCCCATCGGGCTCCGCCGCAGGATCCTCGGGGCGGTTCACTCGCGACCCAGGTCGCGGTGGGTCACGCGCACCGCCATGCCGTCCACCTCGGCCAGCCGGCGACCGAGCTCCTCGCTGATCGCGACGCTGCGGTGCTTGCCGCCGGTGCAGCCGACGGCGAGGGTCAGGTAGCGCTTGCCCTCACGCCGGTACCCGCCACTCACCAGCGCCAGCAGCTCCAGGTAGCGGTCGACGAACTCCAGCGCACCCTCCTGGCTCAGCACGTAGTCGCGGACGTCGTCGTCGCGGCCGGTGTGGTCGCGCAGCTCGGGGATCCAGTGCGGGTTGGGCAGGAACCTTAGGTCCACGACGAGGTCCGCGTCCATCGGCAGGCCGTACTTGAACCCGAACGAGACGATGCTGACCCGGGTGGCCTGCGGCACATGCTCCCCGAAGGCCCGCTCGAGCAGCAGGCGAAGGGCCGGGACGGAGACGGTGGACGTGTCGACGATGAGATCCGCCGCGTCGCGCAGCGGGCCGAGCAGCGCGCGTTCGGCGGAGATGCCGTCGACCAGCCGGCCGTCGCCCTGCAGCGGGTGGCTGCGCCGCACCTGCTCGAACCGGCGGACGAGCACGGGGTCCGACGCCTCGAGGAACAGCAGCCGCGGCCGGTAGCCGCGGGCGTCGAGGTCCTTCAGGACCGCGCCGAGGTCCGCGCTGAACGCGCGACTGCGGACGTCCATGACCACGGCGATGCGGGTGACGTCGCCCTTGGCGCGGGCCCCGAGGTCGACCATCGTGGCGATCAGCTCGGGAGGCAGGTTGTCCACGACGAACCAGCCCAGGTCCTCCAGCACCTTCGCCGCGGTGCTCCGGCCGGCCCCGGAAAGGCCGCTGACCAGCGTCACCTCGATGCCGGGCGGTTGCTCCGGCGATGGCGCGGGGTGCTCGTTCATCGCTCTCCCTCGGTGCCGGAGGAGTCCGGGGCGGGGTCGCCTGCCGATCCGTGCAGCGCGGTCAGGACCGCAACAGCCGTCCGACGCCCGAACCCGGGGACGGCGGCGATCTCGTCGACGCCCGCGGCCCGCAGCTTGCGGACCGACCCGAAGTGTTTGAGCAGCGCGGTACGCCGAGACGGGCCGAGCCCGGGGACGCCGTCGAGCGCGGAGGCCGTCATGCCCTTGGAACGACGCTGGCGGTGGTAGGTGATGGCGAACCGGTGCGCCTCGTCCCGGATCCGCTGCAGCAGGTACAGCCCCTCGCTCGTGCGTGAGAGGATCACCGGGTCCGGATCGGCGGGCACCCAGACCTCCTCCAGGCGCTTGGCCAGCCCGCAGACCGCGACGTCGGTGATCCCGAGCTCGGCCAGCACGTCTGCGGCCGCCTCGACCTGCGGAGGTCCGCCGTCGACGACGTACAGGTTCGGCGGATAGGCGAACCGGCGTGGCCGGCCGGTGGTCGGATCGATGCCCGGCCGTGCCGTCGGGGTGTCTTCTGAAGCGTCGATATCGCCCGAGTCGGCCGCGCCGCTGCGGCCGTTACCGCCGGCCTCCGTCCCACCTGTCGTTTCGGCCAGGTACCTGCGGAAGCGCCTGCGGGTGACTTCGGCGATCGCGGCGACGTCGCCGCCGTCCGCACCCCCGCGGATCTCGAAGCGCCGGTAGTCCGACCTGCGCGCCAGGCCGTCCTCGAACACGACCAGCGAGGCGACGACGTCCGTGCCCTGCACGTGCGAGACGTCCACGCACTCGATGCGCAGCGGTGCGCTGTCGAGCCCGAGCGCGTCCTGGATCTCCTGCAGCGCCGCCGAGCGGGCCGTGAGATCGCCTGCGCGGCGCAGCTTGTGCTGGGCGAACGCCTCCTTGGCGTTGCGCTCGACGGTCTCGGCCAGCGCCCGTTTGTCGCCGCGCTGCGGGACGCGGACCTGGACGCGGGAGCCGCGCAGCGTGCAGAGCCATTCGGCCAGTGCGTCGACGTCCGGGGGCAGCTCGGGGACGAGGATCTCCCGCGGCACGGGCTGGCCCGCGTCGTCCGCCGACTCCGCGAGCGCCGCCTGCTCGCCGTAGAACTGGGTGAGGAACCGCTCGACCAGCGCGGGCGTCTCGGTGGGCTCGACCTTGTCGATCACCCAGCCGCGCTGGCCGCGGACCCGGCCACCGCGCACGTGGAAGACCTGGACCGCGGCCTCCATCTCGTCCTGCGCAAAGGCGACGACGTCCGCGTCCGTCCCGTCGCCCAGGACGACGGCCTGGCGTTCCATGGCGCGGCGCAGCGCCCCGAGATCGTCGCGCAGTCGGGCCGCCCGCTCGAACTCCAGTGCCTCCGCCGCGGACTCCATGCGGCGTTCCAGCTCGCGCATGAGCCGGTCCGTCCGGCCGGAGAGGAACTCGCAGAAGTCGTCGACGATGTCGCGGTGCTCGTCCGCGCTCACCCGGCCGACGCAGGGCGCGGAGCACTTGTCGATGTAGCCGAGCAGGCAGGGCCTCCCGATCTGACCGTGCCTGCGGAACACGCCGGCGCTGCACGTGCGTGTCGGGAACACCCGCAGCAGCAGGTCGAGTGTCTCCCGGATGGCCCAGGCGTGCGCGTACGGGCCGAAGTAGCGCACCCCCTTGCGGCGGGGGCCGCGATAGACGTACAGCCGGGGGAACTCCTCACCCACCGTCACCGCGAGCACGGGGTAGGTCTTGTCGTCGCGGTAGCGGACGTTGAACCGCGGGTCGAACTCCTTGATCCAGTTGTACTCGAGCTGCAGTGCCTCGACCTCGGTCCCGACCACCGTCCACTGCACCCCTGCGGCCGAGGTCACCATCTGGCGCGTCCGCGGATGCAGGTGGGCGATGTCGGCGAAGTACGAGTTCAACCGGCTGCGCAGGCTCTTGGCCTTGCCGACGTAGATCACCCGCCCCGCCGCGTCGGAGAAGCGGTAGACGCCGGGCTCCTCGGGGATGGAGCCCGGGGCGGGACGGTAAGTGGCGGGATCGGCCATGGCCCTTCCAGCGTAGGCCGGGGGTCCGATACGGATCCGGTGCGGGTCGGCCGCCTCGCACGAAGTGCGGGGCGGCTGAGTCGTGGCCGGATCGGTCACAGCCGGGCCGGCACCGGGCCTCCCGCGCCGAGACGCGCGGTGTAGGGGACGGACGGCGGGTCGCGGCGCGCCGTACCGGCTCGGTCACGGAATTGTCGGTGCCCTCCGGTACAGCTGTGTCTCGACCGAACAGCCGTTCGACTGATGAGGGGGCCGGGATGGACCGGACGACGGGCACGCTGGGGCGCATCCGCAAGCTGCTGGCGCGGGCCGAGCGCGCGGGGACGCCCGCAGAGGCGCAGGCCTGCACGGACAAGGCGGTCGAGCTGATGGCCCGGCACGGGATCGACATGGCGCTGCTCGCGGCGGCCGAACCGGGCGTCGACGAGATCGGCGCCACCCGGGTGGAGGTGGCGGATCCCTACAGCGCGGGGAAGGCGCGGCTGCTCGGGTGGACGGCCTCGGCCCTGCGGTGCCGCGCCGTGTTGCACGAGATGCGGGGCCAGCGCCGGCTCGGTGGCGGCCGGATCGGCGCTGTCACCGTGTTCGGGTTCGCGTCGGACCGCGAGCGGGTCGAGGTGCTGTTCACCTCGCTGCTCCTGCAGGCCCAGGCGCAGCTCGTGGCACAGCGGCCACCGCATGCGGACGAGTCGCTGGCGGCGTACCGCCGCTCGTGGCTGCACGGGTTCGCCGTGCAGGTGCACCGGCGGCTGGTGGACGCCGAACGCCGCGCCGAGGAGCGGGCCGGGCAGAGGCCCGCGGACGATCCGGGCGTGCCCGGCGCGGAGCTGGTGCTCGCGGACAGGCGCAGCCGGGTGGAACAGGCCTACGCCGAGGCGTTTCCCGCTCTCGGCCGGGGCAAGCGGTCGGTGTTGTCGGGCAGCGGGTACGCGGCGGGTGCGGCCGCCGGTGACCGGGCGGACCTCGGAGCCGGTGCGCTGGGCGGGCGTCGTGTGCTCGGGGCGTGACGTGGGCGCGGCAGCAGTCCGGTATCCGCCGCGGCGGGCGGCCTCAGGCCGGCAGGTCGAGCAATCCGATGACGGCGCCGTCGAGCCGCTCGGCCACCACGTGCGGCCGGTCGACGACGTCGGGCACCCAGCCCTCCAGGCGGGTGGCGAGCGCGCCGACGAGCCCGGCCCGGACGGCGCCGTGTACGTCCCACGAATGCGCGGCCAGCAGCGCGGTGCGCTCCGGTGGCGAGTCTATCCTCTCGCATCCCCACCGGTAGGTCCGCGGGGCGGGCTTGAACGCCTGCACCGCCTGGGTCGACAGCACCTCGCGCAGGTAGGTACGCAGGCCGGCGCGGTCGAGGGCCGCTGCGGCCACGGCCGGGTCACCGTGGGTGAACGCATACACCGGCACCCGGGCGTGGGCGAGCGCCAGCAGGGCCGGCTCGACGTCCGGGTGCGGCGGCAGCTCGCGCAGGCCGCGCAGCACGTGCTCAGCGGCCTCCGGCGACAGCCCCGGTCCCGCGACGGTGCGCAGCGCGGCCCGGGCGACGTCACCGAACGGCGGAGCTGCACCGCACAGGGTGAGCGCCATCCCGTCGCGCAGAGTGCGGGCGAAGAACAGCCGGTGCTCCTCGGCGGGGCGACCGACGTCGACGAAGCGGCTGGCCAGGGCGTCGACGCGCAGCATCGTCTCGAAGACGTCGACGAGCACGACGCGCGGGCGGCGCGCCGGCGCCCGCTCTCCCTCGGTCCCCACAGGGCCCTCCGCGGTCGTCCGGGCCGCCATCCGGTGCCCTCCTCGTCGTCGTCGCGGGCCGCCCTCCGGCTGCTCCAACCGTGGACGGCGCCGCCGTGCGCCCAGATCGTGCCTGAAGATCAACGCCGCAGCGGAGCAAGGCGGAGATCCTCAGGTGGGACAACTGCTCGTGGTGACGCAGAGCGGATCCGGATCAGTGCCCCGGGGCACCGATCATCGCATCGTGTACACGATCGTGCGGCGCGGTGGAAGGGAACGGTCGCGGATCGTGATCTGCGAGTGTCCGCAGCAGCCGCCGCACCGCCAGCCCGCGCAGTGGGGCCAGGGCGTAGCCGGGATAGCTCGCGAGCCACGTGGCGCTGCCCAGGCTCACCGCGTCGGCGCCGGCCCAGAAGTACTCCCGGCAGTCGTCCACGGTCCTGATCCCGCCGGTCCCGACGATCGGCAGGGTGATCCCCGCGTCGCGCAGCTCGGCGACCACCCGCAGCCCGATCGGTTTGACGGCCCGGCCGGACAGGCCACCGAACCGGTTGGCCAGCAGGGGTTGCCCGGTGCGCGGATCGAGGCGCAGCGCCTTGACGGTGTTGATGGCGGTGAGACCGGCGACGCCCGCGCGGGCGGCCTGGGCGGCGTTGCGCAGGTAGTCGTAGTCCGGCGAGAGCTTCAGCAGCACGGGGTGGTTGCTGCGCGGCACCGCATCGTCGAGCACGTCCTGCAGGATCGTGGAGAAGTCGAAATTGACGTTGTGACACGACACGTTCAGCTCGACGGCCGCGATGTCGCCCGCCGGAACGGCGGCGTTGACCCGGTCGACCAGGGTCACGAACTCCTCCGCGGAGAACCCGCCGAGGGAGATGATCGTCCACTGGTCGCGGGTGCGGGGGTAGTAGTCGCGCAGGTAGGCATCGATACCGACGTTGCACCAGCCGAAGGCGTTGACGAAGCCGGCGTCGGTGCGGCGCAGCACGGTGCCGTAGCGACGCAGCAGGCCGGGCAGCTCGCGCAGCGGCCAGCGGTCGCGGGTGGTGAAGTGCCCCTCGCGGGGCTCCACCGTGAGGGTCCGGGTGGTGACGGCGCCGAACTCGGACAGGGGCACGAAGAGGGAGACCGGGCTCATGCCGTACGGCACGAGCGGGGAGTTGGCGACGCCGTAGCCCAGCAGGCTGGACGCGGTCACCACCCGGTTGCGCAGCACGATGTCACCGATCCGCACGCCCTCTCCCGGGCCGGGGCGGGCGCTGCGGGACGGGCTCGTGCGGGGTGCGGTCGTGAGGGATGTCGTCTTGCGGAGGCCGGTCAGCCGAGTGCGAAGCACGGATCGATGCTACGTGCGGCCCGAACGGGCACCCTCGTCACCGGGCGCCGGTGGGAACTCCGCTTGTGGTGCCGCCCCGGCCCGGTCGGCGGCGTCGCCCACGGACGCATGCGCGGCGTGCAGGGCGCGGAGCCCGCGGATCGCCTCCACCGCCCGCATCCCGTCGACGGCCTGGACGGCCAGCACGGGCACGTACTCGTGGTCCGGCAGGTCCAGCCGCGCCCACGAGGCGCCGTCGGGGAACGACACCGCCCGCACCAGTTCCCAGGGCAGGTACCGCGGCCACCCGGTGTTGCGGACCTCGACGCCGTCGGCGTCCGCACGCACGCGCGGGCGGGCCAGCAGGAGCACGCCTGCCGCGAGGAGCACCCCGAGGAGCACCATCGCGACCTGGTCGGCGAACCGGAAGAACACGCCGGTGTCCGTGGTGCGCAGCACCGAGGCGACCGCGGTGAACGCGGCCACCACGGCGACGGCCCCGACGCACGCCGCCCACCGCACGCGCCGGGGCCGCACGACGAGCACCGCGCCACGCGGTGGCCGCCCGTCGGGGGCCAGCGGGGCGGGCTGCCGACGACGGTGCGGAAGAGTCCTGCTCGAACTCATCCCGCGGTGGCCGCCGACGCGGAGGGAGCCGAGCGCAGGGCACGCAGCGCGTTCGCGGTCACCAGTGCGGCCACGCAGGCCTCCGCTCCCTTGTCTTCCTTGGAACCCGGAGCGCCCGAGCGCTCCACGGCCTGGGCGTGGGTGTTGCAGGTCAGCACCCCGTTGCCGACAGGGGTGCCCTCGTCCAGGGCGACGCGCGTCAGGCCGGCGGTGACCGCGTCGCACACGTACTCGAAGTGCGGTGTGCCACCGCGCACCACGACACCGAGCGCGACGACGGCGTCATGGCTACGCGCCAGCTCCTGGCACACCACCGGCAGCTCGATCGTGCCGGGTACCCGGACGACAGTGGGCTGCTCGACACCTGCCTTGCCCGCCACGGCCAGCGCCCTCTCGAGGAGCACGTCGACGATCTCGGCGTGCCACCGCGTCGCCGCCACGGCCAGGCGCAGGCCGGTCGCGTCGGGCACCTCCAGAGCTGGACGTCCGTCGCCACTCATGACATTCCCTCGCCGTTCTCGCGGTTGCCGACCCTCAGGTGCCCACCACCGTACCGAGCCGCGGGCGGCGGGGAACCGCTCACCGCACTTCCTCGCTGCGCTCGGTCGGGCGCTTCGCGCGAGCGCTGTGACATTGGTTCGCTCGCAAGCTCGCTCACCAGGGAATGCCCGCCCGGCCCGACCGCGCCGGCCGCGGCGTCCCCGGGTCCGCGGTGTCCGGAAGATCGGGCAGGTCGTGACCCATGCGGTCCCGCTTGGTCGTGAGGTAGCGCAGGTTCTCCGGCACCGCCCGCACCGGCAGCCGCACCCGGCCCAGCACGCGCAGCCCCCACCCTTCCAGCCCGGCCCGCTTGTCGGGGTTGTTGGTGAGCAGCCGCATGGACCGCACCCCGAGGTCGCAGAGGATCTGCGCGCCGGTGCCGTAGTCACGGGCATCGGCGGGCAGCCCGAGCGCGAGGTTCGCGTCGACGGTGTCCGCGCCCGACTCCTGCAGCTGGTAGGCCTGCAGCTTGTGCAGGAGGCCGATGCCGCGCCCCTCGTGCCCGCGCATGTAGAGCACGATCCCGCGGCCCTCCGCGGCGACGGCGGCCAGTGCGGCGTCGAGCTGCGGGCCGCAGTCGCAGCGCAGCGAGCCGAACACGTCCCCGGTGAGGCACTCCGAGTGCACCCGCACCAGCACGTCCTCGCCGTCGTCGGTCGCCCCGTTCAGGGAGCCGACGTCCCCGCGGACCAGCGCGATGTGCTCGATGCCGTCAAGCAGCGAGTCGAAGCCGTAGGCGACGAACTCGCCGTGCGGGGTCGGGATCCGGGCCTGCGCGACGCGCACCACGTGCTTCTCGGTGTGGCGCCGGTGGGCGATCAGCTGCGCGATGCTGATCAGGGCCAGATCGTGCTCCTCGGTGAACACCCGCAGCTCGTCGCCGCGGGCCATGTCGCCCTGCTCCTTCTGCGACACGATCTCGCACAGGGCCCCGACCGGGGCGAGCCCGGCGAGCCGGGCGAGGTCGACGGCGGCCTCGGTGTGCCCGGGCCGCCGCAGCACCCCGCCCTCGCGGCCGCGCAGCGGCAGCACGTGCCCCGGCCGAACCAGGTCGCCGGCCACGGTGTCCGGGTCGGCGAGCAGCGCGATGGTCCGGGCCCGGTCCGCGGCCGAGATACCGGTGGTGATCCCGGTCTTCGCGTCGACGGTCACGGTGAAGGCGGTGCGGAAGCTGTCGAGGTTGGTGTGGTGCATCGGCGGCAGATCCAGCCGCTCGCAGTCGGCCTCGGTGAGCGCCACGCAGATGTAGCCCGACGTGTAGCGCACCATGAACGACACCAGCTCCGGCGTCGCCTTCTCGGCCGCGAAGATGAGGTCGCCCTCGTTCTCGCGGTCCGCGTCGTCGACCACCACCACGGGGCGGCCCGCGGCCAGGTCCGCCAGCGCCCGCCCGACCGAGGCGAACCCGGCGTCCGCGTCGACACCCTCCGGAGCCACCGAGGACGCAGTGCCGGGCGAGGCCTGCGTATCCGGAGGACCGGCCACCGTCAGACCCCCAGCCGGGACGCCGGCCCGCTCACCCGCCAGCCCATTCATCTCATTCCCTCGCTTCGCTCGGTCGGCCCGGCATACCCGGCCGTGAGCCGCTCGACGTACTTGGCGACCACGTCCACCTCGAGATTGACGGTATCCCCCACAGCCCGCGATCCGAGTGTGGTGTGGGCCAGCGTGGTCGGGATCAGTGCCACCGAGAACGTCGCACCCTCGGTGCCGGCGACGGTCAGCGAGACCCCGTCCACGGTGATCGACCCCTTCTCCACCACGTACCGGGCGAGGGGGACGGGCAGGCTGAAGCACAGCTCGTCGCTGCGCGCACCGGGGTCGCGGCGCAGCAGGGTGCCGACGCCGTCGACGTGTCCCTGCACGATGTGCCCGCCGAGGCGGCCGCCCACCGCGACGGCACGTTCCAGGTTGACCCGGGTGCCCGCCCGCACGCCGGCCAGGCTCGTGCGCGCCAGCGTCTCCGGCACGAGTTCGACCCTGAAGGCGCCACCCCCCGCGTCGTCGGCGGTGGCGTCCGCGGCGGGCCGACCGTCCCCGGCCGGCGCCCCCGGGGTGTCCACCGCGGTCACGGTCAGGCAGACGCCGCTCACGGCGATCGAGTCACCGTGGCGCGCGTCGGACGACACCGTCGGCCCGCGGACCGTGAGCTCCAGCACCTCGTCGGTGCGACGCACGGCCACCACCTCGCCGATCTCCTCCACGATGCCGGTGAACACCTACACCGCCCCTTTCCGCAGCGTCCCCTCCTGGAGGGTCCCCTCGCGCAGCCTGCTCCCGTCCGTCCCCGACAGGGAGACCCCCGGCACGGAGCCTCCCGTGACGGACCCCGCCCGAGCCGGGCCCGCACCGTTCACGGTGCGCTCCGGCCGCGCGTCGACGAGCACGTCCACACCGACCCGGCGCACCTCGTCCACCTGCAACCGCGCGATATCGGCGATCGTTCCCACCCCCGCCTCGGCGAGCGCCGCCGGACCGGCACCCAGCAGGGCCGGGGCGAGGTACGCGAGCACCCGGTCCACCCGATGCGCGGCGACGAACGCACCGGCGAGCCGCGGGCCGCCCTCCAGCAGCACGTCCACCACTCCGCGGTCGTGCAGCGCGGCGAGCACCACGTCCGGGTCGTGGGTGCGCAGGTGCAGCACGTCCGGGGTGTCGAGTGCGAAACCGGACGGGATGTCACGGTGCCCGACCACCACCCGCAGCGGGCTGCGCTCACGCAGGGAACCGTCGGGGCGGCGCGCGGTCAGCGACGGGTCGTCGGCGAGCACGGTGCCGGTGCCCACCAGGATCGCGTCCATGCCCGCCCGCAGCGCGTGCACGTCGGCGCGGGCATCCGCACCGGTGATCCAGCGGCTGGTGCCGTCCGCAGCGGCGCTGCGCCCGTCCAGGGTGGCTGCGAGCTTCCACGTGACGTGCGGCCGGCCGCTGCGCACGGTGTGCAGCCACGCCCGCAGCGGCCCGCGGGCGACCTCGTCACCCAGCACTCCCTCGCGGACCGCGACGCCGGAGGCGCGCAGCACGGCGGCGCCACCGCCTGCGGTCGGGTGCGGGTCGCGCACCGCGAAGACGACCGTCGCCACGCCGGCGGCAGCGAGCGCCTCGGTGCAGGGCGGGGTGCGGCCGTGGTGCGCGCACGGCTCGAGGGTGACGACCACGGTGCCGCCCCGAGCGCGCGGGCCGGCCTCCCGCAGGGCGGTCACCTCGGCGTGCGGCCCCCCGGGCGGTGCCGTGGCCCCGACTCCCACCACGACGCCTTCAGGGTCGAGCACCACCGCGCCGACGGGCGGGTTCGGGCTGGTGGTGCCGTGCACGGCGACGGACGCGGCGAGTGCCCGGCGCATCGCGCCCACGGGGGCGGAGCCCGACGCCGGGGCGGCAGGGTCGGCGTCGGCAGGGTCGTGCGGGACGGCGCCGCGGAGCGGCCGGGTCATGTCGTGCTCACAGCTTTCCGACTACGGGACGGCCGGGGCCCCGGCGGCTCATGCGGTCCACCGGTGCGGTGTGGCGACCCGCACCCGCTCGCGCAGCAGCGCGACGGCGCGTCCCGGGTCGTCGGCCCCGTACACCGCCGAGCCGGCGACGAAGCAGTCGACACCGGCCTCGGCCGCGGCCTCGATGGTGTCCGCGCTGATCCCACCGTCGATCTCCACCAGCAGCCGCAGGTGCCCGGTGTCGACCAACCGGCGCGCCGCCCGGACCTTGTCGAGCACCTCCGACATGAAGCTCTGCCCGCCGAACCCGGGCTCGACACTCATCACGAGCAGCGTGTCGAAGTGACGCAGGGTCTCGACGTGCGGCTCCAGCGGCGTGCCCGGCTTGATCGAGAGCCCGGCCAGGGCACCGGCAGCGCGCAGGTCCTTCGCCAGCGCGACGGGGTCGGCGGCGGCCTCGACGTGCACGGTGACGTTGTGGACGCCGGCCTCGGCGTACCCGATCGCCCACCGGTCGGGGTCGTCGATCATCAGGTGACAGTCGAGCGGCACGTCGGTCGCCGCCAGCAGTGCCTTCACCACCGGCAGCCCCAGTGTGAGGTTCGGCACGAAGTGCGCGTCCATCACGTCGACGTGCAACCAGTCGGCGCCGTCCCCGCCGGCGTCCGCGACGGCCGCGGCCTCGTCGGCCAGCCGCGCGAAGTCCGCCGAGAGGATGCTCGGAGCGATCATCGGGTGCACGTCGCGAGGGTACGCCGCACCGGTGCCCGCGTCCGGTGTACCGGCGCGCGCGGCCGTGAATCAGCCCCTGCGCCGCAGCAGGGCCAGGAACATCGCGTCCGTGCCGTGCCGGTGCGGCCACAGCTGCACCGCCGGGCCCGGGCCGAGATCGGGCATGTCCGGCAGGTACTCCCGGGCGTCGAGCTGCTCGACGCCGATCCCCTCCCCATCGGCCGCCTGCTTGCCACGGCGGCGGGTCACGGCTGCCACCACGCCCACGGTCTCCGCCAGGTGCGGCGAGCACGTGACGTAGGCGACCACCCCGCCCGGGCGGACGTGCCGCAGCGCCGCGGCGAGCAGCTCGCGCTGCAGGCGCGTCAGCTCCGCGACGTCCTCGGGGCGGCGCCGCCACCGCGCCTCCGGTCGGCGGCGCAGGGCCCCCAGGCCGGTGCACGGTGCATCGACCAGCACGCGGTCGAAGCCCGCGTCGGGCAGCGGCGCGCTGCGGCCGTCCGCGACGTGCACGGTGACCGGCAGCCCGTCGACGGCGCGCCGCACCAGCTCGGCACGGTGCTCGGCCGGTTCCACGGCGTCCAGGGTGCCGCCCTCCAGCGCGACGAGCCCGCCCAGCAGCGCGGACTTGCCGCCCGGCCCGGCACACATGTCGAGCCACCGGTGCCCGTCGCCGTCGACCGGGACGCGGGTCAGCGCCAGCGCCACGAGCTGGCTGCCCTCGTCCTGCACCACGGCGAGGCCCTCGCGCACGGCGTCCAGTTCCCCGACGTCGCCGCTTCCGGGTTCGAGGTGGACCCCGTAGGGGGAGTACGGAGCCGGTTCGCCCCCGGTGACCAGCGCCAGTTCCTCGGCGGTGACCTCACCGGGCCGGGCGAGCAGGTGCACGACGGGACGGGCGTCGTCCGCGGCGAGCGCTGCGTCGAGCTCCTCGTCCGCCCGGGTGCCCAGCGCGTCCGCGAACGCCTGCGCGACCCACCGGGGGTGCGCGTGCGCGAGCGCCGCGTGCCCGACCGCGTCCTCCTTCGGGTCCGGGGCAAGCTGCTCGACCCAGGCCTCCTCGCTGTGCTCGGCGATCCGGCGGAGCACCGCGTTGACGAAGCCCGCCGAGCGGGAGCCCGCGTCCACCCGCACGAGCTCGACGGTGGTGTCGACCGCGGCGTGCGGGGGCACGCGGGTGCGCAGCAGCTGGTAGGCGCCCAGGCGCAGGGCGTCGAGCAGCGGGGGCTCGATGCGGTGCAGCGGACGCTCGGTACAGGCGTCGATCACGGCGTCGAGCAGCCCCTGGGCGCGCAGCGTGCCGTAGCCGAGCTCGGTGGCCAGTGCCGCGTCGCGGTCGCGCAACCCGTGCCGCCGCAGGATCGCCGGGAGCGCGAGGTTCGCGTAGGCGTTGCGGACGCGGACGGCCGTGAGCAACTCCAGCGCTGCCATGCGGGCCGGGTCGAGCTCCGGCGGCCGCGACGGGCCCTGTCGCCCGCGCGGCGGCCCGGCGCCGCGGGGACCCGCGGGACGGCCGCGCTGCGGGCGCCCGGAGCGGCGGGGCTCCCGGGGCTTCCGCTCCGTCACCGGGACCACCGCCCCGTACCGTCGGCGGTGGACATGCCCGCCCCGGGCACGCCGGCGGCGGGACAACGGGTACGGCCGCTCACCGCACTCCCTCGCTGCGCTCTCATCCGAGCACCTCGCCCGGCGTGATGCGCACCCCGCGCGCCCAGTCGGCGGCCGGCATGGGGCGGCGCCCGACGGGGCGGGCCACACCCAGCACCACCGGGCCCGTGGCCGTCCCGACCAGCACCCGCCGCTTCTCGACGTGCAGCTCGCCGGGTTTGAGCTCGCCCGCGTCGGCGGGGTCGGCGGGGCGCACAGGCCCGAGCCCCAGCCGCTCACCGCGGAAGGTCGTCCAGGCGCCGGGGTCGGGGGTCACGGATCGGACGAGCCGGTCCACGGCCGCGGCCGGTGCCGCCCAGTCGACCAGCGCGTCCGCGACCGTGACCTTCGGGGCGTGCGAGACGCCGTCGGCAGGCTGCGGGCGGGGGACGAGTGTGCCGTCCGCGATCCCGTCGACCGTCGTCGCCAGCAGCGCGGCTCCGGAGCGGGCCAGCCGGCCCAGCAGGTCGCCTGCCGTGTCGGTGGACGCGACGGTCTCGGTCACCACGCCGTACACCGGACCGGTGTCGAGCCCTGCCTCCAGATGGAAGGTGGCCGCACCGGTGATCTCGTCACCGTGCCGCACGGCCGCCTGCACCGGCGCGGCACCCCGCCACGCGGGCAGCAGCGAGAAATGCAGGTTGACCCAGCCGTACCGGGGCACGTCCAGCGCAGCCCGGGGGACGAGCGCACCGTAGGCGACGATCGCGCAGCAGTCGGGGGCGAGCGCGCGCAGCGTCTCGAGGAACTCCGGGTCGGACAGCCGGCGCGGGGTGAGCACCGGGAGCCCGGCCTCGTCGGCCAGCGCTCCGACCGGCGACCGGACCACCCGCCGCCCGCGCCCGGCCGGGGCGTCCGGGCGGGTGAGCACGGCCACGACCTCGTGCCGGGAGTCCAGCAGCGCGCGCAGCGACGGGACGGCCGCCTCAGGCGTGCCGGCGAACAGCAGGCGCAGCCGCGCGCCGGTCCCGCTCCGCCGCACTCCCTCGCTGCGCTCGGTCGACGCTTCGCCAGGCGCTGTGACACTGGTTTGCTCGCTCCGCTCGCTCACCGCACTCCCTCGCTGCGCTCGGTCGACGCTTCGCCAGGCGCTGTGACACTGGTTCGCTCGCTCCGCTCGCTCACCGCACTCCCTCGCTGCGCTCGGTCGACGCTTCGCCAGGCGCTGTGACACTGGTTCGCTCGCTACGCTCGCTCACCGCCGTCACCGGGCCTTCCCGAACAGCGGATGCGGGCTGACCTTCACCAGCGGGGGTGCTCCGCCGAACCAGTCGGCGGAGCGGATCTCGCCCATGGCCCTCTTGCGCGTCTCCGGATCGAGGCGGTCGACGAACAGAACACCGTCCAGGTGGTCGACTTCGTGCTGGATGCACCGGGCAAGCATCTCGCTGCCCTCGACCGTGACCGGTTCGCCGTACATGTCGAACCCGCGCGCGACCACGTGCAGGTGCCGGCGACAGTCCCAGGACATCCCGGGGATCGACAGGCAGCCCTCGGGGCCGAACTGCTCCTCGTCGCCGACCGACTCGAAGGTCGGGTTGACCAGGTGCCCCGAGAACCCGCCGCAGTCGAAGGCGAACACCCGCAGCCCGACACCGAGCTGCGGCGCCGCGAGGCCGACACCGCCCTCCTCGTGCATCGTGTCGGTCAGGTCCGCGACCAGCCGACGCAGCTCGGCGTCGAAGGTCGTGACCGCCGCAGCGGGGGTGCGCAGCACCGGATCGCCGAAGAGCCGGACGGGCTGGACAGGCACGGATCTCCTTCGGCTGGGGCGGGCGACCGCGGATCCCGCTGCAGGGGCGGCGATCCCGGAGGACGGTGGACACGGGTTCGTCGGGCGGCGAGGTGGTGCGGCAGGGACCACCCGATTCTGCCACGTCGTTCCGCCCGCTCGTCCTGCCACGTCGCTGCCGTGCCTCGCGCGGCCCCGGACGCGCGGCCGGTCAGCCGACCTCCGGTGGGTCCATGCGCACCCGGACCGGGTCCGGCGCCTTGCGCGCCGACCGCTGGGCCGCCACCGCGGCGAGCGCTGCCGCCAGGGCGCGGCCCTGCGCGCGCGGCACGCGCACCAGGGCTCGTTCACGGGGTGCCGTAGCGGGATCCGCGCCGGGCTCGGGGTCCAGCTCGACGGGGCCGAGGACCTCGACGTCCGGTGGCCCCGGCCCCCCCAGGCTCGGGGAGCCGAGCAGGGCGTCGACGACCTCGGCCACGGCCGACGCGACGCCCTCCACGGACGCCATCCGCACCGCGGGCGGGAAGCCGACCTCCGTCCGTGCGGCCAGCTCGGCGGTGGCATGCCACGCCGGATCCCACCGGACGAGGGCCTGCACCGGCGGCAACCCCGCGTCCGCGACGACGACGACCCGCCCCAGGCGCCCTCCGTCGGCGGCCGGGATCACCAGCGCCGCCGCGCCCATCCAGCGCCGCAGGGTCTCCTCGGCCACCCGCAGGTCCGGGCGGGACAGCATCGCCCACCCGTCGAGCAGCAACGCCGCGCCGTACCCGCCCTCCGCGCACGGCTCCGCGCCGGGCGTCGCGACCACCAGGTCGGGCCGGCCGGGCACCCGATCCAGCACCGGGACACTGCCACCCGAGGTGCGGACCGTCGCGCCCGGGAACGCGCGGCCCAGCTCCTCCGCGGTGCGCCCGGCCCCGACGACCCCGGCCCGCAGCCGCCGCGACGCGCACACCGGGCAGCGGAACGCCGGTTCGGCCCGGCCGCACCACCGGCAGTGCGGCAGCCCGGCCCCGGCCGGGGCCGGGGCCAGGGCCGGCTGCTCCCCCGACCGCGATCGCAACGGAGACCCGTCCCCTGCAGGCGACGCCCGGCCATCGCCCGGGCCGGACCCGGTCCGGGCGGCGCTGTTCAGGCTCAGCGGGCCGGCGCAGTGGCGGCACCGCGCGGTCTCGCGGCACTGCGCGCAGGACAACCACGGCAGGTACCCGGCCCGCGGCACCTGCACCAGCACCGGCCGGCCCGCGGTCAGCGCGGCGCGCGCGGCCTCGAACGCGACGGCGGGCAGGCGGGCGGCGCCCTGGTCCGGGTCGCGCGCGACCTGGTCGCCGGTCTCGTTCAGGGCCGTGACCCGGGGAGCGGCAGCCCGGACGGTGGCCCGGTCCGCGACCACCTCCCGCGCCCACCCCGAGTCGACCAGGACCTGCGCCTCCGCGGTGCGGGCGAACCCGCCCACCAGCAGCGCCGCGCCGGCCGCGTGCGCGCGCAGTAGCAGCACGTCGCGGACGTGCGGGTAGGGTGCGCGCGGCTCGGCGTGCAGGTCGTCGCCGTCGTCCCAGACGGCCAGCAGCCCCGGCGGGTCCAGAGGCGCGAACACGGCCGAGCGGGTGCCCACCACCACCCGGGCCGCGCCATGCCGGACCGTCAGCCACCGCCGGTAGCGTTCGGCCGGCCCGAGCTCGGCGGTGAGCGCGACGACGTCCCGCTCCCCCAGCCGCGCCGTGCACGCCGCATGCAGGGCGGCGACGTCGCGCTGATCAGGTACGACGAGCAGCGCGCCTCGGCCCGCCCGGACGGTCGCGGCCGCGGCCTCGGCGAGGCGGTCGGCCCAGGACTCGCCCGGCAGCGCCTGCCAGACCGCGTGCGCGGCCCGGCCCCCGGCGAGCGCGTCGAGCAACGCAGGCCCGCGGGGGTAGCGGGCCCAGCCCGGCGCCCCGTCCTGCCCCGGCGCCCCGTCGTCCGCGGTCCGGGCGTCGCCGGGCCCGACCGGCACCTCGGCCTCCACCCGCGCGTGCCGCGGGGGAACCGCGAGGCGCAGGACGTCCGCCAGCACCCCCGCGTAGCGGTCGGCGACCGCCCGGCACAGGGCCGCGACCTCGGCCGTCAGCACCGGTTCGGGCGACACCACCTTGTCCACCCACGCCAACCGACCGGCGTGGTCGGTGTCGGCGACGCGCTCCAGCAGGAACCCGTCGACCAGCCGCCCGGCGAACCGGACCCGCACCCGCACGCCGGGCTCCGCCACCTCGTCGAGGTGTGCGGGCACCCGATAGTCGAACGGCCGGTCGAGGTGGGCGAGCGCGACGTCCACGGCGACCCGGGCGACGGGCAGGGTCGCGGCAGGGCGCCACTCCCCCCGCGCCCGGGTCGCTCGCGTCACCACTCCTCCTCCGCCGGGCCGTGCGGCCCCGACCGCATCCTGCCCGCGCGACCCGGACCACCGGCGGGTCACCCACCCTCGCGCCTCGGTGATCGCCGCGTACGTCGACCTACGGTCGTCTCACCCGCCACCGGGCGACGCCGGCACGGATCACTGGTCCACGTTCACCTGATCGTGGCGGGCGGAGAACGCCACGCGCTCCTCGGGCGCCGGCTCCACGCCCTGCCGGCGCATCTGCGCGAACTCGGTGAAGAACCGCTCCCGGGCGATGCCCGGGGCGAACAGGATGAGGAACGACACCGGGTCGTCGCCGT
>CAVRHG010000048.1:0-27894 GCA_963720845.1 uncultured Actinomycetota bacterium | reverse complement strand
CAAGAGCGTTCGACGCAACAGCAGGGCCGGAGAACACACCGGCCTTCATCGCGCCCCGCTCGCGCAGGTGCCGGACCAGCTCGCGGGTGTCGATCCCGGCCAGACCGACGACCCCCTGCGCTTCCAGCGCGTCGTCGAGCCACCTGCGGGAGCGCCAGCTCGACGCCGTCCGCGACGGGTCGCGCACCACGTAGCCGGCCACCTGGATGCGCGCCGACTCGTCGTCCTCGTCGTTCCAGCCGGTGTTGCCGATCTGCGGGGCGGTCGCGACGACGATCTGGCCGTGGTAGCTGGGGTCGGTCAGCGTCTCCTGGTAGCCGGTCATCGCCGTGCAGAACACGGCCTCGCCGAGGGTCTGCCCGACGGCGCCGAAGCGCTCGCCGCGGAAGACCCGCCCGTCCTCGAGGACCAGTAGTGCCGTCTTCTCCTGGGCCGTCATGCCCTGACCTTCCCATCCTGCGCGTGATCCGACCGCGCAGCACCGTCGCGGCCACCGTCGCCGGCAGCCGCATGCCCTCGTAGGGCGTGTTCGTCGACCGGCTGGCCAGCGAGGCGCCGCGCACCGTCCAGATCCCGTCCGGGTCGACGAGGCATAACGTGGCCGGCTCACCGGCAGTGATCGGGCGTCCCTGGTCGGTCAGCCCGCCGATCTCCGCGGGGCGCTCGGACATGACGCGGGCGACGCCGCGCCAGTCCAGCATCCCCGTCTCGACGCAGGCGGAGACGACCACCGACAACGCCGTCTGCAGCCCCAGCATGCCCGGCCGGGCGGCCGCCCACTCGGTGTCCTTGTACTGCGTGGCATGCGGGGCGTGGTCGGTGGCCACGACGTCGATCACGCCCTCGGCGAGCGCCGCGCGCATCGCCGAGGTGTCGTCACCCGTGCGCAGCGGCGGGTTGACCTTGTGCACGGGGTCGTAGTCGCGCAGCGCCGCATCGGTGAGCAGCAGGTGGTGCGGGGTCACCTCGGCGGTGACCCGCACGCCTGCGGCCTTGGCGGCCCGCAGCACGGCGATCGTGTGGGCCGACGACACGTGGCAGACGTGCAGCCGGGCCCCGGCCTCGCGGGCCAGCGCGCAGTCGCGGGCGACGATCGTCTCTTCCGCCGTCGCGGGCCACCCGGCCAGCCCGAGCTGCGCCGCGACGACGCCCTCGTGCGCCTGCGCGCCCGCGGTGAGCCGGTGGTCCTCGGCGTGCTGGGCGATCACCGCGTCGAGCGAGGAGGCGTACTCCAGCGCCCGGCGCATGACGACGGGGTCGTGCACGCACCGGCCGTCGTCCGAGAACACCCGCACCCGGGCGCGGGAGGCGGCCATCGTGCCGAGCTCGGCCATCCGCTCGCCCGCGAGCCCGACCGTGACGGCGCCGACCGGGTGCACGTCGACCAGCCCGACCTCCTCACCGAGGCGGCGCACGTGCTCGACGACGACGGCGGAGTCGGCCACCGGGTCCGTGTTCGGCATCGCGAAGACCGCGGTGTAGCCACCGAGGGCGGCGGCGGCCGAGCCGGTGGCGACGGTCTCGGACTCCTCACCGCCGGGTTCGCGCAGGTGGGTGTGCAGGTCGACGAGGCCGGGCAGCAGCACGAGGCCATCGGCGTCGAGGCGCTCCCCCGACCCGGAGAGGCCGGCCCCGATCTCGGCGACGACGCCGTCGCGGACCAGGACGTCCACGGGCTCGCCGCCGCCGTAGGGCCGGGCGGAGCGGATGAGCAGGTCCGCGGTCATCGGGCACCTTCCGTTCGCGCGCCGGCTCCGGGGCCGCGGGGAGCCGGATCCGGGAGCGCCACCGCGGCGGTCATGCGGCCGCTCCCGCGAGCAGGTGGTAGAGGACGGCCATGCGCACGTGCACCCCGTTCTGCACCTGCGCCAGCACGGCGCTCGACGCGGCGTCCGCCACCGCCGGCGCGATCTCCATGCCGCGCACCATCGGCCCCGGGTGGAGCACCACGGCGTGCTCGGGGAGCAGCGCGGCACGGCGTTCGGACAGCCCGTAGCGCACCGCGTACTCCCGCGACGACGGGAAGAACGCGCCGTGCATCCGCTCGGCCTGCACCCGCAACATCATCACTGCGTCCAGGCCCGGCAGCTCGTCCTCGAGCGCGTCGCCCACCCGGCACGGCCACGCCTCGATACCGACCGGCAGCAGCGTCGGGGGCGCCACCAGCACCACCTCGGCGCCCAGCGTCGCGAGCAGGAAGACGTTCGAGCGGGCGACCCGGCTGTGCAGCACGTCGCCGACGATCCCGATCCGCCGACCGGCGATCCCGCCGAGCCGGTCGCGCATCGTCGCCGCGTCGAGCAGCGCCTGCGTGGGGTGCTCGTGGGTGCCGTCGCCGGCGTTGACCACGCTCGTGGCGGATCCCGGACCGGTCGGCCCGACGGCGCCCGCCGTCGCGTCACGGTCCGCCCAGTGCGCCATCCGATGCGCCGCACCGGAGGCCGGGTGGCGCACGACGATGCAGTCGGCACCGATCGCGGCCAGCGTCGCGGCGGTGTCGCGCAGGGACTCCCCCTTGCCGACCGACGACCCGCCCGCCGACACGTTGATCGTGTCCGCGCTCATCCACTTGCCCGCGACCTCGAAGGAGACACGGGTGCGCGTGGAGTTCTCGTAGAACATCGTGACGACCGTGCGCCCGCGCAGCGTCGGCAGCTTGCGCACCTCCCGACCCAGGAGCGCCTGCTTGAGTCGGTCCGCGGTGTCGAGTAGGGCGGTCGCGGACGCGGCGTCCAGGTCGGTCACGGACAGCAGGTGCCTCACGCCCCCGCCCCCGCACCCTCGGCGGCGCGGCGCAGCGCCACCCCGTCGCGGCCGTCGGTCTCGGTCAGCAGCACGACGATCGACTCGCCATGCGCGGTGGGGACGTTCTTGCCGACGTAGTCGGCCCGGATCGGCAGCTCCCGGTGTCCGCGGTCGACGAGAACGGCCAGCTGCACCGCGCGCGGACGCCCGTGCTCGCCCAGCGCGTCGAGCGCGGCGCGCACGGTCCGGCCGGAGAACAGCACGTCGTCGACGAGCACGACCAGCCGGTCGTCGAGGCCGCCGTCGGGCAACGCGGTGGCGCCGAGCGGGCGGGCGGGGCCGCGGCGCAGGTCGTCGCGGTAGAGGGTGGGGTCGACCGTGCCGACGGCGGGCGTGACGCCGGTGAACTCGGCGATCGTGTCTGCCAGCCTGCGGGCGAGGACCGCTCCGCCGGTGGGGATGCCGACGATCACGAGGTCGGCGGGGTTCTCCGGCCCGAAGGCGGTCTTCTCGATGATCTGATGCGCGATGCGCGCGACGGTGCGGGTGACGTCGGCGGCGCTGAACAGCTCCCGGTCGGGAGCGGCGACTGTCCGCCTGGCGTCCCCGCGGCGATCGGTCGCCACGGAACTCTCCTTCCCCGCCTCACCGGACGGGCTTAAAGGAACGGACCCGGCCGCTGTCGCGGGACGGACCCGGGCGGCACCGGGCCGCCGTTGCCGACCGTATACCAGCCGCCGCCGCCGGCCGTGTGAGGGGACGTCCCGGCCCCCGGACGGTCGCGTACGGTACACATCGGCCCGGTTCCGAACGGTGCACCCAACCCTCAGGTAACGCCCGAATCACCGATGTCGATCAGCCGTTCGAGTGGACTCCGCCTGTTCGGACCGCTTGACGGGCTTCGCGGCTTGACCAGACGCGGAGGACCACCGAGGATTACTCTCCGTATCGATCGGGTGCGTCCGGGTGGCCGCGGTCTGCGGGGGGCACCACCAGGGGCACCGGAGGCCGGGGCCCCGCGCGCCGGTCGCACGCACCATGCAGCTCTCGACGTCGGTCCCGCGGCCGACGCCAGCGAAGAAGGAGGTCGCCACATGGGCGACTACGCCAAGGCGCTCGGCAGCAAGCTGCGCGCCATCCGACAGCAACAGGGCCTGTCGCTGCACGGGGTCGAGCAGAAGTCGGGCGGCCGCTGGAAGGCGGTCGTGGTGGGCTCCTACGAGCGCGGCGACCGCGCCGTCACCGTGCAGAAGCTGGCCGAGCTCGCCGACTTCTACGGCGTCCCCGTTGCGGAACTGCTCCCGGAGGGCCGTGTGCCGTCCGGATCCGAGCCCGCGACGAAGATCGTTATCAATCTGGAACGCCTGCAGCAGCTGCCCGCCGACAAGGTCGGACCGCTCGCCCGCTACGCCGCCGCGATCCAGAGCCAGCGCGGCGACTACAACGGCAAGGTCCTCTCGATCCGCGCGGAGGACCTGCGCTCGCTCGCGATCATCTACGACAAGACGCCGGGCGAGCTGACGGACCAGCTCATCGACTGGGGTGTCCTGCCTCCTGAGGCCCGCCCCGTCGGCTGACGCGGTGACGACACCGGGCCCGCCTGGACCCCGCTGGTTCTCCGGTCTCGTCACCGCCCGGCACCCGGGAGCGATGGTGCTCGTCGTCGACCGCCGTGCAGCGCTGTGCCCGGTCACCGGCGCACCCGCGCCGTGCCGTGCAGTCACACACCACGTGAGGTCGCCGAACCCCGCACAACAGGTGCGCCGGTTGGACGGGATGCGCGACGGCCTGCGTGGTGTGTGACACCGCTGCCGACGGCGCCCCGATGTTCTGACGAGGGTCAGTCGGTGGCCGCGACCGCGGCCTGCCGCGTCTGGGCATCCGTCGCCCGCGCCTGACGCCGCGCCACGAGGGCGATCCCGACGCCGACCGCCGCCAGCACCGCCCCCACGGCGGGCGGTGCGGCGTAGCCGAGGCCGGCGGCCAGCACCAGCCCGCCGAGTGCCGCACCCAGCGCGTTCGCGATGTTGAAACCCGGCTGCATCGACGCCGACGCGAGGACGGGCGCGTTCCGGGCGGCGTCGACCACCACCGTCTGCACCACCGGCACGAGCGCGAGGCTCAGCGCGCCGACCGCGAACGCGGCGACCGGGGCGAGTACCCGCGAGTGCACCGCGGCGACCGCACCGAGCAGCACCACGGCCTGCGCCCCGAGCACGACGACGGCCGCGCGCAGACCGTCCATGCGATCGGCGAGGCGGCCGCCGAGGAACGTCCCGGCCGTCATGCCGAGGCCCAGCAGGGCGAGCGTCCCCGGGACCGCACAGCAGCGCCACGCCCGCGATCAGCGCGAACGCCAGGCGCCAGCCGACCACACCGCCGAACACGGTCGCCGCGGGCACGCCGACGAGGTTCGCGACGGTGAGCCCGAGGAACAGCCAGCCGACCGCCGACGCCCGGCGCGTCGGCCCGGCCAGGTCGGCGGCGACGAGCGCCGCGATGCCGAAGAACGCCCCGTGCGGGAGCCCACTGAGGAACCGGGCCGCGAGCAGAGTGCCGAAGCCGGGCGCGACCGCAGCAGTCACTCCACCTGTCGATCACCGCCTCGCTCCGCTGCGGCGCTGATCTACAGCACAGGCTTCGGGCCGATGCCCACGGCGAACAGGCCCATGAAGGCCAGCAGCAGCGTGCGGCGCGACCGGCGCGCAGGTATTCGGCCCACTCGGGTCTGCGTGCCGGCCGCGTCAGCGGGTGGCGCGCAGGTATTCGGCCCACTCGGGTCTGCGTGCGGCCGCGTCAGCGGGTGGCGCGCAGTATTGGCCCACTCGGGTCTGCGTGCCGGCCGCGTCAGCGGGTGGCGCGCAGGTATTCGGCGAGGTCGGCGATGCGACTCAGCACGCCGTTCAGGAAGCGCGGCGAGTCGTCCGTCGACAGCGTCCGGGCCAGCTCGACGGCCTCGGTGATCGCCACGGGGTCGTCGATCTCGTCCACCCACAGCAGCTCGAACACGGCGATCCGCAGCAGGTTCCGGTCGACGGCGGGCATACGTGCGACCGTCCAGCCTTCGGCGTGCTCGGCGAGCAGCTGGTCGATCCGATCGCGGTGCGCGACGACGCCCTCGACGAGCATCGCCGCGTAGTCCGAGACCGGCGGCGCGTCGTCGGTCTCGCGGCGCTGCACGAGGACCCCCCGCGGGTCGACGCCGCGCGCCTCGGACTCGAAGAGGATGTCGAGCGCGCGTTTGCGCGCCTTCGTGCGGGCCCTGGGCATGCCGGCCGGCTCAGGACACCCGGCCGAGGTACCGGCCGTCACGGGTGTCGACCTTCACCTTCTCGCCGGTGGAGAGGAAGAGGGGGACGTGGATCTCGGCGCCGGTCTCGAGCGTGGCCGGCTTGGTGCCGCCGGTCGAGCGGTCGCCCTGCAGGCCGGGGTCGGTGTGGGAGATCACCAGCTCGACGGAGGTCGGGAGCTCGATGTAGAGCGGAACGCCGTCGTGCGTCGCGACCATCGCCGTCCGGTTCTCCAGGAGGTAGTTCGCGGCATCGCCGACCGTCGACTCCGGGATCGGGATCTGGTCGTAGGTGTCGCCGTCCATGAAGACGAAGTCCGCACCGTCGCGGTAGAGGTAGGTCATGTCGCGCCGGTCCACGGTGGCGGTGTCGACCTTCGTGCCGGCGTTGAAGGTCCTGTCGACGACCTTGCCGGTGAGCACGTTCTTCAGAGTCGTGCGCACGAACGCACCGCCCTTGCCGGGCTTGACGTGCTGGAACGCCGTGACCGCCCAGAGCTGCCCGTCGAGGTTGAGCACCAGGCCGTTCTTCAGGTCGTTCGTCGTCGCCACGGGTGGTCTCTCCTGCGTCTGTTGCGAGGGCGCGGTCTGGTCACGCGCCGGGGGCTCCTGGGGGCCGGCAGCCACACCGGCGCCGTCGTCCTCTTCGAGCCTACCCGGAGGCGCGTGACCGGCCCCGGGTGCCCGGTCAGGCGACCGCGTGCACCACCTCGACGGTCACCGACACGTCCTGCGTGCCCGGCTGGATCGGGACCGCCGCCTGCGCCGCCGCGGTGTCCCGGGTGATCGGAACCGGCGGCTGGTTCCCGCTCACCTCCGTGATCGACAGGATCGGGCCGAGGCCCACGTCCGCGGCGTCGGCGAGCTGGCGGGCCTGGGTCACGGCCTGCCGGACGGCGTCGGCGCGGGCCTGGGCGCGCGGCTGCGCGTCGTCGTCGATCCCGAAGGTGATCTGCTGCACGCGGACGGCGTCGCCCGCGGCCTGCGCGGCGGCGTCGACGAGCGCCCCGGCCCCGGCGATGTCGCGCAGCGTGGCCGTGACCTCGTTGGTCACCTCGTAGCCGCTGATCCGGCCGTCGGACTCGAACGTCGGTGAGATCGACAGGCCGCTTGTGCGCAGGTCCTTGTCGGTGGCGCCGCGGCCGCGCAGGACGTCGAGCAGGCCGCTCGCGCGCGTGTTGTTGTCGGCCAGGGCATCGGCCGCCGACGCCGCCCGCGTCTGCACGCCGAGGACGACCGTCAGCGTGTCCGGGGTGCCCGCGACCGTGCCGACGCCGCGGGTGGTGATGCCGACCTGGGCCGGCGCCGATCGGCCCAGCTCGGATGTCGTGCCCGACGCGCACCCGGTGAGCAGGAGGATGCCGGCGAGGACGGCGATGCGGGTCATGGCGCGGGTCATGGCGGTGGCCTTTCCGTCGACGTACCGACAGGACGAAGAAACCGGGTAGGCGGGTTGCATGTCCCGCACCTCGCTCCCACCGCGGCGGCGCCACGTCGGAGAACCCGGCGCGCCGTGGGGAAGCGGGCGGTGGGCGCGGCCCTAGGTGATCTCAAGCAGCTCGCGCGGGGAGCGGGTGAGCAGCTCCGGGGCGCCGTTGCGGACGATCAGGGTGTCTTCGATCCGCACCCCGCCGCGGCCGGGCAGGTAGACCCCGGGCTCGACGGTGACGACCATGCCCGCCTGCAGCGCACCGGTCCCGGTCGGGCCGAGCAGCGGCGGCTCGTGGATCTGCAGGCCGACGCCGTGCCCCAGCCCGTGCACGAACTCGTCGCCGTACCCCGCGCTCGCGACCACCTCGCGGGCGGCGGCGTCGACGTCGACGACCTGCGCCCCGGGCGTCAGCCGGCTGCGCCCCGTCTCCTGGGCGGCCGCGACGAGCGCGTGCAGGTCACGCTGCCAGCCGGCGGGCCTGCCGATCACCACGGTGCGCGTCATGTCGGAGTGGTAGCCGTCGACCAGCGCGCCGAAGTCCATCTTCACCAGGTCCCCGCGGCGCATCGACGAGTCCGTCGGACGGTGGTGCGGCACCGCGGAGTGCGGACCTGCGGCGACGATCGTCGCGAACGACGGCCCCTCGGCGCCGCGCGCCCGCATGCGCGTCTCGAGGTCGTAGGCGACGTCTCGCTCGCTGCGCCCGGCACGCAGGCCGCCGGCCGCGATGAGGTCGGCGAGCGCGGAGTCGGCGACGGCGCATGCGGCGCGCAGCGCGGCCGTCTCGGTCTCGTCCTTGACCAGACGCAGGCGCCCCACCAGGCCCGGTGAGCGGTGCAGCAGCACTGCGCCGCCCGCGGCGTCCACCAGAGCCTCGTGCTGGTCGACGGTGACGGCGTCCGACTCGAAGCCCAGCCGGGACACCCCCAGGCCGTCCGCCGCGCGCGCCAGCACGAGGGCCCCGCCCCGGTCGATCATCCGCTCCAGGTCGGCGACCTCCCTGGCGCTCTGGGTGTCGTAGCGCCCGTCCGTGCAGAAGCGGCTGGCCGCGTCGCCGTCGACATGCAGCAGCAGCGTCGCGTTGGAACCGGTGAACCCGGTCAGGTACCGGACGTTCACCAGATCCGTGACCAGCAGCGCTTCGACGTCGGCGGCGCGCAGTAGCCCGCGCAGTGCCGCGCGGCGGGAGGCGTGGGACACACGCGGAAGCCTACGGTGGGGACACCGCGGGCAGGCCCAGGACCTGCCCGACGAGCTGCGGGATGAGCGCGTCCCGCTCGCCGCGGTACCCGAGGTCCGCGTAGGCGCTCAGCTCGCGGGCGGCGAGCTCGCCGAGCGGGCCGGGAAGGGCCCGCCGGGCGTGCACGGCCGCGGCCCGCAGCCGCGAGACCTCGTGGAGCTCCATCCGCGGGGCGGTACCGGGGATCGAGGATGGCAAGAAGGTGGTCACGGGCACCTCCGTGGGTTTCGCCGCGGCCCCGTGGCGGGGCCTGACTGGAAGAGGGCAGCCCGGCCTCTCGGGATACCTCGCGGACGTCCCCGGTGTGTCGCGACGCGAGGTGTATCCGCCGGACGAGCGCTTCTGAGCCTTCTCGCGCTCGGCAGCGGCGCGACGTGCCGTCCGGGAGTGCCGGGGTTATCGACTGACCGCCGCGTAAGCGCGTTCGAGGAGCTCACGGTCGGGGTCTTCCAGCCGGCCCGGCACGGCCAGGCCGTCGAGGACCACGAACCGCAACTTTCCGCTGCGCGCCTTCTTGTCGCCGTGCATGGTCGCGATGAGCTCGTCGAGCACGCCCGGGGTGTAGCTCACCGGCAGGTCGAGCGCCGCAAGAAGGCGGCGGTGGCGGTCGGCCGTGGCGTCGTCGAGCCGGCCCGCGGCCCGCGCCAGCTCCGCGGCGAACACCAGTCCGACGCTCACGGCGTTGCCGTGCCGCCAGCGGTAGGCCTCGCGGCGCTCGATGGCGTGCCCGAGGGTGTGGCCGTAGTTGAGGATCTCCCGCAGGTGCGACTCGCGCAGGTCCGCGCTCACGACGTCCGCCTTCACCCGGATCGCGCGGCGGACCAGCTCGGGCAGCACGGGGCCGGCCGGGTCGAGCGCGGCCGCCGGATCGGCCTCGATGAAGTCCAGGATCACCGGGTCCGCGATGAACCCCGCTTTGACGATCTCCGCGGAGCCGGGGACGAGCTCGTCCGCCGGGAGCGTCTGCAGGGTCTCCAGGTCGACGAGCACTGCCGACGGCTCGTGGAAGGCGCCGACCAGGTTCTTGCCGGCGGCAGTGTTGATGCCGGTCTTCCCTCCCACGGCCGCGTCGACCATGGCGAGCAGCGTGGTCGGGACGTGCACGACCCGGACGCCGCGCATCCACGTCGCGGCGACGAAGCCGGCAAGGTCCGTCACCGCTCCCCCGCCGAGCCCGACGACCACGTCGGAGCGGGTGAGGCCGGCCGTCCCGCACACCTCCCAGCAGAACCCCGCGACGGCCAGCGACTTGCCCTCCTCCGCGTCGGGCACCTCGACGCGGTGCGCATCGATGCCCACGGCCTCGAGCTGCTTCCGGGCTGCCTCGGCCGCGTCGGCGAGGGCCGGCTGGTGGACGACGAGCGCCCGCCCGGCACCGAGCCCGGCCACGGTGGGGGCGAGGCGGTCGCGCACCCCGCGACCGACGAGGACCGGATAGGGCTGCTCGGCGCCCACCTCGATGCGGGCGATCCCCCCGTCGGGACCGGCGGGCCGTCCGTCGTCGGTCATCGCGCTCCCCTCGCTGCGCTCGGTCGCCGCGGTGCCAAGGCGCGGTGACGATGATTCGCTCACCGGCACGACCCTACGAGATCGGCACCGCGACACCGGTCCGGGTCGCGGATCAGGGGTGCTGGCGGACGAACGGGTGGGGTAGCGGCACACCCGCGACCGGCGTGGGTACGTCCAGCGGGTCCGCGGCCGGCATGGCACGCGGGATGCCGTGCGGCGGGGTCGGCTCCAGCGCAGCGCGGACCACCGCGTCGTCCAGGGCACCCGGGTGGGCCTGCGCGACCTCGACGAGCACCGTGCGCGCGACCTGGTTCGCGCTGCGCCGTGACGTGTCGACCTCGACGGTCGCGACCTCGCGGTAGAGCGGGGCGCGGGCGTCGAGCAGCGCCTTGAAGGTCGCACGCGGGTTCACGCCGGCCAGCAGCGGGCGCGCCGTCGACATCCCGGTGCGCCGGATGCCGTCGGCGAGCCCGACCCACAGCAGCACCACGCGGTGCCCGCGGAGTCGCTCGCGGGTGGACGCGGCCAGCACCGACCCGCCGCCGAGCGCGAGCACACCCCGCGAGGTGACGAGGGCCTCGGCCACGACCTCGCGCTCCAGCGCACGGAAGGCGTCCTCGCCGTCCTCGGTGAACATCGCCGCGATCGGCTTGCCGGCGCGCTCGACGATCAGCGAGTCCACGTCGGTGAACGTCACCCCGATCCGGCGGGCCAGCACGCGGCCGACCGTCGTCTTGCCGGCACCGGGCGGCCCGACCAGGACCAGAACGGGACGGCCCTGCGCCGGACCTTCTTCGGGACTCACGACGGTCCAGGGTAGAGGACGCGATCGCACTCACCGACCGGTATCTCGCGCCTCCACCGGTCGGGGCCGATCTCCGCGAGCCGTGGGGGTCCGCGCCGGTCAGGCGCGCCCCGCTTCCCGGTAGGCACAGGCGTTGCGGCGCGTCTCCGCGAGGGAGTCGCCGCCGAACTTCTCCACCGCCGCGTCGGCCAGCACCAGTGCCACCATGGCCTCCGCCACGACCCCGGCCCGCGGCACCGCGCACGCATCAGAACGCTGATGGATCGCGGTGGCCGCCTCCCCCGTCGCGACGTCGACCGTGCGCAATGCCCGCGGCACCGTCGAGATCGGCTTCATCGCCACCCGCACGCGCACGGGCTCGCCGTTGGTCATCCCGCCCTCGATGCCACCGGCCCGGTTCGACAGTCTCCTGACCTGTGGGACGACGCCGGGGGACGCCGTGGACTCGTCCGGTCGGGCGTGCGAGCCCGGCCTCCTCGCCTCGTCCGGGTCGCCGGGCAGCATCTCGTCGTGTGCGGCGCTGCCCCGCCGGTGCGCGGTGCGGAACCCGTCGCCGATCTCGACGCCCTTCATCGCCTGGATCCCCATCAGCGCGCCGGCCAGGCGCGCATCGAGGCGCCGGTCGGCGTGCACGTACGAGCCGAGGCCCACCGGCAGCCCGTACGCGATGACCTCGATGACCCCACCGAGCGTGTCGGCGTCGTCGTGCGCGGCGTCGATCTCGGCCATCATCGCGGCGGCGGTCGCCTCGGAGAACGCTCGGACCGGGCTCGCGTCCACCCGCTCCAGGTCGCCGGGACCGGGCACCGGGTCGTCGTCAGGGGCGTCGACCGGCCCGATCGCCACGACGTGGGAGACGATCTCGACGCCCAGCGCCTGCCGCAGGAACGCCTTCGCGACAGTGCCGAGCACGACCCGCGACGCGGTCTCCCGCGCGCTGGCCCGTTCCAGCACGGGCCGGGCGTCGGCGAAGCCGTACTTCGTCATTCCCGCCATATCGGCGTGGCCCGGTCGGGGTCGCGTCAGCGGCGCGTTGCGGGCGCGGTTGGCGATCAGCTCCGGGTCGACGGGGTCGGCGGCCATCACCGTCTCCCATCTGGGCCACTCGGTGTTGCCGATGCGCACCGCGATCGGCCCGCCCTGGGTCACCCCGTGCCGGATGCCGCCGATCACCTCGAGCTCGTCGGCCTCGAACGCCATCCGTGGGCTGCGGCCGTGCCCGAGCTTGCGCCGGGCCAGCTCGGTGGTCAGCTCCTTGGTGGTGATCTCGACACCGGCGACCATGCCCTCGAGCACGGCGACCAGTGCAGGACCGTGGGACTCCCCGGCGGTGATCCAGCGCAGCACACTCCCATCATCCCCCTACCTGCACCGCTGCACGTCCCAGGGACCCGTGCGACCGCCAGCGGCGACGAGCAGGCCGGCACCGTTCGCGCGTGCGTCGGGTGGTCACGGCCCGCGCGCAGCGACGGCGACCACGAGGAGACCGGCCACGAGCATCGACGGGCCGTGCGGCACCGCACTGCTCCGGCCGCGCATCGCCAGCATCACCGTCGCGAGCACGGCGGTCAGCAGCGCGGCGACGAGGCCGGCGGCCACCAACGCCGCCCACGATGCGGCGGTGAGCACCGCACCGAGCGGCGCGGCCAGCTTGACGTCGCCTGCTCCCATCGCCGCCGGTGCGGCGAGGTGCACCGCGGCGTACGCCACGAACGCCACCACCGCGCCCAACCCTGCGCGTAGCACCACCTCGGGGCCGAGCGGCGCGAGCAACAGCAGCGCCAGCGGCAGCGCGGGCAGGGTCAGCGCGTCCGGCAGGCGCTGGTGCAGCAGGTCGACAGCACTTGCCGCGACCGCGAGCCAGCCAAGCCCGAGCAGCACCGGCAGCCACAGCGCGGGTACGACGCCCACCCCGGCGGCGGCACCGACCGCGCCCCACGCGAGCGCAACCGCGAGCTCGCACCACGGGGGCGGCACCCAGGCCCCGCGTCGGAGCCGGCGCAGCAGCAGCCGGGCACCAGCACCGGCGAGCGCGCCCGCGGCGGCCAGGAGAACCACGATGGCCGGCCCCGGCGGCACGGTCACGAACGGGATCGAGGTGGGCGGCAACGTCATGGCTTCATGCTGCGGGCCTGGCCGCGCAGGCCACCAGACGTCCCGCGGAACTGTGGATGGCCGGTCCGGCACGGGGACAACTCCGGCTCGGCTACGACGCCCCCGCTTCTCGGGCTCGGCGGCGCAGCCCTCCTGGCGGCCGGCAAGGCGTGGCCGCTGCTGTGGACGGTGGTCGTCCTACTCGTCCTGGCTCTGATCAAGGCCGAGAAGGAGTGGACGACCTTCGTGGTGCTGCTGTGGGCGGCTGCAACCGGCTACGTTGCCCTCTACGGAGCGCCGCCGCTGCAGGCGGCGTACGCCGCTGGGCTGGTCTGGCTCCTGCTGTTCGGCGGCCTTCGCGCGGCGGTCGAGTCGAGCACGGATGACGACTCCGATGCCGCCAAGCTCGCGCGCGACACGCTCATCCCGCGGATCGTGTGGAAGACCGGCTTCGTCGTGCTCGCGCTCTTCTGCCTGTGGAAGGGCTTCGTGCTGCTGGCGCCGTAGCGGCCGTCACAGGTCACCTGGAGCGACCCGTATGCCTCTCGCACTTGACAGGGGTTCCCGCAGGTCGAAGCATGATCCCGTCGCCCGCCTGCTCCCCCGGCGGCGACCGCACGAGGACGACCGGCCCGGTACGCCGTGCACGACAGGCGCTGCGGGCGGCCGGTCGTGGCCCCCGTCCCCGAACCGGGAGCGCGCCATGGCGTTCGACCCCGCTCTTCTCGCCCTTTTCGCGGAGCTGCGCGGCGGCAGCCTGATCACGCTCAAGCGCGACGGGCGCCCGCAGGCGTCGGTGGTCATCCACGTGTGGGATCCCGCCCGCCGGGCGGTGTTGATCTCGGTGACCGACGACCGCGCCAAGACCCGCAACCTGCGCCGCGACCCGCGGGCGAGCTACCAGGTCGTCTCCCCCGACCTGACCGCGTGGGCCGTCGGCGAGGGCTTCGCGGAGCTGACCCCGCCCGCGGCGGACCCCCGATGACGACACGGTCGAGGCGCTCGTCGACCTCTACCGCAGACTGGCCGGCGAGCACCCGGACTGGCCGGAGTACCGGGCGGCGATGGTCGCCGACCGGCGCGTCGTGCTGACGCTTCCGTTCGAGCGCGTGTACGGCGCCGTCCAGCAGCACTGATCAACACCGACGACCGGTCGAGCCCGCTTCACGGGCCGCCCGGCGCCGGGACCAGGGATTCCTGCTCGGCCGTGACCGTGCTGCAGGAGCGGCCGTCGGCCGCACTGCGACTCTCGGCGTCGAGCACGGCAGCCACTGCGGAGGGCGTTCCGACCGCCAGCAGCACCTCCCCCGGGCCGTCGAGCGCCGACCACGCCCAGCGGACATCGGGGGCTTCACCGCGGCGCCCGGAGAGGGTCGCGGCGACGCCCGCCCCCGCGCGCACGAGCGTCCCGACCGCCCGCCCCCCGCCGGTACCCGCCGGCCCGCAGAGACTCGGGTCGGCCCCGTCGAGCAGTGTGGTGTGCGCGAGCAGCGGCACACGCTCGACGGCGACGTGCGTGGTCCCGGCGTAGCGGCCGCCCCGCTGGCCGTGCCGACCGAGCACGACGATCTCCCGCACGCTGGCCACGGCGCCCGTGGCCAGCGCGACCCGCACCGTCGACTCCAGCGCCGCCCCGTCGCTGACCACCGTCGGCTCCGGCGCCCAGTGCACGCGGGCGCCCGCCCCGACCTGCAGCTCGACCGTCCACCGCGCGGGCGCGTCGGTCGCCGCACCCGGTTGCACCAGTGTCGCGCCGGCGCTGTGTACGGCGATCCGTGCCCCCGGACCGACGTCGACGGACAGTGCGAGGTCGTCGCCGCCGAGCGGACCGCCCGCGGCGTGGACCAGGTGCACCCGCTCGTCGCCGGTCGGGCGCAGGACCACCGGCCAGCCGTGCACCCACCGCAGCGACTGCCGGCCGGCAGCACGCGCGACGGTCAGCCGCGTCGTCGCCCGGATCCCGGCTCTCACGCGGGCCGGCGAGCCCGGACCAGCGCGGTGACCCACTCCGCGATCGGCCCCGCGTCCGGCTGCTCCCGCAGCGAGACGAGCACCGTCGGTCGATCCCCGCGCAGCCGCTCGGCGTCCGTGCGCATCACCTCGAGGTCGGCGCCGACCAGTGGCGCCAGGTCCGTCTTGTTGATCACCAGGAGGTCCGAGCGGGTGACGCCCGGGCCGCCCTTGCGGGGCACCTTGTCGCCGCCCGCGACGTCGACCACGAAGATCTGCTTGTCGATGAGCCCATAGCTGAACGTGGCGGTGAGGTTGTCGCCGCCGCTCTCGACGAGCACGAGGTCCGGGTCGTGCAGCGCGACCAGTTCGTCGACGGCGTCGAGGTTCGCGGTGATGTCGTCACGGATCGCGGTGTGCGGGCAGCAGCCGGTCTGCACGGCGCGGATCCGCTCGTCGGGCAGCACGCCGTGGCGGCGCAGGAAGTCGGCGTCCTCGGTGGTGTAGATGTCGTTGGTCACCACCGCCAGCGACATCTGGTCACGCAGGGTGCGACACAGCGCCGCGACGAGCGCGGTCTTGCCGCCGCCGACGGGGCCGCCGATCCCGATCCGGACGGCCCGGCCCGGCGCGGCAGGCAGGGGGACATGGGCGTGCGCTCCGTCGATTCCCGAGAGCAGGTCGTCACGATGCAAAGAGGGTCGCCTCCGATGCGCGGTGCAGTTCGGCCAGGACGTCGGTCAGGGGGCTGCCCTCGGTCGGCAACAGCGCCGGGTCGCCCGCGGCGACGGCGGCGGTGGCGAGGGTGGCCGCGTCGGCCGCCACGGGATCCGCGCGCCGCGCCACGGCGGCGGTGACGGCGGTGACCCGCAGCGGGTCGAGCCCGAGCAGCCGGACCGCCGCCGTGGCGGCCCCGCCGACGACGTGGTGCAGCGCGAGGGCCGCCGCCTGGGCCGGGCCGGCCCCGGCTGCGGCCGCGGCGACGCCGAGCACGAGCGGGTGGTGCACGCGCGGGAGCGCGCGGAGCGCGGCGACGGCGGGGGTCGGGAAGGCCGGCGACACGGTCCGCAGCAGCGCCGCGCCCTGGGCCCGCGACGCGGTCCGCAAGGCCGCGGACGGGGTGCGCGCCGACACGGCGGCGTCCCAGGGTGCCCAGTCGACGGCTCCGCCGTTGCCTACATCGGCCAGCGCGCAGGCGGCCGCCGCGGCGGCGGCGACCACTCGGCCGCCGGTGCGCACGCGCCCCTCCAGGAAGAGCGCGAGCTCCTCGGCTGTGCGCACCAGCCCGCGGTCCACCAGGGCCTCGACGCCACCCGAGTGCCCGTGGGCCCCCGACGGCAGCCGCGAGTCGGCGAGCAAGAACAGTGACATCGTCATCGGGCAAACATCAGAACAGGAAGTACCGCTGGGCCATCGGCAGGACCTCCGCCGGCGCCGGCTCCACGACCTCGCCGTCGACCCGCACCGTGAACGTGTCGGGCTCGACCTCGATCGTCGGCAGCGCGTCGTTGTTCGGCATGTCCGCCTTGGTGAGCCGCCGGGTGTCGCGCACCGGCACCAGCCGCCGCCGCACGTCCAGCCGGTCGGCGAGCCCGCCCTCGAGTGCCAGCGCCGCGACGAAGTGCACCGACGTGGCCGCCGCCGTCACCCCGTCCGCCCCGAACATCGGGCGCGGCAGCACCGGCTGCGGCGTCGGGATCGAGGCGTTCGCGTCGCCCATGGCCGCGTACACGATCATCCCGCCCTTGATCACCAGCGACGGCTTCACCCCGAAGAAGGCCGGCGCGTAGAGCACCAGGTCCGCCAGCTTGCCCGGCTCGACCGAGCCGACCTCGCCGTCGAGCCCGTGCGCGATCGCCGGGCAGATCGTGTACTTCGCGACGTAGCGCTGCGCCCGCAGGTTGTCCGCTGGCCCGTCGCCGGGCAGCGCGCCCCACCGCAACTTGGCGACGTGCGCGGTCTGCCACGTCCGCAGCGGCACCTCGCCCACCCGGCCCATCGCCTGCGAGTCCGAGCCGATCATCGAGATCGCCCCGAGGTCGTGGAGCAGGTCCTCGGCCGCGATCGTCGACGGCCGGATCCGCGATTCGGCGAACGCCAGGTCCTCCGGCACCGTGGGCTTGAGGTGGTGGCAGACCATGAGCATGTCGAGGTGCTCGTCGACGGTGTTCACGGTGTGCGGCCGGGTCGGGTTCGTCGACGAGGGCAGCACGTGCGGCTGCCCGGCGACGGTGATGATGTCCGGTGCGTGGCCGCCGCCCGCGCCCTCGGTGTGGTAGGCGTGGATGCCCCGGCCGGCGATCGCGGCGAGGGTGTCCTGGACGTACCCGGCCTCGTTGAGCGTGTCGGTGTGGATCGCGACCTGCACTCCGGTCTGGTCGGCCACCCGCAGGCAGGCGTCGATCGCCGCGGGCGTCGAGCCCCAGTCCTCGTGCAGCTTGAAGCCCGATATCCCGGTGAGCACCTGCTCGTGCAGTGCCTCGTGCCCGACGGTGTTGCCCTTGCCGAGCAGCGCGATGTTGATCGGCCACGCGTCGAGCGACTCCAGCATGCGCGCCACGTACCAGGCGCCGGGCGTGACGGTGGTGGCCTTCGTGCCGTCCGCCGGGCCGGTGCCGCCCGCGATCCACGTGGTCACCCCCGAGCCGAGCGCCTCGGGGATCTGGGTCGGGGAGATGAGGTGGACGTGGCAGTCCACGCCGCCCGCGGTGAGGATCATCCCGTTCCCGGCGACGATCTCCGTCGACGGCCCGATCACCAGGTCCGGGTGCACCCCGTCCATCGTGTCCGGGTTGCCTGCCTTGCCCAGCGCGACGATCCGCCCGTCCCGCACGCCGACGTCCGCCTTGACGACGCCCCAGTGGTCGACCACCACCGCGCCGGTGATCACCAGGTCCGGGGTGCCCTCCCCGCGGGTCGCCCGGGCCTGCCCCATCGACTCGCGGATGACCTTGCCACCGCCGAAGACGACCTCGTCGCCGCCCTGCGGTCCGCGGCAGCGGTCCTCGGTGACCTCGACGAACAGGTCGGTGTCGGCGAGCCGGATCCGATCGCCCACGGTGGGCCCGTACAGCTCCGCGTAGCGGGCGCGGTCGATACTCCACGGGCTCGTCATGGCAACCTCAATCCGGGCACCGTCTTCGTCCCGCCCAGCTCCACCAGCTCGACGGTCTTCTCGACGCCGGGCTCGAAGCGCACGGCCGTCCCGGCCGGCACCGCGAGCCGCCTGCCCTGCGCGGCGTCACGGTCGAACAGCAGCGCCGGGTTGGCGGCCGCGAAATGGTAGTGCGACCCGACCTGCACGGGCCGGTCACCGGAGTTGACCACCACGATGGACGTCCGCGCCCGGTCGATCACGACCGGCTCGTCCGGATGCAGGTACTCGCCGGGAATCACTGGACCGGCCGGTGGACGGTGACGAGCTTGGTGCCGTCCGGGAACGTCGCCTCGACCTGCACCGAGGAGATCATCTCCGGCACGCCCTCCATCACGTCGTCGCGGGTGAGCACCTGCTGCCCGCCGGACATGAGCTCGGCGACACTCCGGCCGTCGCGGGCGCCCTCCAGCACCCACGAGCTGATCAGCGCGACGGTCTCGGGATAGTTGAGCTTGAGCCCGCGGTCACGGCGCTGCTGCGCCAGCCCCGCGGCGACGTGCAGCAGGAGCCTCTCCTGCTCGTGCGGCGTCAGCAGCACTCGTGCCTCCCACTGTCCGGTCCTGATCCGCGATCACGCTAGGAACGCCGTGTTCCGCGCACGTGTCACGCGTGTTACGCGTCACGGGCGCGGTACATGTCGCCGTCCGTCCGGGGGAGGATTCCACGGTGGACGACGCACACGGAGGTCGGCTCGCCGCGGCGGTCATCCGCGTCGAGGTGGGCGACGGGCGGGCCGAGCTGGTGGCCGACCCTTACCGCCCCTCGGCCTGGACGCTGCTGATCGACGACACCGCGCAGAGCCACGTCGACCTCGCCGACCCCACGCATCTGGAGTTCGAGTACATCCGCCGGACCGGCCACCTGCTCGACGCGCTCGCCCCGCCGCCACCGGCCCCGCTGCGCGTCCTGCACCTCGGCGGCGGGGCGTGGACGCTGCCCCGCTACGTCGCGGCCACCCGACCCGGCTCGGCGCAGCGGGTCGTCGAGCTCGACGGCGCGCTGGTCGAGCTGGTGCGCAGCCGGCTGCCGGCGGACGAGTTGGGCCTCGTCGTTCAGGTCGCCGACGCCCGCGCCGGGCTTGCGGGAGAGCCGGCGGGCTGCTACGACGTCGTGCTGCTCGACGTCTATGCCGGCGCCCGCATCCCCGCGCACCTGACCTCGGTGGAGTTCCTCCAGGACGTGGCGCGGGTGTTGCGCCCTGGAGGGTGCTACGCCGCGAACCTCGCCGACGGCGCGGGCGCGCGCACCCCGGCGCAGCGGCGGACGCCGCTGGACTTCGCCCGCGGGCAGGTCGCGACCGCGGCGGCCGTGTTCGCCGACGTTGCGGTCGTCGCGTCACCGGACGTGCTGCACGGGCGCCGGTTCGGCAACGTCGTGCTCGTCGCGGGCGGCGGGGACGGGCACGACCTGCCGCTGGTCGAGGTGGCCCGGCGGGTGGCGGCCGACCCCTTCCCGGCACGGGTCGAGCCGGGTGTGGCCTTCGGCGCGGGGGCCGAGATCGTCACTGACGCGACGGCCGTCCCGTCACCCCGGCCGCCGCGCGGCCTGTTCGGGCAGTGACGCCTCGCGGGACCGGCACTTCTCAGAACGCCCCGTTGGCCACCGCCTGGGCGACGTTGCGGTTGTGCTCCTCGAGCGTCGCCGCGAAGCACGACGCCCCGTCCGGCTGGCAGCGCACGAAGTACTGCCACGACCCCTCGGCCGGTGCCAGGGCCGCCTCGACCGCGGCCTTCCCCGGCGCCGCGATCGGCGTCGGCGGCAGGCCGGCGACCGCGTAGCTGTTGTACGGCCCCGGCTTGGCCCGGTCCTCGGCGTTCGTGCGCAGCGCCTGCAGGTCGAGCGGGTAGTTGACGGTCGAGTCCAGCTGCAGCCGCTGCCCGGTACCGAGCCGGTTGTAGAGCACCCGCGCGACCTTGGGCATGTCGGCGGTGATGCCCTCCTTCTCCACCAGCGACGACACGATGAGCACCTTGTACGGCGTGTAGCCCATGTCGCGCGCGCCGCTGACCAGCCCGTCGCTCTCGAGCCGGGTCACCGACGTCGCGAGCAGCCCGCGCAGCACGTCCAGCGCCGGGACACCGGGCTTGACGTCGTAGACCCCCGGGACGAGCAGGCCCTCGAGCCGGCGCCGCGGCTCGGCCTTCGCGACGTCGTCGCGCGCCCACGTGGGGACGCCCAGGTTGGCGAGGTCGGCCTGCGACATCGCCGTGCGCAGCTCGTCGCTGCTGACGCACTGCCGCCGCCCGCCGATCTCGGCGCACGTGGCGTTCGAGATCAGCGTCAACACCCCGGGAACGGTGGAGCCGTCAGGGTTGCTGGTGTCGTCCAGTTGCACGCCGCCGCGGATCTCGACCTGGCCGACCCGGGCGGCGGGGTCGAGCAGGCGCGCGACGGCGGCGCTGCCCGACATCTGGACACGCATCGCGTAGTAGCCGGGCTGCACCGCGAGGATCCGCGGCTCCGATGCGGCCGCCCGGGTGAACGCCTCCACGCTCTTGACGACGTCGGCACGCTGCAGCGCGCCGCCGATCTGGGCTCCGGTGGCGCCGTCCGCGACCTGGACGACCACCGCCGCCCCGCCGTCGCCGTCGTAGTCCGGAACGCCGAAGAACTCCTCGTAGAGCAGGTAGCCGCCGCCGATCACGCCGCCGACCAGCAGCAACACCGCGAGCGCCGCCGCAGCGAAGCGCCTGCGCCGCCGCTTCGCCCGCTGCCGCAGCTCCGACCGGCGTGCCGCCAGCTCCTCCCGGCGCGACGGGAAGACCTCCGCGCGGCGCGTCACAGGAGCGCCGCGCAACGGCCGGACGGGTGGTGGTCGGCGTTACCGATCCGTTTCACAACGCCGGAGCGTAACCGCCGCACGCCGTTGTCGCCGACGCCCCCCGGCGACGATGCCGGTCAGCGCCGTGCATCGAGCCAGCCCTGCAGTATCGCGACGGCGGCGACCTGGTCGACGACGGCGCGCTGACGGCGCCCCTTCCGGCCGCTCTCCCGCATCTGGCGGGTGGCGACGACGGTCGTCAGGCGCTCGTCGGAGAAGACGACGGGAACGCCGGTGGGAAGCCGCGTCGCCAGTGCCGTCGCGAACCCGCGGGCGGCCTCCGCGGCCGGGCCCTCCCGTCCGGCGAGGGTCCGCGGCAGGCCGATGACGACACCCACGACGTCGTGCTCGACGACGAACCCGGAGATCGTGTCGAGATCCGAGCCACGCGCCACGTCCCGGGCGACCGTCGCCAGCGGGGTGGCCAGCACCCCGTCCGGGTCGCTGAGGGCCACGCCGACGCGCACGGAACCCACGTCGATCCCCAGCCGCCGCCCGCGCGTCACCGGCGTCCCGGCGCGGAGGCGGGCAGCGGCCATCGGGGCATGGTGGTCAGGCCGCGAGCGCCCGGCGCAGCGCGTCGAGCGCGGCCGGGACCCCGGACGGGTCCGACCCGCCGCCCTGGGCGAGGTCCGGCTTCCCACCCCCACGACCGCCGACCGCCGGCGCGAACGCCGGCACCAGCTTCCCGGCGGCGAGACCCCGCTCGCGCGCGGCCGCCGTCGTCGCGACCACGAACGACACCTTCCCGTCCGTGGTGGAGAACAGGGCCACCACGCCGGGACGGGCGCCGAGGCGGCCCCGGACGTCCGCCGTCAGCGCGCGCAGGTCGGTGCCGCTCACCCCCTCCGCCACGGCAGCGGCGACCAGCGCGATCCCGCCGACGTCCTCCGCCCCGGCGGCCAGCGCACCGGCCGACGACAGCACGGCGTCCGCGCGGACCTTCTCCAGCTCCCGCTCGGCCTGCCGGAGCCGCTCGACCACGCCGCCGATCCGCTCCGGCAGCTCCTCGGGCCGCGCCTTGAACTGCTCGGCGAGCTGGCTGACGAGCACGTGCTCGCGGGCGAGGTAGCGGAACGCGTCGATGCCGACCAGCGCCTCGACGCGGCGCACCCCGGAGCCGATGGAGCCCTCCGAGAGCAGCTTGACCAGGCCCAGCTGCCCCGAGCGGTGCACGTGCGTGCCGCCGCACAGCTCGCGGGAGTAGTCGCCGATCTCGACGACACGGACCTGGTCGCCGTACTTCTCGCCGAACAGCGCCATCGCGCCGAGGCGGCGGGCCTCGTCCTGGGTCGTCACGAAGGCGCGCACCTCCTCGTCGTCCTGCAGCACGGTGTTGACCTCGTCCTCGACCTCGTCGAGCACCGACTCCGGCACCGCGCCCGCGGGCGAGGTGAAGTCGAACCGCAGCCGGCCGGGGGCGTTGAGCGACCCGGCCTGCGCGGCCGCGTCACCCAGGTGCTTGCGCATGCCGGCGTGCACGAGGTGCGTGGCCGAATGCGAGCGCGACACCGCGCCCCTGCGGCCGGTGTCGACCTCGGCGGACACCGCCGCGTCCACCGTGGCCTCACCCTCGGTGACGGTGCCGCGGTGCACGACCAGGCCGGTCACGGGGCTCTGCACGTCGTCCACCCGGATGGCGAAGCCGTCGCCCCGGATCACGCCGGTGTCGGCCTGCTGGCCGCCGCCCTCGGCGTAGAACGGGGTGCGGTCCAGCACGACCTCGACGGCGGTGCCCGCACCGGCGGCCGGCACCCCGACCCCGTCGACGACGAGCCCGACGATTCGCGACTCGCTGACCAGGTCCGTGTAGCCGAGGAACTCGGTGTCGCCGCCGTCGTCGAGTACGGCCCGGTAGGCGCCCATGTCTCCGTGGCCGGTTTTGCGGGCCTTCGCGTCGGCCTTCGCCCGGTCGCGCTGCTCGTTCATCAGCCGGCGGAAGCCCTGCTCGTCCACGGTGAGCCCGGTCTCGGACGCCATCTCCAGCGTGAGGTCGATGGGGAATCCGTAAGTGTCGTGGAGCTGGAAGGCCTTGTCGCCGGCCAGCTGCGAGCCACCGGCCCGCTTCGTGTCGCTCACCGCGGTGTCGAAGATCCGGGAGCCGGTGACGAGGGTGGCGAGGAAGGCCTCCTCCTCGGCGCGGACGACGGCCGAGATCCGCTCGAAGTCGGTGGTCAGCTCCGGGTACGACGGGCTCATCTCGGCGCGGACGACCTCGGCGAAGCGTGGGAGCACCGGCTCGTTCACCCCGAGCAGCCGGGCCGAGCGCACGATCCGGCGCAGCAGCCGGCGCAGCACGTACCCGCGGCCCTCGTTGGACGGCGTCACGCCGTCGCCGATGATCATCACTCCGGAGCGGGCGTGGTCCGCGATCACCCGGAAGCGCACGTCGTCGGTCGGGTCGACGCCGTAGCGGCGGCCCGACAGCTCCTCGGCCCGGCCGATCACCGGGCGGACCAGATCCGTCTCGTAGACGGACTCGACGCCCTGCAGCAGAGTGGCGACGCGCTCGACGCCCATCCCAGTGTCGATGTTCTTGCGGGGCAGCACCCCGATCGGCGGATAGTCGTCCTTGGGACTCAGCTCACCCCGCACGTCCTGCATGAAGACGAGGTTCCAGATCTCGAGGTACCGGTCCTCGTCCGCCTCCGGGCCGCCGTCCCGGCCGTGCTCGGGCCCGCGGTCGTAGTAGATCTCCGAGCAGGGGCCGCCGGGACCGGGGACGCCCATGTCCCAGTAGTTGTCCTTGCCCCCGCGGCGCTGGATCCGCTCGACGGGGACGCCGGCGATCCGCCGCCACAGGTCGGCGGCCTCGTCGTCGTCGCGGTACACGGTGACCCAGATCCGGTCCGGGTCGAACCCGTAGCCGCCCTCGGCCTGGCTACCCGTCACCAGTTGCCAGGCGTGCTCGATCGCGCCCTGCTTGAAGTAGTCGCCGAAGGAGAAGTTGCCGGCCATCTGGAAGAAGGTGTTGTGCCGGGTGGTCCGGCCCACCTCGTCGATGTCGCCGGTGCGCACGCACTTCTGGATCGACGTCGCCCGCGGGTAGGGCGCGGGGGCCTCGCCGAGGAAGTACGGCTTGAACTGCACCATTCCGGCGTTGACGAACAGCAGCGTGGGGTCGTCGAGGATCAGCGAGGCGCTCGGCACGCGGGTGTGGCCGGCACGCACGAAGTGGTCGGTGAAGCGGCGGACGATCTCGTGGGTCTGCACGGTCTTGCCTTCTCGGTCTTGACCTGTCCGGACGGGGTCCGTCAGGGCGAGGCGGTAGGGGCTGGTGAACGGGGCGGCAGGGACGACGGCGGCTCGGCGGTCGCGGCGACCGACCGGGCCGGAGTCAGGCCCCCGCCCGGCGCGCTCGAGCCCGGGGATCGCTCGGAGGGTCCGTCAGCGCCTCGCCGAGTGTCGGTACGCCGGCACCGGTGCGCCGCTCGAGCAGGTCCGTCAGCTCCTGCTCACGGGCCTGCATCCCGGCCCGGACCTCGGCACCGAACGCACCCAGCCCGGCGCCCAGCTCGCGCAGGCCGTCCGCCAGGTTCGCGCCGACGCCTGCGGCGGTGAGGTTCTGCGCGGCCTCGGTGGCGCGGCGGGTCAGGTAGGCCCCGGCGGCGAGCCCGACGCCGAGCCAGAACAGGCGCTTCACCGACGCCGTCCCCGACGGCCGCGGCGCCGCGCGTGCGCCCCGGCGTCCTTGCCCTCCCGGCGCGCCTGGACGGCCTTGCTCAGCCCGTAGGACAGGGCGGCGACCCGCACGAGCGGGCCGCCGAGGGTCGCGGTGAACAGTGAGGTGAGGACCGAGACGTTCGTGCTCACCGTGCGCGCCCCGGCGGTGATGCCGTCGACGCGTTCGAGCTGCGTGTTGACCTGGCGCAGCGTGGTCTGCGCATCGTCGAGCAGCGGCGCACTGCCCTCGTGCGCCTTGCGGATCGCGACGGTGGCCTCGTCCAGGGTGCGCCCCAGCTTGAGCAGGGGGACGGCCATGAGAAGCACGAGGACGACGAACGCCCCGGCGGCGACCAGCGCAGCGATCTGACCAGCCGACACGTGGCCTCCTCCTGTCCGACGACGCTGCCGTCGACGCCTGCGGTGATCGGCGACAGGGTACTCCTCGGCACCGTTCCCGCTGCGTGGACCCACGCGGCGCAGAAGCCCCGGACGTGCCGGTGCCGGCCCGGGCGATCCCGGACCGGCACCGTTCGGAGGGAGGTATCTGGGTGCGCGAACGCCTCAGGTCCGCTTGTACGGCGTCGGCCTGCGCGGGCCGGGGATGGCGACGACCGGCTCCGGGTCCGCACCGACGAAGAACGCCGCCATGGCGTCGATCGCGGAGTCGTCCGCGGCCGCGACGTCCGGGTCGATGTCCAGCTCGTGGACCGCGGGGTCGCCCGGGACCGGTTCGACCAGGTCGTCCACGGATCCGGCACCGTCGCCGTCCGCTGCGCCGGGGTCGACCCGCAGCTTCTCGGCGGCCGCGAGCCCGCGGGCCGACGCCTCACCGAGAAGGATCTTGCGGAGCCGGCCCAGCGCCCGGTGCTGGGTGACCCGGACGGCGCCGGGAGTCGATCGGACCGCCTGCGCGGTCTCCTCCGCCGACAGCCCGACCGCCAGGCGCAGCACCAGGACCTCCCGCTGGCGGGGGGTCAGGTGTGCCAGGAGTCGGCCCAGCCGGGCCGACATCTCGGCGGCGAGCAGGCGGTGCTCGGGACCGTCCGCGGTGACCGGGCCGTCCGGCAGGTCCGCCACCGGCTCGGCGCGGTTGCGGCCGATCGCCCGGAAGGCGTCGGTCACCTTGTGCGCGGCGATGCCGTAGACGAACGCCCGGAACGACAGGCCCTTGAGCTGGTAGTTCGGCAGGGCGCCGACGACCGCCATGCAGACATCCTGCGCGACGTCGTCCGCTGAGCCCATGAGCGACTCCTGGCGCCCCAGGCGAGCTCGGCAGTATTTGAGCACGAGCGGATGGATCAGCGCGAGCAGGTCGTCGCGGGCCCGGGCGTCGCCACCGACCGCGCCGGCGACCAGTGTGTCGATCATCGTGCGGGCGTCGGTCTCCCCGTCGGGCGGGGCGACCCGCTCGTCCGCCCCGGACAGGACGAGGCCGTGGATTCCGTTGGCCGGGACGGTGAACCCCGTAGCCGGCAGGGCCGTGTTGTCTGTGGTAGCTCTGGCGGCCGTGATCGACAGCGGCACGATTGAGGTGGTGGTCGTGATGGGTGTGCGCGCTTCGTGTCCTCGGACGGACAAGCCGGCGGTCATCGGATCGTGGCAGGACAGGTCATCGTCGGGTTCCCCTCCCGGACGAGGTGGCACGAGGCCACTTCGGTCTACGCCCGCCGAGCGCCCGGGCGACCCGGTGCCGACGGACCATGCTGCGAGGAGGAGTGGTGCGCGAGCCGGGAGGTTACGTTTTCCCCGACGATGCCCCGACCCGAACTTCCTACTCCCCCGGTCCCGCCCGGTCGTGCCCTACCGGTTCGAGATCCCTGCTCGGTGTGAGCGACCCCATCTTGGGCGACACCCCAATTTGAGTCAAGTGCAGATCAGGGTCTGAACGGTTACTCTGCGATCACGATGGAGACGTCCGACCCCACGCGGGAGCGCGCATCCGAGTCGCGGGCCCGCGCCGCGCGGACGAAGCGTGACCGGACGCGTGCGGCCCTCCTGGGGGCGGCGGACCCGGCCTTCGCCGCCCGCGGGTGGGCCCGGACCCGCGTGGAGGACATCGCCTCGGCCGCCGGCGTCAGCAACGCGACGGCCTACAACCACTTCCCCAGCAAGCACGCCCTGATCGGGCATGTCTACGCGCCACTCGTGCAGACGGTGCGCACGCAGGCCTACCGCGACATCGCGGCGGGCCGACCGGTGGTCCCCGCGCTGATCGACCACCTGCGCGCCCTGGTCCGGATCGCCTGGCGCAACCGCGGGCTCACCGCCGCGCTCTCGGCCGGGGTCGCCGACTACTCGATCAAGGTCGGGCGGCCCGCGGACCCGCACGACGAGAACGACCCGCGGGTGCTCGCCCCGATCGGCGACGTCGCGATCGAGCTGATCGACCGCGGCCAGCGGGCGGGCGAGCTGCGGCCGTGGCCCCCGGCCGCGGAGATCGGCACGATGATCGTCGACCTGCTGCTGGTCCGGGCCGTCGGCCGCCCGCACGACCCACCGGAGCTCACCGCCGAACTGATGCTGACGCTGCTGTTCGGCGCCCTGCGTCCGGAGCTGCTGACCGAGGCGGGCCCGGACACCCGTCCCTTCCGCTCCTGACGCCTCCCGCTCCCGACGCCTCCCGCTCCTGGCCTCAGCTGAGCTCGGCGAGCACCCCGGCGAGGGCGTCGACGGCGAGGGCGATCTCGCCGACCGTCGCCACCAGCGGCGGGGACATGCGCAGCGTCGCGCCGTGCGTGTCCTTGGCCAGCATCCCGCGGCGGGCCAGGGCGGCGCAGACCGCGCGACCGTCACCCAGCCGCGGGTCGACGTCGATCCCCGCCCACGGCCCCGCCGTCCGGACCGCGACGACGCCGCGCCCGACCAGCGCGTCGAGCCGCGCCGCCAGCTCGCGACCCAGATCACGCGCGTGGGCGAGCACGGCCGGGTCGCCGAGCAGGTCGACCACCGCGCTGCCGACCGCGCACGCCAATGGGTTGCCGCCGAACGTGCTGCCGTGCTGGCCGGGCCGCAGCACGCCGAGCACCGCCTCGTCGGCGACCACCGCCGAAAGCGGCACGATCCCCCCGCCCAGCGCCTTGCCCAGGAGGTAGACGTCGGCGTCGACGCCCTCGCGCCGGGTCGCGAGCAGGTGCCCGGTACGCCCGAGGCCCGACTGCACCTCGTCGGCCACCATCAGCACGCCTG
>CAVRHG010000047.1:0-26938 GCA_963720845.1 uncultured Actinomycetota bacterium | reverse complement strand
ACGCGAGATGGGCCCGTTCCGGAATCCGGGACGGGCCCTTTCGCGACTCCCCCGACGGGATTCGAACCCGGCGCTACCGCCTTGAGAGGGCGGCGTCTGAGGCCGCTAGACCACGGGGCCGCAGCCGATTCACATATGTCGGGAAACATGAGCATTCTCGGAATGCGGTGTTTCCGCTGGGTTACCAGGACTCAAACTGACTAACTGAACCAGAATCAAGTCGTGCTGCCAATTACACCATACCCCAAGAGATCGCAGCCGGTGCCCGCTGCGAGCTCCCCGTGACCACTGACTCTAGCCGACGGCTCCGGCACGCTCAGCCCCGGCCCTCAGCCGCCCCAGCGACCGCTCCCGGCCCAGCAGCTCCATCGACTCGTAGAGCGGCGGCGAAACTGTCTGCTCGGCGACGGCCACCCGCACGGGCGCGAACGCCTTGCGCGGCTTGAGCCCCAGCCCGTCGACCAGCGCCCCCTTCAGAGCCGCCTCGATCTCCGGCGCCGTCCAGTCCTTCGAGCGCATCGAGGCTGCTCAGGGCCGCATCGAGGACCGGGAGCGGCGTCCGGGCCGAGGTTCTTCTCCACCGCATCGGCGTCGGGCGCGAACGCTCCCCTCGTCGACGAACAGGAACCGCAGCATCCGCGCGGCGTCCGACAGCACCGTGCTGCGCTCCTGGACCAGGGCGCCGCGGCGACGAGCAGGGGCCGCTGCGCCTGACCTGAGCGTGTCGCTCATCACGGGCGTCGCGCCCGCGAGCTCGGCGACGACATACGGCTCGAGCCGCTGCGCGAAGTCGTCAGGCGCGAGCATCCGCAGATGTGCGGAATTGATGGCCTCGGCCTTCTTGAGGTCGAACCGCGCGGTGTTCGACGACACCGTCGCGACGTCGAACGCCGCGACCATCTCGGCGAGGGTGAACACGTCCCGTCAGCCGATCCGGTCCGACCGGGAGCGACCAGCCGAGAAGGGCCAGATAGTTGAGCAACCCTTCGGGGACGAAGCCGCGGTCGCGATAGAGGAACAGGTTCGACTGCGGGTCGCGCTTGGAGAGCTTGCGGCTGCCCTCGCCGGTCACCAGCGGCAGGTGCGCGTACACGGGCGCGCCGTTGCCGATCCCGACCCGGCCGAGCGCCTCGAACAGCGCGATCTGCCGCGGGGTCGACGGAAGGAGGTCCTCGCCGCGCAGGACGTGCGTGATGCCCATCAACGCGTCGTCGAGAGGGTTGGTCAGCGGGTAGAGCGGCGTGCCGTCGCCGCGGGCGAGCACGAAGTCGGGCACCGCGCCCGCCTTGAACGTGATCTCGCCGCGAATCAGGTCGGTGAAGGAGATGTCGTGACCCGGCATGCGCAGCCGGAACACCGGACGTCGTCCCTCGGCCCGGAACGCGGCCTTCTGCTCCTCGGTGAGGTCGCGGTCCGCGTTGTCGTACCCCAGCTTCGGGTCGCGGCCCGCCGCCCGGTGCCGCTCCTCGATCTCTTCCGCCGTCGAGTAGGACTCGTACACCTCGCCCGCCTGCATCAGCAGCCCGAGCGCGTCGCGGTAGGTGTCGCGGCGCTCGCTCTGCCGGTACGGGCCGTACGGGCCGCCGACCTGCGGCCCCTCGTCCCAGTCCAGGCCCAGCCACGTCAGGGCGTCGAGGATCGCGGCGTAGGACTCGAGGCTGTCGCGCTGGGCGTCGGTGTCCTCGATGCGGAAGACGAAGGTGCCGCCGGTGTGGCGGGCGTAGGCCCAGTTGAACAGCGCGGTCCGGACCAGCCCGACGTGCGGTGTGCCGGTGGGCGAGGGACAGAAGCGGACCCGGACGGAGGCGGCGGCGGTCACGTGCTGAGGGTAACGAGACAGTTTGGCATGGCCCGACGTGCCGTCGCCGGGCGTCCACATGCGCAACTCCCTCGCGTACCGGAACGCGCAACTCGCAAGGACCGCCGGGGCGTAGTACGTCTCCGGCAGCAGCGGGATCTCCCCGCCCGGGAACAGCGCGTCCACCTGCGTCCGGTAGCCCGCGATGACCGGCGCCTTGGCGGCGAGGTCGGCCGTCCAGGCCCAGGGCCGCAGCTCCCCCGCCGCCACGGCCTCGGCGCGTGGGTCGCGGGCGGTGTAGGGGAAGTCGGCGTACAGCACCGCCCGCAGGTGCTCGCCCACCGCGCGCGCCAGCAGGTGGTCGACGTGACGCCCGACACCGAGTGGCGCGAACACCGCCGCGTTCCGGGCGCGCGCGGCCACCTCCGCGGTGATCTCCTCGCGCAGCTCCCGGTCGCCTCGGGAGACCCGGCCGAGGTCGATGTCGAAGCGGAACGTCGGATACCGGTGGTCGACCTCGGGCAGCACCCGGCCGGCCCGCCCCAGGAGCCCGGACGGGTCGCGGCGGCGCCGGAACAGCGCGTCCGGATAGCCGAGGTGGACGTGCCGGACCCCGAGACCGTCGAGCACCGCGACGTCCTCGGCACGGCGTTGCGCGAAGAGCGTTCCTGCGTCGCTCGCCCCGCACTGGCGCAGGAAGGTCCGCGCGGCCCGGGTGTGCGGCGGCGGCGCGGCCGCGGAGAAGAGCGTGACGACCGTGACGGGCGCGACCTCCGCCATCGCGCGCATGAGCGCGGCACACGAGAGCACGGCGTCGTCGAGGTGCGGCGAGACGAACACGGCCGGTGCACCGTCGTGGAGCACCCGGGCGACGCCTTCCGGCACGGTCACCGCACTCCCTCGCTGCGCTCGGTCGGCACTGCCCGGACGCGCTGTGACACCGGTTCGCTCGCTGCGCTCGCTCACCGCACCATCACCTCCACGGCGGCCGTCCGGTACATCTCGGCCTGCTGCGCCGCGAGGAGGTCCCAGTCGTAGCCGGCGGCGAACGCGCGGCCGACGGCACCCATCGCGACTGCCAGGTCGGGATCCGTGCAGAGCTGCTCCAACCGGCCGGCGTAGGCCTGCACATCGAACGGCGGCACGGCGAAACCGGCACCCTCCGGGACCACCTCCCGCAACGACGAGATCGCGAACGCCACCACCGGCGTCGCCGCAGCGAACGCCTCGACCGCGACGATCCCGAACGTCTCCACCCGCGACGGCATCGCCACCACCCGCGCCCCGGCCAGCAGCCGCGCCTTCTCCTCCCCGCGCACCCACCCGACGAACGTCACGCGGTCGGCCAGGCCCAGCCGCGCCACCTCGCGGCGGATCCGGTCCTCGTCGTGCCCCTCGCCGGCGATCACGAGCCGGCCCTCGACCCGGTCGGCGATCCGCCGCCAGGCGTCGAGCAGCAGGTCGAAGCCCTTCCCGGCGAACTCCAACCGGCCGATGTAGACGACATCACGCCCGGCCTGCTGGGGCTCGTCGAACAGCCCGCGGTCGACGCCGTTGCCGATCACCTCGACCTGCAGCTTCGGGTTGAGGGCACGGAGGTGGTCCGCGGTGTCCGCCGAGACCGAGACGAGCCGGCGGTGGCTGCGCACGCCGAAGTCCTGCAGCAGGTGCAGCGGCAGGTGGTACTGCGTGCTCTTCTCCTGGGCCTGCAGCCACTGCACCACCCCGATCGTCGGGCGCCGGGTCCACAGCGGGGCGGCCATGCTGGAGAACGGCGCGAAGAAGTCCTCGACGACGAGGTCGGCCCCCGAGCTCCGGACGTGCCGGCGGACCGCCGCGGGCAACCCGAGCACGTAGCCGAGCAGCCGGCACAGGCGCGAGCCGCTCGGGCCCGCCCCGATGTGGACGTAGGCGACGCCGTCCTCCACGCGGTCCACGCAGCCGGGGAAGCGCGTGGTGAACACGGTGACGTCCATGCCGTCGGCGACCAGCCTCCGGTTGATCTCGTGGGTGCGCAACGAGCCACCCCCCGCCCCGGGCATGGCCGGATCCTCGAACCCGAGATGCAGCACGCGCAGCGGGGCAGTCATGCAGCTCTCCTCTCACTCGTGAATCCGTTCACTCGTGAATCCGTCGGGCGAGGTCGTCGAGCGACACCTCGGGGTGCGGGCCGAACAGGTCGTCCTCGAAGGCCCACAGCAGCACCTCCAGGCCGCACTCCTGCGCGTAGCGCGGGGCGTGCACCAGCTGGGCGGCGAGGTCGTCGGACGACCCGTCGCCGCCGGTCCCCGGGGTGTCGGGGTGTCCGGGGTTCTCGCCGACGACGCGCAGCCCGGCGGCGCGGGCGTTCGCGACGGTCCAGCGCGTCGCGGACCACGTGTCGACCGAGGTGGCCTCCCGCAGCGGGAGCGACGCATCCGAGGGTTGGCACGTGTCCTGCGGCGGGTCCAGTTGGCGGGCTGCCACGGCGGTCGCGTCGTCGACCCCGGTGACGTCGGCGAAAAGGGTGTCCGGGTCGGTCGCGGCGGCGATCGTCCGCAGCTGGTCGGGGTAGAACAAGCCGCGTTCCAGGCTCCCGTCGCGGTCGGCGGTGCCGTCGAGCGCTGCCGCGGTCGCCGCGGCGAGGTCGGCGGGCAGCACCCCGCGCCCGGCCAGTGGCAGGTGGATCGGGCCACGGTAGTGGCGCTCGCGCAGGAGGCCGATCTGCCAGATCGTCGTCCGGGCCGCCGCGTCGGCGTACCAGTCGAACCACGACCGGATGGCTGCAGCGTCGAGCGGGCGGCCGTGCCAGGTCCGATCGCCGGGTTTCCAGCCGGGCATCGGGTTCGGCTGCATCCCGGCGGCGAGCCCGTCGCCGGAGAGCGCGGCGTCGTCGAAGGCCCAGAAGCCGTTGCCCTCGGTGCCGAGTTCCCCGCCCGGGAAGCCGAGCTCCCCCGCCTCGCTCGTACCGACCCGTATTGCCGCGAAGCCGTCGAGCGGGAACTCGGCGGAGAAGCGGTCGAGGTAGCGCTCGACGGCGTCCCGGACGGTGGCGCTGAAGACGTAGTTCGGGGCCCGCGCGGGGTTGGAGTTGCCGTACTGGTCGAGGTACGTGCCGTCGGGCAGCTCGACGACCCAGTCCGGCGCGTACTGGAAGCCGGGGGTGAGCACGACCCCGAGGCCCGCAGCGGCGCAGCGGGCGAAGCGGGCACGCAGGTCGTCGATGTATGCCTGGTCGAACTGCTGCGGTGCCGGCTCGAACCGGCTCCACTCCACGCCCACCTCGACCAGCCGCACCCCAGCCTGCCGCAGCGCGGTGACCCGGTCGGCGTCGCACGACCCGCCGAGGACCCCGACGGTGAGCTCCGACAGCGCGCCGGCCGGCTCGGCGGCGCTCATGCGGCATGCGGTCAGCGATGCCACCAGCACCGCCGCTCCCACCGCGGTGAAGCCGCGGCGGCAGCGACCCAGGACGTCCGGCATGTCTACTGCTCTCGCGGGTTGGCGGGAAACGCGATGCGGGCCGCGGCTCCGGCCTCGAGCGCGTCCTCGTCGATGAACCAGAGCGTCGTGACACCGTTGGTCGGGCCGTCGACCGCGATCATCGGCTCGGCGTTCCCCGTGAGCCAGGGCAGCAGCTCCGGACGAGCGTAGCCGTATCCGAGGCTGGTCGGCAGGCTCTGGGTCAGGACGTAGGACGCCCCGTTGTCGGCCAGGTCGGGGAGCGACGCCCAGACCCCGACGCGCGGACTCTCGCCGAACGCCCAGTCCCCGGTGCTGTTCGTGACCCCGACGCGGGCGTCGGCGGGCAGGTTCGCCCGCATCCAGGCACGCACCTGCAGGAAGCCGTCGTCGGTGGTGGCCTCGGCGCGGACACCCAGTGCCGCCGCCACGGCGACGAACACGAGGCAGACCACCGTGATCGCCCGCCTGGCACGGGGGAAACGCTCGGACAGCTCCACCGCGCTGACGGCGGCGGCCACGATGCCGGCGATCATGACCGGGTAGCCGTACTGCTCCTCGAAGGTGCCGAAGGCCGCGGAGTAGACGCCGAACAGGCCCGTCGTCACGGCGACCAGGCCGAGGAATCGACGAGCGGGCGAGGCGCTCAGGGCCGCGACGACACCCGCGAGCGGGCACACGAGCAGCAGCACGTAGCTGGTGCCGAACTGGCCCAGCTGCGCGACGACCCGGTCGACCAGGCTGGGTGCGTTCGGCGCGTTGAACCCCGTCGACTGGACGACGCCGAGCGCACGCAGCACGCCCCGGCTCTTGGCCGTGTACCAGCCGCCGATCTCCCCCGCGGACGCGAGGACGATCAGGTAGACCACGTACGGCAGGACGGTCGTGCAGACAAGGACCGCGGCGTCACGCAGCGGCAGGGTCCGGCGCCAGAGCGCGGCCAGAACCACCGGCATGACGGTGCACACGATCAGGACGTCCTTGCTGAGCAACCCGCAGCCCAGCGCGAGGCCGGCGACGACGAGCCGGAGCCGGCTCCGGTGGTCGGCATCCCGGTTCAGGTGGTCGACGACGAGCGCCAGCCCGACGAGTACGGCGAGCATCGCCGTGGTCTCGATGAACACGCGGCTGTTGTTGCGCAGGACGAACGGCTCGAAGACCGCGAGGAGAGCGGCGACGAATGCGGCGGGGGTCCCGACCGGGCGCCGCAGGATCAGGAAGATCAACCCGACCGACAGCGCCCCGCAGAACGCGCTGACCCAGCGCAGCTGGTACACGAGGTCCATCGCGTCGCCGCTGATCCCGAACAGGTGGATCGCAGCTGCCTCGACGAGGAAGAAGCCGGGCGGGTGCAGGAAGAACGGCCCGTCGGGCAGGTTGGGCAGCTCCCCCCGCGCGACCGAGGCCCCGAGCTCGGCGTAGAGCATCTCGTCCACCCACAGCTCGAAGCTGGTGGTCAGCCCGATCGAGCGGAAGCCGAAGGCGGCGAGCACGAGGACGACCGTGGGCAGCAGGATGGTACCGGCCCGCGACGAGAGCAAGGCCCGGGCCCGGGCGATAACCGCGACCGGGGCGGTCGCCGTCGCGCGGACGGATGTGCGGTGGACGTCGGGCCGCGTCATCGGCGGGACCTCCTGCGCAGCACCCCGCGGACGAGGTCCGGCCGCAGGGCGAGCAGGCCCCCGACCGCCGCGCACACCAGCCACAGCACCGGGATCCGCGCGGTGAGCAGCAGCACGACCAGCAGCATGGCGGCGACCAACACCGTCCGCGCCGTCGAGCCGAGCGTGCCCCGGGGCAGCGCGGGCGCGGCGAGCACCGCCAGCACGAGCGTGGCGCTCAGTGCCCCGATGGCCGCCCCGGCCGCCATCCCGTTCACCCCGTGCAGCGCCCAGCCCACGCCGAGACCGGCCGCGAGGAGCACCGTGGCTGCGGCCAGCGCGACGTAGGTGCGGCGGGTCATCCGCAGGGCGAGCAGCACGGTGGCGAGCACGGTGACGGCGCCGTAGCCCAGCCCGGCGGCCGCCAGCTGCGGCAGCAGGACCGTGGAGCCGAGGTACTTCTCGGGCAGGAACAGCATCACCAGCGACAAGGGCACCGTGGCGAGCACGACGGCGGCGGTGAGCGCGAGTGCCTCGAACGAGTGCAGCGCGGGCGTCAGCACGTCCGCGAGCACCCGGCGGCCGCCGGCGCGCAGCAGCGGGAACGCCACCAGGACCGTTCCGGACGCCACGTACACCGGGCCCTTCGCCAGCGTCGCCAGCGCCTGGAAGCCGGCCTCGGCCGGGGTCCCGCTGCCCAGCAGCGCGACGAGCACGACGTCCGCCCCGACCAGCACGGAGACGACGAACTGCACCAGGGCGATGTCGCCGGTCTCGGCCCAGCGCACGCCCTCGCGCAGCACGTGCGGGTGCCATCCGACGTCGCGCAGCATCGCGAGCGGCCCGGCGAAGAGCACGAGGCCGCCGACGGCGAAGCCGAGAAGTGCGCCGGCCGGGCCCCAGCCGAGCAGCACCGCCACGGCGCTGAACCCGAGCCGGACCCCGACCTCGAGGATCGAGGCCACGGCGTAGCGCGTGAACCGCAGCTCCCCCTGCAGCCAGCCCTGTGCGGGGGCGACCGTGAAGAGCACCAGCGACGCGACGCCCGTGGCCACCGCGACGTGCGCCGGGGCGAACACCGCGGTGATCCCGCCGGTGAGCAGGCCCGCGACGGCGCCCGCAGCAGCCGAGACGAGCACGGCGAACGCCATGCCCTCGCGCCGCGCGGCGGTGCGATGGGCGTGCCGGCGCACCAGCGCCGCCAGTGGCAGCGGGACCAGCGCGTGCGCGACGATCCCGACGATCCCGACCAGCATCTGGGCCGCCGCGTACTGCGTGTACTGCTCGGGCGGCAGCAGGTGGGCCATGAGCAGCGTGCACAGGTAGCTGAGCACCCCGACCAGCCCGGCCGACACCGCGAGCAGCGCGCTGTGCTTCGCCACCTCGCCCGCAGGGGCGGCCGGGACCTCCAGGCCGATCGGCGAGGTCACGACGGTCCCGCGTCGAGCGGAGACCGGGCACGCGCGCTCACATCGCCCCCGGCCCGTGCGCGCGGTCGAGCACGGTCGGGAGCCGGGCGGGGCCGACGAGCAGGTCGTAGCGGTCGGCCAACCGGACATCGGCGTCGGTTATCCCGAGGCGCTTGAGCGCCGCGGCGGCGTCGACCTCGTCGCAACCGGTCAGCAGCAGCCCGACGCGGCCGTCGCGCATCACGATCTGGTCGGTCGGCCGCAGCCCCCCGTAGGCGAGCGCACCGGCGAAGTCGCGCGGCTTCTCGAACTCGGCGACCACGCCCATGTCGCTGCGGGCCGAGCGTTCACCCGGGCCGAACTCCGGCTCCCCGGCGGCGAGCAGGACGCCGGCGAGCAGGCCGGCGCTCCGATCCCAGGTGAAGCACCGCGCCCAGGCCTGGCAGGCGTGGGTGATCTTGCGGGCCCGCTCCTCGTCGGCGAGCTCGCGCAGCGCCAGGACCGCCGCGGCGCCGAACTGCCCGACCTCGTCGACGAGCCAGCCCGTGCTGCCGTTCACCACCGAGTCGCGCACGCCCGGCACGCGCAGCGCCAAAGTCGGCACCCCGTACGCGGCCGCCTCGACGATCGAGAGGCCCCAGCCCTCGTGGTGCGCGGTGCTCATGGTCAGCCAGGCCCGGCGCAGCAGCTCGTCGCGGACCTCGTCGGGCTGGTAGCCGTGGAAGGTGACGACGTCGCCGAGCCCCAGCTCGGCGGCGAGCATCCGCAGGCGGATCCGCTCGGGGCCGTCACCGACGATGTCGACGCGCAGGTTCGGCTCGGCGGACGCGGTGATCGCGAGCTGGGCGAGCAGCACGTCGACGCGCTTGTGCGGGGCCAGCCGGGAGACCACGGTGATCGTCGGCTCGGGGTCGCGCGGGGACCGCACCTCGGGCGTCGTGGAGTTGCCGTTGGGCACGATGTGGATCGGCCCCCGGAAGCGCAGCCGCCTGCGCAGCTCCTGGCGGGTCGACGGCGACACCGCCGCGATCGGGCGCTCCTTGTAGATCGCCCGCGTGCCGCGGCCCTCCAGAAAGCGGCCCACCGCCGCGAGCACGAGGCCGAACCGCATCGCGAACTGGTCCTGATGGACGTGGTGCACGACCTGCACGACCGGCACGTCGCGCTCGACGAACAGCGGGGAGAAGAACGGGATGCCGTTCTGGCAGTCGACGACGTAGTCGATGCGGCCGAACCGGCGCAGGAGAGCCAGTGCCGCGCGCGGGTAGACGCCGAGGGCGCCGCCCGCGCGCACGACCTCGATCCCGTCGATCACCGCGCGCCGGGACTGCCCGGGGCCGCGCGACGTCAGCCACGTCACGGACGCGCCGATCTCGACCCATCGGCGCGCGATCTGATGCATGTACTGCTCGGCGCCGCCGGCCTGGGGGTGCTCGACGTCGCGCCAGTTGAGCACGACGATCCGGGCACCGTCGAGGTGGGCGAGCGGGGCGAAGGGGCTCTCGATCCGGATCACGGGGCGCTCCCACGGAGGTCGAAGACGGCGCGGAAGCTGGCCAGGCCGTCGCGGAGGGGATGGAAGGTCGAACCGGCGGCGTCGGTCCAGGCGACGGGCAGCTCGACGATCTTCCCGCCGGCCCGCTGCACCTGGGCGAGCAGCTCGACGTCGAAGGCGAAGCCGGTGGTGCGCACGCGGGCGATCGCGGTCTGGACGATCTCGCGGCGGAAGAACTTGAACCCGCACTGGGTGTCGGCGACGCCGGGCACCAGCTTGCGGGTCAGCAGGCGGAACGCGTCGCCGCCCGCACGGCGGCGCAGCGGCTGGGGCACCACGAAGCTCGCGCCCGGCACGTGCCGGGACGCGATGACGGCGTCGGCACCGGCGAGCAGGGCGTCGACCGTCGGGACCAGCGTGTCGAGCGGGGTGGCGAGATCCGCGTCGTAGAAGCCGACGAGCGGTGAGGTGCTGGTCAGCAGGCCGCGCCGGACGGCGGCGCCCTTGCCGGCCCGCGAGCAGCCGATGACGACGACGTCGACCCTGTCCGTCGCCGCGGCCGCCACCCGCGCCTCCGCGGCGGTCTCGTCGACGCTGCCGTTGTCGACGACCACGATCCGGCTCAGCCACGGACGTTCGTTCAGGTAGGCGGCGCTCTGGCGAAGGGTCTCGGGGAGGCGGGCCGACTCGTTGTATGCGGGGATGATGACCTCGAGCTCGACCGGTGCGCGCAGCCGGCCGCGCCGGGCGACGGTGGGCGCGGGTCCGGGCGTCGCCTCGACCGGAGCGGGCACGAAGGCCGGCCGCGACGGTCCTCCTCCGTCGAGCCCGACATGCCCCGCCGGGACACGGGCATTTCGTTGGCCCATTTCCGCTCCTCGCGAAACTCGGCGTTTCGTCGAGTCGCGGTACCCGACTCGGACGGACCAGCATGCACATGCCCTGCGAATGGCTGACACGCCCTGGAGCTGCACGAACGGTGGGTGAGAAATGCGCGTGCGGGCCACCGGTACGAGGGATTGACGATGACGGGAAACGGCGAGGAGCGACACCGGCCGTGACGCCGAGGCTGGTGGTTTCCCGCAGCGGCGCCCGCCGTCGGCCACCCGCGCGCTCGGGGTGCTGCGAGGTGGCGACGGACACCGGACGGCGCTATATTCAACACGTGTCGAATAACGAGCGCACGACCTGCCTCGTGGTCGGCGGCGGCCCCGCCGGGATGGTCCTGGGCCTGCTGCTCGCCCGCGCCGGCGTCGCGGTGACCGTCCTGGAGAAGCACGCCGACTTCCTGCGCGACTTCCGCGGCGACACCGTGCACGCCTCCACGCTGACGCTGCTCGACGAGCTCGGCCTCGGCGCGCGGTTCGCCGCGCTGCCCCAGCGCCGCCTCGACCGCGCCACGGTGCAACTCGACAGCGGGACGGTCCAGCTCGGCGACCTCAGCCGGCTACCCGGCCCGCACAAGCACATCGCGTTGGTCCCGCAGTGGGACCTGCTCGACCTGCTCGCGGACGCCGGTGCGACGGAGCCGGCGTTCACGCTGCGGCGCAACGCCGAGGTCACCGACCTGCTGCGCGACGACGGCCGGGTGGTCGGAGCGCGGTTCACCGACCGGACCGACGGGTCGGTCCACGAGGTGCGTGCGGCCCTGACCGTGGCCTGCGACGGCCGCGGGTCGGCGGTGCGGGCGGCCGCCGGGCTGCGGTCGCGGGCCTTCGGCGTGCCGATGGACGTGTGGTGGTTCCGGCTGCCCCGGCACGCCGACGACCCGGCGGGCGGCGTCGGGCGCGTCGGCAACGGCGAGTTCATGGTGATGATCGACCGTGGCAGCTACTGGCAATGCGCCTACCTGATCCGCAAGGGCAGCGACGTCCGGCTGCGCGCGGAGGGGATCGACGGGTTCCGGGCCCGGTTGACGGCACTGCAGCCATGGATCGCGGACCGGGTCGACGCGCTCGCCTCGTTCGACGACGTGAAGCTGCTCGACGTGCGCCTGGACCGGCTGCGGCGCTGGTACGCCGACGGGCTGCTGCTGATCGGCGACGCCGCGCACGCGATGAGCCCGGTGGGCGGCGTCGGGATCAACCTGGCGGTGCAGGACGCCGTGGCGGCAGCCCGGATCCTGGCTCCGACGCTGCGTGCGGGCGGCCCGGTGCCGGTCACGGTGCTGCGGCGCGTGCAGCTGCGGCGGTGGTGGCCGACGGCGCTGATCCAGGCCGGGCAGCGGCTGGCGCACCGGCGGATCCTGCGGCCGGTGCTGGCGGGTCGGCCCGGCGAGGTGGGCCGGCAGGGGGCCTCGCGTCCCACCGGGCTGAACGACCTGGCCGGTACGGAGGCGCCGGCCGCGTCGCTCCCGCTCCCGCTGCGGTTGGTGCGCCGGTTCCCGGTGCTGCAGGGCATCCCAGGCCGGGTGATCGCCATCGGCCCGCTGCCCGAGCACGCCCCGGACTGGGCGCGCCGCCCCGAGCTGCCCGTCGCCGCGGTACCGGCGCGCCCGGACGCGGCCGCGGACCCGACGGGGCGCCCGGTGCAGTAGGGCCCGCCGTCCGCCTCCCGATTCTGCCCGGACGATCAGCTCGGTCTCGAGTGGGCTGATCGTCCGGGGCCATCGGCGTCGGGGCGGCGGGCGGTCACCGATGGGAGGTGCCCAGTTGGGTCAGCACCGCCAGCACCCGCCGGTTGTGCTCCTCCCCCGTCGGCAGGCCGAGCTTGGTCAGGATCGAACCGACGTGCGTCTCCACCCGGTCGGTGAGCCCGGCCAGCCCCGAGCCGGTGCGCGCCGTCGTCCCGCCGCGGCCGTCGTCGCGCAGGGAGACCTGCAGCCGGCCGGCATCGCAAGGCGGCGGCGTTGCGCCGCCACCCCCCACGGCCGCCGGCTGGCGACCCTGTTGGCCACGGTCGTGGTGCTGCAGGCCAGGGCCACCGACGATGCGGTGGAGCTGTTCGACGTGCTGATGACCACCGAGCTGCTGGCCCGCGCCCAGCGCCAGTCCCGCGACGAGCAGGCGCAGCGGTATCCACGGATCAGCAAGGACGCGGGAAGCTGGCCGCCGCGGTCGGGGTGCTACTCGAGGCCACGACATGGAGCCCGGAAATCACGCTGGAGCTGATCTGGGACGCGATCGAGGCCGTGGTCTCGCGCGCCGAGCTGCGCACCGCGGTCGCGAACATCACCGACGTCGTGCCGGCACCAGGCACCGATCCCGACGCCTCGACGACCAGGTTCGGCTGCACGCCGGGAAGATCGACGCCGTCCCGGATCCGCCGAGCCTGACCGACCTGCGGCGCCGCTGCGAGCGATGCTTCCGCGGGTCGACATCGGCGAGGTGGTGTTGGAGGTGATGTCCTGGCAGCCGGAGTTCGTTACGGCGTTCACCCCCGCCTCCGGCGGCCAGGCCCGCCTGGACGACCTGGGCATGAGCGTGGCGGCCGCGCTCGCCGCGCACGTGCTCAACGTCGGGTTCACCCCGGTCATCACGCCGGGGTGGCGGCGCTGACGCGGCACCGGATCAGCCACGTAGACCAGCACTACCTGCGGACGGAGCCCTACGCCGCCGCGAACGCCCCGCTCATCGCCGCGCAGGCCGACATTCCGTTGGCCCAGGCGTGGGGTGGTGGGCTGCTCGCGGCGGTGGACGGGGTCCGGTTCGTCGTGCCGGTGCGCAGCATCGACGCCGGCCCCAACCCGCGCTATTGATGACCTCCGGGCGGCGCCCGCCGCCCGAGTGCCGTATGCGGATCCGCTACCGACACGAGATCGTCGCGCGGGGTCCGGGCGGCGGTTAAGTCGCGCAACGCGGGTTCTGCAGCCGACCAGGTTGGTATTCGTTCGGTATACTTGACCGATGCCGGACACCACGATCAAGGTCGACAGCGCCGTGCGGGATCGGTTGGCCCTACTCGCGGCCCAGCGAGGGGCAACGATCCGGGATCTGGTGACCGAGTTGGCGGCGAGCACGCCGACACGGGAGGAACTGGCCGCTCGTCACGCGAGGGCCACGACATACCTGCGGGAGCAGTTGTGCCCCGAGCTCGATGACCACGACCTCGCCGGCGGGGAACGGTTCTGGCGCGAGCTGGACACACGACGAGTGTCGGGCGCCCCCCTCGACGATGCATACGGCGGCGCGGGCACGGAGTGAGTTCCGCCCTGGTTGCAGTCGTGTTCGACCACACCGCCCTGCTTGCGTTGGGTGCGGGCAGCAGGATGCTCTCGGGCCTGGTCTCCCAAGCCCACGCACGCCCGGGCCGCTACATCTTCACGCCGGCGTTGTGCCTCACCGCCGCCATCGCGCAGCGACCGGGTCTGGCCGATCACATCGGAGTGCTGCCCGCGATGCAGGTCATTGACCTCGACTACCCCGCCGCCGCCGCGGTCGGCGGCTTCATCGCCGCCGGGATGGACTGGCGCGCAGCCCAAGCCATCGATGCCGGGCGCCCGACCGCCGAGTGGCCCAGGGGGCGACCTGTGATCACCACCACGCCCGAGCGGTATTCCGATTGGGCCGTCGAGATCATCACCGCGACATGACACAAAGTGGGGCCGCACAGGTCCTGGCCCAAATCGGCAGCAATGGGGGATCGCTCAACGGGAACGTTCAGATCAGCCAGCGATCGGTTGATGGGCATAGGCGACGGATTGACCCACGTGGGCAACGCGCACGCGCGTCAGCCGATCTGCTCGAACAGGGACACGATAATCCCTTCAGGCCCACGCACGTAGGCCATCCGCACGCTGTTCTCGTACTCGCCGACGCCGCCGACGAGCCCGTACCCGTCCATAGCCAACTCATCGACGACCGCCTCGAGGTTGCCGACCTCGAATGACACGTTGCGGAGGCCAAGCTCGTTGGCCATCGCTGTGGGTGATCCGGGCACGTGGTCGGGCGTGACGAAGCTCGCGAGCTCCAGCCGGGACCCTCCGCCGGGCGGCCGCAGCATGACGATCTCACAGTGCGCGCCCGGGATACCGCAGACGGTCTCCACGAACTCGCCCTCCACGGATCCGGTGCCCTCGACCTCGAGACCCAGTCCAACGAAGAACGCCGTGACCGAGGCGAGGTTCGCGACGGTGATACCGATGTGGTCGAAACGTTGTACGTGTGCCATGGGGATCTACATCCTCCAATAGTTGTCTTGCCGATTCGATGCTGAGACGGAGCCGGGAGCCCGGTGCTGGGCTGGACGCTGCGCTGAGCAGCGGCCGTCAGGTACCGCCGCCCTTCTTCGTGGCCGCGAGGGCCTGCAGGCGCTTCTCGTACTCGGTCAGGGCGTCGTCGAGCAGATCGAGCCGGATGCCGTCGGTCGCCTGCTGGATCCGCAGCTGTGCCGCCGCGTCGGGATCGAGGTCGGTGCTGGCGGCGAGCAGCAGCTCAGCGGCCGCGTCGACCTCCGCGGCCCGCCACATGTCCGCGATCGGGCGCGGCCCGAGCATGAGGATGACGTGCCACAGCGTGTCCTGGCGTCCCTGCGGGGCACGGGCCAGGTACGACACCGTGCCGGCAGCGGACGTGCCGGTGCTGTCCTCGGCCGTGTTCTGACCGTCCACGTAGGTGGTGTAGAAGCCGTCGTAGTCGCTGTCGGTGGGCTTGTCCGCGAGCTCGCCGGGCTCGTAGAGCTTGACGTGGTAGGGGTTCAGCCGCCGGCCGGACCGAACTCGGCGGCGAGCCGCTCGTTCGACTGGCCGCCGATCAGGATGTCCACGTTCGACGTGGAGCAGCGCAGGTGCAGCACCAGGCTCGCGCCGTGCGGAATGAACTGGCCGGCAGCCAGGTCACGGACCAGCCAGCTGCCGACCGAGACGAGATCGTCGGACCAGGCCGGGTCGACCCAGCCGACACCCGGGTCCCCGCCCTTCGCGTCCGCCAGCGACGGGCCAGCAGGCTCACCACCGTGATGGCCACGGCGGCGTTCACGTGCGGCGACTCGTTATGCGACGTGATCGGGATGGTCGCCGGGGCGGACTCGATCTCGGACGTGGACCTGCTGCGCCACGGCGGGCGCTCCGGCCGCTGGCGCCCCGGCGCGGCCCCGGCACCGTCGTGCTGACGTTCACCGCCGACGGGACGACCCTGCTCGGCACGCGCCCGGGCATGTCGGTTCCCACCCCGGCCGGGGTGACCATGTTGGGGCCGACGATCACGCTGCGCGCGGAGTCAGTACAGATGGTCGCCGCCTTCTGATCGGAGCCCGCTTGGGAGACGGCGGGCCGTACAGCGCACACGGTGCCGTCGCGAGCGGCGACCTGATCACGGTCGCCGGCGGCCGGGCCGGGGTCGATCCCGCGACGATCCTCACGATCACCGGCGCGATCGAGAACTCGCCGATCACGGGCACCGCGCTGGGCATCTGGGTGTCCGGCCACATCGTCGGCATGGTCCTGCTGGCCGTCGCCCTGCGCCGCGCGCGCGTGCTGCCGCTGTGGGCGGCGGTCGTGCTCGGAACGTCTACAGCGCGGTCGACGAGCAAGCGCTGTGCACACACCCGGCGGTCGCCGAGGCGGCCGTGGTCGGCGTGCCCGACGCGCGTGGGGCGAGACGGTGCACGCGACCGTCGTCGTGCGTCCGAGAGCTGCCGTCACCGCGGACGAACTGGTCGCGTTCTGCCGGGAACGGCTCGGCGGGTGGCGCGGCCGCGCTCGGTGGAGTTCCGTTCCGCGCTGCCGCGGACGAGCATGGGCAAGGTGCACAAGCGAGCGTTGCGGGAGCCGTTCTGGGTAGAACAACAGCGGCAGTTGCCCGGGAGGTGAGCGAGCTTGCGAGCGAACCATTGTTACTGCGCTTGCGCGCTGAGTTGAATCCCTCTGGGCCGACCGAGCGAAGCGAGGGAGAGCGGTGAGCGGGACGAGCGGACAACCCGTGCTCGTGTCCGTCGACGGCCCGGTCGCCACGATCACCCTCAACCGGCCGGAGAAGCTGAACGCCGCCGACCTCGCCCAGTGCCACGCGCTGGAGGCGGCGGTCGCCGCCGTCGGGGCCGAGCCCGGGGTCCGGGTGGTGCTGCTGCGCGGGGCGGGGCGCTCGTTCGGGGCAGGCATTGACCGCGACATGCTCGCGGACGGAATGCCGCCCGACTTCGTGCCCTCGCTCGAGCGGTCGTACGCGGCGCTGGAGGACATGGACAAGCTCGTCGTCGGGGTGCTGCACGGGCACTGCCTCGGCGCGGGCCTGCTCGCCGCGCTGGCCTGCGATCTGCGCATCTGCAGCACCGACGGGGTCCTCGGGCTGACCGCGGCGCGCTTCGGCCTGTTCCCGGCGATGGGCACGTTCCGCCTGCCCCGGCTGATCGGCCTCGGTCCGGCCCGACGGCTCATCCTGTCCGGCGAGACGGTCGACCCGGCCGAGGCGTACCGGCTCGGGCTGGTCGACCACCTCGTCCTCGCGGAGCGGTTCGCCGACGGCGTCGACGAGCTCGTCGCGCACTACGCCGCCCTCTCCCCCGCGAGCGTCGTCGCGATCAAGCGGTTGACGGCGCGCGCGTTCGACGCACCGCGCGACACCGTCCTCGCCGAGGTCCTGCCGCTGCTCGCGGCCTGCCTCGCCGCACCGGACGTCGCGTCGGCGAGCGCCGTGTGGCAGGCGCGGGCCGGTCACTGACCACCCAGCCCGCTCGCCGCGCCGTCCGGTCAGCGCACGCCGGTCGGCGCACGCCGGTCAGCGCGCGCCGGCGGGTGTGCCGCTCCGCAGCCCCGCGAACGCCACGGCGTCCACCAGCGCCAACCAGGACGCCTCCACGACGTTGCCGTGCACGCCGACCGTCGTCCACGAGCCCGCGCCGTCGGTCGACTCGACGAGCACCCGGGTGACGGCGTCCGTCCCGCGCGTCTCCCCCGAGCCCTGCGGCGCGAGGAGGCGGACCTTGAAGTCCGACAGCTCGACGTCCGCGAGCCACGGCCGCGACGGGGTGAGCGCCGCGCGCAAGGCGGCGTCCAGCGCGTTGACCGGTCCGTTGCCCTCGCACGTCGCGATGATCCGCTCGCCGTCGACGACGAGCTTGACCGTCGCCTCGCTGACGACGTCGCCGCCGCGGTTCTCGATCAGCACCCGGTACGACTCGAGCGTGAACGGGAGCGGCGCCCCGTCGTCGTCCCCCAGTGCCGATCGCATGAGCAGCTCCAGCGAGGCGTCGGCCGCTTCGAACGACCACCCCTGCGCCTCGCGCTCCTTGACCGTCCCGACGACGCTCGACACGGCGTCGGGACGGCCGGCCAGGTCCAGGCCGAGCTCGGTACCCTTGAGCTCGACGCTGGCCCGGCCGGCCATCTCCGTGACCAGGACCCGTTGCCCGTTGCCGACGTCCACAGGATCCATGTGGTTGTACAGCTCGGGATCGACCTTGATCGCACTCGCGTGCAGGCCCGCCTTGTGGGCGAACGCTGCGACCCCGACATAGGCCTGGTGGGTGTCGGGGGCGATGTTGGCGATCTCCGCCAACGCGTGCGAGGTCCGGGTCAGCTCGGCGAGCGCGCCGTGCGGGAGCACGGGCATGCCGAGCTTGGTCACGAGGTTCCCGACGACGGCGAACAGGTCGGCGTTGCCGGCCCGCTCCCCGTAGCCATTGGCGGTGCACTGCACGTGTGTCGCGCCCGCCTGCACCGCGGCGACGGAGTTGGCGACGGCACACCCGGTGTCGTCCTGGCAGTGGATGCCGAGCCGGAACCCGGTGCGGTCGCTGACCTGCGTGACGACCTCGGCGATCCCGAGCGGGAGCATGCCGCCGTTGGTGTCGCAGAGCACGGCGACGTCCGCGCCCGCGGTGACGGCCGCGTCGAGCACCCGCAGCGCGGTGTCGGGGTCGAACCGGTAGCCGTCGAAGAAGTGCTCGGCGTCGAGGAAGACCCGCCGGCCCTCCGCCCGCAGGAACGCGACGGTGTCCGCGACCATCGCGCAGTTCTCGGTGACGTCCGTGCGCAGCGCGCGCTCGATGTGGCGGCGGTCGGACTTCGCGACGAGCGTCACGACCGGCGCCTGCGCGTCGAGCAGGGCGCGGACCTGGGGATCGCGGTCGGCAGTCGTCCCCGCCTTGCGGGTGGCGCCGAACGCGACGAGCGCGGCATGCCGCAGGGTCAGCTCCCCGGCCGCGGCGCGGGCGAAGAACTCGGTGTCCTTGGGCAGCGCCCCCGGCCAGCCGCCCTCGATGTAGCCGACCCCCAGCGCGTCCAGATGGCGGGCGACCGCGAGCTTGTCGGCGACCGAGTAGCTGATCCCCTCGCGCTGGGCGCCGTCGCGCAGCGTGGTGTCGAAGACGTGGAAGTCGTCGCCGAGGGGGGTTCCGGCCGGGACGGTGCGGGGGGACATCGGGGCTCCTGGTGGTGGGACGCGCCCCCGCAAGAGGAGGCGCTGTCGGGCAACAAAAAAGACCCCTCGCGGATGCGAGAGGTCTGCGCGTCGGCTCGGAGAGGCTTAGCCGACGCGCCCGTCGATAATGATCACGCAGAGGTGTGACACGGGCGCAGTGTTGCACGCCCGCTCCCACGCCGTCACATACTGATCCCACATACCGGGAACCGCGCGGTCAGGCCGACGGGGCGGCCTGGCGGCTCACGAGCGCCGCGAGCCGGTCGCCGATCGACTGGGTGTGGCCCGTCGCCTGGTGGTCGCGGGTCGCGAGGTCGAAGGCGACGGCGGCCTCGATGCGCCGCGCCGCGTCGACGACGCCGAGGTGGTCGAGCAGCAGCGCCACCGACAGCACCGCCGCCGTCGGGTCCGCGATGCCCTGCCCGGCGATGTCCGGTGCGCTGCCGTGCACCGGCTCGAACATGCTGGGGTTGCGCCGGCTCACGTCGAGGTTGCCGCTCGCCGCCAGGCCGATCCCGCCCGTGACGGCCGCCGCCAGGTCGGTGACGATGTCGCCGAACAAGTTGTCCGTGACGAGCACGTCGAACCGGCCGGGGTCGGTAACCAGGTGGATCATCGTGGCGTCGATGTGCTGGTAGGACACCGCGACGTCCGGGTGCTCCAGCGACACCTCCTCCACCAGCCGCGACCACAGCGCGCCCGCGTAGGTCAGCACGTTGGTCTTGTGCACCAGCGTGAGGTGCTTGCGCTCGCGGCGCTCGGCCCGGGTGAACGCGTCGCGCACGACCCGCTCCACGCCGAACGCGGTGTTCACGCTGACCTCGGTCGCGATCTCCTGCGGGGTGTCTTTGCGCAGGTGCCCGCCGACCCCCGCGTACGGGCCCTCGGTGCCCTCGCGCACCACCAGCATGTCGATCTCCGGCTTGCCCGCGAGCGGGCTGCGGACGCCGGTGTAGAGGCGCGCCGGGCGCAGGTTGACGTGGTGGTCGAGCTCGAAGCGCAGCCGCAGCAGCAGGCCGCGCTCGAGGATCCCGCTGGGCACCGACGGGTCGCCCACGGCGCCGAGCAGGATCGCGTCGTGCTCCTGCATCTCGGTGAGCACCGACTCCGGCAGCAGCTCGCCGGTGGAGTGCCAGCGCGCCGCGCCCAGGTCGTACGTGGTGGTCGCGACGTCCGGGACGACCTCGGTGAGGACCTTCAGCGCCTCGTCGATGACCTCCGGCCCGATGCCGTCGCCCGGGATGACCGCAAGGCGCATGCCCTCGTTCCTCTCTCCACGTCAAATCAGCTCAAGACGGCCTGGCTCGATTCAGGCCGGTTCACTACGGCCTGTTCGATACGGGCCTGTTCGATTGAGCCCGGTTCGCAACTGCGCTGCCGCACGCTACTCCGTGCAACGGCGCTCGAACGTCGGCGGTCACCCGACGGTGGTCCTCCCGCCGGGTGGTCCTTGCTGCCGGTCAGTCGAACGAGACGAGCCGCGTCGTCCGTGCTCCGATGGACGCACCGATCGGCTCGAGCACGCCCGGGTCGACCGGCCGGTCCACGCGGAGCAGCATGATCGCGTCCGTGCCGTCGGTGGTCTGGCTGATCTGGGCGGCCTCGATGTTCACCGCAGCCTCGCCGAGCAGCGACCCGACCCGACCCATGACGCCCGGCCGGTCCGCGTACTCGAGCACGATGACCTCGCCCTCGGCGCGCAGGTCGAAGTGCCGGCCGTTGACCTCCACCAGCTTCTCCACCTGGGCCCGACCGGTCAGGGCGCCGGAGACGGTGATCGCCTCGCCGTCCGGCATCGCGGCGCGCAGCTGCACGACGCTGCGGTAGTTGTCGCTCTCCGGGACGGTGGTCAGCTCGACGCCGACGCCCCGCTCCGCAGCCAGCGCCGGCACGTTCACGAACGTGACCTGCTCGTCCACCACGTGGGTGAACACCCCGCGCAGCGCCGCCAGCGGCAGCACCGAGCAGTCCTCGCTGGCCAGCTCGCCGCTGACCTCGACCGTGACGGAGCTGGGCACCCGCCCCGCCAGCACGTGCAGCACCGTGCCGAGCTTCTGGGTGAGCGGCAGCCAGGGCCGCACCTCCTCGCCCACCACGCCGGTGACCTGCACGTTCACGGCGTCCGGCACGAACTCGCCCGCGAGGGCGAGCTGCACGGAGCGGGCGACGTCCGTACCGGCGCGGTCCTGGGCCTCGTCGGTCGACGCGCCGAGGTGCGGGGTGACGACCACCTGCGGCAGCTCGAACAGCGGGCTCGAGGTGGTGGGCTCGGTGACGTAGACGTCGATGCCCGCGCCGCCGACGTGCCCGCTGCGGACCGCCTCGGCGAGCGCGTCCTCGTCGACAAGGCCGCCGCGGGCGGCGTTGACGATCAGCACGCCGGGCTTGGTCAGCGCCAGCTGGTCCTTGCCGATGAGGCCGAGGGTCTCGGGCGTCTTGGGCAGGTGGATCGAGATCATGTCGGCGCGCCGGAGCAGCTCGTCCAGGCTCACCAGCTCGATGCCGAGCTGCGCGGCGCGGGCGGGTGCGACGTACGGGTCGAACGCGATCAGCCGGACGTCGAAGGCGGCCAGGCGCTGCGCGACGAGCTGGCCGATCTTGCCGAGGCCCACGACGCCGACGGTCTTGCCGTTGAGCTCGATGCCGGTGTACGCACTGCGCTTCCACTGCCCGGTGCGCAGGCTCGCGTCCGCGGCCGGGATGTGCCGGGCGGTGGCGAGCAGCAGGGCGATCGCGTGCTCGGCGGCGGAGACGATGTTCGACGTGGGCGCGTTGACGACCATCACCCCGCGGGCCGTCGCGGCGGGCACGTCGACATTGTCCAGGCCCACCCCGGCCCGGGCGACGACCTTCAGGCGGATGGTGGCCGCCAGCGCCTCGGCGTCGACCTTGGTCGCCGACCGCACGAGCAGCGCATCCGCGTCGGCGAGCGCCGCGAGCAGGGCCGGCCGGTCCGTCCCGTCGACGTGGCGGATCTCGACGTCGTCGCCGAGCAGCGCGACCGCGGAGGGCGCGAGCTTCTCGGCGAGCAGGACGACAGGGCGGCGGGCCGCCGAGGACAGGGGGGACGCGGTGCTCACGGCGGTGCAGTGCTCCCGGATCGGGGACGGTGGTCTCGCCCGATGGTAGTTGGGCCGCTGTCGCCCTCGATCGGCGCGTGGTGCGGCCGCACGGGGCGCGTGCGCCGACCAGTCGCCGCCGAGCTGATCATTCGGGCCCAATCCACGCCGAACGAGGACGAATTGCCGCCGGACGATCAGGGGGTCCATGCGAGCGCTGATCATCCGGGGCCAAATCCGCTCGGTAACGGGCCGATTCATCCCGGACGATCAGCTCAGTGCCGCCGCCCGTGACGAGGACGGCGGCACAGACCGAGCGGTTGTCCTACTTGGCCTTCTCACCCACCCAGCTCATCAGGCCGCGGAGCTTCTCGCCCACCACCTCGATGGGGTGCTCCTGGCCCTCGCGCTGCAGCTTGGTGAAGTTCGGGCGGCCGTTGTCGTCTTCGGCCACCCATTCGCGCGCGAACGTACCGTCCTGGATCTCGCCGAGGATCTTCTTCATCTCCGCCTTGGTGGCGGCGTTGATCAGGCGCGGGCCGCGGGTCAGGTCGCCGTACTCGGCGGTGTCGGAGATCGAGAACCGCTCGTTCGCGATGCCGCCCTCGTACATGAGGTCCACGATCAGCTTGAGCTCGTGCAGGCACTCGAAGTACGCGATCTCGGGGGCGTAGCCGGCCTCGGTGAGCACCTCGAACCCGGTCTGCACCAGGGCCGCCATGCCGCCGCAGAGCACGGCCTGCTCGCCGAAGAGGTCGGTCTCGGTCTCCTCGGTGAACGTCGTCTCGATGACGCCCGCGCGGGCGCCGCCGATCGCCGCGGCGTAGGCGAGCGCGAGCTCCTTCGCGCCGCCGGTCGGGTTCTGCTCCACCGCGATGAGGCAGGGAACGCCCTTGCCGTCGACGAACTGGCGGCGCACGAGGTGGCCGGGACCCTTCGGCGCGACCATCGCGACGTCGACGTCCTTGGGCGCGGTGATGAGGCCGTAGCGGATGTTGAAGCCATGACCGAAGAAGATCGCGTCGCCCGCCTTCAGGTTGGGCGCGATCGACTCGGAGTAGATGTGCCGCTGCTTGGTGTCCGGGGCGAGGATCATGATCAGGTCTGCTTCGCTGGCGGCCTCCGCAGGCGTCACCACCCGCAGACCCTCCTCCGTGGCCTTGGCCCGGCTCTTCGAGCCCTCGGGCAGGCCGATCCGCACGTCGACGCCGGAATCGCGCAGGGACAGCGCGTGCGCGTGGCCCTGGCTGCCGTAGCCGATCACCGCGACCTTGCGGCCCTGGATGATCGACAGGTCGGCGTCGTCGTCGTAATAGATGTTCACACTCATGACGGGTGGTGCGTCCTCTCGACGTGTTTTCGCAGATGTCTATCGGACGGTGGCGGCCGTGATGGACCGGGGCCCGCGCCCCACGGCCACCATCCCGGACTGCACCATCTCGCGGATGCCGTGGGGCTCGAGCATGCGCAGGAGTGCGGTGATCTTGTCCGCAGTGCCGGTCGCCTCGATCGTCAGCGACTCGGGCGAGACGTCGACGACCTTGGCCCGGAACAGGTGGACGGTCTCGAGCACCTGGCTGCGCACCGTGGCGTCCGCGCGCACCTTCACCAGCAGCAGCTCGCGCTGCACTGCCTGCGACGGCTCGAGCTCGACGATCTTGATGACGTGCACGAGCTTGTTGAGCTGCTTGGTCACCTGCTCGAGCGGGAAGTCCTCGACGGAGACGACGATCGTCATCCGCGAGACGCCCACCTGCTCGGTCGGGCCCACCGCGAGCGAGGCGATGTTGAACCCGCGGCGGGAGAACAGGCCCGAGACGCGGGCGAGCACGCCGGGCTTGTCCTCGACGAGCACCGAGAGTGTGTGCTTCTCCATCATCGCGCCTCCTCCTGGGACTTCGCGTTGGCCTGCGCGGTCACGTCGGCCTCGGTGTCGACGTCCGCGACCAGCTCGTCGCCGTCGAACAGGGGCCGGATGCTGCGCGCGGCCATCAGCTCGTCGTTCCCGGTGCCGGCGGCCACCATCGGCCAGACCTGGGCGTCCGCGCCCACGACGAAGTCGATGACGACGGGGCGGTCGTTGATCCCCATCGCCTCGTGGATCACCCGGTCGACGTCGTCGCGCGACTCGGCCCGCAGCCCCACGCAGCCCATCGACTCGGCCAGGAGCAGGAAGTCGGGGATGCGGTGCTTGTGCGTGCCGAGGTCGGTCTGGGAGTAGCGCTCGCCGTAGAAGAGGTTCTGCCACTGCCGGACCATGCCCAGGTTGCCGTTGTTGATCACGGCCACCTTGATCGGGATGCCCTCGATGGCGCAGGTGGCCAGCTCCTGATTGGTCATCTGGAAGCAGCCGTCGCCGTCGATGGCCCAGACGACGGCCTCCGGGCGGGCGACCTTGGCACCCATCGCCGCGGGCACCGCGTAGCCCATCGTGCCGAGGCCGCCGGAGTTGAGCCACGTCCGCGGCTTCTCGTAGCCGATGAACTGCGCCGCCCACATCTGGTGCTGGCCCACGCCCGCGGCGTAGACCGCGTCCGGTCCGGCGATCTTCCCGATCCGCTGGATGACGTACTGCGGTGACAGCGACCCGTCGTCCGGCCACTCGTAGCCGAGCGGGTACGTGGCGCGCCACGCGTCGATCTGCGCCCACCACTGCGTCAGGTCGGCGGTGCCGTTGCCTGCGCTCGGCCTCGACGGCCGCGAGCAGGTCGACGAGCACCTCCTTGCAGTCGCCCACGATCGGGACGTCCGCGCGGCGGTTCTTCCCGATCTCGGCGGGGTCGATGTCGGCGTGCACGATCTTCGCGCCCGGGGCGAACGTCGCGAGCTGGCCGGTGACCCGGTCGTCGAAGCGCGCGCCGAGCGCGACGAGCAGGTCCGCCTTCTGCAGCGCACCGACCGCGGACACCTTGCCGTGCATGCCGGGCATGCCCACGTGCTGCGGGTGGCTGTCCGGGAAGGCACCCAGCGCCATCAGCGTGGTGGTCACCGGGATGTTCGTCAGCTCGGCCAGCGCCAGCAGCTCCGTGCAGGCCTCGGCCTTGAGCACGCCGCCGCCGACGTAGAGCACCGGGCGGTGCGCGGCGCAGATGAGCTTCGCCGCCTCGCGGATCTGCTTGCCGTGCGGCCGGGTCGTCGGCCGGTAGCCGGGCAGGCGCAGCTCGGGCGGCCACGAGAACGTGGCCGAGGCCTGCAGCGCGTCCTTGGAGATGTCCACCAGCACCGGGCCCGGTCGGCCCGTCGACGCCAGGTGGAACGCTTCGGCGATCGCCCGCGGGATCTCCGCGGCGTCGGTCACCAGCATGTTGTGCTTGGTCACCGGCATGGTGATGCCGGTGATGTCGGCCTCCTGGAACGCGTCCGTGCCGATCAGCGGCTTCGCCACCTGCCCGGTGATCGCGACGATCGGCACCGAGTCCATGTGGGCGTCGGCGAGGGGGGTGATGAGGTTGGTCGCCCCCGGTCCCGACGTCGCCATGCAGACCCCGACCTTGCCGTTGGCCTGCGCGTAGCCCGTCGCCGCGTGCCCCGCGCCCTGCTCGTGGCGGACGAGGACGTGCCGGACCCTCGTGGAGTCCAGCAGCGGGTCGTAGGCGGGCAGGATCGCGCCGCCGGGGATTCCGAAGACCACCTCGCAGCCGGCCTCCTCGAGCGAGCGCACGAGCGACTGGGCGCCGGTCAGCGACAGCTCCTCGATGCGTCCGGGGTCAGTGCGACCGGAATCGGAACGGTCGGTGCGCGGCGCGGGCGGCGGCGGCGCCGGTTTCGGCGGGCCGGGGACCGGGCGTGGCGTGGCGGTGGTCATGGAGTGGGCCTCGCTGGGTTCGGTGGTGGTCCGGGCAGAAAAAAACCCCCGACCGCCGGATACGGCGGAGCGAGGGTGGCGCGTCGACGGGGAACGTCCTCAGGCGTCGACGCGCCTGGGAAGTACGAGTGCACCGCGGACGGACATGACCGGCAGGTTAACGTCCGCGCCGGGGCAGCGTCAAACCAGTGGGAGTCACGGCTCGGATGGTGGGACGGCGGATCGGTGGGACGATGGTGTCGTGAGCGAGCTTGCGAGCTCACCATCCAGCACAGCAGCGCCGCGAACGCGGCCGACGAGCGTCAGCGAGGAGGACTCGTGAGCACTCCCGCCACGCCGCGCGCCGTCTTCCGCGTCTCCCCTCTCGTGGTGCTGTTCGCCCTGTTCCTGGGGGTGTGCGCGATCCCCGTCGCGTTCGGTGCCCCGTACCTGTGGCTCATCTACCTCGTACCGGTGGGCATCGTGGCCTGGACGCTGCGCACCCGGACCATCGTCGACGCCGACGGGCTGCGGGTGCGGCGGCTGGTCGGCGGGCGGCGCGTGCCGTGGGACGCCCTCGGCGGCCTGCGGGTGGACCGCCGCAACGTGGTGCACGCGGTGCTGACCGACGGCGGCGAGGTCGCGCTCCCGGCCGTCCGCACCCGCGACCTGCACCAGCTCTCGGTGGCCAGCGGCGGCCGCGTCCCCGACCTCACGGCGGAATGAGCTCTACTGGGCGGTGTAGCCGCGTCGGTGGCGTAGTACGCGCCCGTCTTCGTCATCCCCACGACGCCGTGCTTGGCCGACTGCGCGAGGCCGACGCTGCCGAGGATCGACGCCATGTTGACGATCGACCCGCCCCCGGTGCCGAGCATGGCGGAGATCTCGGCCCGCATGCAGTAGAAGACCCCGCTGAGGTTGATCGCGATGACGGCAGCCCAGCAACCATCGCCTCGCAGGCGGCGGATCGGTGACGTCGACGACGTGCGGACGCGCGGCGTCACCGATGGCGGCGGCGACCGTTTCGGCCCCTCACGCCCGACATCGAAATGCCC
>CAVRHG010000046.1:0-20226 GCA_963720845.1 uncultured Actinomycetota bacterium | reverse complement strand
GCGTGTCGACCCACCGCGTCGGACGCCCCAGTGCGCGGGCCACCCCGATCGCGACGGTGTGCTCGGCGAGCATGCCGGCCTTGCCGCCGAACGCGCCGCCGACGTGCGGGGCGATGACCCGCACCTGCTCCTCGGTCAGGTCGAACAGCCGGGCGGCCTGGCTGCGGAAGCCGTGCGGCATCTGGGTGGAGACCCAGATGGTGAGCCCGCCGCTCGGCTCCGGGGCGACCGCGATGGCGTTGCCCTCCATCGGCACCACCGCGAGCCGCTGGTTGACCAGGCGCGCCCGGACGACGACGTCCGCGCCGTCGAGCGGGTCGGGCCCGTCGGGGGCGCGCAGACCCGCGGCGACGTTCGAGCCGAGGTCGGGGAACTGCAGCGGCGCGCCGGGCGCGACGGCCTTCTCCACGTCGACGACGGCGGGCAGCGGCGTGTAGTCGACCTCCACGAGGTCCGCGGCGTCGGCGGCGGCGGCCGCGCTCTCGGCGACGACGACGGCGACGGCCTCGCCGACGAACCGCACCCGGTCGGTCGCCAGGGGCGGCCGCGGCAGCTGGGGGTTCACGGTGAACAGGCCGTGGTGGGCGGGAAGGCGCAGGTCCGCGGCGGTGAACACGGCGACGACGCCCGGAGCCGCCGCTGCCTCGGTCGTATCGATCCCGGCCAGTTCGGCGTGCGCCATCGGTGAGCGCACGAAGTGCAGGTGCAGGGCGCCGGGCAGCGCGAGGTTGCCGACGTAGGTCGCCCGCCCCGTGAGCAGCTCCGGGTCCTCGACCCGCCGGACCGCCGTTCCGAGAATGGATCCCGCCACCTCGGCGAGCCTACGCGGGTGTTGTGGATCAAAGTGGAGATCCGGAGGTGAACGGGCCTGCGGTGGCCCGGGTCACCACGCTCGACAAGGATCGCCCCGTATCGTCACGGCGTGCCCGAGTTCCATCACACCGACGTGCTGCCCCTGGGCCCCGACGCCACCGAGTACCGCCGTCTCGACCTCCCGGTAGGCGACCTGGTCGACGTCCCCGCGCTCGGCCGCCGGTTCCTCCAGGTCCCGCCCGCGACGCTGACCGCGCTGGTGCGCACCGCCGTCCGCGACATCTCCCACCTGCTGCGCCCGTCGCATCTCGCCCAGCTGCGCGCGATCATCGACGACCCCGAGGCGTCGGCGAACGACCGCTTCGTCGCCACGGACCTGCTGCGCAACGCCTGCGTCTCCGCAGGCGGGGTGCTGCCGATGTGCCAGGACACCGGCACGGTGATCGTCGTGGGCAAGCGCACCGAGGCCGTGCTGACAGGCGGGAACGACGAGGAGCCGATCTCCCGCGGGGTCTTCGAGGCCTTCGAATCCCTCAACCTGCGCTACTCGCAGATGGCGCCCACGTCGTTCTGGGACGAGCGCAACACCGGCACGAACCTGCCCGCGCAGGTCGAGCTGTACAGCGTGCCGGGCGCCGACCCGCGCTACGAGCTGTTGGTGATGGCCAAGGGCGGCGGGTCGGCGAACAAGACCTTCCTGTACCAGGAGACGAAGGCGCTGCTGAACCCGAAGCGGCTGGCGACCTTCCTCGACGAGAAGCTGCGCTCGCTGGGCACGGCGGCGTGCCCGCCCTACCACCTGGCGATCGTCGTCGGCGGGATGTCGGCGGAGTTCACCCTCAAGGTCGCGAAGCTGGCGTCGGCGCGCTACCTGGACACGCTGCCGGAGTCCGGCTCGGCGCTGGGACACGCCTTCCGCGACCGCGACCTGGAGCAGCAGGTGCTGGAGCTGACCCGCGGGTTCGGCATCGGCGCGCAGTTCGGGGGCAAGTACTTCTGCCACGACGTCCGGGTGATCCGCCTGCCCCGGCACGGCGCGTCGCTGCCGGTCGGCATCGCGGTGTCGTGCTCGGCGGACCGGCAGGCCAAGGCGAAGATCACCGCGGACGGCGTGTTCCTGGAGCAGCTGGAACGCGACCCGGCCCGGTTCCTGCCCGACGTCACCCACGAGCACCTGCAGGACTCGCCAGACGACGCGGGCGAGGTCGTGCGGATCGACCTGAACCGGCCGATGGCGGAGATCCGCGGCCAGCTCTCGGCGCTGCCGGTGAAGTCCCGGGTGTCGCTGACCGGGCCGCTGGTGGTGGCCCGCGACATCGCGCACGCGAAGATCGCCGAGCGGCTGGAGGCGGGCGAGCCGATGCCCGCCTACCTGCGTGACCACCCCGTCTACTACGCGGGGCCCGCCAAGACGCCCGAGGGCTACGCGTCGGGCTCGTTCGGCCCGACGACCGCCGGGCGGATGGACTCCTACGTCGAGCAGTTCCAGGCCGCGGGCGGCTCGCTGGTGATGCTGGCGAAGGGCAACCGAAGCACGCAGGTCACGACGTCGTGCGCGACGTACGGCGGGTTCTACCTCGGGTCGATCGGCGGCCCGGCCGCGCGGCTCGCCCAGGACTGCATCCGGTCCGTGGACGTGCTGGAGTACCCGGAGCTCGGCATGGAGGCGGTCTGGAAGATCGAGGTCGAGGACTTCCCCGCGTTCGTGGTGGTGGACGACAAGGGCAACGACTTCTTCGAGGAGACCTCGACGCCGACGCTCCAGGTCAGCTTCCGACGCTGAACAGTCCCTTCCGGCGGTGCTCACCGGCAGTGCTGATGGCTCTACCGGCAGTGCTCACTGCAGACGCCGCGGGCCGACCTCCTCGCGGGTCGGCGGCGGCCCGAGCACGATCCGCGACCCGGAAACGGCCACGCCGTCCGGGCCGGCGAGGATGGGGTCGAGGACCAGCGAGCGGACCTCGGGCAGGTCTACGGCCAGCCGGTTGAGCCGCAGCGCGAGGTCTTCCAGCGCGTCCAGCCGGGCGGGCGGCTCGCCGCGGTAACCCGACAGCAGGGGTGCGGCCCGCGGCTCGCGGATCAGCTCGGCGGCATCGACGGTCGACAGCGGCAGCGGCCGGTAGGCGCGGTCGCCGAGCAACTCGGAGGCGATGCCCGACAGCCCGAACGACAGCAGCGAACCGAACGACGGGTCGTCGAGCAGGGCGAACACACACGCCGTCCCCGGCGGGGCCATCGTCTGGACGAACACCTCGGCGCATCCCGATGCGCGGGACAGGTCGGCGAACGCCTGCCGGGCGCCCTGGTGGGTGACGATCATCAGCCGCACGCCCGCGCCGTCGACCCGGTGCCGCCACTGCTCGGCGGTCGCCTTGATCGCCACAGGGAAGCCGAACTCGCTCGCCAGGGCCACCGCTTCCGCCGCGCTGCGGGCCCGCCGGAACGGCAGCATCTCGATGCCGTAACAGTTCAGCAGCGCGACCCGTTCGTCGTCGTCGAGCATGTACTCACGCTCGCCCTGGTGGCGATCGACCAGCGCGCGAGCGCCCCGCACGTCGATCCCGGTGGGCCGGATGATCTCGCCTGCCGGCGCGGTGCGCCAGCGCGCGTACCGAACGGCCCGCCCGAGCGCGGCGACGCCCCGCTCGGGATTCGGGTAGCTGGGCACCGATCCCCGGTCGGGCACGCCGTCCGGACCGGGGACCGCGAGCTCGGCGAGGATCCCCTGCGTCCCGAGAAAGGTGCTGACCACCGGTTTGCCCAGCCCGTTGACGGCCTTGCGCAACGCCTCGGCGTGGGCGGTACCGGACATGGCGAGCGGCGGGACGAACACCACCACGAGCGCGTCGACGTCGTCCGACCGGCCGGCCGCGGCGACGGCCGCGGCGAGGTCCGCCGGGCTGACGGTGGTGCCCGCGTCGACCGGGTCGCCCGCGAGCACGAGGTCCTCGCCGTGCAGGGCGTCGACGACAAGCAGGTTCAGTGCGGTGGAGTTGCCGACGACCGCGACCCGGCCGCCCGCCGGGAGCGGCTGGTGAGCCAGCAGCTGGGCGGTGTCGAACATCTGCGTGACGTTCTGCACCCGGATCACGCCCGAGTGCTCGAACAACGCCTGCACGCGGGGCTCGTCGATCGGCGGCCCGGTCGCCACGACCGTGGCCGGTGTGGTCGGCGTCTCGGTCCAGCGGCCGCTCTTCACCGCGATGATCGGCTTGGTGCGGGCGAGCCTGCGGGCGAGCCGGGCGAACTTTCGCGGGTTGCCGAACGACTCCAGGTACAGGAGGACGACGTCCGTGGTCGGGTCCGTCTGCCAGTACTGCAGTACGTCGTTGCCCGACAGGTCCGCGCGGTTGCCGGCGGAGACGAACGTCGACAGGCCCAGCCCGCGCTCGGCGGCCGCGGCGAGGAGTGTGATGCCGAGCGCGCCGGACTGGCTGAAGAAGCCGACCCGACCGGCCACCGGCATCGTCGGGGCGAGCGTGGCGTTCAGCCGGACCTGCGGGTCCGTGTTCGCGACGCCCAGCGCGTTCGGCCCCACCACCCGCATCCCGCGGCCCCGGGCCTCCGCGACGAGCCGGCGCTGGACGCTCACCCCGTCCGGCCCGGCGTCGGCGAAGCCTGCGCTGACGACGACGAGCGCCTTGACGCCCTTGGCCAGGCAGGAGTCCATGACGTCGTCCATCCCGGCCGCGGGGACCGCGACGACGGCGAGGTCGACGTCGTCCGGGATGTCGGTGACCGCCGGGTAGGCGCGCACGCCGCGCACCGACCGGGCCTCCGGGTTGACCGGGTAGACCGGGCCGGCGAAGTTGCCGCTCAGGAGGTGCAGCAGCACCGCGTGGCCGATCTTCGCCGGGTCGGTGGAGGCCCCGATGACGGCGACCGACCGCGGGTGCAGCACGTTGTGCACGCTCCGCGCCTCGGCGCGCTGCTCCCGGGCGTCGCGGACCTCCATCGAGCGCTCGGTGGGGTCGATGTCGAACTCCAGATGGAGCACGCCGTCGGCGAACTCGCGGCTGACCTGGTAGCCGGCGTCCCGGAACACCCGCACCATCTGGCTGTTCTCAGCCAGGACCTCGGCCTCGAAGCGGCGCACGCCCCGCTCGCGGGCGGCCGCGGTGAGATGCTCGAGCAGGATCGAGCCGAGCCCGCGGCTCTGGTGGTCGTCGCGCACGACGAACGCGACCTCCGCCGGGCCGACGATATCGGTGCCGTCCGGACCGTACCTGCCCTCGTAGCGACCGATGGCGATGATCTCGTCGCCGAGCACGGCGACCAGCGCCACGCGGGCGTGGTGGTCGACGACGGTGAACCGCTCCAGGTCGCGCGGGGAGATATACGGATACGGGCCGAAGTAGCGCAGGTAGCGGGTCCGCTCGGAGAGCTGGGCGTGGAACGCGAGGACCGCGTCGGCGTCCCCGGGGAGCATCGGGCGCATGTGCACCACCGCGCCGTCGGACGCGACGACGTCGGCCTCCCAGTCCCGCGGGTAGTCCGGTTCCGGCGGGGCGGGCGCGTCCACCGCGAGCGCCTCGTCCATCGTGGTGCTCCTCCCGCTCCGGCTCCGGTCTTGACGACCGTATGTCAGGACCTGGCTAGTCGCGCGGGTCGTCGGGGTCGAGACCGTGCAGCGGGAACACCGCCCGCCGCGTGTCGACGACTGAGGCGTCGACCCGGTCCGCGCCCTCGGTCCACGGCTCGTGGGTCACCTTGACACCGTCCGACATCTCCGTCGGCAGCGGCCGCCCGGTGAGCAGGGAGGTGTAGTCGGCCCACCCGGCCGGCACCGGCGTCTTCGGGTCGACGTCACGGTCGAGCACCGTCGCGAGCAGATGCGTCCACGACCGCGGCACCACACGGAACAGCCCGTACCCACCCCCGCCGAGAGCGAGCCACTTGCCGCCTGCCGTGCGCTCCGCGAGCCCGCGCAGCTCCCGGTAGATCGTCCGGTGGCCGTCGACGGACAGCCGCAGGTGCGCCAGCGGGTCTTCCGCGTGGGTGTCCGCGCCGCACTGGGTGACCAACACCTGCGGACGGAACGAGCGGAGCAACGACGGCACCACGGCGTGGAAGGCGCGCAACCAGCCCGCGTCCGCCGTGCCGGGCGGGAGCGCCACGTTCACCGCGGACCCCGCGGCCGGGCCCTCGCCGTACTCGGCCGGCCACCCGGTACCGGGCCACAGCGTGAGCGGGTGCTGGTGCAGGGAGATCGTCAACACCCGGGGATCGTGGTAGAAGGCGGCCTGAACACCGTCGCCGTGGTGCACGTCGACGTCGACGTACGCGATGCGGTCGAAGCCGTGGTCGAGCAGCCAGGAGATCGCGATGGCGCAGTCGTTGTAGACGCAGAAGCCCGCGGCGTGGTTGGGCATGGCGTGGTGCAGCCCGCCGGCGATGTTCACCGCCCGGTCCGCCCGGCCCGCCGCGATCTCGCGGGCCGCCAGGAGCGAGCCGCCGCAGACCAGACAGCTCGCCTCGTGCATCCCCTCGAAGATCGGGTTGTCGTCCGTGCCGAGCCCGTGTGCCGGGTCGTCGCCGTTCAGCGGCGCCCTGCGGACCGCCTCCAGGTACGACGGGACGTGCACCCGATGCAGTTCGGTCTCCGGCGCGGGCTCCGGTTCGAGCAGGTCCACCCCGTCCAGCACCCCGAGCTCGCCCGCAAGCCGCATCGTCAGGTCCAGCCGGACGGGGTTGAGGGGGTGGTCGGGGCTGAGACGGTAGGTGAGGAACTCCGGCGTCCACACCACCGCGGCTCGCGGGCTCATGACCTGGAACCTAGGCGATCGAGTGCCGGTCGGGGACCCGTCGAAGGTCCTGACGCGGGCGACCGGCCGACCGGGCCCGTCATAGCTCGCGGCCGGTCGCGACGGGGCGGCGCGGATCGGCGGACCACTGCGACCACGACCCCGCGTACAGCGCAGCGGGACGCGTGGGCGATCGGAGCCCCGCGTACTCCAGGGCGAGGACGACGGCGGTGGCGTTGACCCCGGATCCGCAGTACGCGCCGACGTCCGCTCCGCCCGACTCCGGTCGGGTGTCTGCGGTCGGTTCGGCCCGTTCGGCCGCTCCCCCTCCGGGAGCGGTGACGCCCAGCGCGGCGTAGCGCGCCGCCAGCGCGTCCGGCGGAAGCCAACGGCCGTCCGCATCGAGGTGCTCGGTCGTCGGGGCGTTGCGCGCTCCCGGAACGTGCCCGGCCCGCGCGTCGACCGGCTCGGTCTCCCCGCGGTAGCGGGCGCCGGCCCGCGCATCGAGCAGCACCCCGTGGCGGGCCAGCTCCGCGGCGCCGTCGGCGTCGACGACCGGCATCCCTCCGGGGTGCACGACGAGGTCACCCGGCGCCGGCCGCGTGTGCGCCGCCGTGACCGGCAGGCCCTCCGCGACCCACGCCCGGAACCCGCCGTCCAGCACCGCGACCCGGTCCGCCGGCAGCCCGGCCCAGCGCAGGAGCCACCACGCCCGTGCTGCGACCGCGCCGGTGTCCTCGTCGTAGGCGACCACCCGGGACCCGCGGGACACCCCGGCCCGGCGCAGCACGTCCTGCAGGGCAGCCGGCGCGGGCAGCGGGTGCCGACCGCCCTCGCCCGGCGGCGCGGCCAGCTCGGCGTCGAGATCGACGAACACCGCTCCCGGCAGGTGCCCGGCCTCGTGATCCGCACGTCCCGGCGGGCCGCCGAGGCGCCACCGGACGTCGAGCACCACCGGACGGGCGGTACCGGTCGCCGGGCCGTCGAGCAGGGCGGCGAGGCGGCCGGGCGCCAGTAACGGGGCTGTGAACTGCGGAGTCGGGGAGGTCACGGGCGTCATCCTGCCCGCCGGGCTCGACCGCACCGACCGGATCGTCCGGATACCATGGGGGAAACGAAGGGGCCGGTTTGTGAACGAGCTCATCGATACCACCGAGATGTACCTCCGAACGATCTACGAGCTCGAGGAGGAGGGCGTCGTTCCGCTGCGGGCGCGCATCGCCGAGCGCCTCGGGCAGAGCGGGCCGACGGTCAGCCAGACCGTGGCACGGATGGAACGCGACGGTCTCGTCGTGGTCGGCGGCGATCGGCACCTGGAGCTCACCGGCGTGGGTCGCGGGCGCGCGGTGGCGGTGATGCGCAAACACCGCCTGGCCGAGCGGCTGCTCGTGGACGTGATCGGGCTGGAGTGGGAGTACGTGCACTCCGAGGCCTGCCGTTGGGAGCACGTGATGAGCGAGGCCGTCGAACGCAAGCTGGTCGCGCTGCTGGACAACCCGACGGTGTCGCCGTACGGCAACCCGATCCCCGGGCTGGACGAGCTGGAGCGCTCGACGAACGGCGTGGACGTCGTGGAGGGCGAGGCTGCGGCGATCTCCGTGCCGGCCGCGTTCGAGGCCGGGCTGCAGCGGCTGGACGAGCTCGCCCGCCGCGGGGGCGGCCACGTGGAGGTGCGGCGGATCGCCGAGCACATCCAGGTGGACGCCGAGCTGATGATCGAGCTGAAGAGTGCGGGGGTCGTGCCGGGCCAGGACGTGCAGGTCGGTGCGATCTCCCGGTTCGGGGAGGCCGTGCCGGTGAGCACGACGGACGGCGGGTCCACGACCGTCGCCCCGAACGTCGCGCACGCGGTGCTCGTACGGGCCCGCTGACGACCGGTCCCCCCGTCCGGTCCCTCCGCTACCCGTGAGACGGTGGGCCGGCGGCACCGTGCCGGGCACGGCACGGGCCGAGCTGCTCGATCCGTCCCGAGGAGGATGTCCGTGAAGCTGCTCGTCACCGGCGGCGCCGGCTACGTCGGCAGTGTTTGTGCCGCGCACCTGGTGGACGCGGGCCACGAGGTGGCCGTGCTGGACGACCTGTCGACGGGCCATCGCGACGCGGTGCCGACCGAAGCCCGGTTCATCGAGGCCGACCTCGCGCAGGCCGCGGACGAGGTGCTCGCGGACGGCTTCGACGGGGTGCTGCACTTCGCGGCCAAGTCTCTGGTCGGCGAGAGCGTGCAGCGGCCCGAGCTGTACTGGCGCGGCAACGTCGTCACGGCCGTCGAGCTCCTCGACGCGATGCTCCGCCACGGCACCCCTAGGCTGGTGTTCTCCTCGACGGCGGCGACCTACGGCGAGCCCGAGGAGGTGCCGATCCGCGAGGACGCGCCGGCCCGGCCGACGAACCCCTACGGGGCGAGCAAGCTCGCGATCGACCATGCGATCGGCTCGTACGCCCGGGCGCACGGACTGGCCGCGACGAGCCTGCGCTACTTCAACGTGGCCGGCGCGCACGGCCGCTTCGGCGAGCGGCACGCGGTGGAGACCCATCTCATTCCTCTCGTGCTCCAGGTGGCGTCCGGGCAGCGCGAGCGTGCCCAGATCTTCGGCGACGACTGGCCCACCCCCGACGGCACCTGCATCCGCGACTACATCCACGTCGACGACCTCGCCGCCGCGCACCTGCTGGCGCTGACCCACGCGGTCCCCGGCGAGCATGCGATCTACAACCTCGGCAGCGGCACCGGCTTCTCGGTCCGCGAGGTGGTGGAGGCCTGCAGGGCGGTGACCGGCCACCCCATCCCGGCCGATGTCGTCCCGCGACGCGCCGGTGATCCGGCCGTGCTCGTGGCGTCCAGCGCGGCGGCGACCGAGGCGCTGGGCTGGCACCCGGAGAAGACGGACCTGCTGACGATCGTCGCCGACGCCTGGCGTTTCGCGCAGGAGCGCCTGCCGGTCTGACCACCTGCCAGCCGCGGCACCACCGACCCTTCGGCCCGATCGAACCGCCGGACGGCCTTCCGGCGTCATCGACGTGCCCGTCGCTTGCTCCGGCCGGCCACCCGTGGGACCGGCATCGCCGCGGGCGGTGGCGGACAGAAGCACTCGCGGACGCGTTCCGGCGGCATGCCCGCCGCCCACACCGCGCGCAGCAGCCCGGTCAGCCGGTGTCCCGGCCACGCCTGCTCCGCCCGGTCCAGCGCGATTCCGGCCAGCGCACCGTCCCCGCGCAGCAGCGCGCAGGCGGCCAGCAGTGCTGCAGGCTCGGCGGCCTCCGGATCCGGCGTCTCCCGCACGAGCGCGGCCCACAGGTGCTCCGCCCCGTCCGCGACCGCACCGCCCGCGACCGCGACCGCGCAGCGGGCCAGTGCCGCGTCGCGCACCTCCAGATCGGATAGGGCCAGCGCGAGCGCGACCACCCGCGCGTCGTCGAGGCACAACCGCCCCGCCGCGGCGTCGGTGAGCGCGTCGTCCACGAGTGCATGACAGGCCGGTCCCGCGGCACCGGCGTCGGCCGCACGCCGCGGCGAGCCGTCGGTACCGTCGGGCCCGCAGTCCGATCCTGCCGCCCCGAGGGCTTGACACAGGGCGTTCAGATCGTGCCCGGTGTCGATGGCGCGGGTGAGCATCCGTGCACGTCGGCGGAGGCGAGCCGGTGTCGTCGGCGCGACGAGCTTCTCCAGCTCGTCGCGGTCAGCGCGGGCGACCAGACCGGCGGCGACCGCGGTGGCGGCGAACGGGGTGGTGCCGCCATCGGGCACGGCTCCGCGGCAGCCGCAGGCGTCGTAGCAGGCCCAGGCCGCGCCGGCGCCGGTACCCGCCGCCCAGGTCCGTGACTGCACGTGCACCTCGCGGGCCGTCAGCGTCGCCTCGGCGACCGCCGCCAGCTCCGCGAGCGGTGGGGGGCCGCCGAAAGGCACTCCCCCGGCCACCGCCGGGTCGCCACCCACCAGGACCACCGCGACCCCGGCCGGGGACACCCGCAGGGTGTTCGCCGCGAGCGCGCCGCAGACGGCGGCCGCGTCGCCCGCCCGAGGCAGGTCGACGCGCTGCGTCAGCTCGATCCGTCGCCCGGAGCTGCCGCCGAACGCGACGAACAGCAGCGAGTCCCGCGGGTGGAACCCGATGAGGTAGGGCAGTGCGGCGAGCAGCTCGCCGGGGTTGCGGAGCCGGGCGACCGGGGCAGTGGGCGGGGTGGCCGGAGCGGGCGATGGGGAAGGTGGCATGCGGCGAGGCTGCCGCCGCCGCGGTCCTGGCCACCAGCGCTGCTCCGGACGGCTGTGGACAACCGGCGGATCCGGGCCACGGGAAGCGAGGAACGAGCCCCGCCTGTGGACAACTCGGTCCCGCCCGGACGCGGACATCGTCGCCCAGGACACGTCGCCGCTCCCGGACGAACCGATGGCGCCGGCCTCGCGCACCGACTGACTGGCTAGTACCCGACCCCGTGCCCGTCGAGCCACGGGCGCGGGTTGACGACGGTGCCCTCGGGGGTCCGCACCTCCATGTGCAGGTGCGGGCCGGTCGAGTGGCCGCGGTTGCCCACCTCGGCGATCTCCTCACCGGCGGTCACCTGCTCGCCCACCGTGACCAGCGAGCGGTTGACGTGCCCGTACGTGGTGACCGTGCCGTCGTCGTGGCGCACCCGGACCCACAGCCCGAAACCGCTGGCCGGACCGGAGGCGATCACCTCACCGGGCAGCGGGGCGCGGATTGGGGTGCCGATCGGGGCGGCGATGTCGATGCCGTTGTGGCTGTGGCCCCACCGTGTGCCGAACCCGGAGCTGACCCTCCCGGTGACCATCTGCACGTCGCCCGCCGCGGCGACCTGGGCCGCCGGTGCCGCTGGAGCCGCCGCGTCGGCGGCACCCCGCGCCTGCCGCTGCGCGGCCTTGACCAGCTCGGAGACGCCGGCGACCGGCGGCTCGGCAGCGGGGGCGATCTCCGCCGGGAGGGTGACGAGCGGCGCAACCGCCGGATCGGTACCGGCGGTGTGAGCGGTCCCTGCGGTGTCGCCGGCCGTGGTCACGGCGGTGCCGACGAGTTCCTGCACGCTGAGCTTGAGGATGTTCGCGCCGTCGGTCGCGACGGGAAGGGCGCGGGTCAGCGCGGTCTGGCCCGCTGCGGCGAGTGCGCCGCTTGCGAGCACGGCCGCGATCATTCGAGGAGCGGAGATGACGCCCGCGGAAGCCGGGACGGCCATGTGGCCGCCGCCACCTGCTCCCGCTGCCGCCGCGACGGGCGGCAGCGGGAGCCTCAGGTGTGTGCGCCGGCCCTGGGGGGAGCGGTGCCGTGCCACTACCTTTCCTTCCGGATCCACGGGCCCGGCCGGACGTCCCTCGGGGGTCGGGTCGGACCGCATCGGGGGTTGCGGTCCGTGTCCGGTCTGTGATCGAGCCGTGATCGATCCGGCGGTTACGTTAACCGGTCCCGCGGCGCGTGGAACCCTTGGTTGCTCCAGGTGAGACGGCCGGGCGGATCGACGCGGCGAGCGGTAGACACGGCGTGTCGAGCGGAAACGCCGTGTTCGTGAACCGCCCGTCGCACGAACCGGTCCACAGCCGGGGCCCGTCGCGGTGCCGAGCCGCGCCTGTCCGCGAACCCTGCGCCGGCGTCGACTGGTGACGCGGGGTAACACCCCTCCAGAACGGGAACGCTCCATCAGGCGCGCCGACGCGCGGTGCGCCGTCCTCGATCAGCGGAGGCGTCCCGTGCCGTCCAGCCCTGCACCACCCGGTGCCGCCCGGTCCGCCGGTGCGCGGTCCGGTGACGAGCACCCCGCAGCCGAGATCGGCGGCTTCGCCCGGCGCAGCGCGGTCGGGTTCGTGGTGGTCGTCCTCGGCGCCCTGCTGCTCGCGCTCGTGGTGCGGGTTGCGGCCGGTCCGGTGGTGCGCTTCGACGAGGGCGTGGCGGGGAGCCTGAACACGGTCGTCGCACCGCGCCCGTGGCTCGTCACCGTGCTCCAGGTGCTCACGGCACCCGGTGCGGCGGTCTCGGCCTGGATCGTCCTCTCCACGCTGACGGTGGCGCTGCTCGTCCGGCGCAGGTACCGGCTCGCGGTCTACGTCGCGGTCACCGGGCTGGGCACAGCCGTACTGAGCCCGTTGCTCAAGCAGCTGGTGGACCGGCTGCGGCCGATCGTCGACATTCCCGTGGCCACGGCCGGTGGGCCGTCGTTCCCCAGCGGGCACACGCTCGCCGCGACCGTCTGGGTGGGGGTGGTGCTGCTCGTGCTGCTCCCCGTCGTCCCGCCCCGGCGTCGGCGCCTTGCGGTGGCGGCAGGCGTGGCCGTGGTCGTCGTGGTCGGGCTGACCCGGATCGCGCTCGGGGTCCACTTCGTCTCGGACGTGCTGGCCGGCTGGCTCGTCGGCACCGGCTGGCTCCTCGTGACGGCCACGGCGTTCCGCGCCTGGCGCCGGAGCGACGGCCTGGCCGTGCCGTCCGCGGTCGACGGGCTCGCCCCGGAGGTCGCAGGCGACCTCGACCACGCACCCGGACGGCCGCCCGTGCACCCGTGGACGACGGTTGCCCAGCTGCTCGTCACGGCGGTCCTTCTGCTCGGTGCGGTGGTCGGGGTCGGCCTGCTGATCGTGCACGTGGGTACGGGCACCGCGTTCGAGCGCGCCGACGTCGGCGTCGTGCAGTGGTTGGCCGACCACCGCGTGCCGTGGCTCGACATGCTCTCCGCGCTGCTCGCGGAGATGGGCAACACGAAGGTGATCGTCGTCGGCGGCGTCATCGCGGCGGTGCTCGCGTTCGTCATCACCCGTCGGTGGCAGCCCTCGCTCGTGATCGCGACGGTGCTGGTCGGCGAGGTGCTGATCTTCCTGGCGGCCGTGGCGGTGGTCGGGCGGCCCCGGCCGCCGGTCCCGCACCTCGACGGCGTGCTCCCGCCCACGTCGAGCTTCCCGTCCGGCCACACCGCCGCTGCGATCTGCCTCTACGGCGCGCTGGCCGCACTCGTCCTGCGCGGCACCCGGGCGTGGTGGCGGTGGGTGGTGCTCGCCCTCGCGGTGGCCCTGGTCGTCGGCGTCGCCTTCGCAAGGCTGTACCGGGGTGCGCATCACCCGACCGACGTGCTCGCCAGCGTCGCGTTCGCGGTGCCGTGGCTGCTCGTGACCTTGCGGCTGGTCGCCGACGAACCCGGTGCACCCGCGCGTGCGGTGCCCGGTGCACCCACGGGTGCGGCGCGGCGGCCGGATCCTGTCGGGGGCACCCGCTAGCGTCGGTGCATGTCGGCTGGTGGCCCTGGACCGCTCGCGCACCTCGGTCGCTCCACGCTGTCCGTGCTCGTCGGCGCGGCGCTGGTGCTCCTCGCGGCGTGCGCCGCGCCCGCCGAGCCGCCACCCGGGCCGACCGCTGCTGCCCTGGCGGAAGCGGCGCCCGCACCGGCCGCCGCGGCACCCGGGAGCCCCACACCCAGCGACGCGCCGCGCGGCACGCTGGTCATCCACGGCACGGGTGACGTCAACCTCGACCCTTCCTACATCCCCGCCCTGCGCTCCCGCGGCTACGAGCACGCGTGGACGGGGCTGCGCGGGCTGTTCACCGACGACGACCTGACGGTGGTGAACATGGAGTGCCCGGTCTCGGACCGCGGCACGATCGTGCCGAAGGAGTTCAACTTCCGCTGCGACCCCGCGGCTCTGCCCGCCGCGCAGGCTGCCGGCGTGGACGTGGCGAACCTGGCCAACAACCACAGCGGCGACTACGGCCCGGAGGCCCTGCTCGATTCCGTCCATCGGCTGCGCAGCAGCGGCATCGCCCCGGTCGGGGTCGGGAAGAACCTGCGCGCGGCGTCGACCCCGGCGGTCGTCGAGCGCGACGGCTGGCGGATCGCGGTGCTGGGGTTCGGCGGGGTCGTCCCGGCGGCGGACTGGCTCGCGGGCCCGAACCGCCCCGGCATGGCCAGCGGCGACGACACCGCGGCGATGGTGGCCGCGGTCCGCGCCGCGGGCGAGGTGGCGGACCTCGTGTTCGTCACCGTCCACTGGGGCGTCGAGCTCGACACCCAGCCGCGGGCCGACGACGTCGCCCGGGCCCACGCGTTGATCGACGCCGGGGCGGACGGCGTCTTCGGCCACCACGCGCACCGGCTGCAGCCCCTCGGCTCCTACCGCGGCCGGCCGATCGCCTGGGGCCTGGGCAACTTCGTCTGGCCCTCGCTGTCCGACGCCGGCTCGCGGTCGGCCGTCGCCGAGTTCGTGGTGACGCCGGACGGTGCGGTGAACGGCTGTCTGCTCCCGGTCCGGATCACCTCACCGGGGCATCCCGAGCTCGTCGGGGCGCGGTCGTGCGGCGCCTGAAACCCGTCAGACGGTCAGCACGATCTTCCCGGTGGTCCGGCCCTCCTCGCCGTACCGGTGCGCGTCGGCCACCTCGTCGAGCGGGAACGTCTCGTCGACGAGCACCCGGAGCCGACCAGCCTCGACCAGCGCTGCCAGTTCTTCGAGGCCGTCACCGTCGGGTTCGACCAGCATCCCCACCGCCCGCAGGCCCCGCGTACGCGCGGCCTCGACGGCCGCCGACGCGGCCGCCGACGGGAGGCTGATCTGGATGCCGTCCGGGCGCAGCACATCCAGCGAGCGCTCCGCGACGTCGCCACCGATCAGGTCGTAGACCACGTGGACCGGCTCGACGACGTCTTCGAACTTCTGGCTCCGGTAGTCGACGGCCTCGTCCACGCCCAGCTCCGCGAGCAGGTCGTGCTTGGCGGCGGAGGCGGTGCCGATGACGTGGGCCCCGCGGGCCTTCGCGATCTGCACGGCGAGGTGGCCCACTCCCCCGGCCGCGGCGTGGATCAGCACCCGCTGCCCCTCCTGCACCTGCGCGATGTCGACGAGGCACTGCCAGGCGGTCAGCCCGGCCAGCGACAGACCTGCGGCCTGCTCGACGGGGAGCACATCGGGGCGGCGGGCGAAGTGCCGCGACGGGGCCGTCACGAACTCGGCGTACGCGGCGGCCTGCCGGGGGAACCACGGCATCCCGAATACCGGGTCGCCCACGGCGAAGCGGGTGACGCCCGGCCCGACGGCGTCGACGACGCCCGTCACGTCCCAGCCGATCGTCAGCGGCAGTCCGAACTGGGCCGCCGCACCCTTGCCGGCCCGGGTCTTCCAGTCGACGGGGTTCACCCCGGCCGCCTCGACCCGCACCCGAACCTCGGTGGCCACCGGCTCGGGCATCGCCCGGCTCTCGACCTGAAGGACGTCGGGGCCGCCGAATTCGTGCTGCACGATCGCACGCATGGAGTCCATGACCCGGTCCTACCACGCCGCGGGCCTGACGTCCCCCTCCACGATCACCGGCCGGGAACGCTCCCAGCGCAGGTAGTTGTCGGTCTCGGCGAGGAAGGCGCCCGCGAGCCAGAGCGCGACGACGCCGTCGTCGACAAGGCCCAGCAGCGGGATGACCGCCTCCGGCACGAGGTCCACCGGGGAGATCAGGTAGGCCAGCCCGAGGGCGATCAGCGCGAGCCGCCCACGTCCCAGCGCCGCGTAACGGCCGGCGAGGGTCTCCCGCGCCATCCGCGGGATGGCGCTCAGCCGGTCGCCCAGCCCGGGCGCCCCGGGCCGCTGTCCGCGCACCACTGCACGCCACAGAGCGGTGAAAGCCGCCACCCGCCGAGGTCGAAACGTTGCCATGTGGTCTTCAACGTCCGGTTCCGGGCGCGCTGTTCCCGGCCGCCCAGTCGCGGCGCCGGCCGGCACCGCACCCATGGCCGACCGAGGGCGCGCCATTACGCTGACGCCGAACGGGCGTCGGCGAGCGTGCGCCGGCAGCGTCACCGATCGGCGCCACCGCCCGTTCCGGCATCCCGGCTGTCACAGGAGCGCTTCCATGGGCCGCACGAGTCCTGCCCCGGTGGTGGTGCTCGTCGCGGCCGCGCTCCTCCTCGCCGGCTGTGGCGGTTCACTCGCCGACGCCGACACACCCGCACCGCCGCGTCCCGACCGCACCCCACCCGGCGACTTCTGCAGCGCCGTCCTCGCCGGGACCCGTGCGGCCCAGCCTCTCGCCACCCTTCTCACCCGCGGGGGAACGGTGCCGCGCGACCAGCTCACGTCGGCGGCGGAGGTCGTGCGTGGCGCGTACGCGGAGGTGCTGGCGACCGCACCGGGCGAGATCCGGACAGACGTCGAGCGGGCGGTCACCGCGGTCGACCTGCAGCTCGACGCGCTGGAGGCAGCAGACGGCGACACGGCGGTGGTCGCCCGGGACGAGGACTTGCGCAGCAAGCTCACAGCGCCCGAGTACGCCCAGGCGGCCGAGCGGGTGCGCGAGTACATCGGCGAGCACTGCGGCGTCGGCGGCCGCGGCCTGGGCTGACAGCGTTCCGACGAAGAAGGGGTTGCATCGGACGTCTATCGCGATATATCGTGATGGCACGCGATGGAACACGGGTTGACAGAACCCGGGTCGCTCAGATTCAAGGAGAACCACCATGAGCAGCATGAACCCCCCGTGGGAGGCCGGCTGGCCAGGCCGCGCCGGCCGTCCGCACCGCCACCCCCGCCACCCCGGATCCGGCTTCGGTGCCGCCGAGGCCCGCATGGGTCCGCCCGAGCCGCCCGAGCCGCCCGAGGGTCCGGCCGACGGCCGCGGCCGCGGCGGTCACTTCCGCCGCCGCATGGCGTCCGGTTTCGGCCCCGGCTTCGGCCCGGGAGGCCCGCCCCGCGGCTTCCCGGGACGCGGTGGGCGGCGCGGCCGACGCACCCCGCGCGGTGACGTCCGCAGTGCCGTCCTCGCCCTCGTCGCGGAGCAGCCGCGGCACGGCTACGAGATCATCCAGGAGATCGGCGAGCGCACCGGCGGAGTGTGGCGGCCCAGCCCGGGCTCGATCTACCCGACGGTGTCGCAGCTGGAGGACGAGGGCCTCGTCCGCATCGAGAAGGTGGAGGGCCGCAGGGTCATCCACCTCACCGAGTCGGGCACCCAGCACGTCGAGGAGCACCGCGCCGAGCTCGACGCGGTGTGGGACGCCGCGGGCCGCGACGTCGACGACGACGCGGCCGCACTGTGGGAGCAGCTCGCACAGCTGCACGCCGCCGCCCACCAGGTGATGTCCGCCGGCACGCCCGAGCAGATCACCGCCGCGGGCGCGGCGCTGGCCGAGGCCCGCAAGACGATCTACCGGCTGCTGGCCGAGTAGTTCGCCGCCGCACCAGGAAGGCCACCTTCATGTCGCCACGCGTCGTGAAGGTGGCTTTCCGGTATCACGGGCCGGCGACGCCACCCTGCTGACACGCCGGGCGCTCACGATCGCCGGCGGCTCCGCCACTGCGCCAGCGCCGCCCACAGCGGCAGGATCACGACGCCCTCGGCCATCAACTTGCGGCGGGCCAACCGCCGGGACCCGAGGACCGCCACCACCGCGAACGCCCAGACGACGCACTGCACCGTCCACGCGACCCGGAACGCCTCCGGCGTGTAACCGCCGGCGCGGCTCAACACGACACCGATCGCCCAGGCCACCAGCAGGGACGCGACGAAGCCACCCACGTTGACGATCCCGACCGCCGCCCCCTGCCGCGATCGCGGGTTGAACGTGCGCGCGAAGTCGAAGCCGATCATCGAGCCGGGGCCGCCGGTACCGATCACGATCACGAGTACGACGAGCAGCCACCGCGGCGCCGGCGGCGGGACGAGCAGCACCGCGGCCCAGACCAGCGCGTGGGCGGCGATCACGGTCAGCACCAGCAGCGATCGGCGCATCGGGTGCCGGGCAGCGAACTCGCCGAACAGCGGGCCCGCCACGATCCCGACCACCACGAGCAGCGTGAGCAGGGCACTCGCCTGCCCTGCGCTCATCCCCTGCCCCGCCACCAGGTACGGCACGCCCCAGAGCAGGCCGAAGACGGTGCCGCAGAACTGGGTGCCGAGGTGCGTCCAGAGCCCGAGCCGGGTCCCCGGCTCGAACCACGACGTCCGCAGCCCGCGCAGCACCTCCCGCGGCGACGCGGCCGGAGGCGGCGGCGGGGCGCCGGGCGGCCGGTCGCGCACCACCACGAGCACCGCCAGCCCGACGAACACCCCGAGCCCCGCCGCGCAGAGGAACGCGGTCGTCCAGCCGGGGCCGTGCAGCAGGGCCGCGAGTGGCACCGCCGACAGCACCTGCCCCAGCTGCCCCACGAGGCCCGTGAGCTGCGTCATCACCGGCACCCGCCGTGGCGGGAACCAGGCCGTGACGACCGAGAGGACGCTGATGAACGTCAGCGCGTCGCCGGTGCCGATCAGCACGCGGGCGGTGACCGCGAGCGGCAGCGTGGTCGCCAGCGCGAGCACGAGCTGGCCCGCGGCCATCGTCAACGCCCCGACGGTGACCAGCACCCGCCCGCCGAACCGGTCGAGCAGCAGGCCGACCGGCACCTGCAGCGCCGCATAGACCAGCAGCTGCAGCACCACGAAACCGGAGAGGGCCGCAGGGCCGGCGTGGAAGCGCTGGGCGGCGTCCAGCCCCGCCACGCCGAACGACGTCCGGTGCATCACGCCGACGATGTAGGCCGCCAGCGCGACCGACCAGACGACCCACATCCGGCGCGCCGTCGTCGACGCAGTCGACGACCTCGACCCTGCCACCGGTGACCTCGCACGACCCACGGAAGTCCATGGTGCGTCATGCGCGCCGGGATCGGGGATGCTGTGCGGGCGGATTCACGTTCCGGGACGGTCGGGGCGGTGAACGGGCGGCGGGCGCCGCCAGGCGGAGGTGTGGCGGTGCTGGATCCCGCAGGGTTGTACCGGCTGGAGCCGGACGCCCCGGCGCTGGACGATCCCGTGCTGGTCGTGGTGCTCGACGGGTTCGTCGACGCGGGCGCGGCGGCCCGGCTGGCGGTCGAGTCGCTGCTCGCTGCGGGCGCAGCGCAGCGGGTGGCGCGCTTCGACGTCGACCAGCTCGTCGACTACCGCTCCCGGCGGCCCCCGCTGCGCTTCGAGACCGACCACTGGGAGCACTACGCCGCGCCGGAGCTCGACATCGTCGCGCTCACCGACACCGCCAGCACCGGGTACCTGCTCCTGACCGGCCCCGAGCCGGACACGCAGTGGGAGCGGTTCGCGGCCGCCCTCGAGGAGCTCGTGCGCACGCTGGGCGTGCGCCTCGTGGTGAACCTGACGGGGATCCCGATGGCGGTGCCGCACACCCGGCCCATCGGGGTGACTGTGCACGGCACCCGGCCCGAGCTGACCGAGGGACACGAGGCGCTGTTCGCCACGGCCGAGGTGCCGGGCAGTGCCGTGGCGCTCATCGAGTACCGGCTCGGGCAGGCCGGGCACGCCGCGATGGGGTTCGCCGTGCACGTGCCGCACTACCTGGCGCGTGCGGAGTACCCGCAGGCCGCCCGCGTGCTGGTCGATCACCTCGCGGTCGCGACCGGCCTCTACCTGCCGACCGACACGCTGACCAGCGCCGCCGAGCAGGCGGAGCGCGAGATCGCCGAGCAGGTGGCGGCGTCGGAGGAGGTCGCACAGGTCGTCGCCGCGCTGGAGCAGCAGTACGACACGGTGATCTCCGACGCCACCGGGCGGGCCGGGCCGACAGGTGGCGAGCTGCCCAGCGCGGACGAGCTGGCGGCGGAGGTGGAGCGGTTCCTGGCCGGGCACGACGACCCGGATCGGCGTGACGACCCGGGCACGGACCCGCCTCACTGATCGCCCGCCGGTCCCACGGCACGGCGCACCCCGTC
>CAVRHG010000045.1:0-40796 GCA_963720845.1 uncultured Actinomycetota bacterium | reverse complement strand
GAACGGCGGTCGGGTCACGCCCCTGCGCCTGGCCGACGGCCTACGCGTGACGCACAGCTCCGCGTTGATGGGCGACCTCAAGGCTTTGCTGGGCCCGGGCTGCCTGGGCTGAGCAGGGCGTGACCTGCGTCGCAGGCCGGCACCGATGAGAACGGGGGGTGCGGCGCGTCTGCACTCCCGGGGGTCGTCGCGGCCCTCGGGGAGGTGTGCGACGTGGGCGACGAGACGAGCCCGCTCCTGCCCGGCCGCGGGACGGCGTTCCGGCGCCGCTCGGTCGTGCTCGCCCCGGGTGAGTCGCGGCCGTCCGGCGACACCGAGTGGCGCGACACGCTCGTCATCGTCGAGCGCGGCGACGTCGAGCTCGAGTGCGCGGCGGGTGGCCGGCGCGGGTTCTCCGGCGGAGCGGTCCTCTGGCTGGAGGGGATCGACCTGCGCGTGCTGCACAACGTCGGCGACGAACCGGTGGTGCTGCTCGCCGTGAGCCGGCGCCGCGACGAGGGGCCCCACGGCCCACCCTAGGCTTCCTCGCGTGGAGGGCGTCGACGACCTGCTGGCCGCCGACCGGGCGCACGTCTGGCATCCGTACGCCGCGATGCCGGCCGCCGTGCCGCCGCTGCCGGTCGTGTCGGCGCAGGGGGTGCGGCTGCGGCTGGCGGACGGGCGCGAGCTGGTCGACGGGATGTCGTCGTGGTGGGCGGCGGTCCACGGCTACCGCCACCCCGTGCTCGACGCCGCGGTGCGCGACCAGCTCGGCGCGATGAGCCACGTGATGTTCGGCGGCCTCACGCACGGTCCGGCCGTCGAGCTGGCCCGGCTGCTCGTCGACGTCACCCCAGCCGGCCTCGAGCACGTCTTCCTCTGCGACTCCGGCTCGGTCTCGGTCGAGGTCGCGATCAAGATGTGTCTGCAGTACCAGCGGGCGCGCGGGCGCCCGGCCAAGCATCGGCTGATGACCTGGCGCGGCGGCTACCACGGCGACACCTTCGGCGCGATGAGCGTCTGCGACCCGGATGGTGGCATGCACGCGCTCTGGCGTGACGTGCTGCCGCGACAGGTGTTCGCCGGACCGCCCCCGGCCGCGTTCGAGCAGGGCTACGTCGCGGAGCTGGCGCGGCTGATCGAGAGGCACGCCGACGAGCTGGCCGCGGTGATCGTCGAGCCGGTCGTCCAGGGCGCGGGCGGCATGCGCTTTCACGACCCCCGCTACCTGCACGTACTGCGCGAGTTGTGCCTGACCCACGATGTGCTGCTGGTGTTCGACGAGATCGCCACCGGGTTCGGCCGGACGGGGGAGTTCTTCGCCGCCGAGCACGCGGGCGTCGCACCCGATGTCATGTGCGTCGGCAAGGCGTTGACCGGCGGGTACCTGTCGATGGCGGCAGCGCTGTGCAGCACGCGGATCGCCCGCGGGATCTCCGACGGCAGAGTCGACGGATCCGGCCGAGCCGGTGGGCCAGGCGTGCTCATGCACGGACCGACGTTCATGGGCAACCCCCTCGCCGCCGCCGTCTCACTCGCGTCGATCCGGCTCCTGCAGGAGCGCGGGTGGCGCGCCGAGGTCCGGGCGATCCAGTCCGGGCTGCGCACGGGGCTCGCGCTCGCGCGTGGGCTGCCCGGGGTGGCGGACGTGCGTGTACGCGGCGCCATCGGTGTCGTCCAGCTCGACCATCCCGTCGACGTCGCAGCGGCCACGCGGGCGGCCGCAGAGCAGGGTGTGTGGCTGCGCCCCTTCCGCGATCTCGTCTACACGATGCCGCCCTACGTGTGCGGCCCGGACGATCTTGCCGCGATCACGGCGGCGGTGCGCGCGGCGGCGGCTGCCGGGTAGCGACACCGCACCGGGACCGGCGGTTCCCACCCGCCCGGTGATCCTGCTCGCCGGCGCGGTGGTCCTGTCGGTGGTCGGGCCTATCGTGCCGGTGTGTCTGGTGCACGTCTCCCACCGCCCCACCCCCTGGCCTGGCTCGCGCCGCACGCCGCCCGTCGTCGGGAGGCGGGACTGCGCCGTGCGCTGAGCACGCGGGCCGCCACCGAGCCCGTCGTCGACCTCGCCGGAAACGACTATCTCGGTCTTTCCCGAGATCCGCGGGTCGTGGACGGGGCGGTCGCGGCCGCCCGCGCATGGGGGGCCGGGTCGACGGGCTCGCGTCTGGTCACCGGGACCACGGAGCTGCACGCCGCGCTGGACCGGGAGCTCGCCGCGTTCTGCGGATTCGCCGCCGGGCTGGTGTTCTCCTCCGGCTACGCCGCGAACCTCGGTGTGGTGACGGCGCTGTCGGGTCCCGGAGCGCTCGTCATCTCGGACGCGGCGAACCACGCGTCGATCGTCGACGCCTGCCGGCTGTCCCGGGCCCGGGTCGCGGTGGTGCCGCACAACGACCCCGCCGCGGTGGACGCGGTGCTCGCCGCCCGGGACGAGGAACGGGCGCTGGTGGTGGTGGAGAGCGTCGACAGCGCGGACGGCGACACCGCCCCGCTGCGCGCGCTGCATGCCGTGTCCCGGGCGAGGGGCGCGCTGCTGGTCGTGGACGAGGCGCACGGGCTGGGCGTGCGCGGTCCCGGCGGGCGCGGGCTGCTTGCCGAGGTGGGGCTGGCGGGCGCGGACGACGTCGTGGCCACCATGACCCTGTCCAAGGCGCTGGGGGCCCAGGGTGGCGCGGTGCTCGGGCCCGAGGCGGTGACGGCGCACCTCGTCGACACCGCCCGCTCGTTCATCTTCGATACCGGCCTCGCGCCGTCGTCGGTCGGCGCGGCGCTCGCCGCACTGCGTGTGCTGGAGGCTGAACCCGGCCTGCCGGCTGCGGTGCTGCGCCACGCGGCCGCCCTCGCGGAGGCAGCCGGAGCGGCGGTTCCCCGGTCGGCCATCGTGCCGGTGGTGCTGGGCGAGCCCCAGGTGGCGGTGGCGGCGGCCCGCGCCTGCCTCGCTCGCGGGGTCCGGGTGGGGTGCTTCCGCCCGCCGTCGGTGCCGGAGGGCACGAGCCGCCTGCGCCTGACGGCCCGGGCGGACCTGACCGAGGCCGACCTCGCCCGCGTCCGTGAGGTCCTGGAGGAGGTCCTCGCGCCGGTGGGAGCTCGGTGATCGCCACGAGCGTCGCCGGAGGGCGTTCCGGACAGCCGCTGGGCGAGGGTCGCGGGCGGGTTCTCGTGGTCACCGGCACCGGGACGGGGGTCGGCAAGACCGTCGTCACCGCCGCGATCGCCGCCCTGCACCCCAACCGGGTCGCCGTGCTCAAGCCGGTGCAGACCGGGATCGCGGCGGGGGAGCCGGGCGACCTCGCCGATGTCGTCCGGCTCGCGGCACCCGACACCGTCTGCGAGCTCGCCCGCTACCCGGACCCGCTCGCCCCCGCCACGGCCGCGCGCCGCGCAGGCCGCCCGGCGCTCGACCCCGGGGCCGCCGCGGCGGCCGCCCGCCTGCTCGCGGCGACCCACGACCTCGTGCTGGTCGAGGGTACGGGCGGTCTGCTCGTCCGGTTCACCGACGAGGGCGGCACCCTGGCCGACGCCGCCGGTGAGCTCGACGCGCCCGTGCTCGTCGTCGCCGCGGCCGGGCTGGGCACCCTCAACGCCACCGTGTTGACCGTCGAGGCGTTGCGAGCCCGGGGCCTGACCTGCGCGGGAGTGGTGATCGGGGCCTGGCCCGCCGTGCCGGACCTCGCGGCCTGGGAGAACCTGCGCGACCTCCCGGCCGTCACCGGGGTCACGCTGCTCGGAGCCCTCGCCGACGGGGCAGGTGTGACGGACCGCGCAGAGTTCGCGCGCGTCGCGCGTCACGGCCTGGGGCCGCCGCTGGGTGGGCGATGGCAGACTCCCGAACCGTGACGATTCTCGACGTCGCCCGCCGCCAGGTGCTCGAGTCCGGCCACGGGCTCACGCAGGACCAGGTGCTCGACGTGCTCGCGCTGCCGGACGACGCGCTCGACCCGCTCCTGGAGCTGGCCCACGAGGTGCGGATGCGCTGGTGCGGGCCGGAGGTCGAGGTCGAGGGGATCGTCTCGCTCAAGACCGGCGGCTGCCCGGAGGACTGCCACTTCTGCGCGCAGTCGGGGCTGTTCGACTCGCCGGTGCGCTCGGCGTGGCTGGACATCCCGATGCTGGTCGAGGCGGCGAAGCAGACGGCCAAGACCGGCGCGACGGAGTTCTGCATCGTCGCCGCGGTGCGCGGGCCGAACGCGCGGCTCATGGCGCAGGTGGCGGCCGGGATCGCGGCGATCCGCGACGAGGTGGACATCAACATCGCCTGCTCGCTGGGGATGCTCACCCCCGCGCAGGTCGACGAGCTGGCCGCGATGGGCGTCCACCGCTACAACCACAACCTGGAGACCGCGCGCTCGTACTTTCCGCAGGTCGTCACCACCCACACCTGGGAGGAGCGGTGGGAGACGCTGCGGCTCGTCCGGGACGCGGGCATGGAGGTGTGCTGCGGCGGGATCGTCGGGATGGGGGAGACCCCGGCGCAGCGGGCCGAGTTCGCCGCCCAGCTCGCGGAGCTCGAGCCGGACGAGGTGCCGCTGAACTTCCTCAACCCGCGCCCGGGGACGCCGTTCGGGGACCTCGAGCCGCTGCCCGTGGCCGACGCCCTGCGGACCCTGGCCGCGTTCCGGCTGGCCCTGCCGCGGACGATCCTGCGGTTCGCCGGCGGCCGCGAGATCACCCTGGGGGATCTGGGGGCGCGGCAGGGACTGCTCGGCGGGGTCAACGCGGTGATCGTCGGCAACTACCTGACGACGCTGGGGCGCCCTGCGGAGGCGGACATCGACCTGCTCGGCGAGCTGCAGATGCCGATCAAGGCGCTCAACGCGACCCTGTAGGGAGCGGGGATGGACTCCTTCTGCGACCAGTGCGGGTCGCTGGTCGAGCTCGGCGACCACGTGCGGTGCGCCCTGCGGCGCAGGCTGGAGCCGCCCCGCTTCTGTGCCCACTGCGCCCGCCGGATGGTGGTGCAGGTGACGCCGACGGGGTGGACCGCGCGGTGCAGCCGCCACGGTGAACGCCGCGGCTGACCCCTCCTGGGACTGACCGGTGCGACCGCAGCGCGTAGCGCAATTGCGCTACAGTTGGCGCATGCCCAGGACGATCTCCCAGCGCGAACTACGCAACGACAACGCCGAGATCATGCGTCAGGTCGAGGCGGGCGAGAGCTTCGTGGTGACACGCAACGGCAAGCCGATCGCGGACCTGGTGCCGCACGCCGCCCCGCCGAAGAGGCGGAAGACCGGTCGGGACATGCAGGAGGAGTTCCGGCAGTTGCCCCCGATCGACGTGGAGCAGTGGTACCGAGATCGCGAGGAAGCCGACCGGATCTTCGGTGACGACCGGATCGAGTACTGACGTGCCTCCGGCCGCGCTCTACGACACGTCGGTGGTGATCGACGTCGAGAAGGTGGACCTCGGCGTGTACCTGGACGGTGCCGTCGTCGTCAGCGCAGTCACTCTCGGCGAGCTCGCCCACGGCATCGGCACCGGGGACCGCGACGCGCGCGAGCAGCGGCTGCGCCGGGTGCTGACAAGCTACGAGATCGTGCCCTTCGGGGTCGAGGAGGCCAAGTTCTACGGCGTGCTCGCCGAGCTCGTCCGGATCGCCGGCCGCAACCCGCGCCCACGCAGGCTCGATCTGCAGATCGCCGCGACTGCAGCGGCCGCCCGCCTGCCGCTGCTGACCATGAACCCGGACGACTTCGTCGGCGTCGGGACGCTTGTCGACGTCGTCCCGATCCGGCACGCCGACTGACCTCTGCCCGGGCCGCACGTCGCGCCACGTCCGCGACGTGGCGCCCTGTCGGCGCACCCGCGCCCGCCGCAGCAGGCGCGGGGTGGGCGCAGTCGGCGCCGAGTCGCGTCGGGCATGCTGTCGCCCCGTGGCGACATGGGGGAGCCTGCTGCGGCAGGCGGCGGAGGCCGGGCTCAAGCTGCTGACGCAGTCGACGCAGCAGCGGGAGCGGAAGGCCCAGCGCCCGGCGCCGTCGCGGGCCGGAACATCCCGGGCGGGCACGAGCCCGCGCCCGCCCACCGGCGGCGTTCGCACCGCACCGGCAAGTGCGCGCGCCCGGCGCATCGCCTACGCGCCCGATCTCGACGGCGCCGCCGACCCCGGTGAGATCGTCTGGACCTGGGTGCCCTACGAGGAGGACGACGGCCGCGGCAAGGACCGGCCGGTGCTCGTCGTCGGCCGCGAGGGCCGCGACCTCGTCGGGTTGATGCTGTCGAGCCAGGCCGACCGCGCGGACGACCGAAACTGGGTGGGTATCGGCGCCGGCAGGTGGGACGGGCAGGGACGCTCGTCGTACGTCCGGCTGGACAGGGTCATCGAGGTCGGCGAGCACGAGATCCGTCGCGAGGGCGCGGTGCTCGACCAGGACCGGTTCGACCGGGTCGCCGACGAGCTACGGGCGCGCTACGGCTGGTCCTGACGACGAGCGCGGACGCAGCCCGGGCACGGACGCGCGACTCACCGGGCATGCCCGCGCAACTCGCGATCAGTTGGGGCTGGCGTCCACCGTGTAGGTGTTCAGCGGAGCGGGGACGGCGTGCAGCGTCCCGAGCAGCCCCGCCTCGCGGATCATCAGGGCCCGGACCATCCGGAGCCGGATCGCCGGGCAGGTCTGCTCCAGGAGGCGCTGGCGGTCCGACATGGGGAGCAGACAGTCGGCGGCGAGCAGGTGGGGCAGCTCGGCCGGCCCGACGTCCTGGTCCGGCTCGGACCAGTCGCCGGTCTTCCAGGCAGTGGCGCAATAGCGTCGGTGGGCGGCACGTGCGGCACCCGCGAGGCCGGTGAGGTCGTCCGTGGGCTCCTCGGGGAGGTCGGGCAGGTACTCGACCTCCGCCGTCAGGTACGGGCGTGCCTCGGTGTCGACGTCGAGCAGTCGGAACCGGCGGCAGCCCCGCGTGACGATGTCGTACCGGCCGTCGGGCAACCGGCGGACGTCGAGCAGCTCCGCCGTGCAGCCGACGCGGTGCAGGACGGCGGTGTCGTCGCCGTCCCAGCCCTCACGGACGGCGATGACGCCGAACTGCCTGCCCGGCACGGCACCTGTCACGAGGTCCACGGTCAGCTGGCGGTACCGGGGCTCGAAGATGTGCAGCGGCAGCGGAGCTCCCGGCATGAGCACGGTGCTCAGGGGGAACAGCGGGAGGTTCGCGACCACGTGCTCACGGTAAGGCCGCCCGTGCCGGCTCGCCCGGCGGCCGCAGCACCGCGAACGCGTCGGTCACCCGCAGGGTCGGCTCGGCGAACCGGAACAGTGCGGCCGGGCGTCCGCCCGCCGGCCCGGGCGCGGCGAGCGCGCCCGTCGGCACCAGAACGGAGCGGCGCTCGAGCACGCGCTGCAGGTTCGTCGCCGACACCGGGTGGCCGAGCGCCGCGGAGTAGTGCTCGCGCAGCGCGGAGATCGTGAACTCGCGGGGGGCGAGGGCGAAGCCGAGGTTGGTGTAGGAGAGCTTGGCGCGCAGCCGGTCCCGGGCTGCGGCGACGATCTCGGCGTGGTCGAAGGCGGGGTCCGGGAGGGCGTCGACGGGGTGCCAGGTGGTGTCGGCGGGCACGGCCGGGTCGGCGTCGGAGGGGACGAGCCCGAGGAACGCGGTGGCGACGCGCCGCCTGCCGGGCACCCGGCGCGGGTCGCTGAACACCGCGAGCTGCTCGACGTGGGCGACCTCGCGGACGTCGACCTTCTCCGCGAGCTGCCGGCGCACCGACGCCTCGACGTCCTCGTCGTCGCCGAGCAGGCCGCCGGGCAGCGCCCAGCGCCCGGCGTCCGGGGCCTGCGCCCGCCGCCAGGCGAGGACCTGCAGCGTGCCGTCCCGGATCTGCAGGACGGCGGCGAGCACCTCGTGCGCGGTGGGTCGCGCCCCGCAGTCGGGCATGCGCCGATCGTAGGCCGGGAGCCGCGGCGGCCCGTCGCACCGGCCGGGAGGAACGGGCGATGTGAACGGGCGGTGTCCGGCAGGTGAGGCCGACGTCACGTCCATCGAGACAACTGTCGAACCCGTTGTTACCATCGATCCTGTTTTCGCTCATCAGGCGAAAACAGGCGAACCGGTGGGAGGCGCCCGATGACCGTGACGGACGTGGGAACGCGGGCGGACCGCGTCGGCGACGCCTGGTTCGCCGAGGTTCGCGAACTGGCCCGGGCGCGCGACGCAGTACTGCTGGCGCACAACTACCAGCTGCCCGACATCCAGGACGTCGCCGACCACACGGGCGACTCGCTCGCCCTTTCGCGGATCGCCGCGGAGTCGTCCGCCTCGACGATCGTCTTCTGCGGTGTGCATTTCATGGCGGAGACGGCCAAGATCCTCGCGCCGGAGAAGACCGTGCTCATCCCGGACGCCCGCGCGGGCTGCTCGCTCGCCGACTCGATCACCGTCGACGAGCTGCGCGCGTGGAAGGCCGAGCACCCCGGGGCCGTTGTCGTCAGCTACGTCAACACGACGGCCGCGGTGAAGGCCGAGACCGACATCTGCTGCACGTCCAGCAACGCCGTGGAGGTGGTGGCCTCGATCCCGGCGGAGCAGGAGGTGCTGTTCCTGCCCGATCAGTTCCTCGGCGCGCACGTCCGCCGGACCCTGGACAGGAAGAACATGCACGTCTGGGCGGGGGAGTGCCACGTGCACGCGGCCATCAACGGCGCCGAGCTGGCCGCGCAGGCCGCCGCACACCCCGACGCTGAGCTGTTCGTGCACCCGGAATGCGGCTGCGCGACCTCCGCGCTCTACCTGGCCGGCAGCGGCGCGGTCCCGGCCGACCGGGTCAAGATCCTCTCGACGGGCGGGATGCTCGACGCGGCCCGCGCACGCGCATGACCGATCCGGCCACGACGCGTCCACCCGCGGAGATCCGGCCAGCGACGCGTCCGCCCCGCACTCCGTGCGAGGCGGCCGCCCCGCGCCGGATCGAGGGCGAGGCGGCCGCCCCGCGCCAGATCAAGACGGTGCTGGTCGCGACCGAGGTCGGCATGCTGCACCAGCTCCGCAAGGCTGCCCCGGAGATCGACTTCCGGGCGGTCAACGAGCGCGCCTCGTGCCGCTACATGAAGATGATCACGCCTGCGGCGCTGCTGCGCAGCCTGCGCGACGGCACGGACGAGGTGCACGTCGACCCCGAGCTGGCCGCCCGGGGTCGCGCCGCGGTGCAGCGGATGATCGAGATCGGGCGCCCGGGTGGTGGCGAGTGAGCGCCCCGGGCGCCTGGGAGGCAGGCGCCGACCTCGTCGTCGTCGGCAGCGGCGTCGCCGGTCTCACCGCTGCGCTCGACGCCGCCGCCGCCGGGCTGCGGGTCGTCGTCGTCACCAAGGACGCCGCGGACGCCGGCTCGACCCGGTGGGCCCAGGGTGGGGTCGCCGTCGTCGTCGGGGACGTGCCGGGCGACAGCGTCGACGCCCACGTCGCCGACACCCTCACCGCGGGTGCCGGGCTGTGCGACCCTGCCGCTGTCGCCTCCATCCTGACCGACGGCCCGGCTGCGGTGGCCCGGCTGCGGGCGCGCGGCGCCGTGTTCGACGCGACCCCGACCGGCGCGCTGGAGCGCACCCGCGAGGGCGGGCACTCGGCGTTCCGCGTGGTCCGGGCCGGGGGCGACGCAACCGGTGCCGAGGTCGAGCGGGCACTCGTCGCGGCCGCGCGCGGCGCCGGCCTGCCGCTCTTGACCGGGCACGTCGCTGTTGACGCCCTGCGCGCGGGCGACGGCACGGTCGCGGGCGTCACGGTGCTCGACGACACCGGCCGGCCGGGTGTGCTGCACGCCGCGGCCGTGCTCCTGGCGACCGGCGGCTACGGTCAACTCTTCGCCAGCACCACGAACCCTGCCACGTCGACCGGCGACGGCGTCGCGCTGGCCCTGCGCGCCGGCGCGACTGCCGCGGACCTCGAGTTCGTGCAGTTCCACCCCACCGTCCTGCACGTACCCGGCGCGCGTGGGCATCGGCCCCTGGTCACCGAGGCGGTCCGGGGCGAGGGCGGTGTCCTCCGCGACCGCACCGGCGCCCGGTTCATGCTCGGCGTACACCCGCTGGCCGAGCTCGCTCCGCGGGACGTCGTCGCCGCGGCGATCACCCGGCGGATGGCGCAGACCGGTGCGGACTGCGTGTGGCTCGACGCCACCGCGGTCGCGGGCTTCGCCGCCCGCTTCCCCACGGTGACCCGCTCCTGCCGGGCTGCGGGGATCGACCCCACGCGCGAACCGATCCCGGTGACGCCCGCCGCCCACTACGCCTGCGGGGGTGTGGTCACCGACGTCGACGGGCGCACCGCGGTCGGCGGCCTCTACGCCGCCGGAGAGGTGGCCCGCACCGGCCTGCACGGTGCCAACCGCCTCGCGTCGAACTCGCTGCTCGAGGGCCTCGTCGTCGGGGCGCGGGTGGCCCGCGCGGTGGTCGCGGACCTGGCCGTGCACCGCCCGGTCCCGGTCGGCACAGCGCCGCTGCCGGTCTTCGCCGTGGCCGACCGGCGGGTCGTGCAGCGGGCGATGAGCGCCGGGGCGGGGATCGGCCGGGACGCCGCCGGGCTCGCGGCCGCATCGGACGCCGTGGAGGCGGCGACCGGACCCGGGCCCGTGCGCGACCGCGCGGGCGTCGAGGACGCGGCGCTGACGCTGCTCGCCGCCTCGGTGCTCGCGGCCGCCGGCACCCGCACCGAGAGCCGCGGCTGCCACGTGCGCACCGACCACCCCGGGCGCGACGACACGTGGCAGCGGGCGAGCCTGCAGGTCAGGCTGGACGGCGACGGTCGCCCGGTCGTGGCCACCGAGGCGCTGGCGGGTGCGGTATGACGGGCCGGTCCGAGGTCGACCCGGCGACCGGCGCCGCTCGCCGGGAAGGGGATCGCGGTGGATGCCGCCGGGGTCGGCGGTGCCTCGGAGGTCGGCGTCCCCGATCCCGACGACCTGCTTCGGGTCGTCCGTGCCGCGCTGGCCGAGGACCTGCGCTACGGCCCCGACGCCACCACCGCCGCGACCGTGCCCGCCGACGCCGTCGCGGTCGGCGCGTTCACCGCGCGGGCGAGCGGCGTGCTCGCCGGGGTCCCGGCCGTCCGCGCGGTGCTGTCCGAGGTGCTCGGCGAGGATGTCGACGGGGGGTTCGAGGTGGTGACGGCGCTGCCGGACGGCGCCCGGTTGGCCGGGGGCGAGCCCGCGCTGGTCGTCCGCGCCCCCGTCCGCGGCCTGCTGACCGCCGAGCGCACCGCACTCAACCTGCTCTGCCACCTCTCCGGCGTGGCCACCGCGACGGCCGCCTGGGTCGATGCGGTGGCCGGCACCGGCGCTCGGATCCGCGACACCCGCAAGACCCTGCCGGGCCTGCGGCTGCTGGAGAAGTACGCGGTGCGCTGCGGCGGGGGAGCGAACCATCGGCTCGGGCTCGGCGACGCCGTGCTGATCAAGGACAACCACGTGGCGGCCGCCGGGTCGGTCGGCGCGGCGCTCGACCGCGCCCGGGCCGCGGCGCCGGACCTGGCGTGCGAGGTGGAGGTCGACTCGCTGGACCAGCTCGACGAGGTGCTGGAGCTGGGCGCGGAGCTGGTGCTGCTCGACAACTTCACGGTCGCGCAGACGGCCGAGGCGGTCCGCAGGCGGGGAAGCAGGCCGACCCTGCTCGAGTCGTCGGGCGGCCTGGCGCTGGCGAACGCCCGGGCCTACGCGGAGACGGGCGTCGAGTTCCTGGCCGTCGGCGCCCTCACCCACTCGGTGACGGCGCTGGACCTCGGGCTGGACCTGCGCGTGGCCTGACCACGAGCGGGACTGGCCGACCCTCGTTTTGCGGGGGTCCGACACCCCCGCTTGCGGTTTCCGAACCGGCTGCGACGTCGCTCACCGTGGCTCTCGGTGGTCTGCCCGGCGGCCGGGAGGGAGCGGCAGGTGTCCGCACGGCGGTCCGCCCCTGTCGGGGCGGGAGAAGGAGGTGCTGGTGCTGGTGGCCGAGGGCCTGGCCAACAAGCAGATCGCCCGCACCCTCGGCATCGCGGAGCGCACCGTGAAGGCCCATCTGACCAGCGTCTTCACCCAGATCGGGGTGACGGACCGGACGAGCGCGGCACTGTGGGCGCACCGGCGCGGGCTGGTCGGTTCGCCGCCGAGGACACCGCCGGGGCGCTGATCCGGTGTGTCCTCACGGCCCAGCCGCGACCGGAACGCGCGTCGACCACGACCGGTCACGGTCAGCGCGCGCAGGCGGCGATCTGCAGGTGGTGACGTCGGCCGCGTTCAACCTGGCCAGGCCGGTTCTGTCGGTCCCGCCGACTACCCTCAGCCCCATGCTCCGCCGAACGGACCTGCGCTCCGCACCGCTGCCGCCCACCGCCGCCCTGCGCGCCCTGCTGCCCCGCGCCGCGGTCGACGTCGACGCCGTGGTCGAGCGGGTGCGCCCGATCGTGGCGGCGGTCCGCGAGCGCGGGGTCGAGGCGGTGCTGGAGTTCTCCGAGCGGTTCGACCGGGTGCGACCCGGGTCCGTCAGGGTTCCGTCGTCAGCGCTGGCTGCTGCGTCGGCCGGGCTCGACCCGGCGGTCCGCGCGGCGCTGGAGACCTCGATCGAGCGCGCCCGGCGGGTGCACGCCGACCAGCGCCGGACGGACGTCGTCACCCAGGTCGTGCCGGGCGGGGTCGTGTCCGAGCGGTTCGTCCCCGTTCGCCGGGTCGGGCTGTATGCACCGGGCGGGCTCGCGGTCTACCCGTCGTCAGTCGTGATGAATGTGGTGCCCGCGCAGGAGGCGGGGGTGCAGTCACTCGTCGTGGTCTCGCCGCCCCAGGCCGAGCACGGTGGCCTGCCGCATCCCACGATCCTCGCCGCGGCGGCGCTGCTCGGCGTCGAGGAGGTGTGGGCGGTCGGCGGTGCCCAGGCCGTCGCGCTGCTGGCCTACGGCGGCACGGACACCGACGGCCGGGAGCTCGAGCCGGTCGACATGGTCACGGGGCCGGGCAACGCCTACCTCACGGCGGCGAAGCGGCTCCTGCGCGGGCAGATCGGGATCGACGCCGAGGCCGGGCCCACCGAGATCGCGGTGCTCGCCGACGAGACGGCGGACCCCGTGCACGTCGCCGCGGACCTGGTATCCCAGGCCGAGCACGACCCGTCCGCCGCGTCCGTGCTGGTCACCACCAGCGACGCGCTCGCGGACGCGGTCGACGCCGAGCTCGATCGGCAGGTCGCGGCCACCAAGCACACCGAGCGCATCCGCACCGCGCTCACCGGCCCGCAGTCCGGCACGATCCTCGTCGCGGACGTGGCGGCCGGCCTCGCGGTCGTCGATGCGTACGCCGCTGAGCACCTGGAGATCCAGACCGTCCGCGCCCGCGAGGTCGCGCTGCAGGTGCGCAACGCGGGGGCGGTGTTCATCGGGCCGTGGGCGCCCGTGTCGCTCGGCGACTACTGCGCGGGCTCGAACCACGTGCTGCCCACCGGCGGTTGTGCACGGCACTCGGCGGGGCTGTCCGTGCAGACGTTCCTGCGCGGCGTCCACTTGATCGAGTACACGGAAGACGCGCTGCGCGAGGTGGCGGACCGGGTGGTCACCCTCGCGAACGCGGAAGACCTCCCCGCGCACGGCCAGGCCGTGACGGCGCGGTTTCGCCACGATGTTCGGGTCGGAGACGGTCGGTGACGGCCACCGAGGCACCGGCCGTCGGGTCCGAGGTCACCCTCGACGCCCTCCCGTTGCGGGCGGACCTGCGGGGCAAGACCCCGTACGGCGCCCCGCAGCTTTCCGTCGCGGTGCGGCTGAACACGAACGAGAACCCCTACCCGCCGCCGCCCGAGTTGGTCGCAGATGTCACAGCGGCGGCGCACGAGGTCGCCGCGGAGCTGCACCGGTACCCGGACCGGGACGCCGTGGCGCTGCGCACGGACCTCGCGGCATACCTCACCCGTGCCACGGGTGTCCCGCTCACCTGCGCGAACCTGTGGGCGGCGAACGGCTCGAACGAGATCCTCCAACAGGTGCTCCAGGCGTTCGGCGGGCCGGGGCGGGTCGCCGCCGGTTTCGTGCCGTCATACTCGATGCACCCGATCATCGCCGGGGGCACCCGCACCGAGTGGCTGCCCACCCCGCGCCGCGACGACTTCACGATCGACATCCCGTCCGCGGCGAAGCTGCTCGCCGAGTGCGCCCCGGACGTGACATTCCTGACCAGCCCGAACAACCCCACCGGGCAGTCACTGGAGCCGGACGAGCTGGCGCAGCTCGTCGACGCCGCGCCCGGGATCGTCGTCGTGGACGAGGCGTACGCCGAGTTCTCGGACCGGCCCAGCGCGGCCGTCCTGCTGCCCACGCACGGGCACAAGCTCGTCGTCAGCCGCACGATGAGCAAAGCGTTCGCCTTCGCCGGCGGCCGGTTGGGCTACCTCGCGGCAGCCCCGGCCGTCGTGGACGCGTTGCAGCTCGTTCGCCTTCCGTACCACCTGTCGGCGTTGACACAGGCTGCGGCGCGGGCCTCGCTGCGGCATGCTGGCGCGACGCTCGGGTCGGTCGCGCTGCTCCGGTCGGAGCGGGAGCGGGTGGTCGCCGCACTGGCGGCGGCGGGCTACGACGTGGTGCCCAGCGACGCGAACTTCGTGCTTTTCGGACGGTTCGCCGACGCCGCACGGGCGTGGCAGGCCTTCCTGGGCCACGGAGTGCTGATCCGGGACGTCGGGATCGCGCACCGGTTGCGCGTCACGATCGGGACCCCGGAGGAGAACGACGCGTTCCTGCTTGTGGCGAGGGACGTGCTGGTGGAGGAGACGGAAAAGGCATGAATCGGGTCGGACGGGTCGAGCGGGTCACCAAGGAGTCGAAGGTCGTCGTGGAGATCGACCTGGACGGGACGGGGCAGACGGACATCGCCACCGGGGTGCCGTTCTTCGACCACATGCTGGACTCGCTGGGCAAGCACGGCGCGTTCGACCTGACGGTGCACGCCGCGGGCGACGTCGAGCTGGACGCCCACCACACCGTCGAGGACACCGCGATCGTGCTCGGCCAGGCCCTGCGCCAGGCGCTGGGCGACAAGCGGGGCATCCGCCGCTTCGGCGACGCCTGGATCCCGATGGACGAAGCGCTCGCGCACGCCGTCGTCGACGTCTCGGGCCGGCCCTACACCGTGCACACCGGCGAGCCGAAGTTCATGCGCCACTTCGTCGTCGGCGGCCACTACGCGACGGTGCTCAACAAGCACGTGTTCGAGTCGCTGGCCTTCCACGGTCATCTCGCGCTGCACGTTCGTGTGCTGGAGGGCCGCGACCCGCACCACATCACCGAGGCCGAGTTCAAGGCGATCGCCCGCGCGCTGCGGGCGGCGACGGAGCGCGACGACCGGATCTCGGGCATCCCGTCGACGAAGGGCGCCCTGTGACGGGGCGGCCGGGAGCGGCCTGAACGTCCGGTCGGTACCGGGCACGACCGGCGCTCGCGTCGGAATCGGCCGTCGAGCCCTGCCGTGCGGCCGGCCCGTCCCCCGGCCGGTTATCCTCGATCGTGTGTCGCGGATCGTCGTGCTGGACTACGGGTCGGGCAACCTGCGCTCGGCCGAGCGCGCGTTGCGCCGGGTAGGTGCGGACGTCACGGTGACCGCGGACCGGCAGGCGGCGATGGACGCCGACGGGCTGGTCGTTCCGGGTGTCGGGGCGTTCGCCGCGTGCATGGCGGGCCTGCGCGGGGTCGACGGGCCGAGCATCATCGACCACCGGCTCGCCGGCGGCCGTCCGGTCCTGGGCATCTGCGTCGGCATGCAGGTGCTGTTCGAGCTCGGCGTCGAGTGGGACGAGCGCACCGAGGGCTGCGGGCAGTGGCCGGGCACCGTCGAGCGGCTGAAGGCGGACGTGCTGCCGCACATGGGCTGGAACACCGTGAGGGCGCCGGTCGGGTCGACGCTCTTCGCCGGCCTGGACCCCGGCGCCCGCTTCTACTTCGTGCACAGCTTCGGCGTGCGCCGGTGGGAGATGGAGGTGTCGACGGCGATGCGCCCCCCGCTCGTGACCTGGGCGCACCACGGGGAAGACTTCGTGGCCGCTGTGGAGAACGGCGCGCTGGCCGCCACCCAGTTCCACCCGGAGAAGTCCGGCGACGCCGGCGCGACCGTGTTGTCCAACTGGCTGCGCGACGTCGTGGGCTGAGCCCCACGACGATCGCCAGTCGAATGCCCGGCCGCCGTTCGGGGTGTGATCCGTGGCCCGTACCCTCGCCCGCGTGAGTTTCACCCTTCTGCCCGCCGTCGACGTCGCCGACGGTCAGGCCGTCCGCCTCGTGCAGGGCGAGGCCGGCACCGAGACCGGGTACGGCGATCCGCTCGACGCCGCGCTGGCCTGGCAGCGCGACGGCGCCGAGTGGATCCACCTCGTGGATCTCGACGCCGCGTTCGGCCGCGGCAGCAACGCGGAGCTGCTGGCGGGCGTCGTCGGCAAGCTGGACGTCGCCGTCGAGCTGTCCGGTGGCATCCGCGACGACGCCTCGCTCGACCGCGCCCTCGCCACCGGCTGCGCGCGCGTCAACCTCGGCACCGCCGCGCTGGAGAACCCGGAATGGTGCGCGAAGGCGATCGCGCAGCACGGCGAGCGGGTCGCCGTCGGGCTCGACGTCAAGATCAAGGATGGCGCGCACCGGCTGGCCGCCCGCGGCTGGACGACGGACGGCGGCGACCTGTGGGAGACCCTGGAGCGGCTGGACCGCGACGGCTGCGCCCGCTACGTCGTCACGGACGTCAGCAAGGACGGCACGCTCAAGGGCCCGAACGTCGACCTGCTCCGTGCGGTCGCCACCGCCACGGCAGCGCCGGTGATCGCCTCGGGCGGGATCGCCGAGGTGGCGGACCTGGTCGCGCTGGCCGAGGCGGCCGCGGCCGGGGCGAACATCGAGGGCTCGATCGTCGGGAAGGCGCTGTACGCCGGGCGGTTCACCCTGCCCGAGGCGCTGGCCGCCGTCGCCGCCGTACGGCCGGCCCGGACGGCTGCGAGCTGATGGGGGTCGCCGTACGGGTGATCCCCTGCCTGGACGTCGACGCCGGGCGGGTGGTCAAGGGCGTCAACTTCCAGAACCTGCGCGACGCCGGCGACCCGGTCGAGATGGCCGCCGTCTACGACGCCGAAGGTGCGGACGAGCTGACGTTCCTCGACGTCACGGCGTCGTCGGGCGGCAGGGAGACGATGGTCGACGTCGTGCGCCGCACCGCCGAACAGGTCTTCATCCCGCTGACCGTCGGTGGCGGCATCCGCACCCCCGACGACGTCGACCGCATGCTGCGGGCCGGTGCGGACAAGGTCAGCGTGAACACCGCCGCGATAGCCCGGCCGGAGCTGCTCGGCGAGATGGCGCGGCGGTTCGGGTCGCAGTGCATCGTGCTGTCGGTCGACGCCCGCACGGTGCCGGCGGGCAGCCCGCCGACGCCGTCGGGCTGGGAGGTCACCACGCACGGCGGCCGCCGCGGCACGGGGATCGACGCGGTCGAGTGGGCGGCGCGCGGCGAGGAGCTGGGCGTGGGGGAGATCCTTCTCAACTCGATGGACGCCGACGGCACCCGCGCGGGGTTCGACCTCAAGATGATCGCGGCGGTGCGCGCAGCGGTCGGCGTGCCGGTGATCGCCAGCGGCGGCGCCGGTGCGGTGGAGCACTTCGCGCCGGCGGTGCGGGCGGGCGCGGACGCCGTGCTCGCGGCGAGCGTCTTCCACTTCGGGACGCTGCGGATCGGGCAGGTCAAGGACGCGCTGCGCGCGGACCACGTGGAGGTGCGGTGAACGAGCTCGCGAGCGAACCATTGATGCAGCCGGTCGCGTCGGCGGCCTCGAAGCGTTGCGCGGGCCGTCGATGACGGCGGTGGAGCGGGTGCGGGAGTCGGCGCTGGATCCGGCGATCGCCGCCCGCCTCAAGCGCACCCCGGACGGGCTCGTGTGCGCCGTCGTGCAGCAGGCCGGCACCCGCGAGGTGCTGATGGTGGCCTGGATGGACGACGAGGCGCTGCACCGCACGCTCACCTCCGGGCGGGCCACGTACTGGTCGCGCAGCCGGGGGAGCTACTGGGTGAAGGGCGACACGTCCGGTCACGTGCAGGACGTGCTCGAGGTGCGGCTGGACTGCGACGGCGACACGCTGCTGGTGGTCGTGGACCAGGCGGGCGCGGCTTGTCACACCGGTGACCGGACGTGCTTCGACGCGGACCTGCTCCTGGGTGGGGCCACCGGTCAGGAGTTCTGACCGCCCGTGCACACCTCGGCCCGTTCGTGCACAAGGCTCGACGTGTGCACGAGGCTGCCCCGATGTGCACGGCGCGGGGCGTGCTGGATCAGGACCGAGCCTGAGCAGCACCTCCGGATCCGCGACCGAGCGGCGGTCCGTCGCCGTTCAGCGGGCCGGTGATGTAGCGCTGCAGCGTGGGCGCGATCGCGGCGACGACCGTCGGGTGGTCCGCCGACGCCAGGGGCTCGAGCTGCAGCACGTAGCGCACCATGCCGAGCCCGACGAGCTGGCTCGCGCACAGCGCCGTGCGCAGCTCGACCTGGTCCGGGGCCGCCGACGAGACGACCCGGCGCACGAACATGCCCACGAACTGGCGCATCATCCGCGCCGCGATGTCGTGGCTGGCCACGCTGCGCACCAGGGCGGCGAGCCGTCGGCCGCCCCCGGTGTGGTCCCAGATGGTGAGGAAGCGGTGCACGATGCGCTCCCCGAGCCCGTCGGGGTCGCCCGGCAGCAGGTCCGCGATCAGCGCCGTGGGGTCGAGCGGCATGTCCAGAGCGGCGGTGAACAGCGTCTCCTTGCCGCCGAACCAGTGGTTGACCATCGCGGGGTCGACGCCCGCGCGTTCGGCGATCACCCGGACCGTCGCGCCGTCGTAGCCGCGCTCGGCGAACTCGGCGCGGGCGGCGTCGAGGAGGGTGGCGCGGGTGTCCACGCCGCCGGGCCGCCGGCCGCGCCGGCGGGGAGCGGCGGGGGCGTCCTCGGCTGCTGTCACGGCTCCATCCTCCCTCAGCGTGCGGTGGCTGGCGCCGTCGCGGTGAGTGATCACCGCGACCGTCGCACGGGTGCTGCCCCGACAGCCCGGGGACGACACTCGCAACGTGAAAAGGCGTGCGCGGCGTCTGCGACGATGGGGCCATGACCTCTGCGCCCACCTCCACCGCCGGTCGGCCCAGGGCGGATCGGCTCGGTGCGGTCGCCCCCACCCGCGAGGAGTTCCGGGAGCTCGCCGTCGGCCACCGGGTGATCCCGGTCGTCCGCCGGCTGCTCGCCGACGACGAGACGCCGATCGGGGTGTACCGCAAGCTCGCCGGCGACCGGCCCGGCACGTTCCTGCTCGAGTCGGCGGAGAACGGGCGTTCCTGGTCGCGCTGGTCGTTCGTCGGTGCGCACTGCGCCGCCGCGCTCACCGAGGTCGACGGCTCGCTGACCTGGACCGGCGACGTGCCCGCCGGGCTGCCCGCCGCCGGTGACCCGCTGGCCGCGCTCCGCGCGTCGTCGAGGAGCTGCACAGCGAGCCGCTGCCCGGGCTCCCGCCGCTCACCGGGGGGCTGGTCGGCTACCTCGGCTACGACGCGGTCCGCCGGATGGAGCGCCTGTCCTCGCTCGCCGTCGACGACCTGCGCGCTGCCCGAGCTGGTGATGCTGCTGGCGACCGACCTCGCCGCCGTCGACCACCATGAGGGCACGGTGACGCTGATCGCGAACGCGATCAACTGGGACGCCAGCGACGAGCGCGTCGACGAGGCCTACGACGACGCCGTCGCCCGGCTGGACCGGATGACCGCCGAGCTGGCTGCCCCGGCGCCCGCGACCGTCGCGGTCTACCACCCGGCGGAGCCCCGGTTCACCCGGCGCCGGACCCCGGCGGAGTACCACGCGGCCGTCGAGGCGGCGAAGGAGGAGATCCGCGCGGGCGAGGCGTTCCAGGTGGTGGTCTCGCAGCGGTTCGAGACCGAGTGCACTGCGGACCCGCTCGACGTCTACCGGGTGCTGCGGGCCACGAATCCCAGCCCGTACATGTATCTCCTGCGGTTGCAGAGCGCCGCCGGTGACCGCTTCGACATCGTCGGCTCCAGCCCCGAGGCGCTGGTGACCGTCTACGACGGAAAGGTGACCACGCACCCGATCGCCGGCACCCGGTGGCGCGGCGCGACCGAGGAGGAGGACGAGCTGCTGGAGAAGGACCTGCGCACGGACGAGAAGGAGCGCGCCGAGCACGTCATGCTGGTCGACCTCGCCCGCAACGACCTCGGCCGGGTGTGCGAGCCGGGCAGCGTCAAGGTGCACAACTTCTTCTCCGTCGAGCGCTACAGCCACGTCATGCACCTGGTGTCGACCGTGACCGGGACGCTGCGCGCCGACCGCAACGCCGTCGACGCCGTCGTGGCCTGCTTCCCGGCCGGCACGTTGTCGGGGGCGCCGAAGCCGCGCGCGATGGAGATCATCGAGGAGTTGGAGCCGACGCGCCGCGGGCTCTACGGCGGGATCGTCGGCTACCTCGACTTCGCAGGCAACGCCGACACCGCGATCGCCATCCGGACGGCGCTGGTCCGCGACGGGGTCGCCTTCGTGCAGGCGGGCGCCGGGATCGTGGCCGACTCGGACCCGCAGGCCGAGGACACGGAGACGCTGAACAAGGCGCGGGCCGTGCTGTCGGCGGTGGCGACGGCGGCGACGCTGCGCACCCCGGGCGCGAACGACTGCACCGACGCTGCCGGGCCGTCCCCGCGGCCGGGTACGGGCGCGAACGACGCCGACCCGGCGGCGCACGGCACGCGGTGACGCCCATCCCCGCCGGCGCCGCGGGGCCGGGAGGTCCCCGGGACCCCGGCCGCATCGCCCGCCCGGAACCTCCGTCGGCGAGCAGGCGGTCCGCGGGTCGGGTGCTGCTGCTCGTGTGCCTGGCCCTCGCCGCGGCTGCCGGTGCCCTGGAAGGTGCCGCCCGCGTCGCCTGGTTCACCGGGGGTGTCGAGGCGGTGGGGCGCGGCACCGTCCCCGTCACCGCCGACGGCGCCGATCTCCTGCCCGCGCTGTCGGCCGTCGCGCTGCTCGCCCTGGCCGCCGTCGCGGCAGCGGTCGCGGTCGCCGGGCCGGCACGTCGCGTGCTGGGGGCGGTGGTCGCGGCAGCGGGCGGCTACGTCGGTGTGCTGGTCGTCCGGTTGCTGCTGAGGCCGCCGACGCCCACCGACCTCGCCGCGCTGCCCGCCGCCCCAGCGGGCGGGAGCGCGGTCGCCGACTCCGTCACGCTGCGCCCCGGCCCGGTGCCGGCCGTACTCGGCGCGATCCTACTGCTGGCGGCCGGCGTCGCGCTGGTCGTCGCGGACCGCCGCCTGCCCCGGCTGGGCGCCCGCTACGCCGCCCGCCCCGCCCACGAGCCGACCGACCCGGACCGCGCCGCCTGGGACGCGCTCGACGCGGGCCACGACCCCACCGCAGACCCCACCGCCGACCCCGCTGATGCTGGTGAAACCCGTGCCGGGGCCGGCGCCGAGGGCCCGGCCGCGGCACTGGACCGGGGACGGCCGGGCCGGACCGACCGCGGCACGTCGGGTGACCCCCTCTAGCATGTCGGGGGACGTCCGAGCCGACGACATGCAGGCAGGGCTGAGCGGGGAGGGGGACCACCGGATGAGGCAGAACGGCAGGAGCGTCCTCGACTCGATCATCGACGGTGTCCGCGCCGACCTCGCCGAGCGGGAGGCGAAGGTCGACTTCGCCGCGATCAAGCGCCGGTCCGCCGACGCTCCGGCACCCCGCGACGTGATGGCAGCGCTGCGCGCCCCGGGCATCGGGGTGATCGCCGAGGTGAAGCGGCGCAGCCCGTCGAAGGGCGATCTCGCGTCGATCCCGGATCCGGCGGAGCTCGCCGTGGCGTATGCGGAAGGCGGCGCCCGGGTCATCAGCGTCCTCACCGAGGAGCGCCGGTTCGGCGGCTCGCTGGCCGACCTCGCGGCGGTGCGCGCCCGCGTGGACGTGCCGATCCTGCGCAAGGACTTCGTCGTCAGCCCGTACCAGGTGCACGAGGCGCGGGCCTACGGCGCGGATCTGGTGCTGCTCATCGTCGCGGCACTCGAGCAGAACGTGCTGACGTCGCTGCTCGACAGGGTCGAGTCGCTCGGCATGACGGCGCTGGTCGAGGTGCACACCGAGGAGGAGGCGGACCGCGCCCTCGAGGCCGGTGCCGGGGTCGTCGGCGTGAACGCTCGCAACCTGCACACCCTCGAGGTCAACCGCTCGGTCTTCGGCCGCATCGCTCCCGGCCTGCCCAGCGACGTGCTGCGCGTGGCCGAGTCCGGCGTCCGAGGGCCGGGAGACCTGCTGACCTACGCCGGCTGGGGGGCCGACGCCGTACTGGTCGGCGAGGGTCTGGTGACCAGCGGCGACCCGCGGGCGGCGGTGCGCGGGCTGGTGGCCGCGGGCTTCCACCCGTCGTGTTCCAGAATGGTGCGATGACCCCGAGTTCTGGGACGACGATCCAGGCCGGCGACGGCATCGCCATTCCGTCCGGCCACGAGCCCGACGCCCGCGGGCACTTCGGCCGCTACGGGGGCCGGTTCGTCCCGGAGGCGCTGGTCGCCGCCCTGGACGAGCTGACCGCCACGTACGAGAAGGCCCGCCACGACGACGAGTTCCTCGGCGAGCTCAACCGCCTGCAGCGGGACTACACCGGCCGCCCGTCCCCGCTGACGGACGCGACGCGCCTGTCCGAGCACGCCGGCGGCGCGCGGATCCTGCTCAAGCGCGAAGACCTGAACCACACCGGCTCCCACAAGATCAACAACGTGCTCGGCCAGGCCCTGCTCACCAAGCTGATGGGCAAGACCCGGGTGATCGCCGAGACCGGGGCGGGCCAGCACGGCGTCGCGACGGCCACGGCCTGCGCGCTGCTCGGGCTCGAGTGCGTGGTCTACATGGGCGAGGTCGACACCCGCCGCCAGGCGCTCAACGTCGCGCGGATGCGGCTGCTGGGGGCCCGGGTCGTGCCGGTGACGCACGGGTCGCGCACGCTGAAGGACGCTATCAACGAGGCGCTGCGCGACTGGGTCACCAACGTCTCCACCACGCACTACCTGCTCGGCACGGTCGCCGGTCCGCACCCGTTCCCGACGATGGTGCGCGACTTCCACCGGGTGATCGGGTTGGAGGCCCGCGAGCAGGTGCAGGAGCGCACCGGGCGGCTCCCGGATGCGATCGCGGCCTGCGTCGGGGGCGGGTCGAACGCGATCGGGATCTTCCACGCGTTCCTCGACGACCCGGGGGTCCGGCTGGTCGGGTTCGAGCCCGGCGGCGACGGGGTCGAGACCGGGCGGCACGGCGCAACCCTGTCCGAGGGCACGCCGGGCGCGCTGCACGGCGCACTGAGCTACCTGCTGCAGGACGACGACGGGCAGACGGCCGAGTCGTACTCGATCTCGGCGGGGCTGGACTACCCGGGCGTCGGGCCCGAGCACGCGCTGCTCAAGGACCTCGGCCGGGCCGAGTACCGGCCCGTCACCGACGCCGCGGCGATGGACGCCTTCGCGCTGCTCTCGAAGACCGAGGGGATCATCCCGGCGATCGAGAGCGCGCACGCGATCGCCGGCGCGCTCGAACTGGGCCGCGAGCTCGGGCCGGACGCCGTGATCCTCGTGAACCTCTCGGGGCGTGGTGACAAGGACGTCGACACCGCCGCGAAGTGGTTCGGGATGATCGGCGAGGGGCAGAGCGCGGAAGACGCAGACGGCACGGCGATCGCGCAGGGCGCGGTCGAGGGCGCGCGGTCCGACGAGAGCGACGGTCGTCGGTCGTTCGCGGAGCCGAGCGCGCAGACCGAGGGGATCCAGCTGTGACCGTCCGATCCGTGGCGGACGTGTTCGCCCGGTGTGCCGCGCAGGGGCGTGGCGCGCTCGTCGGCTACCTGCCCGCCGGCTACCCGACCGTCGACGGCTCGGTCGAGCTGTTCACCGCCGCCATCGAGGGCGGATGCGACCTCGTCGAGGTCGGGATCCCGTACTCGGACCCGGTGATGGACGGCCCGACGATCCAGGCCGCCGCGGACACGGCGCTACGCGCCGGGTTCCGGGTGCGCGACGTCTTCACCGTCGTCGAGCGGATCAGCGCCGCCGGCGGTGCGGCCGTCGTCATGACGTACTTCAACCCGGTGCTTCGCTACGGGGTCGACGCCTTCGCCCGGGACCTCGCGGCCGCGGGCGGGCTCGGGATGATTACCCCGGACCTCATCCCGGACGAGGCCGACGAGTGGCTCGCGGCGTCCACGGCGCACGGGCTGGACCGGATCTTCCTGGTCGCGCCGTCGTCGACCGAGGAGCGGATCGCCTCGACGGCCGCCGCGAGCAGCGGGTTCCTCTACGCGACCTCGACGATGGGCGTCACCGGCGCCCGGGGCACCGTGGACACCGCCGCCGCGACGATCGTCGCCCGGTGCCGCCCGCACACCTCCCTGCCGATCGGGGTCGGGCTCGGGGTCCGCTCGGGCGGCCAGGCTGCCGAGGTCGCCTCGTTCGCCGACGCGGTGATCGTCGGGTCGGCGCTGGTCTCGGCTGCCGGGCATGGTGGGCCGGACGCGGTGCGGGAACTGGCCGCCGAGCTGGCCGCCGGCGTGCGCCGTGCCGGGGTACCGCAGCCCGCGTGACGGACCCGGCGCGCCAAGCGGCGTGTGGCGTCACACACCAACCGTGCCGCTGCACAGCTCGCTGGGCTCACCCACCCCGCCCGGCAGGTGCGACGGTCGCACGGGGTGTGTGACAGCGGCCTGATCCGCGCGGCGAGCCACCGAAGCGCGCCGGCGTGGGATGATCGGCGTGGCCATCCCCGCCGACGGTCTCGCCCGCCTGCGCGCCGCCGCGGACACGGGCGAGCCGGACACGTTGTGCCGCCGTCACCGGATCCGGGTGCTGACGGTGTTCGGCAGCGCGGCACGGGAGGATCCCGCGGCGCGGGACCTCGATATCGGTGTCCCTCCTCGAGCGGGGCGCTGAGATCGATTATCTTGGGCTGATAGATGATCTCCAGCGGATCAGCGAGGCGAACATCGACGTCGTTCACCTCAACCCGGCGGGTCCAGTGCTGCGGGAGCGGGCGCTGGTGGGCTCGGTCGTGCTCGACGAGAGCGAGCCGGGCGCCTGGGCAAGCGCCTCCACGGCGGCGATGCAGGATCGAATGGACACCGACTGGCTGCGCCGCATCGACCTCGACCTGCTGGCCGACCGGTGACGCCGCGTCGGCTCGACCGGGCCGTGATCACCGCGAAGCTGCGGACGATGCGTCGGCTACTCGACGAGCTCGAAGAGGCTCGGGCCGGCTGGACCTGGCGCGGCTCGTCGCCGCCGTGCCGCTCGCGTCCGAGCAGTACGCCGAGTGCGTGCGCCAGGTCGCGCGGTGGGTGGCCGACCGGAACGGGTGACCGCGTTTCGCCGCGCTACCGTGGCGAGGTGACGACCCCGCTGCTGGCGTACCTGCACAGCCCGGACCGTGGCGTGTGGATGCTCGGTCCGGTGCCGATCCGCGCGTACGCGATCTGCATCATCGCGGGCATCGTCGTCGCGGTGCTGTGGGGTGAGAAGCGGTTCGTCGCGCGCGGTGGCGAGCCCGGTGTGGTCACGGACGTCGCGGTGTTCGCCGTGCCGTTCGGCCTGGTCGGGGGCCGGCTCTACCACGTCGCCACGGACTGGAGGACCTACTTCGGTCCCGAGGGGAACCCGGTCGACGCGCTGAAGATCTGGCACGGCGGGCTGGGGATCTGGGGGGCGGTCGCGCTCGGCGCGGTCGGGGCGTGGATCGGCTGCCGGCGCCGGGACGTGCCGCTGCCGTTCTTCGCCGACGCCGTCGCGCCCGGCATCGTCACCGCGCAGGCGATCGGGCGGCTGGGCAACTGGTTCAACCAGGAGCTCTACGGCGCCCCGACGACGCTGCCGTGGGGCCTGGAGATCTACCGCCGGGTCGACCCGGCCACGGGCATCACCGACCCGCTCGGCGGCGTCGCGATCGACCACACCCCGATCGCGATCGTGCAGCCCACGTTCCTCTACGAGCTGCTGTGGAACCTGCTCGTCGCCGCCCTCGTCGTGTGGGCGGACCGGCGGTTCCGGCTCGGGCACGGGCGGGCCTTCGCCGTCTACGTCGCGGGCTACACGCTCGGCCGGTTCTTCATCGAGCTGATGCGTACCGACCCGGCCACGCGGGTGTTCGGCGACATCCGGATCAACGTGCTGGTCGCGGGCCTCGTCTACGCCGGCGCAATCGCCTACCTGCTGCTGGTGCGCGGCCCGCGCGAGGTGCCGCCGTTCCCGCCGCGCGTCCGCCGCGCCACCGCCGTCGCCGAGCGGCCGCCCGCGCACGCCGCGAAGGCCGACGACGCCCCGGACGGCCCCGCGCGCCCCGCCTTCCCGGACGAACCGCGGCAACCCGCTCCGGCGGCGGCAGGGGAGGCTCCGGACCGCGTGGACCGCGTGGACCGCACGCCGTGACGGCGCCGGCAGAGGCCTTCGCGGGGTTCGGGGAGGGTGCCGTCGAGTTCTACGACGGCCTGCTCGCAGACAACAGCAAGGCCTACTGGACCGATCACCGCGCGGTCTACGAGCAGGACGTCCTCGAACCGATGCGGGCGCTGCTCGCCACGCTTGCGCCCGAGTTCGGCCCGGGCAAGATCTTCCGGCCGTACCGCGACGTCCGGTTCTCCCGCGACAAGACCCCGTACAAGACCGCCTGCGGGGCCAGCGTCGGCCCGTTCTACGTGCAGATCTCCGCTGACGGCCTGCTGGTCGCGGGCGGCGGCTACCGGTGGGCACCGGACCAGATCGCGCGGTTCCGCACCGCGGTCGACGACGAGCGACGCGGCGAGGACCTCGTGGCCCGCCTGGGCGCCCTGACCACAACGATGATCGACGGCGCGGCGCCCGCGATCGCGGGCGACCTGCTCGCCACCCGGCCCCGCGGCGTCGCGCCGGAGCATCCGCGGCTGGAGCTGCTGCGCCATCGCAGCCTGTACGCGCATCGCGGCTGGGATCCGGACGACGTGCTGCACGAGGCGCGCGCTCTGCAGCGGGTAGCCGCGGTGTGGCGGGCGACCCGCCCGCTCACCGACTGGATCGACGACCACGTGGGAGGGTCCGAGCACCGTCGGTGATGTTCGCCGGAATGTCACTCGCACGCCCCGATGACGAGTTCCACCGTACGGCGTCGCGATCATGCTCGGTCCAGCGCGGAGAGTACGCTCCACGAACGTGAGTCGACGCACAAAAATCGTCTGTACGCTCGGGCCGGCCACGGCCACCCCGGACCGGATCCGCGAGCTGATCGGGGTCGGCATGGACGTCGCCCGCCTGAACTTCAGCCATGGCGACCGCGAAGACCACAAGCGGGTGTACGACATGATCCGCGCGGCCGCGGACTCCGAGGGCCACGCCGTCGGGATCCTCGCGGACCTGCAGGGGCCGAAGATCCGGCTGGGCCGCTTCGCGACCGGCCCCGGCTCCCTCGAGTGGCGCACCGGCGAGGAGGTGCGGATCACCGTCGACGACGTGGCCGGCACCCACGACCGGGTCTCCACCACGTACAAGGGCCTCGCCGCCGACGCCCGCCCGGACGACCGCCTGCTGGTCGACGACGGCAAGGTCGGCCTGCGGGTCGTCGCGGTCGAGGGCAACGACGTGGTCTGCCGGGTCACCGAGGGCGGCCCGGTCAGCGACAACAAGGGCCTGTCGCTGCCGGGGATGAACGTGTCGGTTCCCGCCATGTCCGAGAAGGACTGCGCGGACCTGGAGTTCGCGCTCGGCCTGCGCGTCGACATCATCGCGCTGTCATTCGTGCGCAGCCCGGCGGACATCGACCAGGTCCACAAGATCATGGACGAGAGTGGGGCGCGGCTGCCTGTGATCGCGAAGCTGGAGAAGCCCGAGGCCGTCGACAACCTCGAGGCGATCGTCCTGGCCTTCGATGGGATCATGGTCGCCCGGGGCGACCTCGGCGTGGAACTGCCGTTGGAGCACGTGCCGCTGGTGCAGAAGCGGGCGGTGCAGATCGCTCGCGAGAACGCCAAGCCAGTCATCGTCGCCACCCAGATGCTCGACTCGATGATCACCAACTCGCGGCCCACCCGTGCGGAGGCCAGCGACGTCGCCAATGCCGTGCTCGACGGGGCGGACGCGGTGATGCTCTCCGGCGAGACCAGCGTCGGCCGTTACCCGATCAAGTCGGTGCGGACGATGGCGCAGATCATCGAGGCCGTTGAGTCGGGCCCGACGTCGGTGCCGCCGCTGAACCACGTCCCGCGCACCCAGCGTGGCGTGCTGTCCTTCGCCGCCCGCGACATCGGCGAGCGGCTCTCGGCGCGCGCGCTCGTCGCGTTCTCCGTCTCCGGCGACACGGTCCGGCGGCTCGCCCGCCTCCACACCCGCCTGCCGCTGCTGGCGTTCACGCCGAGGCCGGAGGTGCGCAGCCAGTTGGCGATGAGCTGGGGTGTCGAGACCTTCCTCGTGGACTTCGTGACCTCGACGGACGCGATGGTCCGCCAGGTCGACAACGCGATCCTGTCGATCGGCCGGTTCAAGGCGGGCGACACGGTGGTCGTCGTGGCCGGCTCCCCGCCCGGGACGTCCGGGTCGACGAACCTCATCCGCGTGCACCGCCTGGGGGAGGACGACCACGCCTGACGCCCGAGCTGTGACGGTTCGGCCCGGCGCCGCGAGGATGGCGCTGCGAGGATGGTGCGGTGACGTCTCCCCGGATCGCAGCGCACGACGCCGAGGCGCCGGTCCTGACCGGTCAGGAAGCCCTGGACGACCTCGTCGCGCACCTCGACCTCGAGCGGCTCGAGGTGAACCTGTTCCGCGGGGTCAGCCCGCCGCACAGCCCTACGCGGGTGTTCGGCGGTCAGGTCGCGGGCCAGGCGCTGGTCGCGGCCGGGCGGACCGTGGAACCGGACCGGGCGGTGCACTCACTGCACTCGTACTTCGTGCGGCCGGGCGACCCGGATGTCCCGATCATCTACGACGTGGAGCGGATCCGCGACGGCCGGTCGTTCACCACGCGCCGGGTGCGGGCGGTGCAGCACGGCGAGGTGATCTTCGCACTGGCGGCGTCGTTCCAGCTGCCGCAGCCCGGGATCGAGCACAGCGAGCCCGCCCCGACCGGTGCCCCGGCGCCGGAGGAGCTGCCCGACCTGGGTGAGTGGCTGCGCGGCGAGCGGACCTTCCTCTCCGGGGTGCCGCGCCCGCTCGACCTGCGCTTCGTCGAGGCCCCGCTGTGGACATCGCGCCGCGGCCCGGCCACGCACGCGCCCCAGCGGGTGTGGATGCGCGCGGACGGGGTGCTGGCGGACGACCCGATGCTGCACGTCTGCCTGCTCACCTACGCGAGCGACCTCACCCTGCTCGCGTCGGTGCTTGCCGCGCACGAGCCGGACAATCGCCGGGTCGCGCTGGCGAGCCTGGACCACGCGATGTGGTTCCACCACCCGTTCCGCGCCGACGAGTGGCTGCTCTACGAGTGCCGCTCGCCGAGCGCATCGGGGTCGCGCGGACTGGCGACGGGGCGATTCTTCACGCGCGACGGCCTGCTGGTCGCGACGGCGGCGCAGGAGGGGATGGTCCGGGTCACCGGACGCACGTGACCTCGCTCTCGGTATCGGTTCCGGTGACGCCCGTCTCGGCGCGGCCGCCGAGCAGGGGGATAGCCTCACCTCGTGTCTGCGTCGACCACTTCACCCACCGTCGTGACCGTCACCGGGGCCGCTGGGCAGATCGGCTACGCGCTGCTCTTCCGCATCGCCTCCGGCCAGCTGCTGGGGGCTGACACCCCGGTCCGGCTGCGCCTGCTGGAGATCCCACAGGCGGTGAAGGCTGCCGAGGGCACGGCGATGGAGTTGGACGACTGCGCGTTCCCGCTGCTCGCCGGGATCGACATCACCGACGACGCCACGACGGCGTTCGACGGGGTGAACGTCGCCCTGCTGGTCGGCGCGCGCCCGCGCGCCAAGGGCATGGAGCGCGGCGACCTGCTGGAGGCCAACGGCGGCATCTTCGCCCCGCAGGGTCGGGCCATCAACGCAGGCGCGGCGGACGACGTCCGCGTGCTGGTCGTCGGCAACCCGGCGAACACGAACGCGCTGATCGCCCGCTCCGCCGCCCCGGACGTCCCCCCGGACCGTTTCACCGCGATGATGCGCCTGGACCACAACCGGGCGATCGCCCAGCTCGCGAAGAAGCTCGACGTGCCGGTCACCGAGATCACCAGGATGACGGTGTGGGGCAACCACTCGGCCACCCAGTACCCGGACCTCTACCACGCCGAGGTCGGCGGCAAGGTCGCCGCGGAGCAGGTCGAGGAGGGCTGGCTGCGCGACGAGTTCATCCCAACCGTCGCCAAGCGGGGCGCCGCGATCATCGAGGCCCGCGGGGCGTCGTCCGCGGCGTCGGCCGCGAACGCGGCGATCGACCACGTCCGCGACTGGGTCCACGGCACCCCGGAGGGTGACTGGACCTCGGCCGCCATCGTGTCGGACGGCTCGTACGGCGTCACCGAGGGCCTGATCTCCTCCTTCCCGGTGGTGTCGAAGGGCGGCCGCTGGGAGATCGTCCAAGGCCTGGAGCTGGACGCGTTCTCCCGCGGGAAGATCGACGCCTCGGTCGCCGAGCTGGCCGAGGAGCGCGACGCCGTGAAGGGGCTCGGACTCCTCTGACAGGGCACGATGCCAGCTCGGTCCCGACGGCCCGGCTTGTGCGGAACCGCACCGGTACACAGGCGCTCGGCGCTACGCTGGGCCAGACGATCGGCGAGGGAGGTGCGGATGACCACTGCGCGCGTTCACGACCTGCTCACGGCCGCGGACCTCTCGTACGAACCCGACGACGGGCTTCGCCGTGAGCTACACGACGGGGTGGCGTACGTGGCTCCTCCACCGAGCAATACCCACGGCTGGGAGGTCCGTATCGCGGATCGGGCCCTATCTGTGAATGCGCCGGCCGATGTGCTCATCCTGCAGAACGTCGGCATTCACGTCGGACTTCGTCGGCTGTACGTCCCGGATCTGCTGGCAGTCCACGTCGGCACGCCCTTCCACGACAACGGTTACGATCCGGGTGGCGTCGTCCTCGTGCTCGAAGCGGTCTCGCCGTCGTCGGTCACCCTCGACCGCGTGACCAAGCCCGCGGTCTACGCCGAGATGGGAATTCCGTACTTCTGGCGGATCGACTCCTTGAGGGGTATGGGTCCTCGGCTCGAGGTGTTTCGCCTCGACCCGAAGATCGGCGAGTACACCCTGCAGGCGGAGTTCGGTCCCGGCGACACGGGGGCGCTGGAGCATCCCTGGCCTGCCACCATCGACATGAGCAAGTTCGTCTTGCCTGAGTAGCGACTCACCCCAGCTCGGCGATCGCGAACGACTCCGGGCTCAGCGTCAGCGCCGCGCCGTCGATGTGCATGTGCTCCGACGCCAGCAGCACCCGGGCGATCGGCAGGCCCAGGTCGAAGGTCACCGGGTCGTCGCCGAGGTTGACCGCCAGCCGCAGGCGGCCGCGGTGCAGCACGATCGTGCGCCCGTCCTCGTCGACGTCTACGTCGACCTCGTCGAGCCACGGGTCCGTCAGTTCCGGGCGCGCCTTACGCAGTGCGATCAGCTCGCGGTGCGTGGCGAGCACCGTCGCGTGCGGCTCCTCGGTGGGTTCGGCCCAGTCGAGCTTGGACTCGAGGAAGGTCTGGACGTCCGTCGGGTCCGGGACGTCCTCGGCGGTGTCCCAGCCGTGTGACGCGAACTCCGAGCGCCTGCCCTGGCGCACGGCGTTGTTGAGCCGCTCGTCCGGGAAGTGGGAGAAGAACTGCCACGGCGTGCGCGCTCCCCACTCCTCACCCATGAACAGCATAGGCGTGAACGGCGAGCAGAGCAGCAGCGCCGCCCCGCACGCGACGAGCCCCGGGGTGAGCACCGTCGCGGGCCGGTCGCCGACCGCCCGGTTCCCGACCTGGTCGTGGTCCTGCACGTAGGTGATGAACCGGTGCGCCGGGATCCGGCGGGTGTCGACCGGGGCACCGTGGTTGCGGCCGCGGAAGCTGCTCCAGGTGCCCTCGTGCAGGAACACCCGGGTCATGACGTGGGCGAGCCCGGTCAGCCCGGCCGTCGCGAAGTCGGCGTAGTAGCCCTGGTCCTCGCCGGTGAGCGCGACGTGCAGGCTGTGATGGACGTCGTCGGCCCACTGCGCGTGCAGCCCGTAGCCGCCGCCGTCGCGCGACGTGACCATCCGCGCGTCGTTGAGATCCGATTCGGCGATCAGCGACAGTGGCCGTCCGAGGTGCGTGGACAGCGCCTCGACCTCGATCGTCATCTGCTCCAGCAGGTGCACCGCGCGGCGATCGTGCAGGGCGTGCACGGCGTCGAGGCGGAGCCCGTCGAGGTGGTAGTCGCGCAGCCACATCAGGGCGTTGTCGATGACGTAGCGGCGCACCTGCTCGGAGTGAGCGCCGTCGAGGTTGACCGTGGGGCCCCACGCGGTGCTGCCCGCGAAGTAGGGGCCGAACCGGTCGAGGTAGGCGCCCGAAGGACCCATGTGGTTGTAGACGACGTCCAGGACGACCCCGAGACCGCGAGCGTGGCAGGCGTCGACGAAACGCTTGAACGCGTCCGGGCCCCCGTAGTTCTCGGTGACGGCATACCAGCCGACGCCGTCGTAGCCCCAGTTGCGGTCGCCGTCGACGGCGTTGACGGGCAGCACCTCGACCAGGTCGATCCCGAGCGCGACGAGATGGTCGAGCCTCTCGATCGCCGAGTCGAACGTCCCGCCCTCGGTGAACGTGCCGATGTGGAGCTCGTAGAGCACGCTGCCGGGCAGTTGGCGCCCGGTCCAGTTGTGGTCCGACCAGAAGAAGGCGTGGTGGTCGTAGAGCCGCGCCGCCGAGTGCACGCCCGAGGGCAGCCAGAGCGAGCGGGGGTCGGGGAGCGGGGTCTCGTCGTCGTCGAGGAGGAAGGAGTATGCCACTCCGACGCCGACGTCGGGGACCTCGGCGCGCCACCAGCCGCCCGACTCCTCGAGCATGTCGTGTTCCCGGTTGTCGACCAGCACCCGGACCCGCTTCTTCAGCGGCGCCCAGACCGCGAACTCAGCCACGGGGGCAATCCTGCCCGGTCGGGCGGCGCCCCGCCGGGCCGGACGCGGCCACGTGACCGCCGCGACCGTCGCCCGGTGGCAGCCGGTAGAGCGGTACGGCGATGTTCGCGACGATCTCGGACACCAACTACTCCGAGCGGACGAGCAGCGCAACCGGGTAGCGCGCCAGCACCTGCGCGAGCCGTGGGGCGCTGCTCTCGACGGGCGTGCCGGTGAGCACGTCCGTCCACGCCGCGGCGCCGTCCGGCAACGGCAGCACGGTGTCCGCCCAGCCGCCGCCGGCGGCGAGGCCCACCGGCAGCCGGGTCGCCACCGCCACGAGCTGCGCCGACCGCGCGAACGCAATTGCGTGCTCCGCGGCCGGCCCGTCGGCCGGGACCGACCGGTACCCGGCGAACAGCTCCGGTCGTTGCCGGCGCAGGAGCAGCGCCTGTGCCGTGACCAGCAGCTTCGTTGCACCCTCCGGATCGACGTCGACGCTGCCGAAGCCCGGTAGCCAGCCGCCGTCGATGCGCGCGAGGAGCTGCCGGCGCAGCTCCCAGTCGACCGGGCGCCGGTTGTCCGGATCCACGAGCGAGTACTCGTAGAGCTCGGTGCCCTGGTAGACGTCGGGCACCCCGGGCCCGGCGATCTGCAGCAGCTTCTGGCCCAGCGAATTGCTGCGGCCCGGCCCGTCGATCCGCGCGACGAACTCTGCGACCTCCGCCACGGTCCCGGCATCGCCCAGCACCTGCTCCGGCCACGCCGCCACCGCGGCGTCGACCTCGGCGTTCGGATCGATGTGGCTGGTGACGAGCTTGGCCTCCCGCGAGGCCTTGCCCAGGTAGGCCGCCAGCCGCTCGGCCGAGATCGGCCAGGCACCGACCAGGTTCTGCCACGCCAGGAGCTCCAGCGAGCGGTCCGGCAGCGGGTGGGCGGCCGCCCAGCGCCGGAATCGCGGCGCCCACTCGTCGGGGATCTCGGCGAGCACCGCGAGCCGGCCGCGCACGTCCTCGGAGCGCTTGGTGTCGTGCGTGGACAGCGTGGTCATGGTGCGCGGCCACGAGGCCACCCGCCCGGCGTTGCGATCGTGGAACTCGGCGGGGGAGACCCCGAACCGGTCCGGGTCGCCGCCCACCTCGTTCAGCGCGACGAGCCGGTTGTAGCGATAGAACGCGGTGTCCTCGACACCCTTGGCCATCACCATGCCCGACGTCTGCTGCACCCGGGTGGCCAGCTCGCCGTCGGGGGCGGCGAGCATCGTGTCCCGGATCGTCGTCAGCACCTCCGCCAGGTCCGGCCGGTGTGTGCGCGCGACGGACACCGCGGTCTCCAGCGCCGAGCGACCCTCGGGCAGGTAGCTGCGGTACACCGGGAAGCCGCACAGCAGCTCGGCGACGGCCTCCTCCGCCGCCTGCCCGGGGCCGTCGTCCGCCGAGGCCACCGCCACCAGGGCCGCGATCCGGCGCACCTCCGCCGCCAGGATCGTGTCGGCCACCTCCCGGCGGGCCGCGTGCTCGACCGCGTGCGCGTTCTCCCTGCGCCCGAGGTGCTCGGCGGTGAGCTGGGTGAGCAGCCCCGCGCCGTCCGCGTCGACGAAAACTCCGCAGATCTCACGCAGCGCCTCGTACCCGGACGTGCCGTCCACCGGCCACGACACGGGCAGCTCCTCGCCGACGCCGAGGATCTTCTCCACCAGCAGCCAGCGGTCGGGCCCGATCGCCGCGCGCAGCCGGCGCGCGTAGCCGCCGGGGTCGGACAGGCCGTCCGGGTGGTCCACCCGCAGCCCGTCGACCTCGCCCGCCTCCACCCAGCGCAGCACCTCGGCGTGGGTGGCCGCGAACACCTCGGGGTCTTCCACCCGGACGGCGGCAAGGGTCGAGACGTCGAAGAATCGCCGGTAGGTCAGGTCCGCCGCCCCGCGCTTCCACGACACCAGCCGGTAGTGCTGGCGCTCGTGCACCTCTTGGGGTGACCCCCCAGAAGATCCCACACTGTCGCCGGTGCCCGGCGCGACCGGGAACGCGTGCTCGTAGTAGCGCAGCTCGCTGCAATCGTCGGACAACGACAGCTCGGAGAGCGCCTTCTCCTCGTCCGCGTCCAGGATCGGGATCAGCAGCGGCCCCGCGGTCCAGTCGACGTCGAAGTACGAGGCGTACCGCGAGCCCCGGCCGTGGGTGAGGACGTCCCACCACCACGGGTTCGCCTTGGCGTCGTCCACGCCCACGTGGTTCGGCACGATGTCGAGCAGGAACCCCATGCCGCGGGCTCGCGCCGCCGCGACGAGGGCGCGCCGCCCCTCGTCGCCGCCGCGCGCGCCGCAGGCCCGGGTGGGGTCGACGACGTCGTAGCCGTGGTTGCTGCCCTTGCCGGATGCGAGCAGGGGCGAGGCGTACACCGCGCCGACCCCGAGTGCGTCGAGGTAGGGCACGAGCTCCGCGCCCTGCTGCAACGTCGTCTCTGCGGAGAACTGGATGCGGTAGGTCGAGGACGGGATCTCGGTCACGCCTTCGTGCTCTCTGTCCGCTGCAGCACGACGACCGAGCGGGCCGGCACCGGGCGCTTCGCCCCGCCCGCGACGTGCGGCGGGTCGGCCGCCACCACACCGGGCCCGGCGGACAGCGTGAGCACCTCGCCGACCGCGGTGTCCACGACGATCGCCCACCCCGTGCCGTACTCCTGCGGCGGCAGGGTGACCTCGATGTCCTCGTAGTGGGCGTTGAGGCACAGCAGGAACGAGTCGTCCGTGACCGGCTCGCCGCGGCTGTCGACCTCGGTGATGCCGTTGCCGTTCAGGAACACCGTGACGCACTTGCCGAAGCCGGAGTCCCAGTCCTGCTCGGTCATCTCCTCGCCGGCCGGGGTGAACCATGCGATGTCCGGCAGGGCCGTGAGGCCCTCGGTACCGCGGCTGCGGCCGATCGGCTTACCCGCGAAGAACCGGCGCCTGCGGAACACCGGATGCCCGGCCCGCAGCGCCGCGACCCCCGCGGTGAACCCGACGAGGCCCACGTTCTTGGTCAGCAGCGACCAGTCCATCCAGGAGATCGCGCTGTCCTGGGCGTAGACGTTGTTGTTGCCGCTCTGGGTGCGGCCCATCTCGTCGCCGTGCAGCAGCATCGGCACGCCCTGGGACAGGAACAGGGTGGTGATGAAGTTGCGTTGCTGCCGCGCCCGCAGATCGAGCACCGCGGCGTCGTCCGTGGGGCCCTCGACCCCGCAGTTCCACGAGCGGTTGTGGCTCTCGCCGTCGTTGCCGCCCTCGCCGTTCGCGTCGTTGTGCTTGTCGTTGTACGACACGAGGTCGTTGAGCGTGAACCCATCGTGCGCCGTCACGAAGTTGATCGACGCGAACGGGCGGCGGCCGTCGGCCTGGTAGAGGTCGCTGCTGCCGGTCAGCCGAGAGGTGAACTCGCCGAGCGTGCCGGGCTCGCCGCGCCAGAAGTCGCGGACCGTGTCGCGGTACTTGCCGTTCCACTCCGTCCACAGCGGGGGGAAGTTGCCGACCTGGTAGCCGCCCGGTCCGACGTCCCACGGCTCGGCGATCAGCTTGGCCTGGCTGATCACGGGGTCCTGCTGGACCAGGTCGAAGAACACCGACAGCCGGTCCACGTCGTAGAACTCGCGGGCGAGGGTGGACGCGAGGTCGAACCGGAAGCCGTCGACGTGCATCTCGGTGACCCAGTACCGCAGCGAATCCATGATCAGCTGGAGGGTGTGCGGGTTGCGGACGTTCAGCGAGTTGCCCGTGCCGGTGTAGTCCATGTAGTAGTTCGGGTCGTCGTCGACCAGGCGGTAGTACGCGGCGTTGTCGATCCCGCGCATCGACAGCGTGGGGCCCATGTGGTTGCCCTCGGCCGTGTGGTTGTAGACGACGTCGAGGATCACCTCGATGCCCGCGTTGTGCAGCTCGCGGACCATCGCCTTGAACTCCTGCACCTGGCTGCCCGGCCGGGCGTTGGCCTGGGCGTAGGAGTGGTGCGGGGCGAGGAATGCGATCGTGTTGTAGCCCCAGTAGTTGGTGAGGCCCTTCTCCTGCAGGTGGTGGTCCGTGATGAACTCGTGCACCGGCATGAGCTCGACGGCCGTGACCCCCAGCCGCTTGAGATGGTCGATCATGATCGGGTGCGCGAGGCCCGTGTAGGTGCCGCGCAGCGCCTCGGGGATGTCCGGGTGCTGTTTCGTCAGGCCCTTGACGTGCGCCTCGTAGATCACCGTCTCGTGGTAGGGGATGCGCGGATGACGGTCGCTGCCCCAGTCGAAGAACGGGTTGACGACCACCGACTTCGGCACGAACGGCGCGGAGTCCTTCTCGTTGCGCTCGTCCGGCGCGGCGAACGGGTAGCCGAACACCGCTTCGTCCCACTGCACCGGGCCGTCGACCGCCTTGGCGTAGGGGTCGATCAGCAGCTTGTTCGGGTTGCACCGCAGGCCCTTGGCGGGGTCGTACGGGCCGTGGATCCGGTAGCCGTAGCTCTGGCCCGGCTCCACGGTGGGCAGGTAGCCGTGCCAGACGAACCCGTCGACCTCGCGCAGCGGAACGCGCGTCTCGGTGCCGTCGTCGGCGAACAGGCACAGCTCCACGCGCTCGGCGATCTCGGAGAAGATCGCGAAGTTCGTCCCGGCGCCGTCGTAGCTCGCGCCCAGGGGGTAGGCACTTCCCGGCCACGGCCGCATGGGGTCCTCGCTCTCCGGCTCTCGCCGGCTCGTCGTTGATGGGGAGGGCGGCGCCGCGGGGGCGGCGGCGGGGGTGGTGCGGGTGAGGGACGGCTGGGCGGTGGACATGGACGTGGGGCACCCCCGTGCCCGGCGCGACAAACGCTACCGGGGCCGGCTCACAGTGTCGGAAAGCCCACGTCCCTTCCGGACGCGGTGCTCGTCCGCACCGACGGTAGTCATCCGGGCGCTAGGTTCCCCGTCCATGACCACCGTCTTCTCCCGCATCATCGCAGGGGAGCTGCCCGCGCGGTTCGTCTGGTCGGACGAGCACGCGGTTGCGTTCCTCTCGGTGAACCCGGTCGCGCCGGGCCACACCCTCGTCGTGTCCCGACTCGAGGTCGACCAGTGGACCGACGCCCCGGCCCCCCTGCTGGCCCACCTCATGACGGTGGCGCACGCGGTCGGCGCCGCGATCCACACAGTGTGGGCACCTCGTCGGGTGGGCCTTCTCGTGGCCGGGTTCGAGGTCCCCCATCTGCACCTGCACGTCATGCAGGCGGCGGACATGGGGGCCTTCGACTTCGCGAACGCCGCGGCGACGGTCGACCCGACGGAGCAGGACGGGTACGCCGCGGCGCTCCGGACGGCGCTGCGGGCGGACGGTCACGCGGAGTCGGTGCCGGACTGATCCTCCCGCTGCCGTGTCCGCTGTGAACACGGTGTAAAGGCTGAGTGCAACCGGCAAACGCCGTTCGTCGCCTCCCCTCAACCGTTCGCGGGGAAGGTCGTCTTCCCCACTGATCTCATGCGCACGGATGCCTACGGTGGGTCACACGTCCGTCAGTCGGGGACGGGTCACCTCAGGGTTGTCGCGCCGCGGAGAGGGGTCACGTCCGCATGTCCGGGCACACCGATCGGTGCGTCGGTCTCGGGCAGCCCCTGCGCGGCTCCGAGTTCCGGGCCCTCAGGGTGGCCGAGATCGCCGCGCCGGCCCAGAGCCCGAGCGGGGTGAGGGTGCACCGGAGCCCGAGCGGGTCACCAGGAACGGTTGGACATCCCGGTCTCCTCCCCGGTCGGTGTCGCCTGCACCCGTCGAACGCGCCGGTGCAGGTATCGGGTGCGGCCGGTCGCCCTCCTTCCGGTCGACGGCCGAATGCGGTCGACGAGCGGCGGTCATCACCCTCCGCGACGATGGACGTGCGAAGTGCACACGTCCGGGTCGCCGTGTGGGCGATCACGTTCCGCGGTGAAGTCACTACTCTCGGGCTCGATCCGCGGGAGAGGAGCTGACATGGGACGGTCCCCCGACCGGCCGTACCCGCGACCCCGGGTTCGCCTCTGGACGGTCGGCCGGTGGGAGATGTGGCAGCTGCGCGGGCCGGTCGTGGCCGTCGTGCTGCTCGTCTGCGGCATCGCCGCGCTGCTCGTCGGCGTCGAGCTCGGCTCGCTGCGCCCCACCGCCCGCGACATCCTGATGACCGGCGCGCTCGTGCTGCTCGGGCTGGTGCACACCGAGATCGCGAGCAAGGTCGAGCGGATGCGCCGGCGCGTCTCCGACACGTCGTACTACGACCTCAGCTCCGTCTGGACCTTCGCGGCCGCCCTGTTGCTCCCCCCACCGCTCGCCGCGACCGTCGTCGTCGCGGTCTACCTGCACCTGTGGGTGCGGGTGTGGCGGCCCGCGAAGAGCCAGCTCTACCGCAACATCTACACCGCCGCCGCGGTCGTCCTCGCGGCCCAGGCCGCGCACGGCGTCGTCAGCACCTCGGGCGGGGTCCCGCGCTGGGGCACCGGGGCCGTCGGCCTGGCCGTGCTCGCCCTGGCCATCGTCGCCTATGCCCTGGTCAACAACATTCTCGTGATCACCGTGATCGCGCTGCAGGACATGCCGGCCGCCGGCCGGGGCCGGGTGCGCCACCTGCTCGGCAAGGTCGACGACATCGCGCTGGAGATGGCCACGCTGTCGCTGGGTGCGCTGACCGCCGTGTCCGTGACGCTCAACCCGTGGCTCGTCCTGCTCGTGCTGGTGCCGCTGGTCGTGCTGCACCGGGCCGACATGGCGCGCCAGCTCGAGCAGCGGGCCGCGATGGACGGCAAGACCGGCCTGCTCAACGCCGCGGCCTGGCACGACAAGGCCGAGTGGGCGCTGCGGCGCGCGCAGCGCCAGGGAGCCGCGGCCGGCGTCCTGATTCTCGACCTGGACCACTTCAAGTCCGTCAACGACACCTACGGGCACCTCGCGGGTGACGCGGTCCTGGCCGCGGTCGCCGCGACGCTGCGCACCGAGGTGCGGGAGGGCGACGTCGTCGGCCGGTTCGGCGGCGAGGAGTTCGTGGTGCTGCTGCGCGACCTCGACCTGACCTCGGCGGGCCACCGGCAGATGGCCACGATCGCCGAGCGGATCCGGGCCCGCATCGCCGAGCTCGTCGTCGCCGTGCACACCCCGGACGGGCCGCTCACGATCGACGGGCTGTCCACCTCGGTCGGCGCCGTCTTCGACCTGGGCCGCACCTGCACGCTGCAGCAGGTGCTCGGCGCGGCCGACGCCGCGCTGTACTCCGCCAAACGCGACGGGCGGAACCTCGTGCGGTTCGGGCCGTCCGGGTCGCCCGCCCCGGCCTTCCCCGGTCGTTCGCCGTCATGATCCATCCCAACGCGCCGTCGACGGCGACGTCGCGCCCACCGGCTCCGTGGGGCCGCCGTCCGTAGACTGGCGCGGTGACCCTGTTGCGACGCCTACGCGGTCCGGCCGATCTTCGGCGGCTCGATCCGGAAGAGATCGCCGAGCTGGCCGCCGAGATCCGCCGTTTCCTCGTCGCGAGCGTCGCCCGGACCGGGGGACACCTCGGGCCGAACCTCGGCGTGGTCGAGCTGACCATCGCGCTGCACCGGGTGTTCGACTCCCCGCGCGACACGCTGATCTGGGACACCGGCCACCAGGCCTACGTGCACAAGCTGCTCACCGGCCGGGTCGACGGCTGGGAGCGGCTGAAGAAGACCGGCGGGCTCTCGGGCTATCCCAGCCGCGCCGAGAGCGAGCACGACCATGTCGAGAACAGCCATGCGTCCACCTCGCTGTCGTGGGCGGACGGGCTGGCGCGGGCCTACGCGCTCACCGTTGGCCGTGAACAGCGGCTCGCCGATCTCGGAGGA
>CAVRHG010000044.1:0-43589 GCA_963720845.1 uncultured Actinomycetota bacterium | reverse complement strand
GTCGGTGCCGCACCAGCCGGTGAACCTCACCGCGCTGGGCGTGGACTTCGCCGCCTTCTCGGGCCACAAGATGCTCGGTCCGTCCGGGGTGGGCGTGCTGTGGGGCCGGGGCGAGCTGCTCGCGGCGATGCCGCCGTTCCTCACCGGCGGTTCCATGATCGAGCTGGTGCGGATGGAGGGGTCGACCTACGCCCCGCCGCCGCAGAGGTTCGAAGCGGGCGTGCCGATGACGTCGCAGGCCGTCGGCCTCGGAGCGGCCGTCGACTACCTCAACGGCATCGGGATGGACGCCGTGGCCGCGCACGAGCGGGCGTTGACGGCCGCGGCGCTCGACGGCCTGCGCTCCGTGCCCGGTGTGCGGATCGTCGGCCCGGCGAACCTGGAGTCCCGCGGCGGGGCGGTGTCGTTCGTCGTCGACGGTGTGCACGCCCACGACGTCGGGCAGGTGCTCGACGATCGGGGGGTGGCCGTGCGGGTGGGGCATCACTGCGCGTGGCCCCTGCACCGCCGGTTCGGGGTGGCCGCCACCGTCCGCGCCACCTTCGCCGTGTACAACACCCCGGACGAGGTGGCCGCGTTGGTGGACGGGGTGCACGCGGCCCGCGAGTTCTTCGGGGTGAGCTAGCCGGTGAAACTGGAGCAGATGTACCAGGAGATCATCCTGGACCACTACCGGTCGCCGCACGGGGCGGGCCTGCGGGAGCCGTTCGCCGCCGAGTCGTTCCAGATCAACCCCACGTGCGGGGACGAGATCACGTTGCGGGTGGCCCTGGACGGAGACACCGTGAGCGACGTCTCCTACGAGACACTGGGCTGCTCGATCAGTCAGGCGTCGGCGTCGGTGCTGACGGACCTGGTCGTCGGCCGGTCCGTCGCGGACTCCCTCAGGGTGCTCGCGGCGTTCCAGGAGATGGCGCAGGGCCGCGGGCAGGTCGAGCCGGACGAGGACGTGCTCGGCGACGGCGTGGCCTTCGCCGGGGTGGCCCGTTACCCGGCGCGGGTGAAGTGCGCGCTGCTGGGGTGGATGGCGTTCAAGGACGCCGTTGCCCGGGGCGTGGCGGCCGGGGACCCTGGAGTCGGGGAGTACGGGGTCCGGCATGACAGGGTCCGGGAGTACAGCGAGGGAGAACGCATGAGCGTGGAACACAGCACCGAGGTCGACGAGGACGTCGTCCGCGGCGCCGCCGGGATGCCGGAGCCGCCCGCCGCCCCCGCGGGCGGCACGGCGGCGGACCTCGACGACCTCGAGGAGGCGATGCGCGACGTCGTCGACCCCGAGCTGGGGATCAACGTCGTGGACCTCGGGCTCGTGTACGGGATCGCCGTCGACTCCCGGGTCGCCACGATCGACATGACCCTGACCTCCGCGGCGTGCCCGCTGACCGACGTGATCGAGGATCAGGCGCGCTCTGCGCTGGTGTCCGCTGGTCTGGTGGACGACGTGCGCATCAACTGGGTCTGGATGCCGCCGTGGGGTCCGGAGAAGATCACCGACGACGGCCGCGAGCAGCTGCGGGCGCTCGGCTTCCGCGTCTGACCCACCCCGTCCCGACACAGCGGGGGGGGGGGGGGTCCGGTCGGGGCACTCGTCGTTCTCCGGGCGGTCAGGGCCCCGGGACGGAGGCGTTCTCGCGCAGTGCCGGGCGCAGCGCGGGGCCGACGAGGCGGCGGCGCAGCCGCCAACCGGCCCGGCCGAAGAGGGCGTTCATGGCGGCCACGGTCGCTGCCAGATCGTCGCGGCCCGTGAGGTAGGCCCACCGGTGCGGCTCCGGCAGCTCGAAAAACACCTCGAAGAAGGCGGGCACCTCCTCGGGAGGCATCCGCAGCAGCGCCTCCAGGCCGCGCCGGCGCAGCAGGTGCACGGCCCCGGCGGCGGGTGACCAGACCACGGCGCGCGCCGCCGCGAGCGCGCCCCGCGGGTCCCGGGGCAGGTGCGCGGTGAGCGCGTCGGCGACGGTCGGGGCCAGGCGGAGCGCCGCGGCGACGCTGAACCCGGTGGCCGGGTGCATCAGCGGCGCCGCCGCACCGAACCCGACGACGCCCGGCGCGCGGTGGCGGGCCGTGTCGACGGGGAAGTGGACCCGCTCGACCTCGGTGACCGGCGACGGCGTGATGTCGAAGCGGGCGAGGCGGGCGAGCAGCCGGTCCCGCAGGGCCGCCATCGGCAGGCCGGGGCGGCGGGCCAGCGATGTCTCCTCCAGCAGCACGCGGCCGCCGCCCAGCGGGACCGCGTAGAGGAACGTGGGCCAACCGGCGGTCCCGGACTCTCGGCTTGCGGAGTCGCCGAGCGGTGGCCGCCAGTCCATGAACAGCGCGGTCCCCGGCGCGGCGACCGCCGCGGCCTCCTGCTCGTCCACGACCACGCCGTACGCCGTCTGCTCCGCGGCCGGACGGGGTCCCGCCGATCCGCCGGCGATGCCCGGGTGCCGCAGCGGTTGGCGATAGCCACCGGCGTCGACGACGACGAGGGCCGCCACGGTGGTGCCGTCGGCCAGCACGACGCCGTCGCCGTCGCGGTGCACCACGCGCCCGGCGACCACCGTCACGTCGGCCAGCCCGGCATCGAGGTGCGCGCGCAGCCCGGCGACGTCCAGGACGGCATACTCCCAGCCCAGGTCCCGGGTGGTCAGCGCGACGGCCCGACCGCGGGCGCGGGCGGCGACGGCGGTCTCGGGGAGATCGGCGGGAAGCTCGTCACTCCAGGCGCCGTAGGTGAGCCGCCACGGCCGCGGTGGATCGGGGTCGACGAGCGCGGTGCGCAGCCCACGCCGGGCGCAGGCGCCCGCCAGCGCCCGGCCGGCCGGTCCGGCACCGACGACGGCGACGGCGAACCGGGCTCCGGGTTCGACGGCCGGGGGTCGATGCCCGGAGGCGGGATCGGGGGAGCGCACTCGCCAGTTGTACCGGGCCAACCGCGGCTCGGCGACTTGCGCGCCGACCAGGTCGGCGAGATCGCCGCACTCGATGGGTGCCCCTCGACACCCGCCCCGCCCGCGATGCACGGACGCGCGATTCGTTTCCTACGCTTCGCGGGTGGCACGAACCCGGGATGTGGTCGGCGGAGGTCGGGCCGTCGAGGTCGAGCCGGAGCGCCTCCTCGGCTGGTTCGACCGGTTCGCGGCCCGCCACGGCGGTCTGGCCGCCGTCCGGGGCACCGGGCGGGAGGTGCGCGTCGAGGCGTCGGACGGGGCGGCGGCGGAGGTCGTCGTGCCGTTTGGCGGCCTGCCTCCCGGCGCGGTGCCTCCCGCGATGCTGCCGGGTGCCGAGCACGCCACGAGTGCTGCGCAGCCTGCCCGTGCCGTGCTCGACGCCCTGCACGCCCACCTCGCCGTTCCCCGGCGGATCGGGATCGTCCTCGTCCGGCTCGGCGGCTACAGCATCGGCGTCGCGCTCGGCGGCACGGTGCAGACGTCGACGACCGGGGCGCGGCCCGTACACGGGCGCAACCGGAAGGGCGGATCGTCGTCCGGGCGGTTCGGGCGGCGACGCGACAACCAGGCACGGGTCGCCCTGGACGCGGCAGCGAACGCCGTCGCCCGGGTCCTGCTCCCGGTCGCCGCGACCCTGGATGCGGTCGTCCTCGGCGGCGATACCGCCGCACTCGACGACCTGCGCGCCGACCGGCGCCTCGCCGCGCTGCTGGCCCGGGCCGAGCCGCGGGTGCTCGACGTCCCCGAGCCCCGCCGCGCCGTGCTCGAGGAGGCCGCCCGCCGCGCCGTGGCCGTCGAGATCGTGGTCCGGGAGATGTGAGTGGCGACGCTCGTGACGATCCGAGTTCGCCCGACCTCAGCCGAGCCCGCCGGTGGCGAGCAATCCACCGTCCACGCGCACCGTCTCACCCGTGATCCAGGACGCCGCGTCCGAGACGAGGAAGCCGACCAGCCCGGCCACGTCCTCCGGCGAGCCCAGCCGGCCCAGCGGGTACGCCGCCGCGACCGCCTCCTCACGGCCGGTGTAGAGCGCCGTCGAGAACCGGGTCCGCACGACGGCCGGCGCGACGGCGTTGACCCGGACCCGCGGCCCGAGCTGCCAGGCCAGCTCTTCGGTCAGCCGGATCAGCGCGGCCTTGGCCGACCCGTACGCGCCGATGTCCCGCGTCGAGCGCAACCCCGCCACCGAGGCCATGTTGACCACCGCGCCGCCGTGCGCTCCCATCCACGCGCGGTGCGCGAGCTGTACGAAGCCCAGCGCCGCCAGCACGTTGACGTCGAAGACCTTGCGCACGGCGTCGAGGTCGGCGTCGACGAGCGGCCCGAACTGCGGGTTCACACCGGCGTTGTTGACCAGGATCGCGAGCCCGCCGAACGCGGCCACCGTGGCGTCGACGGCGGCGGCCCGGGCGGCGGGGTTGCCGGCGTTGCCGGGTACGGCGAGCACCCGGGACGTGTCGCCCCCGGCCGGTCCGGCGGCGAGCTCGGCCGCCGCGGCGGACAGCTCGTCCTCCTTGCGCCCGGTGATCGTGACCGACGCGCCCCGGGCGAGCAGCTCGGCGGCCACGGCCCGGCCGATCCCGCGGCTCGCTCCCGTGACCAGCGCCGCCCGGCCCGCGAGCGAGGTGAGGTCGGGCATGGCGTCACCGTAGGGGATATCTGCGCGTGCGCTCCGGTGGACGGTCCCGGAGGCCGCCCGCGCGGACCGGTAAACTGGGCTCGTGGTCCGGAACGGGTAGCGCCCTCGGCCGCCGCCCCTGTCGTCGCCCTCCTGGAGCCCTGTGATCACCGCGACCGACCTGGAACTCCGTGCCGGGTCCCGCATCCTCCTCTCCGATGCCACGCTGCGGGTGCAGCCCGGCGACCGGATCGGCCTCGTCGGCCGCAACGGCGCCGGCAAGACCACCTCCTTGCGGGTGCTCGCGGGGAAGGGTGAGCCGTACGCGGGCACGGTCGCCGCGAACGGACCGGTCGGCTACCTGCCGCAGGACCCGCGCGAGGGCGATCTCACGGTCACCGCGAAGGACCGGGTGCTCTCCGCCCGGGGGCTGGACCAGCTGCTGCGCGAGATGGAGAAGGCGCAGGCCAGGATGTCCGAGCTCGTCGACGGTGCGCAGCACGGTGCGGTCCGCGAGTACGGGCGCATCGAGGAGCGGTTCTCCGCGCTCGGCGGCTACGCTGCGGAGAGCGACGCAGCGCGGATCTGCGCGCACCTCGGGCTGCCGGACCGCGTGCTCACCCAGACGATCCAGACCCTCTCGGGTGGCCAGCGGCGTCGCGTCGAGCTCGCGCGGATCCTGTTCGCCGCCTCGGACGGAGGCGGCGGGGGAGCGCCGAGCGCGACGACGCTGCTGCTCGACGAACCCACGAACCACCTGGACGCCGACTCGATCACCTGGCTGCGCTCTTTCCTCTCCGCCCACGACGGCGGGCTCGTCGTGATCAGCCACGACACCGAGCTGCTCGCGGCGGTGGTCAACAAGGTGTGGTTCCTCGACGCCACCCGCGGCGAGGTCGACGTCTACAACATGGACTGGCGCCGCTACCAGGAGGCGCGGGCCACCGACGAGAAGCGCCGCCGCCGGGAGCGGGCGAACGCCGAGAAGAAGGCGTCGGCGCTGCACCTGCAGGCGGCGAAGATGGGCGCGAAGGCGACCAAGGCCGTGGCGGCGAAGAACATGGCGCGCCGCGCGGACGAGCTGCTGGCCGGCCTGGAACCCGAACGCCGCAACGACAAGGTCGCGCGGATCCGCTTCCCGAACCCCGCCCCGTGCGGGCGCACGCCGCTCACCGCGGAGGGCCTGTCGAAGGCCTACGGCTCGCTCGAGGTGTTCACCGGGGTGGACCTGGCCGTCGACAAGGGGGCGAAGGTCGTCGTCCTCGGCCTGAACGGCGCGGGCAAGACCACGCTGCTGCGCCTGCTGGCCGGCACCGAGGCTCCCGATGCGGGGGAGGTCGTCCCCGGTCACGGGCTGCGGCTGGGGTACTTCGCGCAGGAGCACGACACGCTCGACATGGCCGCGACGGTGTGGGAGAACGTCCGGCACGCCTCGCCGGACACCCCGGAGCAGCAGCTGCGCACCCTGCTGGGAGCGTTCATGTTCAGCGGCGAACAGCTCGACCAGCTTGCGGGCACCCTCTCAGGGGGTGAGCGGACGCGGCTCGCGCTGGCCGGGCTCGTGTCGAGCGCGGCGAACGTCCTGCTGCTCGACGAGCCCACGAACAACCTGGACCCGGCGAGCCGTGAGCAGGTGCTCGACGCGTTGCGGCACTTCGCGGGCGCCGTCGTGCTGGTGACCCACGACCCCGGCGCCGTCGAGGCGCTGTCGCCGGACAAGGTCATCGTGCTTCCGGAAGGCACCGAGGACCACTGGTCAGCGGACTACCTGGAGCTCGTTCAGCTCGCATGACGCTCCAGCGCACCCGGGGTTCCGCTGATCACCCGACTGCGTGATCCGTTCGGACGAACCGTTCGCCGATCCGCATCGTGACTGGTGGCCAGCGGTGCATGTGTCGTCGATCATTGACCCACGGAGGGGCGGACCGGCCCCGATGTCGTGTGACGTTCGCGAGGGGCGTCCGCGAGATGCGCCCGAGTGGGGGCAATGGAGGAGGTCCATTCGTCGTGGCCGACCTGAAGAAGGGTGCCCGTATCACCGGCACCCAGCGCGACAAGCTCGCCAGCGACCTGAAGAAGAAGTACGAGAAGGGCGCGAGCATCCGTGCCCTGGCCGAGTCGACAGGGCGGTCGTACGGATTCGTGCACCGCGTCTTGAGCGAGTCGGGTGTCGTGCTACGTGGACGCGGTGGTGCTACCCGGAGCAAGAAGCCCTCGTAGCCGGACGGGGTACGAGCAGGCAGTCCCGAACGGAAGAGGGGCGACCTGGACAGGCCCTGCGCCCGCCGCAATGAGGGGTAACCGTGGGCGCAGCGTCGGTCGTTCGTGGGTGGCGCCGCCCGGCCGGTAGCGGATCCGGGCGGCGCCACCCCGGCTGTCCGGAAGCCCGGGGCGACGGGACCGGTCCGTCTTTCAATTGTCAATGATTCAATGACGCAACGGATCGTCAATCGATCGCCGACCCGGGAACTGTCGGGGGTCTGGGGCAGCATCCGACGTGCGCCCGCTGGGAAGCGGATGAAACGGTGTAACCATGGCGTGTACGTGCGGGAGAGAGGGGCGCCGATGGACCGGCCGTGGGGTCTGATGCGCGGTGCCGCGCGGGCTGCGGACGCGCCGCGGTCGATCCGGCCGGGCACGGTCGGCCGGATCTGGCGGTTCGCGCAGCCCTATCGCCGCTGGCTGCTGGCCTTCCTGCTGCTCACCGTCGTCGGGGCCGGGATCGGCGTGGCGACCCCGGTACTGGCGGGCCGGGTGGTGAACGCGATCGTGGCGGGCGGGCAGGTGTCGGCCGCGGCGGCGACGGTCGTCGGGCTGGCCGGTGGCATCGCGGCGCTCGCCGTCCTCGAGGCGGTCACCGGACTGGTGTCCCGGTGGTTCTCCTCCCGGATCGGGGAGGGCCTGATCGTGGACCTCCGCAAGGCCGTGTACACCCACGTCCAGCGGATGCCGGTGGCGTTCTTCACCCGCACCCGCACCGGCGCGCTGGTCAGCCGGCTCAACAGCGACGTCATCGGCGCGCAGTCGGCGATCACCTCGACGCTCGCCAGCGTCCTGAGCAACATCATCCAGCTCACCCTCGCCTTGGCCGTCATGATCGGGCTCGCGTGGCAGGTCACGGTGCTGGCACTCGTGCTGCTGCCGATCTTCGTGCTGCCCGCGCGGCGGATGGGCAGGCGGATCGCGGACCTGCGCCGCGAGTCGGCGGATCTCAACGCCCAGATGAGCAGCCGGATGACCGAGCGGTTCTCCGCACCGGGCGCGACGCTGGTGAAGCTGTTCGGCAGGCCCGAGGAGGAGGCCCGCGAGTTCGGCGAGCGGGCCGAGCGGGTGCGCGACATCGGGGTGCGCACGGCGATGGTGTCGCGGGTGTTCGTCACGGCGCTCTCGCTCGTCTCGGCGCTGGCCCAGGCGCTGGTCTACGGTCTCGGCGGCTACCTGGCCGTCACCGGTGCGATCGCCCCGGGCACCGTCGTCACGTTGGCGCTGCTGCTCACCCGGCTCTACTCGCCGATGACGGCGCTGGCGAACGCGCGGGTCGACGTCATGACCGCGCTCGTGTCGTTCGAACGGGTCTTCGAGGTGCTCGACCTGGAGCCGCTCATCACCGAACGGCCGGATCCGCGGCCGCTGCCGGCCGGGCCCGTCTCCGTCCGCCTCCGCGACGTGCACTTCGCATACCCCGGAGCGGAGCGGGTGTCCCTGGCGTCGCTGGAAGACGTCGCGGTGCTCGACCGCCGGGCGAACGCCGCCGTGCTGCACGGGATCGACCTGGAGGTCGGCGGCGGGCGGCTGCTGGCGCTGGTCGGTCCGTCGGGGGCGGGTAAGTCGACCATCGCGGCGCTGATCCCGCGGCTCTACGACCTCGACCGCGGCGCGGTCGAGCTGTCCGGCGTGGACGTGCGGGACCTCTCGTTCGCCGCGCTGCGCGGCGCGGTCGGGGTCGTGACCCAGGACGGGCACCTCTTCCACGACACGATCGCGGCGAACCTGCGCTACGCCGCTCCTGAGGCGAGCGACGCCGAGCTGGCCGACGCGCTGCGACGCGCCCGGCTCGGGGCCGTGCTCGACGCGCTGCCGGACGGCTTGGAGACGGTGGTGGGCGAGCGCGGGTACCGGCTGTCGGGCGGCGAGCGGCAGCGGCTGACGATCGCCCGGCTGCTCCTCGCCCGGCCGCGGGTGGTGATCCTGGACGAGGCCACCGCGCATCTCGACTCCGAGTCCGAGGCCGCCGTACAGGCGGCCCTGGCCGAGGCGCTGGCGGGCCGTACCGCGATCGTGATCGCGCACCGGCTCTCCACCGTGCGGGCGGCCGACGAGATCGCGGTGGTCGAGGGCGGGCGAGTGGTGGAACGGGGCACGCACGACGACCTGCTCGATGCCGGTGGGCGCTATGCGGCGCTGTACCGGACGCAGTTCGCCGAGCCCCAGTTCGCCGAGCCCCAGTTCGCCGAGCCGACGCCGTCGACCCTGTGAGCTGCCTGGTGCCGGGCTGTGACCTTGTGCACCTCCGCGCGGTGGGCGCGGAATTCGCGCATCGGCCGGGCGTTGACTGAGGGGGCATTTCCGCTACCCGGTCCGCGCCTGCGGCGCCCGGGGTTTTGGAATGCCCTCTTGAGCAACGCTTACGATCGCCGCATCGGCGGGAACGAGGTAACTCCGTGCCCGACCTGACCCGCCGCAGGCGGATGCTGGTCCTCGCCATCTGTTGTTCGAGCCTGTTCATCGTCGGGCTGGACAACACCATCGTGAACCTGGCTCTGCCGTCGATCCGGCGGGACCTCGGATCCTCGCTGTCCGAGCTGCAGTGGGTCATCGACGCCTACACGCTGGTTCTCGCGAGCCTGCTCATGCTGGGCGGTTCGACCGGCGACCGGCTCGGCCGTCGCCGCACGTTCCAGACCGGGCTCACCCTGTTCGGCATCGGATCGCTGCTGTGCAGCCTCGCTCCGAGCACCGGCTGGCTGATCGTCTTCCGGGCGCTGCAGGCGGTCGGCGGGTCCATGCTGAACCCCGTCGCCATGTCGATCATCACGAACGTCTTCACGGAGCGCGCCGAGCGCGCGAAGGCGATCGGTGTCTGGGGCGGGGTGATCGGCCTGTCGATGGCCCTGGGTCCGCTGGTCGGCGGGGTGTTGGTGGACGCCGTGGGCTGGCGGTCGGTCTTCTTGCTGAACGTCCCGGTGGTCGTGGCCGTGGTCGTGTTGACCGCGCGGTTCGTCCCCGAGTCGCGGGCCCCGCGGCCTCGGCGGTTCGACCCGGCCGGTCAGCTCTTCATGATCGTGCTGCTGGCGGGCGTGACCTTCGGGATCATCGAAGGCCCCGGGCGCGGCTGGGGCAGCCCGCTGATCGTCGGGTCGTTCCTTGCTGCCGCCGCGGCGCTGGTCGGGTTGCTGCTGGTCGAGTCCCGGCGGGCCGAGCCGCTGCTGGACCCGCGTTTCTTCGCGAGCGTGCCGTTCTCGGCCGCGACGCTCACCGCCGTCGCCGCGTTCGCCGCGTTCGCCGGGTTCCTCTTCCTCAACGCGCTCTACCTGCAGGACGTCCGTGGCTTCTCCCCGCTGCACGCGGGGCTGCTCACTCTGCCGATGGCCGCGATGACGGCGCTGCTCCCCCCGATCTCGGGCCGGCTCGTGGCCCGCAGCGGCACTCGGCTCCCGCTGGTGATCGGTGGTGCGGGCATCGCCGCCAGCGGATGCCTGCTGCTGACACTGGACACCGACACCCCCCTTCTCCTGGTCGTCGCGGCGTACGTCGTGTTCGGCATCGGGTTCGGGATGATCAATGCGCCGATCACGAACACCGCGGTGTCGGGCATGCCGCTGGCCCAGGCCGGGGTCGCGGCCGGGGTGGCGTCGACGAGCCGACAGGTGGGTTCCGCCCTCGGCGTGGCGGTGCTGGGTTCGCTGGTCACGGCGCAGCTCGGCACCTCGATGACGACCGGGTTCGCCGACGCCGCCCGCCCGGCGTGGATCGTCGTCATCGGCTGCGGTCTGGCCGTGCTGGGCCTGGGGCTGGCCGCCACGACGAGCTGGGCCCGGTCCACCGCGCAGCGGACGGCCGAGCGCTTCGAGGTCGCGGCCCCCGCACCGGCCGCGGCGCCCGTGAGCTGAGGAATGCACAGTTCGCGCCGTGCACAGTGGAACCAGGGGACCGTGGAACCGGGGGATAGCGGGACCGGGGAACCGGGAACCGGTAGGACGAGCGGGGACAGCCGTGCCTGGTGGCCGCGGCACCCGAGCCGCTCACGATGGGGCAGCTCGCAGCCCGGGCGGATCGGTCACTTCCCGGCCCGTTCCGCCTGACCGGCCTGACCGGCCTGCGCGCGCCGAGGCCGGTCCGCCGAGCATCTAACGCGCCGTGCGCTCCCCGCGCCGGACCGCGCCCTCCACCAGGTCCAGCACGGCGTCGAGCTCGTCCACGGGCAAACCCTGAGCCAGGTGCGACACCAGCCCCTCCAGTACGAGATCGAGGTAGCGGGCGAGCACCGGAACGGGGACGTCGTCGCGGACCGCGCCGGCAGCGGCCTGCCCCTCGAGCCGGGCCCGCGTCGCGGTGGTCAGCGCGGCCGAGTGCGCCCGCCAGCGCTCCTGGAACTCGGGATCCGTGCGGAGCCGGCGGGACACCTCCAGCCGCGTGCTCAGCCAGCTGCGCTCGTCGCCGTCCGGATGCGCGAGAAGCTCGCGCATCACCTGGACGAGCCCCTGCGCGGCGACGACGTCGGCCATCCGCTCGGCGTCCTGCTCGGCGAGCGCGAGGAACAGCGCGTCCTTGTCGCGGTAGTGATGGAAGATCGCCCCGCGGGACAGCCCGGTGCTCTCCTCCAGCCTGCGCACCGTCGCGCCCTCGTAGCCGAACCGCGTGAAGCACGCCCGGGCGCCGTCGAGGATCTGCTGCCGCCGGGCGGCGAGATGGTCGTGGCTGACCCGGGGCACCCGACCACACTAGGACTTGCCGTCCGGCCCGGCCGGGCGACCGTCGATCGACGCGAAACTGTCGGTGGCCGGGGGTAGCGTCCGAAGCATGATGGCGGATGAGACGACCCGAGACGAGACGACACAGATGCTGCGCACCCAGGACGACGCCGAGCGGTATGTCGCCTCGGTCTGTTTCAAGCACGGCCCGCCCCGGCTGGTGGGGGTGGAGCTCGAATGGCTGGTGCACCACACCGCCGAGCCCGCCGCCCCGCTGGATCCCGCGGTGCTGCGTGCGGCACTCGGGCCGTACGCACCGCCCTCGCTCGACCCGCGATCCCCGGCACGCCCCCTCCCGGGCGGTTGCACGGTCACCGTCGAACCCGGTGGCCAGGTGGAACTGGCCAGCCCGCCACTGGCCCCCTTCGGCACCCTCGTCCGCACCGTCGTCGCGGACGCCGAGGTGCTCCACGATCGCCTCGCCGCCCACGGCATCGCCGTCTCCCCGCACGCCGCGGACCCGGTGCGCCCCGCCCGCCGGGTGCTCGACCTTCCCCGCTACCGCGCGATGGAACGCCGCTTCGACCGGGTCGGCCCGTGGGGTCGCAGCGGAATGTGCTCCACCGCCGCCGTGCAGGTGTGCCTCGATGCGGGGGAGGGGGTCGAGGTCGCCCGCCGCTGGGAGGCCGTGCACGCCCTCGGCCCGGTGCTGGTCGGGGCGTTCGCGAACTCGCCGGTGCTGCACGGGCGGCGCACCGGGTGGAAGTCGTCGCGGCTGGCCGCGTGGCTCGCGCTCGATCCGCAGCGCACCGCCCCGCCGCTGTCGGTGCGGGGCGATCCGGCGGCGGCGTGGGCCCGGCGAGTGCTCGACACCGAGTTGCTGTGCGTCCGGCGTGCCGACGGCCGGTGGGACGCGCCGCCCGGTGTCACGTTCGCGGCCTGGATCCGCGGGCAGGCCGGGCTGCCTCCGCCGACGACCGCGGACCTCGAGTACCACATCTCCACCCTCTTCCCTCCGGTGCGCCCGCACGGCCACCTCGAGGTCCGCTACCTCGACGCCCAACCGGGTCGCCGGTGGGCGCTTCCGGCGGCCGTGCTGGCGGCGCTGCTGGCAGACCCTGCCGTGACGGACCGGGCGCGGAAGGCGTGCGAGCCCGCAGCCGGCCGCTGGGTCTCGGCCGCCCGCCACGGGCTCGCGGACCGGGTGCTGCAGCGCGCCGCGGTCACGGTGTTCGAGCTGGCCGTGGCCACGCTGCCCCGGTTGGACGCACCGTCGTGGCTGGTCGCAGACCTGGTCGTGCTGCTGGAACGTCGCGTCCGGCGCGGGCTGTGCCCCGCGGACCTGCACACCACGGGCCCACACCCTGCCGGTCCTGCCGGCGGCACACCCCCGGCCGGCCCGGCCGACGTCCCCGAGGAGGCACGCGCATGACCGTCACCGACCCCGGGCCCCTGCCCGGCGCCCCCCAGCCCGCCGACCGGGACACCGACGCGTTGCGCACCCGTGTCGCAGACCTCCTCGAGCGGGCCCGGGCCCGCACCCGCGGCCTCACCGACGCCGTCGACGAGGCGGACCTGGTCGCCCAGCATTCGCCCCTGATGTCCCCGCTGGTGTGGGACCTCGCGCACGTCGGCAGCCAGGAGGAGCTGTGGTTGGTGCGGGACGTCGGCGGCCGGGAGCCGCTGCGCCCGGAGATCGACGGGCTCTACGACGCGTTCCAGCACTCCCGGGCGAGGCGGGTCGAGCTGCCGTTGCTCAGCCCGGCGGAGGCGCGCGCCTACGTGGCGGAGGTGCGCGAGAAGGCGCTCGACACCCTCGGCGCCAGCCCGTTGCGCGGCAGGCGCCTGCTGGACCAGGGATTCGCCTTCGGAATGATCGTGCAGCACGAGCAGCAGCACGACGAGACGATGCTCGCCACGCACCAGCTGCGCGCCGGCGCGCCCGTGCTGCACGCCCCGCCCCCGCCGGAGCCCGCCGCGGCGCCCGCGGCCGCCGAGGTGCTCGTTCCCGCCGGGCCGTTCACGATGGGCACGGACACCGAACCGTGGGCCCTGGACAACGAGCGTCCCGCGCACGCCGTGGACCTGCCCGCCTACTGGATCGACACCGTACCGGTGACGAACGGCGCGTACGCGGCGTTCGTCGACGCGGGCGGCTACGACGACCCGCGCTGGTGGAGCGAGCGCGGTTGGGCGCACAAGGTCGAGGCCGGGCTGGTCGCGCCGCAGTTCTGGACGCGCGACGGCGCCACGTGGTGGCGGCGCCGGTTCGGCGTGCTCGAGCCGGTGCGGGCGGACGAGCCGGTGTGCCACGTGTGCTTCTTCGAGGCGGAGGCGTACACGGCATGGGTGGGCAAGCGATTGCCCACCGAGGCGGAATGGGAGAAGGCGGCGCGCTTCGACCCGGCGACGAGCCGGTCGCGGCGCTTCCCCTGGGGCGACGACGATCCGACCCCCGCACACGCGAACCTCGGGCAGCGCCACCTGCGCTCTGCGCCGGTGGGCGCCTACCCGGCGGGGGCGTCGCCGCTGGGGGTGCACCAGCTGGTCGGCGACGTGTGGGAGTGGACCAGCTCGGGCTGGCATCCCTACCCCGGGTTCACCGTCTTCCCGTATCCCGAGTACTCGCAGGTGTTCTTCGGTGGCGACTACCGGGTGCTGCGCGGCGGCTCGTTCGGGACGGACGCCGCGGCGATCCGCGGCACGTTCCGCAACTGGGACCACCCCGTCCGCCGGCAGATCTTCGCCGGGTTCCGCTGCGCACGGGACGCGGACCCGGCGGTGGACCCGGTGGCCGGGCCGGAGGGTGGCTGACGTGTGCCGGCATCTGGCCTACGTCGGTCCGCCCACGACGCTCGCCACGCTGCTGCTCGACGCGCCGCACGGCCTGCTGCACCAGTCGTACGCGCCGTCGGACATGCGCGGCGGCGGCACGGTGAACGCGGACGGGTTCGGGGCGGGCTGGTACCCGCCCGTCGCCGGGGCGTCGGAAGCGGCACCGGACGGCGACCCGGGTGTCGATCCGGCTGACGACGTCGGCGCCGTCGGACCGGCGCGCTACCGCAGCGACCGCCCGCTCTGGGCGGACACCGGGTTTGCCGCGCTTGCCGCGGTCACCCCCACCACCGGGGTGCTCGCCGCGGTGCGCTCGGCGACACCGGGCATGCCGGTCACCTCCACCGCGGCGGCGCCGTTCGCCGAGGGCCGCTGGCTGTTCAGCCACAACGGCGTGGTCCGGGGCTGGCCCGGGGCCGTGGCGGGGCTCGCGGCGGAGCTGCCGGTCACGGACCTGCTGACGCTGGACGCCCCCAGCGACTCCGCGCTGCTGTGGGCGCTGGTCCGCCACCGCCTTCGTGCGGGCGACGACCCGGCGGCGGTCCTGGTGGACGTCGTGCGCTCCGTCGACGGCGCGGCCCCCCGTTCACGGCTGAACCTGCTGCTCACCAACGGCACCGCGATCTGGGCCACCACCTGGACGCACGCGCTGTCGGTTCGCAGGGGGACGGGGGCGGTCACGGTGGCGTCCGAGCCGTCGGACGCGAGCACCGGGTGGGTATCCGTGCCGGACCGGAGCCTGGTGGTCGCCACGCCGCAGCACTGCGACGTCCGGCCGCTGGATGCGGCCGCGCCCGCCCGGGGCAGCTCGGCCGCGTGACGCCAGGTGGCTGGATGCCGCCTGCCGGGGGGACGTCGTCCGCACGGTCCCGTCCGGGGCCGCCACGACAGTCACGCCACCTGCACATCACCTGGAGATCTCCGCCGTGCTCCGCCGCGGCGCCGATCTGCAGGACACGCTTGAGGGAGTCGCATGGCCACCCGAACCGCCCGCATCGACGTCCACCTCACCCCGGACGACGCCCGCGCCGCCCTCTGCATGGACGTCCTGCTCGGACTGACGTCGCGCCCGAAGCAACTGCCGCCGAAGTACTTCTACGACGCGCGCGGTAGCGCGCTGTTCGAGGAGATCACCGCGCTGCCCGAGTACTTCCCGACGCGTACCGAGGCCGCGCTGCTCACCGCGCACGTCGACGAGATCGCCGCGCTGACGGGGGCGACCACGCTGGTCGAGCTGGGGTCCGGGTCGTCGGCGAAGACGCGGCTGCTGCTCGACGCCCTCACCCGCGCCGGGACGCTGGGCCGCTACGTCCCGCTCGACGTCAGCGTGGCCGCGTTGGGTGAGGCGCTCGACGCACTGGCCGTGCGCTACCCGGCGCTCACGCTGTACGGCGTGGTGGGCGACTTCACCGCCCACCTGGACCGGCTGCCCCGCGCGGACGACGCCGGGCCCGGCGCGACGGCGGATCGACGGCTCGTCGCCTTCTTGGGCGGCACGATCGGCAACCTCGAACCGGCGCAGCGGGCGGTGTTCCTCTCGCGGGTGCGGGCCGCGCTGCGGCCGGGTGAGCACCTGCTGCTCGGGGCGGCGCTGGTCACGGAACCGGCCGCGCTGGTGGCGGCCTACGACGACGCCGCGGGGGTGACGGCCGAGTTCAACCGCAACGTCCTCCACGTGCTCAACCGCGAGCTCAACGCGGACCTGCAGGTCGACGCGTTCGCCCACGTCGCGCTGTGGGACGCGGAGCGGGAGTGGATCGAGATGCGGCTCCGGGCCGAGCGCCCGATGGCCGTGACGGTGCGCGACCTCGGGCTCGTCGTCGAGTTCGCCGCGGGGGAGGAGATGCGCACGGAGGTCTCGGCCAAGTTCCGCCTGGACGGCCTCGCTGCCGAGCTGGCCGCAGCCCACCTGCGCCCCGAGCGGACCTGGGTCGACCCGCAGGAGCGGTTCGCCCTCACCCTGGCCATCGCGGCGTAACGCAGCCCGAGCCATCGCCCGACCCCGCGCCGCCTTCCTGATCGTCGCGCCTGTTCCTACCGGCGCGAGATGCGGGTTCCTGGCGGGTCGGGCGGGTCCCGGCGCCTCGCGCCTGCTGCAGCCGACGCCGCGTACGCGGTTCCGGCGTACAGCAGAGTCGCCGGCGCACGGGGACCGCTGCGCGAGCCGAGCGTCCGTCGGTGAGGATGAGAGCTGTGAGGTTCGGGGGCGTCGACGACCCGCCGGCCGGCATCGCGTCCTTCCACTTGCTTCGCGAGCCGGTGTGGCGGGCACCGGTCGCGCTCGCCCGCCTCGGTACGGACCGGCTGCGGCTGCGGGGGACACCCGGCCTGCGCTTCGCACGGCTGCTCGGCACCGGACGTGGGGCCACTGCCCTGGGCGCCGATCTGAGCAGGACCGCGCTGTTCGCGATCTGGCAGGATGCCGCGGCGCTGGCCGCCTTCGAGGACGGCTGGTTCGCCCAGCGGGCGGCGCGCAACCGGGCCGCAGGAGGCGAGACGTACGGCGTGCGGCTCGCGTTGGTGTCGGGGTACGGCCGCTGGGGTGGGCGCGACGTGCTCGCCGACCTCCGCCGGCCGCGGGTGCCCGCCACCCCTCCGGCACTCCCGCCGGCCGGCTCCCCGGCGCCGCTCGCTGGCTCCCCGGCGCTGCCCGCCAGCAGACCGGTGCGGCCGCACCCCGGATCGCCGGCGCCCCCGCCCCGGGGTGGGCCGGTCGCGGTTCTCACCCGCGCCACGGTCCGTCCGTCGCGCTGGCACCGGTTCCGCGGGTCCCGGCCGCCGGTGTCGGACGAACTGGCGCGCGCCTACGGGTTGCTGGCCGCCGTCAGCATCGGGGAGGCGCCCGTCGGGCTGCAGGCGACGTTCAGCATCTGGGCGGACGCAGCGGCGGTCGTCGCGTTCGCGCGCAGCCCGGAGCACCGGGCGGTGGTGCGCCGCACGCGCGCAGAGCGCTGGTACGGCGAGGAGCTGTTCGCCCGCTTCGCCCCGTCGGGCGCGATCGGCACCTGGGACGGGCGTGACCCGTTGTCCGGCATCTGAGCACCCGCCCGGACGCCGGGATGCCGGTCGAACGGATGACCGAGCGGTACGGCCCGCTCGACCATGATGTCAACGAATCAATGACGCTACCGAAATGACGACGCTTGATTGACCACGACGGCCCACCCCGAGGAGGTGGGCCCCACCTCCTCGGGGAACGGCGGCAACGACGGCGGCGGGCACCCGGGAACCGGGCACCCGCCGTCAGGCCGTGCGGGGGAGGGGCGTGCCGGCCCCTCCGATGATCAGCTGCGCAGCATGCCCCGCAGCACGTACTGCATGATCCCGCCGTTGCGGTAGTAGTCGGCCTCACCGGGGGTGTCGATGCGGACCACCGCGTCGAACTCGACTTTCGCGCCGGCGCCCTTCGTTGCCGAATTCCTGGTCGCAGTCACGTGCACGGTCCGCGGGATGGTGCCGTCGTTGAGGGCGGTGACACCCGAGACGTCGAACGTCTCGGTGCCGTCCAGGCCCAGCGACTCCGCCGTCTCACCGGCCGGGAACTGCAGCGGGAGCACGCCCATGCCGATCAGGTTGGACCGGTGGATCCGTTCGTAGGACTCCACGATCACCGCCTTGACGCCGAGCAGCGCGGTTCCCTTCGCCGCCCAGTCGCGCGACGACCCCGAGCCGTACTCCTTGCCGCCCAGCACGACCAGCGGGATGCCGGCCGCGGCGTAGTTCTGCGCGGCGTCGTAGATGAACGCCTGCGGCGCGCCGTCCTGGGTGAAGTCGCGGGTGTACCCGCCGCTCACGCCCTGTCCATTGTTTTCTTGGCGAAGCAGCTGGTTGCGCAGCCGGATGTTCGCGAACGTGCCGCGGATCATCACCTCGTGGTTCCCGCGCCGCGACCCGTAGGAGTTGAAGTCGCGCTTCTCCACGCCGTGCTCGATGAGGTACTTCCCGGCCGGGGTGTCGGCCTTGATCGAGCCGGCGGGGGAGATGTGGTCCGTGGTGACCGAGTCGCCGAGCTTGGCCAGCACCCGCGCGCCGGAGACGTCGACCACCGGCGACGGGTCCGGCGCCATGCCCTCGAAGTACGGGGGCTTGCGGACGTAGGTCGACTCCGGGTCCCACTCGAAGGTCTTGCCCTCGGGAGTGGGCAGCGAGCGCCAGCGCTCGTCGCCGGCGAAGACGTCGGCGTAGTCCTTGGTGAACATCTCCTCGGTGATCGAGCTGTCGATCGTGGTTTGGACGTCCTGGGCCGTCGGCCAGATGTCGCGCAGGTAGACCTCGCTGCCGTCGGGCGCGGTGCCCAGCGGCTGGGCGTCGAAGTCGAAGTCCATGGTGCCGGCGAGCCCGTAGGCGATCACGAGCGGCGGGCTGGCGAGGTAGTTCATCTTGATGTCCGGGTTGATCCGGCCCTCGAAGTTGCGGTTGCCCGACAGTACGGAGACCACGGCGAGGTCGCCCTCGTTGACCGCGGCCGAGATCTCCTCGGCCAGCGGGCCGGAGTTGCCGATGCAGGTGGTGCAGCCGTAGCCGACCAGGTAGTACCCCAGCTTCTCCAGGTACGGCCAGAGCCCGGCCTTCTCGTAGTAGTCCGTGACGACCTTCGAGCCGGGCGCCATCGAGGTCTTCACCCACGGCTTGACCGCAAGCCCCCGGTCGACGGCGTTCTTGGCCAGCAGCGCAGCGCCGAGCATCACCGACGGGTTCGACGTGTTGGTGCACGACGTGATGGAGGAGATCACGACGGCGCCGTGGTCCAGCTCGAAGGACGCGCCGTCGGCGAGGGTGACGGTCACCGGCCGGCTTGCCCGGCCGTCTGCTCCCTCGGCGGCCGAGAACACCGACTGGTGCGGGGCCTCGTCCTCGGACTGGCCGCCGGGCGCGGCCGGATCGCTGGCGGGGAAGGTCTCCTCGACGGACTCGTCGACGGACGGATGCCGGGTCGAGGCGGCGTCGTCCGGGTTGGCCAGAGAATTCGGCAGAGCGCCCGGAGCACCGGCGTAGTCGACGAGCACGGTTCGGAACGCCTGCTTGGCCGACGAGAGCTCGATGCGGTCCTGCGGGCGCTTGGGTCCGGCGATCGACGGGACGACCGTCGACAGGTTCAGCTCGAGGGTCTCGGAGAACACCGGCTCGCGGACGGGATCGTGCCAGAGGCCCTGCTCCTTGGCGTAGGCCGCGACGAGCTCGATCTGGGCCGCCGAGCGGCCGGTCAGCTTCAGGTAGCGGATGGTCTCGTCGTCGATCGGGAAGATCGCGGCGGTGGAGCCGAACTCGGGGCTCATGTTGCCGATCGTCGCCCGGTTGGCCAGCGGCACCGCGCCGACGCCCTCGCCGTAGAACTCGACGAACTTGCCGACCACACCCTGCCGCCGCAGCATCTCGGTGATCGTGAGCACGACGTCGGTGGCGGTCGCGCCCGGCGGGATCTCGCCGGTCAACTTGAACCCGACGACCTTGGGGATGAGCATCGACACGGGCTGGCCGAGCATCGCGGCCTCGGCCTCGATGCCGCCGACGCCCCAGCCGAGCACGCCCAGGCCGTTGACCATGGTGGTGTGCGAGTCGGTGCCGACGAGCGTGTCGGGGTAGGCCTGCCCACCCCGGGTCATCACCACGCGCGCGAGGTGCTCGATGTTGACCTGGTGCACGATCCCGGTGCCGGGCGGGACGACCTTGAACTCGTCGAAGGCGCCCTGGCCCCAGCGCAGGAACTGGTAGCGCTCCTTGTTGCGGCTGTACTCGAAGTCGACGTTGCGCTCGAAGGCGTCCGGCCTGCCGAAGACGTCGATGATCACCGAGTGGTCGATGACCAGCTCGGCGGGGGCGAGCGGGTTGACCTTCGACGGGTCGCCGCCGAGCTCGGTGACGGCCTCCCGCATGGTGGCGAGGTCGACCACGCACGGGACGCCGGTGAAGTCCTGCATGATCACCCGGGCCGGGGTGAACTGGATCTCGGTGTCCGGCTCCGCGGTCGGGTCCCAGGCGGCGAGGGCACGGATGTGGTCGGCGGTGACGTTCGCACCGTCCTCGGTGCGCAGCAGGTTCTCGAGCAGCACCTTGAGGCTGAACGGCAGCCGCTCGGCACCTTCGACGGCGGAGAGCCGGAAGATCTCGTGCTCGGCTCCGCCTGCCTGGATGGTTCCCTTCGCTCCGAAGCTGTCGGTGCTGGCCACGATGGCGTCCTCCTGCGGTGGTGGGCTGTCCCGGGAGTCTTGCGCACGACCTGGGTCCGAGGCACCACGAGTCCCGAGAAGTTAACAGTACGCCCGTACTGCTAAGAGGTCGAGCAGTAGCTCCGCCCACCTGGGGCATTCACATCCCTCGCCCGGGTGGACGTGGGCACCACGCCCCGCGCGCTGCCCGCGCCGAGGCCGCACGGATGACACGCTCCCGCCGTCTACGGGCGCGCCCGGCGCGCTGACTCGGGCAGCCGGAGGGGGCCTGGTGCGACGAGGACGAACCGCGCTGGTCGCTGCGCTCGTGATCGGCGTGGTGGTGGCCGCGACGGGCACGGCGGTCGCGGCGCCACCGCCGACCGACCCCGGCGACGGTGCACTGACCCGCAGCCGGGAGCAGGTGAGCGCCCGCGCCGCCGAGGTTGGGCAGCTCACGGCCCGCCTCGCCGAGCTCGACTCCCGCACCGACGACCTCCAGGCCGACCTGGCTGCCCGGCGTGAGGACGCGGAGGCCGCGCTCGACGACCTGACCGCCGCGCAGGCCGCGGCCGTGGCCGCGACCCGGCGTGCCGAGGAGGCCCGGGTCGCCACCGATGCCGCGAGCGCGGCCGTCGACGATGCGCGGGCGCGCATGGACGTCTTCGTCTCCGCCACCTACCAGGAGGGCCTCGACACGGGGCCGTTCGGGCTGCTCACCGGCGCGCAGGACCCGGCCGACCTCGTCGCCCGCGCCGAGTACAGCGAGATCGTCGCCCGCTCGGAGCTCGCCGCCCGCGACGGGCTGGAGCGCGCGCGGGTCGCCCGGACCAACGCCGAGTCGACCGCGAAGGCCGCCCGGGCCGATGCCGAGGCCCGGCAGCGTGCCGCCACCGCGGCGAAGCAGGCGTCGGACGCGGCACTGGCCGCCGCGGACGCCGCCGCGCAGGAGCAGGTTCGCGCGCTGGCCGATCTCGATGCCCAGCGGGCGGCCGTGCAGGCGCAGCTCGACGCGGCCGAGGCCCGTGACTCCGTCCTGCATGCGCAGCGCGACCGGTTCCGGGCGTGGCAGCGGCAGATGGCGGCCGAGCAGGCGGCACGCGAGGAGGCCGCCCGACGGGACGCGGCCGACCGCCTCGCCCTCCTCGACCGCCCCGCCGCGCCGGGAATCCACCCGCCGGCCTTCCCCCGGCCGGCCCGCGGTGGCGCGGTGCAGCGCGTGATCGATCGCGCGCTCTCGCAGGTCGGCGTGCAGTACGTGTGGGGAGGGGGCAGCGGCCGCGGACCCACTACGGGGATCCCGGACGGCCTGGGTTCCCCGCTGAACCGGATCGGCTTCGACTGCTCCGGCCTGATGCTCTACGCCTACAGCGGCGCGGGCGTGGGGCTGCCCCGGGTCAGCCGCAACCAGTTCAACGCCGGCCGCAAGGTCCCGGTGTCCGACCTGCGGCCCGGTGACCTGGTCTTCTACAAGCGACCCGGGGCGCCGATCCACCACGTCGCGATGTACATCGGCGGCGGCAACATGGTGGAGGCGCCCTACACCGGCGCGAACGTGCGCATCGTGCCGCTGCGCCGGGCGGGCCTCCTGCCCCAGGCGACCCGCCTGCTGTGACGGCCGCGTGTGACGGCGCGGGTGTGACGGCGCGGGTCAGGGCGGGGGTGGGGCGGCGAACATGCCGTCCCCGTCGACGGCCCGGCGCAGCAGGCGCAGGCGGGCGTGATCGCGCCGGGACCACAGGGCGTCCGGCTCGCCCGCCCCGGCGAAGGTCGGCAGCGCGCCGCCGAGCGACCACCGCGCGACCGCGTCGACGACCGCGGCGACCGCCTCCCGGGCGCCGCCGCCCAGCCCCCCGGGAACGTCCACCGCCGCCGGCGCGCTCAGGCGCCCCTGTACGTGCAGCGCGAACCCGGTTCCCCGCCCGGCGACGGCGCAGGGCACCGCCGCGGGCCGGCCCAGCGCACCGCCGAGCACGCGCAGCTCCACGGTCGTCAGGGGACCGGCGATGTCGACGTCCGCAGCGGCGAGCAGCGCGTCGACGGCCGCGGGGGGCAGCTCGCGCAGCGCCGCCCCGCCGTCGTGGATCGGCACCGGGGACGTCGGCTCGCGGTGCACGGCGTCGGTCGCGGTGGGGGAGAGCTCGCCGACCTCGTCGAGCAGTGGTGTGCCGACCGCGCGCATCGGGGCAAGGAGCGCGTCGCCGGTGACGGCGTCGACGTCGGCCCCGGTGAAGCGCACGTGCACCACCGTCCGGTTGTGCAGCGGCGCGGGCCAGGCGGCGTCCCGCGGCACGCGCAGCAGCGCCACCGACGTCCCGGCGTCGTCGGGCAGTGTCGGCGCCCATTCCCGCCAGGCGTGCAGCACGTCCGCGGCGGCCGCGGCGGGCCAGACGATCCCGCCTGCGTAGAGCCGGCTGAGCGGGAAGAGTCCGAACTCCAGCTCGGTGACGACGCCGAAACCGGTCCGGCCGGCCCCGCGAAGTGCCCAGTGCAATTCCGGCGCGCGGTCCGCGTCGATCTCGTGCGGCCGCCCGTCGGCGGTGACGAGCCGCAGGCGGCGCAGGTGGTCCGCGGCGAAGCCGTACCGGCGGCCGAGCAGCCCCAAGCCGCCGCCGAGGGTGTAGCCGGCGATCCCCACCCGGGTCGAGGAGGGGACCAGCGCCGTTAGGCCGTGCGGCGCGGCGGCCGCGACGACCTGCGCCCAGGTGGCGCCCGCGCCGACGCGTGCGGTGCGGGCCCGCGGGTCGACGGCGACGGCGTCGAGGCGGCGCGTCGAGATCAGCACGGGCGCTGCCGGGTCGGCGGTGGTGCCGTGGCCTGCGCCCTTGACCCCGACCGGCAGTCCGTCGGCGCCGGCACCCACGACGGCGGCGACGACGTCGTCCTCGCACTGCACGCCGACCACGATGCCGGGCCGCCGGCCGGAGGCGGGGTTGAACGCGGCGATCTCGGCCGCGTAGCCGGGGTCGGCGGGGCGCAGGACGGGCCCGGTGATGCCCGCCAGGCCGCGGCGGCGGGGGCCGCGGTGGAAGGGACCGAGCAGGCTCACGGGTCACTCCCGGAGAGGCGGCGGGCGGGCAGGGGGACCGATGCCCACTCTGCCGCAGCCGGCCCTCGCTCCACGAGGCGATTCCGCAGCTCGCCGCGGGTCGCCGGAGCAGAGGCGGGTGCGCCAGGGGGGAGGGGGCGGCCCTCGTGGTGGCAGGCGAGTTCACCTCCGTCACACCGTGTGCGGGCGAGGCTGCTCGTGGAGCACGAGCGCGTGCTCACCCGAGTGCCCCGAGGGAGAACGATGGCCCCATCCGTGACCGCCCCCGCGCACGACGGCGAGCTGCTCGAACGTGTGGTGTTCGAGATCAAGCGCGTGATCGTCGGGCAGGACCGGCTGGTGGAGCGGATGCTCGTCGGCCTGCTCGCGCGCGGGCACCTGCTGATCGAGGGCGTGCCCGGGGTGGCGAAGACGCTCGCGGTGGAGACGGTCGCCCGCGTCGTCGGGGGCACCTTCGCCCGCCTGCAGTTCACCCCGGACCTGGTGCCCGCGGACATCCTGGGCACCCGCATCTACCGGCAGGGCCGCGAGGAGTTCGACGTCGAGCTCGGCCCGGTGGTGGCGAACTTCGTGCTCGCAGACGAGATCAACCGCGCCCCGGCGAAGGTGCAGTCGGCGATGCTGGAGGTGATGGCCGAGCGGCACGTGTCGATCGGCGGGCGCACCTTCCCCATGCCCGACCCCTTCCTCGTGCTCGCCACCCAGAACCCGATCGAGAACGAGGGCGTGTATCCGCTGCCCGAGGCGCAGCGCGACCGCTTCCTCTTCAAGATCATCGTGGACTATCCGGGAATCGAGGAGGAGCGCGAGATCGTCTACCGGATGGGCGCCGAGCCGCCGGTCGCGCAGCAGGTCATCGGGCCCGACGAGCTGGTCCGGTTGCAGGGCGTCGCGTCGCGCGTATTCGTCCACCACGCGCTCGTCGACTACGTGGTGCGGCTCGTGGTCGCCACGCGCACGCCTGCCGAGCACGGGCTGGGCGACGTCGCGGGCTGGGTCGCCTACGGCGCGTCCCCGCGCGCCACGCTGGGCATCGTCAGCGCCGCCCGGGCGCTCGCGCTGGTTCGCGGCCGCGACTACGTGCTACCCCAGGACGTGCTGGACGTCGCGCCGGACGTCCTGCGGCACCGGTTGGTGCTGTCCTACGACGCGGTGGCCGACTCGGTGCCGGTCGACCACATCGTCGGCAGGGTGCTGGCGACGGTCCCGCTGCCGCAGGTCACCGCGCGCCCGCAGGCAGCACCCCCGCAGACCGGCTACACCCCGGCGGGCGCCTCCACATGACGGCACCGGCGCCGCCCGGGGGCGCCGCCCATCCGGGGCGCCAGGAGGGGCATCTCGAAGACGTCCGCCGGCCCGAGCCGGGGGTCACCGACGCCCGCGTGCGTCGCGCCCCGATCGCGCCGCCGTCGCTGCGCGACGGCCGGATCGAGGCCGCGCTGCGGTCGCTGGAGCTGACCGTCCGCGGCCGGCTCGACGGGCTCCTCCAGGGCAACCACATGGGGTTGGTGCCCGGGCCGGGCAGCGAGCCGGGGGAGGCCCGGATCTACCAGCCCGGCGACGACGTGCGCCGGATGGACTGGGCGGTCACCGCCCGCACGACCTTGCCGCACGTGCGCCAGACGGTGGCCGACCGGGAGCTCGAGACCTGGGTGGTGATGGACCTGTCGGCCAGCCTGGACTTCGGCACGGCGGCGTGCGAGAAGCGAGACCTGGCCGTGGCCGCGCTCGCGGCCATCACCCATCTGACGGCCGGGGGCGGCAACCGCATCGGCGTGGTGGTCAGCACGGGCGAGCAGACGGTGCGGGTCCCGGCCCGCGGCGGCCAGGATCACGCGCGGGGGATGCTGCGGCGGGTCGCGCGCACCCCGCGCGCACCGGTCGGCACGCGCGGCGATCTCGCCACGGCCGTCGAGGCGCTCCGTCGGCCGCCGCGGCGGCGCGGACTGGCCGTCGTGATCTCCGACTTCCTCGGCGAGCCCGAGTGGGAGCGCGCGATGCGGGCGCTGTCGGCGCGCCACGAGCTGCTTGCGGTCGAGGTGCTCGACCCGCGCGAGCTGGAGCTGCCCGACGTCGGCACGGTCGTGCTCGCCGACCCCGAGACCGGGCGCCAGCGCGAGGTGCAGACCACGCCGCTGCTGTGCCGGGAGTTCGCCGCGGCCGCCTCGGCGCACCGCGACCGGGTCGCGGTGGCGCTGCGCCGGTGCGGGGCGGCGCACCTGCGGCTGCGCACCGACTCCGACTGGGTCGCCGACATCGTCCGCTTCGTCCTGGCGCGCAAACGCACCTGGTCGGGCGGGTGAGCATGGCGTTCTCCACGCCCTGGTGGCTGCTGCTGCTCGTCATCGTCGTCGCGCTGGCCGTCGGCTACCTCCTGCTGCTGCGCCGACGCCGCCGCGACACGCTCGCGTTCACGAACCTGGAGCTGCTCGACCGGGTCGCCCCGGACCGCCCGGGGCGGCTGCGGCACCTCCCCGCCCTCGCGTTGATCCTCGCGCTGACCCTGCTCACGGTCGCGTTGGCCGGCCCGACGGCCGAGGCGCGGGTGCCGCGCAACCGGGCGACGGTCGTGCTGGTGATCGACGTCTCGCTGTCGATGCAGGCCACGGACGTGGAGCCGACCCGCCTGGCGGCGGCGCAGGCTGCGGCGAAGTCGTTCGCGGACCAGCTGACCCCGGGGGTGAACCTCGGGCTGGTGGCGTTCGCGGGCACCGCGGCGGTGCTGGTGTCGCCGACGACGGACCGCGCGTCGGTCAAGCGGGCAGTCGACGCCCTGCAGCTGTCGGAGTCGACCGCGACCGGCGAGGCGATCTTCGCGGCGATGTCGTCGGTGGAGACGTTCTCCCAGTCGGTCTCCGGGACCCAGGACGGGCCGCCGCCTGCGCGGATCGTGCTGATGAGCGACGGCAAGCAGACCGTGCCGGGGCCGGACGGCGAGAACGAGCCGCGCGGGGCGTTCACCGCCGCCCGCAAGGCTGCCGAGGCGAAGGTGCCGGTGTCGACGATCTCCTTCGGCACGGACTACGGCTCGATCGAGATCGACGGCGACCGCACGTCGGTGGCCGTGGACGACGCGTCGATGCGGGAGATCGCCGAGCTGTCGGGCGGGCAGTTCTTCACCGCCGCGAGCGAGGGGGAGCTCCGGCAGGTCTACGCCGAGCTGGGCGAGCAGATCGGCTACGAGATGCGGCGGGTGGATGCGAGCCGCCCGTGGATGATGGGCGGCGCGCTGCTGCTCGTCGCCGGGATCGGCGCGGGCCTGGCCCTCGGGCGGCGCCTGCCCTGACCCCGTTCGGGCGCCCGTTCCGTCTGTGGATCGACGCCGCATTGGAGCAGGGCGGAGATCCACAGGATACGCGTTAGGCTCCGCGCCGTGGCGGATGGACGCAGTGTGCTGGTGACCGGGGGCAACCGGGGAATCGGGCTGGCGATCGCGCGGGCGTTCGCCGCGCAGGGCGACAAGGTGGCGGTGACCCACCGGAGCCCGGTCGTGGACCTGCCCGAGGGGCTGCTCGCGGTGCCCTGCGACGTCACCGACACCTCCGTCGTGGACGCCGCGTTCGGGAAGGTCGAGGCCGAGCACGGTCCGGTGCAGGTGCTCGTGTCCAACGCCGGGATCACCGACGACGGGCTGCTGATGCGGATGAGCGAGGAGTCGTTCGGCCGGGTCGTCGACGCGAACCTCACCGCCGCCTACCGGGTCGCCAAGCGCGCGTCGCGGGGGATGCTCAAGGCCCGCGCAGGCCGGATGATCTTCGTGTCGTCGGTCGTGGGCCTGACCGGCTCGGCCGGGCAGGTCAACTATGCGGCGTCGAAGTCGGGCCTGATCGGGCTGGCCCGGTCGGTGGCGCGGGAGCTGGGTTCGCGGGGGATCACCGCGAACGTCGTCGCGCCCGGGTTCGTCGACACCGACATGACCCGCGCCCTGCCCGACGCCCGCCGCGCCGAGATCCTCGCGCAGGTGCCGTTGGGCCGATATGCCACGCCGGAGGAGGTCGCCGCGGCCGTGACGTGGCTGGGCTCGGACGCTGCGGCGTACGTGACGGGTGCGATCATCCCGGTCGACGGCGGCCTGGGCATGGGCCACTGACGGCCCGCGGAACAGGAGAGAAATGGGACTGCTCGACGGCAAGCGCCTGCTGATCACCGGCGTGATCACCGACGCCTCGCTGGCGTTCCACGCCGCGAAGATCGCGCAGGAGCAGGGCGCGCAGGTCGTGCTGACCGGGTTCGGGCGGCTGCGGCTCGTCGAGCGGATCGCCCAGCGGCTCCCGCAGCCCGCGCCGGTCGTCGAGCTGGATGTGTCCGACCAGGAGCAGCTCGACAGCCTGGCGGCCCGGCTCGCCGGACATTTGGGGGAGAACCCGGGGCTCGACGGTGTCCTGCACTCGATCGGGTTCGCCCCGCAGTCCTGCCTGGGCGAGGGCGCGTTCCTGACCGCCCCGTGGGCGGACGTGGCGACGACCATCCAGGTCAGTGCCTACTCGCTGAAGTCGCTGGCCACGGCGACGCTGCCGCTGCTGAGCGCGGGTGCGTCGATCGTCGGCATGGACTTCGACAACCGCCAGGCGTGGCCGGCCTATGACTGGATGGGCGTGGCGAAGTCGACGCTGGAGTCGGTCACCCGGTACCTGGCCCGTGACCTGGGGCCGAAGGGGATCCGAGTGAACCTCGTCGCGGCGGGCCCGGTGAAGACGATGGCCGCGAAGTCGATCCCCGGGTTCTCGGCCTTCGAGGACGCGTGGGACGCCCGGGCGCCGCTGGGCTGGGACGTGAACGACCCGGTGCCGGTGGCGAAGACGGTGTGCGCGCTGCTGAGCGACTGGCTGCCAGTGACGACCGGGTCGATGGTGTGGGCGGACGGCGGGTTTCACGCGGTCGGAGTCTGACGCTCCGGCGCTGCCGCGCGGGGGTCCGGGAGGCCGGTGTTGAATCGGAGCCGTGCTCGATCCCGTCCCGCCCACGCAGGGCCCTGTCGACGCCCTGCTCGTCCTGTCCTTCGGCGGCCCGGAGGGGCTCGACGAGGTGCGCCCGTTCCTGGAGAACGTCGTCCGGGGCCGCGGCGTGCCGCCGGAGCGGCTCGACGCCGTCGAGGAGCACTACCGGCATTTCGGCGGGGTCAGCCCGCTCAACGCGCGCAACCGGGACCTGATCGCGGCCGTGCGGGAGCGCACGGAGCTGCCGGTGTACTTCGGCAACCGCAACTGGCATCCGCTGGCCGAGGACACCGTCGCCGAGATGGCCCGCGACGGGGTGCGTCGCGCAGTGGTGTTCGCCACAAGCGCCTACGGCGGCTACTCGGCGTGCCGGCAGTACCACGAGGACATCGCGCGGGCCCGTAAGGCGGTCGGGGACGATGCACCGGAGCTGGTGAAGCTCCGGCACTTCTTCGACCACCCGGCGTTCGTCGCGGCGAACGCGGACGCGGTGCGCGCCGCGCGCGACACGCTGCCCGCCGAGGTACGCGACCGGGCCCGGGTGGTGTTCACGGCGCACTCGGTGCCGACGGCCGCGGATGCCGCCGCGGGCACCCCGTCCGACGGTGGGCACCGCTACTCCCGGCAGGTGGCCGAGGCGGCCCGGCTGGTGGCCGCGGAGCTGGGCCTGGCCGAGCACGACGTCGTCTGGCAGTCGCGGTCCGGTCCGCCGCAGGTCCCGTGGCTGGAGCCGGACATCGTGGATCACCTCGACGCGCTGGCCGCGGCGGGCGTCCCGGCCGTGGTCGTCGCTCCGGTCGGGTTCGTCTCCGACCACGTCGAGGTGATCTGGGACCTCGACACGGAGGCCCGGGAGCGCGCGCAGGAGCTGGGCATCGCGTTCGCCCGGGCGGCGACGGCGGGCCCGGACCCGCGGTTCGCGGACATGGTGGTCGAGCTGGTCGCCGAGCACACCGCCGCCGCCGCGCCGCGCGCGCTGTCGACGGACGTGCCGTCCGCGGGGTGCACCGTGAACGGGCTGCCGTGCGCGGTCGACTGCTGCGTGCCCACCCGGCGTCCTGCCGGAAGGTAGGGCCGTTCGTCATCGTGACCGGGGGCCGTCGCCGAGTTAGGGTCGGGCGACCAGGGGCCGCGCCGTCGCGCGACGGACTCGGTCTGGACAGCGGCGGCGGCGCGCAACGGGGCGATGAGGAGACCGGGACATGAGTGATCGGGACGTAGTGGTGCTGTCGGCTGTGCGGTCGGCGATTGGAACCTTCCTGGGCGGGCTGTCGGACATCGAGCCGCACGAGCTGGGCGGCCTGGTGATGAAGGAGGCCGTGACGCGCTCGGGCGCTGACCCGGCCAAGATCAACTATGTGACGGTGGGCAACTGCATCCCCACCGACTGGCGCTACCCCTATGTCGCGCGGGTCGCGTCCATCCAGGCCGGGCTGCCGATGGAGTCCGTGTCGATGGCCGTGAACCGGCTGTGTTCGTCGGGCCTGCAGGGGATCGTCACCACGGCGCAGAACATCCTGCTCGGCGACTGTGACATGGGTATCGGCGGCGGTGTCGAGGTGATGTCGCGCGGGGTCTACATGTCGACGGCGATGCGCAAGGGAACGCGCATGGGCAACACGGAGGTGCTCGACTCGATGGTGTCGGCGCTGACCGACCCGTTCGGCGTCGGGCACATGGGTGTCACGGCGGAGAACCTGGCCGAGAAGTGGGGGATCAGCCGCGAGGAGCAGGACGAGCTGGCCGCCGAGTCGCAGCGCCGGGCCGCCGCGGCGATCGCCGAGGGCCGCTTCAAGGAGCAGATCGTCCCGATCGTGAAGAAGACCCGCAAGGGCGAGGTCACCTTCGACACCGACGAGCACGTCAAGCCCGCCACCACCGTCGAGACGCTGGCGAAGTTGCGCACGGCGTTCAAGAAGGACGGCACGGTCACCGCGGGCAACGCCTCGGGGATCAACGACGCCGCGGCGTTCCTCGTGCTCGCCGACGCGGAGGTGGCGCGCAAGGCGAACGCGAAGCCGCTGGCGCGGCTGGTGTCGTACGCGGTCGCGGGCGTGCCGAACCACCTCATGGGTGAGGGCCCGATCCCGGCGACGAAGCTCGCGATGGAGAAGGCGGGCATGGGGCTGGACTCGATCGACGTGATCGAGTCGAACGAGGCCTTCGCGGCGCAGGCGATCGCCGTGGCCCGCGGGCTCGAGCTGGACTCGAAGAAGACCAACCCGAACGGCGGCGCGATCGCGCTGGGCCACCCCGTCGGCGCGTCCGGCGCGGTCCTGACGGTCAAGGCGATCTACGAGCTGCACCGCACCGGTGGCCGCTACGCGCTGGTGACGATGTGCATCGGCGGCGGCCAGGGCATCGCGGCGGTGTTCGAGCGGCTCTGACCTGCGTCACGGGTGGGCGAGGCCGGGGCCTACGACGCGTCGAGACGGACGTGCCGGGTTCCCCGGCCTCGCCCACCCGGTAGGTGCGTTCTCAACCCGTGTCCGCGGCGTCCAGGTCGATCCGGGCGAGGCGGCGTTCCAGCTCGGCGATCCGCGCCCGGGCCGTCCGCAGATCGTCCTGCAGGGCGACGATGCGGGCTGCGGCGTCGAGGTTCAGCCCGTCGTCGAACAGGGCCCGCATCCGGGCGGCTGTCGCGAGCTGGCGGCGTGAGTAGCGGCGGTGCCCCCCGCCGGAGCGGTGCGGGGTGACGACGCCGGCGGCGTCGAGGCTGCGCAGGAACGCGGGCTGCACCTCGAGCAGTTCGGCCGCCTGACCCATCGTCACGGCGGGGTAGTCCTCGTCGTCGAGCCGGGACACGCCTCCGGTCACCTGTCGCGTCGCTCCTCCGACAAAGTAGAGGGCCCGGCCGAGGTGGCCGGGCCCGTCGTCATGACTGTTGTTCCGATGATGATCTCGATGCACTGTACTTAGCCAGGCGATCACCTCCGCCGTGTCATGAAACGGTCCGGAACTGCATCTCTTGTTGTAGTCCGCACTGCAGATCCTGTCAAGGCTCTGATCGAGAGACCTGCTGGTCGGTGCTGAGCGATTCGGCGATGGCGGCGGCGACCAGGTCCGCGGCGGTTGTCGCCCGGGTGCGCAGGCCCCGGTCGTAGTGCTGGGTGGTGGCGATCGAGGCGTGCCCGACGTCGGCCTGCACGTGGTGGATGCGGGCGTCCTGCTCGAGCGCGATCGTCACGTAGGCGTGGCGCAGGGCGTGCGGGTGGACCCGGTCCGCGACGCCGTCCAGCTCGGGCCCGGCGTGCGTGGCGATCCGGCGCAGCAGCGTGTAGAGGTCGGCGCGGGCGCAGCGGCCGCCGTCACGCGTGGCGACCAGGGGGCGCGCCGTCCCCGCGGTGCGACCCCGCCGTGCCGGTGCGGCGGTCCCGGCGACCCGGTCGCGCTCGGCCAGGTACTCGCCCAGCGCCGCCGCGACGAGTTCGGTGACGTAGACCTCGCGGTGGTGCCCGCCCTTGCCGAGCACGCGCAGCACGTCGTCGCCGCCGCTGCGGAACAGGTCGTCGCGGTTCAGCGCGACCAGCTCGGAGATCCGCAGCCCGAGGGTGAGCAGGGCGACGAACGCGACGGCGCGGGTGGCGTAGAGGCGGTGCAGCCGGGGGTCGCGGGTCTGCGGCAGCTCGCCCGCCGCGCGCAGCAGCGCACCCAGCTGGGCGGCGGTGAGCCGGACGGTGGGGGAGGCGTCGCGGGCGGTGCTGGACAGGCCGAGGCGGCCGCGGTGCAGCGCCGCGGGATTGGCCGCGACCGCACCGGTCTCGGTGAGGTGGCCGTAGAGCGCCGACAGCGTGGAGAGCATGCGCTGGCGGGTCCGGCGGCTCGCGCCGGTGGCGTCGAGGGCGTGCAGCCAGGCCTTGACGTCGCGTCCGGTGGCGGCGCGCGGATCGAGGGCGCGCGCGGCGCACCAGCGGAACCAGGCGAGGTGGTGCAGCCGGCCGCGGGGTGCGGGGGGCGGAGTGGTGGCGGCCTTCGCCGGGGCGGGAACCCCACCGATCAGGTCGACCCACGCGACCGGCAGGCCTAGCGCATAGGCGTAGGTGCGCCGGGTGCCGGCGTTGGCGTACTGGGCGAGCCAGTCGGCGAGCTGGGCACGCAGCGCGTCGGGGTCGGCGACGCCGGGCCAGTCCCCGGCCTGCAGGTCGGGCGGGGCGCCCTCGTCGGCGAGGGCCTCCCAGACCGCCACGGCTGCGTCGGTGTCCACCGGTGGATCCTCCCGCGCCGGGTGCCCGCCGGGCCCCGCGACCCGCCGCCCGTGTTGATGCACACCCGCAGCACGCTCACGGTGTGCGGTGTGCAGGCTCGCGAGGAACAACGGAACGGGATCCATCGGTAGAGCCGGCGTGCTGGGCTCGCGGTAGCGTCGCCGGCTGCCGGTCGGGAACGGGCCGGGCTCGATGTTCGGGTCCGTGACGCGCTGGGGGTCTTCGTGCCCGTCGAGTTCCTCACCGACGCGCAGGCCGCGACGTACGGCTGCTATCCGAGACCGCCCTCGACCGCGGAACTGGACCGTTGCTTCCTGCTCGATGACAAGGCCCGGGGTCTGATCGACTCCAAGCGGCTGCCGCACACCCGCCTGGGCTACGCGGTGCAGCTCACGACGTTGCTGTTCATCGGCCGGTTCCTGGCCGATCCGACCGATGTCCCGACCGAGGTCGTGGACTACCTGGCCGAGCAGCTCGACATCGCCGACCCGTCGTGTGTGAAGGACTACCGGGTGCGGGAGATGACCCGGCTCGAACACGCCGCCCAGATCCGCGGCGCCGACGGGTTCGTCGAGTTCACCGCGGCGGCCGAGGAGCTGGCGCGGTGGGTCGATGATCGGGCGTGGACCACTGGGGACGGCCCGAAGGCGCTGTTCGACGCGGCAGTGGTCTGGCTGCGGGAACACCGGGTGCTGCTGCGTTGCGCCGCCACCCGTACGCGCGTCGGCTGGCGACGCTGCTGTCCACGGTCGTGGTTCTGCAGGCCCGGGCCACCGACGATGCGGTGGAGCTGTTCGACGTGCTGATGACCACCAAGCTGCTGGCCCGCGCCCAGCGCCAGACCCGCGACGAACAGGCGCGGCGGTATCCGCGGGTCAGCAAGGACGCCGGGAAGCTGGCCGCCGCGGTCGGGGTCATGCTCGAGGCCACGACATGGGGCCGGAGGTCACGCTGGAGCTTCTCTGGGACGCGATCGAGGCCGTGGTGTCGCGCGCCGAGCTGCGCGCCACCCTGGTCGACCGGTTCGCGGTGGTGCGGCCTTTCCTGCCGATGTTGTGCACGGCGATCGTGTTCGGCGCCACCGCCGAGGCCACCGGAGTCCTCGACGCGCTGCGCGCCCTCCCGGACCTGCTCGATGCCCGCCCGTCGGGCCGGGTACCGGCGGGGTATCTCGACGCCCGCAAGGTCGCGGTGGACCTAGTCCCGCCAGGGTGGGCGCGGGTGGTGTTCACCCCTGGGCGACCCGAGGCCACCGTGCACCGCGCCGGCTACGTGTTCTGCGTGCTGGAGCTGTTCCACCAGCGGTTACGCCGCCGCGACATCTGCGCGCTCGCCTCCACCCGGTGGGCCGACCCGCGCGCGCAGCTGCTCGATACAGTGAGGGGCGTCTGGTCGCCCGCGTGCATTCCTCGCTGGACAGCGATCTTGAGTTTGCGGCAGGCTTCCTTCCAGCAGTTTCAGCAGATCCAGCTGAGAAGGTATGCCGTGAACGCTCTCGAGATGGCGACGGCCGAGCGAACCGACCTGGCGGAACTTCTGGCGACGCTGATGCCCGAGCAGTGGGAAGGCCCATCGCTGTGCGAGGGCTGGCGTGTCCGTGACGTGGTCGCTCACGTGATGAGCTTCGACGTCAGTCCACTTGGGATGCTTCGCCGTGCCATCCGCGGTCGGATCGTCCACATCAACCAAGCCGGCGTCGACGAACTTGCGCTGCTGAGTACCGACCAGCTCCTCGACAGGCTGCGTGCTCACCTGCGGCCGCAGGGACTGGCCGCAACCTTCGGAGGACGGCTTGCCCTGCTCGATGTCACCATCCATCATCAAGACATCCGCCGACCGCTCGGTCTGCCACGCGAGATTCCGGCTGAACGGCTGCGCCCGGTCCTGGACTTCAGTGTGCGCAGCCTGGAATTGCCGGCGTGGCGCATCGCTCGCGGTGTACACCTGACCACGTCCGATCTGGACTGGAGCCACGGCTCAGGGCCAGAGGTTTCAGGACCGGCGGAGGCCATGCTGATGGCGATCACCGGTCGGGCATGCGCCGTTGGTGAGCTGACTGGTCCAGGGCAGCCGGTGGTGGCCGCCCGGCTTGCTCGCTGACGCCATCGGCGCACCATCCCCTTTCTCGCTCGCCCCGGCGGATCGACCCGCTCCAGGCGGTCGGGATCGCCCCGGACACGCCCCAGCCCTACTGGGGGAGGGCCCAATCCCCGATCAATACGGCCGCGCCTTCGACGGGGACGACGGCGACACCGACCTCGCGCCCGACCCCAAGCTCACCGACCTCCCACCACTGCGACCGCACTGGGGACCCCGCGACTCGCATCGCCGGTAGTGCCCCGCTCCGCACGACCGATGGATCCCGTTCCGTTGCTCCTCATGGGCCGTGCACGGGCGGCCCGGGATCTGCACGGCGAGGTCACCAGCCCCAGGTGCCGGGACCGCCCTTGACCGGGCCGACGATCTCGCCGGTGATCCACCCGCCGTAGAACCCGCCGGGCTGCGGCACGACCCGCTCGCCGTCGAGGGTGATCTCGTCGAACGGTCCGGCGTAGACGGCCACCCGGTCGCGCAGCTGCGGGTACCGGCGGTCGGGCTCCGGGTACCACCAGCCGACGTCCCGCAGTGGTGCGACGCCGGGCACGATCACGTCGATGTAGCGGGCGGTGCCCTTCCACTCGCAGAACGTCGTCCGCCGGGCCGGGTGCAGGTAGGCGCCGAACGCGCTGCGGGGCAGGTAGAACGTGGGCGGGTGGCTGGTCTCGAGGATGCGGACCAGATCGGTGGTGTCGGCGACGACCACGCCGCCGTGGCGCAGGACGGCGCGGCGGTCGTCGGGCTCGGCGCGCGGCGGGCGCGGGTAGTCCCAGACCGACTCGGGCGGCCGGGTGGGACGGCCGGGTGCTGTGGCCATGGTTCCGTTCTCTCGTGCCGGTGCCTGCTCTCGGGCGCCGTCAGGCGTGGCTCGCCCGCCAGCGCTGCACCCGCTCCTCGGGCTCGGCGCACGGCGCGCAGGGCGTCGATCCGGGCCACCACCTCGGGCGAGGCGGTGTGCTGGGCGACGGCACGCTCGGCCTCGGCGAGCTCGCGGGCCGCGGCGATGTCGCCGGGGTCGCGGAAGGTGGTGGGCAGTGCCTCGAGCGCCTCGTCGTCCGGGTGCCGTTCTCGTTGGTAGGGGTTGTCGTCGGGGAGCCGCCCGGTGAACCGGCCCCAGGCGCCGAGGAACAGCAACAGCGCTCCTGCGACGAAGCTGAACACGACGTTCGGGATGCGGAACGCCAGCAGGTTCAGCGGCGTGCCCAGCACCAGCGTGTTCACCAGGCCGGACGCCACGAAGGCCGCGCCGACGACGACCAGCACGGTGGAGGCGGTGCGCCCCCCGCGCAGGCCCGCGGCGATGAGGATCGCCGCGACGACCACCGAGATCGTCGACAGCAACCCGTTGCTGGACAGCCCGAGCACCGGCCGGCCGGTGGTCGAGAACATGTCGAGCCGGTTGACGAAACCGAGCACCCCGAAGGCACCGAGGCCGAGGCCGAACGCGACGGCCCCGGTCCGGTGCAGGTGGTCGAGCTGGCGAGGCGGATCGCGCCGGACCTTGTTCATAGAGAAATGGTCACCCGGGGCCGGTCGGGGCGCCAGTCGACCGTCCCGGGACCCGGCCGTCGGTCGGGGCGGCGTCGGGGCCGACGCCGGGGTCAGGTCTCGTCGCCGGACCAGGTCCAGCGTGGCACCTCCCGCAGCGGGTGCAGCTCGTCGTCGGTGCTCGGCGTTCGAGTTCTGCAGGGCGACCTGCGTGCCGAACTCGACGTGCTCCATGACGGCCTGCCGGAACGGCGGATCGTCGGGCATGCCGGCCGCGTCGAGCGCCGCGGCGTACAGGGCGACGAAGCGCTGCCGCTGTTCCTCGGTGATGTGCAGGCCGCGGTGGACGGCGATGAGGTGGGCGAAGCCGAGTTCGCGGGTGAACCGGTCGGGGCCGCCGAAGGACTCGGCGGTGAAGGCCGTGAGGTGGTCGACGTGCTGGGGTTGCCCGGCACCGAACAGCGGTTGCAGGAGCGGGTCGGTGAGCACGCTGTCGTAGAAGGTCTGCTCGAGGCGGTGCAGCGCCTCGTACCCGCCGGCGTGCTCGAACAGGGACGGCATGATTACACGCTTGCGCGGTGATGTGAGGTCGTCAACCGTGGACGACGTGTCCGCAGCCTCGAGCTTGTCGGTCTTCATCTTCACGTCGGCGGTCGCGCGGGTTTCACCGGGTTGGACACCACCACTTGCCCGGCGCGGCTGGCCAGCAGAGGAGCCACACCCTCCGGCGGGTGGCCCGGCACCGCCCAGAAGTCACCCTCAGCGCGGTCCGGGCGGCGAGTGGATCAAAGACCGCATGGCCGAGCGCAGCATCCCCCTGTTCACTGCGACATGGACGGCCGTGACGGCCAACGCTGCGAGGCTGAGCCACAAGTGCACGTCGCCCCACTCTTGCTTCGCGAGTCCGAAGAGGAGCTCCTGTCGGCCCGAGCGTGGGCCTTGCGGTGCGGCCCACAGCACGACGCCCGAGACGATGACGAGACTCCAGGCAGTGATGAGCGCGATGCCGATGACCGCCCGCAGCCGAGCTTTGAATCGTCGCGGCATCCTCAGCCTCCTTGAGCTGGTGCCACTTTGAGTAGTGGCACTTCCGACGTGCGTCCAGCTGTAGCCACGCTCGGGTGAGAGCGACCATTCATGGCTCCCCTCTATGTCAAGCGGCCGCCAGGTCCTCGGCGACTCCTCCGTCCGAATCAGCGACTCGGCGAACGCCATGGTCATCGCCGTGGCATCGATGGAACGGTGGTCGCTGCCGGGCGCTGGCCCGCAGGAGGTCGTAGGTCTGCTTGGGGTGGTAGCGGGTGACGTCCGCGACGGCCGTGGTGAGCTGCAGCCGGCGCTGTCGGGCGATCGCCCGGGCCTTGTCCAGCCCGACGGCGGAGAAGTCGACCGCGGTCACCGTCCAGCCCTGCTCGGCCAGCCACAACGCGTTGCGGCCCTCACCGGCGCCCAGGTCCAATGCGGTCCCCGCCGTCAGGCCGCCGACTTCGTCGGCCACGGTGCGGTTCGGGCCCGACGACCAGACGAGGCCGGAGGCGGCGTATCGCTCGTCCCACCCGGTTGCGTCCATGAAGCCTCCACTCGGTGACGTCGTTCTCGGGGTTCACGCGTCGTCGTGCCAGTCGCCGGCGACGTCGAGGTCGTGCAGGAGGTGCGCGAGCGTGCGGTCGTCGACGTGCGGGCCGGTCACGGGCACATACTCCTCATGGGCGGCCCCGCGTGACTCGACCGGCTCCGGTTCCCCTGCGCGCCCGGCGGCCACCGGTGGCGGGCTGCTGGCTGGGACGTTCGCGGGGTGGGGCGAGTCGTTCATCATGGTCCTCCCGTCGAGCGGGTCGGGTCGAGCCGGAACCGGGCCGCCGCGTGGCCAGAGCCTGGGCTCGGACCTCGATCCGCGGTGGCCGTGGCGTCATCCGACCGGTTGCGCGAGCGCGGCCCAGGCGCCGTACCCGCCGAGCAGGTCCGAGACGTCGGTGTGGCCTGCCCGACGCAGCAGCGAGGCCGCGACGCTGGAGCGGTAGCCGGCGGCGCAGTAGGTGACCACGGGGCGGTCCGGCGGGATCTCGCCGAGCCGGTTCGGTAGCTGCGCGAGCGGGATGTGCCAGGCGCCGAGGATGGCGCCTTCGGCGAGCTCGCCGGGGTTGCGGACGTCGAGCAGGACCGGCGGCAGCGGGGTGCGCAGGGCGGTGGCGAGCTGTGGTGCGGTGACCCGGCTGGCGTGGGCGACGCGCTCGGGCGCGCCGAGGAACGCTCCCTCGGGTTCGCGCAGGTAGCCGGCGACGCGGTCGAACCCGATCCGGGCGAGCCGGATGACGATCTCCTCCTCGCGGTCCTGCGGGGCGATCACGACGATCTGCTCGTCGGGGCGCACGACCGTGCCCGCGGTCTCGGCGAACCGGCCGTCCGCCGGGACGTTGAGGGAGCCGGCCAGATGGCCTGTGGCGAACTCCTGCGGGTCACGGGCGTCGACCAGCACGGCGCCGGCCCGCTGCAGATCCAGCACCTCGGGCAGGTCCAGCGGCCGCGCGTGGTGGGCGGGATCGAACACCTCGTGCGCGCGACGGTTGAGCACGGCGTCGTAGACGAAGTAGTCCGGGGCGGCCGGCTGCCCCGCGGTCACCAGAGCGAGGAAGTCGTCCTCGTCCATCGGCTGACACGCGTAGTTCCCGGTCCGCTGCTCACCGATCGTCGACCAGCGCTCGGTGGAGAGGTTCTTCCCGCAGGCCGAGCCGGCGCCGTGCGCGGGGAAGACCCGGACCTGGTCGGGCAGCGTCATCAGTCGCTGGACCGACGCGTACAGCATCCTGCCCAGCTCGTCGGCGGTGTGCCCGATCGAGGCGAGCAGGTCCGGCCGCCCGACGTCGCCGATGAACAGCGCGTCCCCGGTCAGCACGCCGTAGGGCACCTCGTCGCCGGCGTGCTCGTGGACCAGCACGCTGATCGACTCCGGGGTGTGCCCGGGGGTCTCCCAGATCTGCAGGACGATCTCGCCCAGCGCGATGCGTTCTCCGTCGGCCAGGTGGCGGACCGGGAACTCCGCGTTCGCCCGGGTGCCGAAACCGATCCAGGCCCCCGTTGCCGCCGCCAGTTCGAGGTGCCCGGCCAGGAAGTCGGCGTGGAAGTGGGTGTCGATCACCCCGACGATCTGCAGCCCGTGCGCCTGCGCGTCGGTGAGGTACTCCGCGACGTCGCGGCGGGGGTCGACGACCACCGCCTGCCGCGAGGTCTCGTCCCCGATCAGGTACGACGCCTGCGAGAGGCAGTCCAGGTAGTACTGGGTGAAGATCATGATAGCGCTCCCGCTCATCGACGACGCTGACAACCAGGAAACCCCCGGGGGTATCTGCATCCTTCCCGGCGAGCGGCCCGTTTCCCGCGAGGCGAACGACTCTCCGGAGGCGGGCACAACGTCTGTTCGTCGACCCGGACGACGAGGGGAGGAGGAGCGATGGCTGCACCCACGATCGACCAGGCCGCGCGTGCCGGCCGGAAGCTGCTCGCCGGGATCCTGCTCGGCCTGGGCACCGTCGCTTTCGTCGACGAGGTCGTGTTCCACCAGCTGTTGCACTGGCACCACTCCTACGACAAGTCGACGCCCGCGGTCGCGCTCGTCTCCGACGGTCTGTTCCATGCGTTCAGCCGGATCGCGACCGTGGCGTCGCTGGTCCTGGTCGCCGACCTGCGCCGGGAGCGCGCCTTCTGGGGGCGCCGGTTCTGGGCCGGCTGGCTCACCGGTGCCAGCTTCTTCCAGCTTACGACGGCCTGGTGCAGCACAGGGTCTTCGGCCTGCACCAGATCCGCTACAACGTCGACCTGGTCCCTTATGACCTCACCTGGAACGTCGTCGCGGCCGTCACGCCGGCGCGCTCAGTGGCTCGAGCCTGCTTGTCGGCGGCCTGCTCGTCGCAGCCGCCCTGCTGTACGTGACGGCGGCGCGGACGGCACGTGGTCGCGGACGGCACTGGCCGAAGACGCGGACGGCGCTATGGCTGCTCGGGCTGGTCTGCGCGGCGTCCGCGGTCGTCGGACCGCTCGCCGAGCGGGCCCACGCCGACCTGCGTGCACGCAGCGCACGCGGGCGCGCAGATCACGTACTACGGCGGCGCACCGGTCGAACTCACGATCATCATTCTTCTCGGCCTGGAGCGGCTCCATCGCCAAGATCACAGCCGGGCCGTCGCCGAGCGGGTTGCCGTTGCTCCCTCGTAGTCGAGCTGGACTCCTTCGGGTTCTGTCAGCGGCCGGAGTCGCGCCCGCGCACGACGACAACCGGGCAGGGTGCGTGGTGGACGCAGTAGGAGGCCACCGAGCCCAGGTGCATGCCGGGTAGCTCGCCGCGTCCGTGGCTGCCGATCACCAGTAGTTGGTTGCGCGCCCTCGGCCGTGGCAGCCAGGGCGAGTGCGGGCCGCTTCTGGATCAGGTGCTTCTCGATGCGGACATCCGGCTCGGTCTGCTGGACCTCGGCGACGGCCCGGTCGAGGACCTGCTGGGCGTCGCGGGCGTAGTCCGCCTCCACATAGGTCGGTACGACCATGATCGTGATCGGGACCTCCCAGCCGGTGACGGCGTGGACATCGGCGCCGGTGAGTCGGGCCTGCCCAATCGCCCAGCGCAGCGCGGCGACGCTCAGGAGGGAGCCGTCGATGCCGACGACGATCGGGCGTTGCTGTCCGAGCGGGGGTCGCTGTTGCTGCTGGCTCATCGCTATCCCTTCGTCGCAGTCGGTTGTAGGCGCGGTGGAACCCGGGCGGGAGGGTCGTTCGGCCTGGTCGCTGTGTCCGGAGGTCCGGCACGGGCGGGGCTGGTGGGTCGAGGGACTTTCGGCACTACAGCCCGGGGTGACGACGACGTATACAGGCGGCTGAGGTTGAGGAGGCCGCCATGTCCTGCTGGTGCGGTCACGGTCCGTGGCATCACTACGGCTATGCCTACCCGCCGCGCGGGTATCCCCCGCCCGAGCCGTCGCCCGAGTACTGGGCACCCGGTCGTGGAAGCTGGCGCCGGCGGTCGGACGACGAACTCGAACGTCACCTCGTCGGGCTGGAGGAGGAGCTCGCCCGGCTGCGCGAAGAGCTCGCGGCGGTGCGCCGCGGCGAGGGCGGATCGAGCTGACAAGTCCCGGCGGCTCAGCCCGCGGTCCGGGCGAGTACCCACAGCAACCCCAGACCGACGGCAAAGCTGATCGTGTGCACTGCCTTGTCCCGGGCCCGCTCCTGCACGGTCATCTGCGGAAGCAGGTCCGCGAGAGCTATGTAGATGAAGTTCCCCGCCGCGAACGGAACCAGGACGATCACATCCACGGTGCCGGCGAGGGCGTAGGCGAGGATCGCACCGGCGAGGAACGGCAGGGCCGAGACCACGTTGTAGGCCAGCGCGCGGCCCGGGCTCCACCCGCTGTGGACGAGGATGCCGAAGTCACCCAGCTCTTGGGGTATCTCGTGCGCCGCGGCGACGAGCCAGGTGACGACCCCGAGCCGGACGTCGAGGACGAACGCGCCGCCCACGGCGAGGCCGCCGACGAGGTTGTGCAGGCCGTCGGCAACCAGTACGAGATACCCGACCGGTCGGTGCTCGCCGAGCGAGCGGTGACAGTGGTGCCAGTGCAGGAACTGCTCGAGGACGAGGAAGACCAGGATCCCCAGCGCGACCCCGACCCACACGGTGAGGCCATCGCCGAGGGCGGCGACGGACGCGGGCAGCATGTGGAACAGCGCTCCGCCGAGCAGCGATCCTGCGGCGAGCGCCACGAGCGGCAGGACGAGCAGGTCGAAGGCCCGCCGCGGTAGCAGCAGGGTTACGGCCCCGACGAGCGCCAGCGCGCACATCAGCACACCCGCGACCACGATCAAGGTCACGGTGGTCGCTGGCCCGCGCTCGGAGCCGTCCGCGTCCGCGCCGTGCTTGAGGACATCACACGACGTCTGACGGGTGAGCGGGTGGTGCCAGGTACTTTGCCACCGCGCTCAGCACAGCCTCAGCCAGCTCCGGTAGGCAGATCAGCAGATCGGGAAGCCACGGGTCGGGCCGGGCGTAACGCAGCGGGCTCCCGTCGAGACGTGACGCGTGCATTTCGCAGCACCCCGCCAGGGCCACCGCGGCCGCCGAGTCCCACTCGAACATGCCGCCGGCGTGCAGGTAGATCTCGGCCTCCCCGCGGAACACCGCGGCCGCCTTCGCCGCGACGCTGCCCATCACCTGCAGCTCGGCGCCGAGCCGCGCAGCCACCGAGCCGGCGAACGGCGGGGTGTGGCTGCGGCTGACCACCATCCGCGGCCTGGCCCGACGACGCGACACGTGCCACCGCTTCGTGGTGGTGAGAACGCAGTCCGCTGCGGGCACCGCCATGGCGGCGGCGACCGGCCGCCCATCGACGGCGAGAGCAACGTTGACTCCCCAATCATCCCGCCCCTGGAGATACTCCCGGGTGCCGTCGAGCGGATCCACGATCCAGACCCGGGAGTTGTCGCCGCGCCCGGGGTGGAACTCCGCCTCCTCGGACCGCACGGCGTCTTCGGGATGACGGGCCGCCAACTCGCGCACGATGTGTTCGTGGGCCATCCGATCCGCCAGCCGACCGAGGTTCTCCGGGTCGTCGGGCCAATACTGCTCGCGCAGCGACACCAGCAGCGCACCGGTGGAACCGGCGATGTCGAGCGCATCTTCGTGGTCGTACACCGCGGGTTCAGGCTCGGACGGAGCCGGTCTCGGTGCGGCCCCTTGACGCTCCGCATCAACCGGACGACATCGTCTTTCCACGCTCCAACAGTCGATCGTCCTCTCGCCCGAGAACAAGGGCCATCGGGCCCGCCGCGTACCTTCGTGGATCGGGCGGGCCTGGGGCGGCGGTGAGCGGCCGCCCGCGGTGAGGACGCGGTGGTGCCCGTCCGCGAGGTGCTCGGTGCCGTCCTGTGAGCGGGTGGGCGACGGCTCGCGCGCCTACTCCCCCGCCGATGGTCACAGCACGGCTGGGCGCAGGCGCTTGTCGACGGTGACCACGGCCCAGGCGGCGGTGGCGAGCGCGAGGTCGATGTGGCCGTGCGCGACACCGCCGCGAGCTGGGTGATCCGTCGCACTCTCGGGGTGACCCCGATGGCCCTGGCCCTCGCCCCCCGCCCCGAGGCCGCCGAGGACGGCGCCCACCGTTCGGAACGCCAGCACCGAATCGGTCGCCGCGGATCAGGCTGTGGCGCCCCGAGACCGGGGCGTCGCGCTGCGGGCCTTGGTTCACCCTGGGCGCCGTGGTCGGGCCCCTCGCCGGCAAGCGTCTGACCGACCGACTCTCCGCACCGGAGGAATCGACTGGCGTACGGGCGCGGTGCGTGACAGGCAGGTCCGCACTCTCGCGCCGTCTTCGCCACCTTGAGTCCAACGA
>CAVRHG010000043.1:0-32022 GCA_963720845.1 uncultured Actinomycetota bacterium | reverse complement strand
CCTTGGCAGAGGCCGCGACGAGCGGCCTGAGCGAGTCCAGCAGGAGACCCAGGTCCTCGACGTCGACATCGGTGCGGGCGCAGCCCTGGCTCTGCGCCAGCCGCAGGAGACGATCAAGGGCATCGCGGATGTCGGTGACCACCGACCTCAACGACGGCGACGAATCGAGCCGCTCCTGGGCCGGGCTTCCCATCGTCGGACCGACCGGGGCCGTCGAGTAGAGGTCGACGACCAGCCCGTTCAGGGCCTGCCACCCGTCGTCCACGTCGCGATAGCGGTCCAGAACAGCAGCAAGACGCTCGCGAATCTCGGCGAAGGCCGCCTCGGAGAGGTCCTCCCGCGTAGGGAAGTGCCGGTACAGCGTCGCGTTGCCCACACCCGCGCGGCGGGCCTCCGTGTCGAGCGGAACATCCCAACCGAGCTCGTGGAACGACTCGATCGCCGCCTCGACCAGCAGCCTTCGTTGCGGGTCACGTCGCTGCGTGGTTGACGCACCCCTCCACCTTTCTCCGGCGGCAGTCTCGACGCGAGCACCGAGCGAGACGCAACCTCTAGCCGTCGTCCTCAGGGCTCGCGAAGGCCCGGAGCGCGGACAGGGCAGGCACGAAGTAGTAACCGCCGGTCTCGGGCGTCGTGTAGCGCGTCAGCTCGTCGCGGGGTCCGTCGAGGCCGGCCATGCTGTCGAGCATGCCGGACAGCGGGCCCTGATCGGCGGCGAAGCCGACGAACATCGTCCCGTGCGCCGTCACGGTGCCGTAGGGCATGTTCCGGCGGAAGATGTCGCCGCGGTCGTCCTGGTCGGTCCGGGCGACGTGCGAGCTCTCCGGCCGGTCGGCGAGCTCGGTCGAGTCGTCCTTCGTGCGGCCCATCGCGGCCTCCTGGGCGGTGACGGGGAGCGCCTCCCACGCCTCAACGTCGTGCCTCCAGCGCTGCAGCAGCAGCACGGACCCACCCGCACCGGGCGCGCCGGGCGGGATGATGGCCACGTCGGGCGCGCGGGCGAGGCTCGGGTTCTCGGTCCCGTCGATGAACCCGGTCAGGTCCCGGTCGTGGCGGTAGGGCCAGCTCGACGTCTCCATGGCGACGACGGCGACCGGCGCGAGCGCCGCGATGGCCTTGCGCGCTTCGTCGAAGACGACGTCGTAGGCCGCGCCCGCGAGCCACAGCAGCGCGTCGTGCTGCGTTGCCGGCATCGTGAAGCCGTCCGGGCCGGTCACGTTCTGGTCGAAGCCGTGCAGGCCGGCCGGCGCCGTCGCCCCGATGCGGTCGCGCCACAGCTCGGGCCGCACACCGACCACGAGATTGACCCCGCCGATCGTCGTGCGCGGCTCGCGAAGGTCGGCCAGGCGCACCACCAGCTCCCCCGGGTCCGCGCCGTCCTGCAGGTCGAGTTCGAGGTAGGCGTGCGACGCGGTCCCGAGCGCGAAGATGCCGGCCTGCGGTGCGTCCTGACTCGCGGTCATGCGCGCACGCTAGCGCGACGTGGGGTGCGGTCGACGAGCTCGTCCGCGGTCGCCCGCGTTCGGGATCGCCCGGACCGGGACCGCGAGGAACTGGCTCGGCGTCCCGCCGGTGAACGTCCGGAAGTCGCGGATCAGGTGGGACTGGTCTGCGTAACCGGCCTCTGCGGCGGCTCGCGCCCAGCCGTGCCGCCCGGGTCGGTCCAGCGCCTGCAGCACCCGGTCGAAGCGGATCAGCCGGGCCGCCGTCTTCGGAGGAAGGCCGATCTGCTGGCTCACCCTGGTGATCAGGTGCTTGTGGCTCCAGCCGACCTCCGCCGCGATCCGGCCGATCGGCATCGATCCACCGTTGGCCTGCAGCAGCTGCCACGCCCTGGCGACCTCCGGCGCCGGCCGGGGCCCTGTGGACAGCCGGTGCAGCAGCAGTCGGTCGAGCACGGTGAACCGGCCGAGCCAGGTCGGCTCCGCGCGCAGCCGCTCCACCACACGCCTGCCCTCGGGTCCGAACACCTCAGCCAGGTCGACCGCCTGTCCGCGCAGCTCGGTCATCGGGACGCCGAGCAGTGTGTAGGCGCCCAGCGGGCGGAGGAACACCTGCAGGTACTCTCTGGCACAGGCACCGTCGAGGACGCGGTGCTCGCCGTGCACGCCCATCACGAACGCAGGCGGTCGGTCGGCGGTGTCCTGGATCTTCACGATCAATCCGACCGACGCGGTCGCGGGGAGCCCGACGTGCGGCCCGTGCGCCTCGGCGTAACCCCGGCCCAGCATGCGCCGGAGCTGCGGGTGCGGGGCCTGCGACGACCTCGGCACCAGCACCCGCTCCGGCCGGACGGTGATTGCTCGCGCGGTCACCGGTCGCCGTCCGGCACGGCGGACATCGCGGCCGAGGCGGTCACGCCGACGAACGTAACACGGAATCTCGCGACGGCCTGCGGAACGAATCAGAGCTCGGTCGCAGGTGAAATTCGTCCACGACCGCTCTCCCCCGCCGCCCTACCGTCACCGTCGTCGACGAGATCGAGGAGGCAGAGTTGACTTCTCCCGGCCGTGAACGGCGGGGATTCTCTTGGTCACCCGGGAGGGTTCCTGCTTCACAGACGACTGCCCGCGTGCGCTTGCGCGCGCGCAGGTCTCACACCGTCTCCACAGGCGAGCACCGCCAGCCCGGCGGCACGAATGTTGCGGGCCCGGTCGACAACGTCACCAGCGACGTGACCCCGGCGTCGATCCCGACCACGGCGTCGGTCGCCGGGCCGTCCTGGACCGACACCTCGCACAACAGCGACACATGCCAGCGCCCGGCCGCATCCCGGGACACGGTGACCGTGCTGGGCTCGGCACCCTCGGGCAGGGGCCGGGACCAGCGGATGTCCAGCGACTCGGTCATCTTCGCCAGCGTCAGCGCGCCGTCGCGGTAGCGGAACGCGGACCGGGTGTATTCGGCCGACGCCCGCGAGCGCCGCTTGGACTTGAACGTCGGGTACCGGGCCCGCTTCTCCCAGAACGCCGTGAACGCGCCCTGCAGGTGCCGCAGGCCCTGCTGCAACGGCACCGACGACACCTCGGACCGGTTCCAGTCGACGCTGCAGCTCGGCGTGACCTTCCTCCGGCCGGTCCGGCCCGGCCGCCTGCTCGCCCACGGGCGGATCCTGCACCGGGTCGAGGACGTCGCCCATCTCGACGCCTTCCTGGTGGACCCACGCCAGCAGGCGACCATCGCGACCGCGACCGCCGTGGCGCGGGTCATCCCCCTCCAGGCCGCCACGACCGCGGTCTGACCGCCTCGTCGCGCACCAACGGGATCAACAGGCGCAGGGCGCCGGTTCAGTGGCGGCCCGCGCGCCGTGATCCACGGACCGCCGCCTGCCGGCCACCGCGGCCGGCACGGCGACCGCGGCCACCGCGAGCAGCGCCCAGCCGGAGAAGACCAGGATCACCAGCACAACGGCGCAGGCCAGCGCGGCCAGCACCCGGCTGCCCCCCGTGGTCAGCCGCACCGCGGCCGCCGTGCACAGCGCGTAGACAGTGACGAACAGCGCGGTCGGCACCGCCACCAGGGCGTCCAGCGTGATCGCCCCGGCGCCGACGAGGCCCAGGACGAGCAGCCCGATCCCGGCCACGGCCAGCTGCACGCCGTACGGGCGGCGCGCGGCGGCGGCCCCGCGCAGCCGGCCGGCCAGCTCGACCGCGCCGGAGAGGTAGGCGTTGGTCGCGGCGAGGGTGAGGGCGACGGCGGCCGCGGCGGCCAGGTAGCGGCCGGTGCCCCCGAGCGCGACGTCGAGCAGGTCGGCCAGTGGCACGCCGGTACCGGCCCGCGCCCCGAGCACCCCGACCGTGACCACGGCCAGGCCCAGGTAGATCAGCGCGGTGACGGCGAACGCGGCGCTGATGATCCGCGGCAGCTGCCGGCCCGGGTCACGCAGCCGCGCGACCAGCGGGGAGATGGCCTCCCACCCGACGAACGACAGCATCAGGACGGACGCGGCCCGACCGACCGACCACCAGCCGTGCGGCGCGAACGGCGTCCAGTTCCCGACCTGCGCGTGCGGGGCCGCGCCCAGCACCGCCACCGCGACCAGTACGGCCAGCAGCGCGACCAGGCCGAGCTGCACGCCGCCGCGCACCGCCCGGCCGGCCAGTGCCATCGCCACCACGACCGCCAGCAGCACCGTGGCCAGCAGCACCGTGGCCGTCGGGCCGCCGCCGGTCAGATCGGCGACGTACGCCGCGCCGATCAAGCAGACCACCGGCGCCCCGAGCACCACCCCGGCCAGGAAGCACCAGCCGACCGCCCGGGCCGCGGCGTCGCCGAGCCGCCCCGGTCCGAAGCCGGCCCGGGTGTAGCCGACCACACCGTCGGTGCCCGGCAGGGTCCGGCCGAGCACCATGAAGACCCTGGCGAGCAAGCCGGAGAGGACGAGCAGCACCGCCCAGGCGACGAGCGAGGCGGGCCCGGCGATGCGAGCGGCAAGGCCGGGCAGCAACAGCAGGCTCGGGCCGAGCAGGGCGCCGACGTAGAGCGCGATACCGGCCAGGGTGGAGAGGCCGGTAGTGGTCGGGATACCGGTGGATCGCATGGGGACAGCGTGCGCCGGACGGCACCGCACGCGATGGCGACTTCGGCCGCTCAGAGCACTTCTCACGCAACTCCGTGCCGCAGAGGGCCCGATACGATGACTTTCATGCCGCCTAGTCCGTTCGACAGGACAGATCGCGCCATCCTCACCGAGCTCCAGGGACACGGCCGGACGGCCAACGTCGACCTGGCCGAGAAGGTGCGCCTCTCCCCGTCGGCCTGCTTGCGCCGGACCAAGGCGCTCGAGGAGGCCGGGCTGATCACCGGGTACCGCGGCGAGTTGGACCGGACCGGGGTCGGCCTGGGGCTGACCGTGTTCATCTCACTCAAGGTGGAGCAGCATTCGCGGGCGACGTCACGGCTCATCGAGGACGCGCTGACCGCCATCCCGGCCGTGGTCGCCTGCTACGTGGTGTCCGGCGAGGCCGACTTCCTGGTCGAGGCGGTGGTGCCGGACCTCGGTACGTACGAGGAGCTGTTGCTGGACCAGGTGCTCGCCATCGGACCCGTCACCGACGCCCGCAGCACGTTCGCCATCCGCACCGTGCTCAGCCGCGGGCCGCTGCCGCTGCGGCAGTGGCCCCCGCCCGCGTGACCACGGATCAGCTGGGGACGGCGCGGCAGAGGGGCGGAGCTCAACGGCCGCCCGCGGACGGCGACCACACGCCGGTGGCCGCGGCCGCCACGGCATAAGTGGCGAGATCGCGCGGAGGACGGCCGAGGGCGGCGAGGACTCCGTCCGTGACAAAGGCGTTGCGACCGTCCAGCACCTCGCCGAACAGTTCCCCGTACGCGCCGGCCACGTCGGCCGGAACCCCTTCGGCGACCATGCCCGCCACGAACTCGTCGCGAGTGAGCGCCAGGTAGACCACCTCGTGTCCCGCGGCGGCGGACAGCTCGGCCGCCACATCGGCGAAGGTGAGCAGCCGCGGCCCGGTGACCTCGTAGACCCGGTTCGGTGGCACCGGCGCCGTGAGCGCAGCAACTGCCACGTCGGCCAGGTCGTCGGCGTCCACGAACGGCTCACCCACCTCGCCCGCGGGTAGCGCCAGTACCCCGGCCCGCACCGCGTCGACCAGGAACCCCTCCGAGAAGTTCTGCGCGAAGAAGCTCGCGCGCACCACCGCCCACTCCATGCCCGCCGCCGCGAGCTCGCGCTCGGCGGCCTGCGCGCCCGGCTCGCCACGCCCCGACAGCAGCACCACCCGACGGACGCCGGACCGCGCCGCGCGTCGCGCGAGGGCCCCGATTGCGTCTGCCGCGCCGGGGAAGGCCAGATCCGGGTGGTAGGCCACGTACACGGCCTCGGCGCCGTCGAGTACCCGCGCCCATCCGGACGGGTCCGCCCAGTCGAACGCGGGCACGCCCGTGCGCGAGCCGATCCGCACCGCGTGGCCCACCCCGGCCAGGCGTTCCGCCACCCGGCGGCCGGTCTTGCCGGTGCCGCCGATCACCACCGTGAGGCCCCGCGCCGGCGTCCCGATTCCCGATGTCATTCCTGATGTCTGGCTCATACGTACAGTCAACGGCGCAGCTGTGAGACGAACCATCGTCGAACAGCTCGATGACATACGCAGCCGTCTATGAACCCTCACCGGCGCCGTCACCACGGGTCAGTCCTGTGGCGCACCAGTGTGTCGAGGCTGCGGGGTGAACGTGACATCGCCCCAGACCGCGCGGGCGCCGCTGTCGCCGATTCGGAACACCTGGACCGCGGACGCCCCCGCGAGCGCGACCGTCAGCACGGCGAGGACGACGATCGCGATCCGGGCCCGTCCTCCGGAGAGCCGCGGAGCGACCACGGTGCCGGGGCCGTCAGCCCGCTGCGGCGCGGGGCGCCGCCGTTCGACCAGCACGAGACCGAGCACCACGATCAGCAGCGGTGCGACGAAGACGAGGAGTTGGTCGCCCAGTTCGGCGTGGGTGGCGATGGCCGGCGTGCGGGGCAGGTTGTGTTCCAGCCCCTCGCCGGTGCTGGTGGCGAGGGGGACGGAGAGCGCGGCGAGCGCGGTCAGGACCACGACCGGCCATCCCCAGCGCCGGCGGGCGGCCGGCGAGAGGGCGACGAGAAGCGCACCGAGGACGGCGGCGGGCACCAGGACCACGACCAGGTGCACGACGAGGGGGTGCAGCGGGAGACCGGACAGGAACGTGGGCACGGTGTCGATCATGGCGGCCGATTGTCAGAGCTTCCTTGGAATCCCCGGCGTCGGGAACCAGGTACCGGTCCAGGGTGCTTCCCTGGGTCGACGGGGTCGGGGGCCGCGACAGGGTGACCGCGCCGGCACGGACCCTGTGCCGACGGTTCGAGGGCGAGGAGTTCGGCTGTGGACATGAGACTCGAGGTCGTCGTCGTACCCGTCTCCGACGTCGACCGCGCCAAGCAGTTCTACAAGGCGCTCGGTTGGCGCGAAGACGCCGACTTCGTCACCGACGAGAACTTCCGCATCGTGCAGTTGACTCCGCCGGGCTCGGCAGGCTCGATCCAGTTCGGCGTCGGCCTCACGTCGGCGCCGCCCGGCTCCCTGCGCGGCCTGTACCTCGTCGTCGACGACATCGACGCAGCCCGGGCCGAGCTCACCGCCCGCGGCGCCGAGGTCAGCGAGATCTTCCACGAGGCCCGGCTGGGGGCGCGGTTCCGCCCCGTGGGCGACGCCGGGCGGGCACCGGGTCCGGACACCGCGCGGCAGACCTATTCGTCGTTCCTGTCGTTCGACGACCCGGACGGCAACGGCTGGATCGTGCAGGAGATCACCAGCCGCCTGCCCGGACGTGAATGAGGCCATCATGACCACCCTCACCGACAGCGCGACCGGCCTGCGGGAGCCGGCCCTGCTCGGGCAGACCGTCGTCCTCATCGGCGGCAGCTCCGGCATCGGGCTCGAGACAGCCCGGTCCGCCCGCGCCGAAGGCGCCCAGGTCGTCCTCACCGGCCGGGACCCGGAGCGCCTCGGGCGCGCCGCCGCCGACGTCGGCGCGCAGCAGCACGCGGCGTTCGACGCCCATGATCCCGACCGCCTCGACGCCTTCTTCCGGTCGCTTCCGGCGCCCGTCGACCACGTCATGGTCACCGCGGGCAGCCCGTACTACGCGCCGCTGCCCGACATGGACATCGCGGACGCCGGCCGCTACGTGGCCGACGAGGTCCGGATGAAGCTCGACGTGGCCCGGCACACGGGCCGCACCGTGCGGCCCGGTGGCACACTGCTGTTCATGGGCGGCACCGGAGGCAGACGGCCGGCCGTCGGCATCAGCGTCACGGCGCTGCTCACCCTGGGATTGCCCGCGCTCACGGCCAACCTCGCGCTCGAGCTCGCTCCGGTCCGCGTCAACCTCATCGCCGCCGGGTTCGTGGACACCCCCCTCTCGGCGTCCCTGCTCGGCGGGGACCTCGAGAAGCGTCGCGAGTACCTGCGCACCACCCTCCCGATCCGCCGCGTCGTGGGGCCCCAGGACGTCGCCGCACTCGCCGTGCACGTCATGGCCAACACGGCCCTCACCGGCGCGACCTTCGACATCGACGGCGGACAACAAATCACGTGAGCGCGTGACGCAGAACGGTGGTCGAGTGCCGGTGTTGGTGTCGGTGAACGTCGGGATGCCGAAGGACGTGTCCTGGCGCGGCAAGACCGTGTACACGGGCGTGTGGAAACACCCGGTGGTCGGGCCGCGGATGGTGCGCGGGCTCAACATCGACGGCGACGGTCAGGGCGACACGAACGGTCACGGCGGTGAGCAGCGGGCCGTACTCGTCTACCAGATCGCCTCCTACCGCTACTGGCAGCGGCATTTCGGCCGCGACGACTTCACCCATGGCCAGTTCGGCGAGAACCTCACCGTCGACGGCCTACCCGACGACGAGGTGTGCATCGGCGATCGGTACCGCATCGGCGAGGCCGAGTTCGAGGTCACGCAGCCGCGGGTCACCTGCTACCGGGTGGGCCTGCGGATGGGTGAGCCCGAACTGCCCGCGCTCCTGGTCGGCCACCACCGGCCAGGCTTCTACATGCGGGTCGTCACCGAAGGACGGATCCAGGCCGGGGACCAGATCGTCAAGACCCGGAGCGGGCCGCACGCGCTGACGGTGGCCGACACCGACGCGCTGCTCTACCTGCCCGGGCGCGATCCCGCCAAACTCCGTGCCGCGACGCGGATCCCGGCGCTCAGCCCTGGCTGGCAGGAATCGTTCCGCCAACTCGTGGCCGCGGAGGATGCAGGCACCGGCGCCCCGGGTGCCGGGCCGACGGGGGCCCGGCCGATGTGGACCGGGTTCCGGTCGCTTCGCGTGACCAGGGTGGTCCGCGAGGCCGCCGCCGTGTCGTCGATCTACCTGACTGCTCCGGACGGGAGCCCGTTGCCGCCCGCGCGAGCCGGCCAGTACCTGACGGTGCGACTCCCCGACCTGGCCCGGCCCGCTCCGGTGCGGAGCTACTCCCTGTCCTCCGCGCCCGACGCCGGCAGCTATCGGATCAGCGTCAAGCACGAACCGCACGGAACGGTGAGCGGCTATCTCACCAGCAGCGTGCGCCCTGGAGCGGTCCTCGACGTGGCGGCGCCCCGCGGCGACTTCGTCCTCGATGACGGGACCGGCCCCGTCCTCCTCATCTCGGCAGGCATCGGCGTCACCCCGGTGCTCTCGATGCTGCACGACCTCGCGGCGCGCCGCAGCGACCGCGAGGTCTGGTGGATCCATGGCGACCGCGGACCTCGCGAGCATGCGCTTGCCGTCGAGGCTGCTGACCTGCTCACCTCCCTGCCGCACGCCCACGAGCAGGTGTTCTGGAGCAAGGCGACAGCCGCCGAACGCCGAAGCGGCCACGCCGAGCCCGGCCGCCTCACGCAGGCGAAGCTGGCCGCACTCGGTGTTCCGGTCACCGCGGATGCCTACCTCTGCGGCCCGGCCTCGTTCATGACCGACGTCCGGCAGGCACTCACCGCGATCGGCATCGAGCCGGCCCGCATTCACACCGAGGTGTTCGGGGCGCTGCCGCCGGTCACCCCCGGCGTGACCGGCCAGACCGCCCGGCCGCCGCACCAGCCGTCGGGACCGGTCGGAACCGGGCCGCTGGTCACCTTCGCCCGCAGCGGCATCGCCACCCCGTTCATCGCCGGCGCGCGCAGCCTGCTCGAACTCGCGGACGCCTGCGACGTGCCGAGCCGCTGGAGCTGCCGGACCGGGGTCTGCCACACCTGCATCACGCCCCTGCTGTCCGGCGACGTCGCCTACTCGCCGGACCCGCTGGAACCGCCAGCAGGCGACCAGGTACTCATCTGCTGCGCCCAGCCCGCCACCGACGTCGTCCTCGACATGTGAGTTGCTCGCCGAGGTGCGTCCCTCGGCTCAGTGTTCTCTCGACTGTGCGACACGGCGGACGGCCAATGGCGCCCCGGCGAGATCCTCCTCGTTGCACAACAGCTTGACCTCGTAGTACGGCGAGCCGGCGCGGTCGTCGTAGTCCAGGTGTATCGCGATCACATCGAGCGGCTCGCCCAGCCACTGCTGAGCCCGGCGGAGCCACACGGCGGAGCGCTCCAGGGCGGTCGGCAGGTCGTCATCACGGAACTGCACCGGCCGGTAGGGGACCTGCTGCACCTCGTCGGCAGGGCTCTCGGGCCGAGGCAGGTCCGTCGACAGACCGGCCTCGTCCAGGTCAAGCTCCACACTCTTGTCCGTCACGACGCCAAGACTGTCCGGACCAGGCGCTGAGGGGCAACCCGACCCCCCGGTCCAGGCGATCCCCTCGTCGCGCACAACGCCGTCCTGCGGGCGCCGTGGACCCCCGCGACTCGACCTTGAGATCCTCATCACCGCAGCTCCGGGCCGCACGTCGGGCGATTCAGGCGGGAGTATCCTCAGCCTTACTGAGGACATCTCGAACGCCGACGTCCACGTCGGCGTCGTCGTCAGCGCACGCAGTTTCGGTCTTCTCCTGAAGGACCGAAGACAGGAGTGCCGACATGATGTCGGTCCTCAAGAATTATCGCTGCTTGCCGCTGCCGGGATCCTGCCCCCGCGATTCCATTCGGCCCGGGCGTCGATCGGCCCTTCCGCATCAACGGCATTTCGCCAAAGCCTGAAGGAGCTTCATGAACACGCTCACGATCACCGTCGCCGTCGTTGTCGTCCTGCTGATCCTGCTGGTCGCCTCCGTGAAGATCATCAAGCAGTATGAGCAGGGCGTCCTGTTCCGACTAGGCCGTGTTCTCGGCGTCCGCCAACCCGGGCTGCGAGTGATCATCCCGTTCATCGACGTGCTGCACCGGGTCTCGCTGCGGATCGTCACGATGCCGATCCAGTCCCAGGGCATCATCACCCGCGACAACGTCAGCGTCGACGTCTCGGCGGTCGCCTACTTCCGCGTCATCGACGCGGTGAAGTCGGTCGTCGCGATCGAGAACGTCGACGCCGCCATCAACCAGATCGCCCAGACCACGCTGCGGAAAGTGGTCGGCCAACACACCCTCGACGAGACGCTCTCCGAAACCGACCGCATCAATCTCGACATCCGCGAAATCCTCGACGTCAGCACCGTCGAGTGGGGCGTGGAAGTAACCCTGGTGGAGCTGAAGGACATCCAGCTGCCCGACAGCATGAAACGGGCCATGGCGCGGCAGGCCGAGGCCGAGCGCGAGAAGCGCGCAAAGATCATCAGCGCTGAAGGGGAGTCCCTCGCCGCGGCCGCGCTCGGCGATGCGTCCGACATCATGATGGCCCACCCGATAGCGCTGCAGCTGCGGAACCTGCAGAGCCTGGTCGATATCGGCGTGGACAAGAACACCACCGTCGTGTTCCCCGCCCCGTTGATGAGCACCATCGGAGAGCTCGGCTCCTTCCTCGCCCGCGAGGCGGCAGCCGCGACCCCGCCGCCGGTCACCGCCGACGCCTCGCCGGCACGGGTGGCCAGCGCAACAACGAACGGCGCACTCGACCACTAGCACGACCCCGCCGACGGCGCGATCGTCAAGGAGGCACGCACAGCACGGCCTCTGGAGGAGAACCCCGTGTCCGCACCGACCACGCTGCCGCCGCCGGGCGCCACCGTGCCGGGCGCCCCGCCCGATCCCCGCGAGCCCGTCGTCCGGCTGCTCCGTGACCTGAGCTCGCGGCCCGCGGGGTTGTCCGAGCGGGAGGCCGTGCGGCGGCTGGAGCGCTACGGACCGAACTCGCTGGTGGCGCGCACCACCCGGACCTGGCCGCGGGCGCTCGCCCGCCAGTTCACCCAGCCGCTGGCCGTGCTGCTCATGCTCGCGGCGGTGCTGTCGGTCGTCGCCGGGACCCCGCAGTTGGCATGGGCCATCATGGCGGTGGTCCTCCTGAATGCCCTGTTCGCGTTCGTTCAGGAGCGCCAGGCGGGCCGCGCCGTCGAAGCTCTGGGTCGCTACCTGCCACCGCTCGCGCAGGTCCGGCGGGACGGGGAGGTCCGGTCCGTCGCGGCGACAGATGTGGTGCCGGGCGACGTCCTCGTGCTGGCCGAGGGCGACCGCGTCGCCGCCGACGCCCGCCTGCTGTCCGGGGCGGTGGAGATCGACGCGTCGGCCTTGAGCGGGGAGTCGGCGCCGGTCGAGCGGGTCGCCGACGCGACCGACGACGCCACGCGCCCCCTGGATTCCCCGGTGCTGGTGTTCAGCGGAACCGGGTGCGTCGGAGGATCCGCCGAGGCGGTGGTGCACGGCACCGGCGCGCACACCGAGATCGGCCGGATCGCCGCGCTCTCCGGCCCGCGCCCGCAGGGCGACAGCCCCCTGGAACGCCAGGTCCGCCGGGTGGCCTACCTGATCGCCGCCGTCGCGGTAGGCGTGGGGATCGCGTTCCTGCCGCTCGGGGTCTACGCCGGGCTGAGCTGGCCCGAGGCCCTCGTGTTCGCCGTCGGGCTGCTGGTGGCGAACGTACCGGAAGGCCTGCTGCCGACGATCACCCTCGCGCTGGCCGCGGGGGTCCGATCGATGGCGAGGCGCGGAGCGCTGGTGAAACGGCTCTCCGCGGTCGAGACCCTCGGTTCGGTCACTGTCATCTGCACGGACAAGACAGGCACCCTCACGCGCGAACGTGATGCACGTGCAGCAGGTCCGCGACACCGGCGGCGCCGTGCTCGCCACTGCGGGCCACGACCTCGCCGACGCGGTCACCCGCTGCTCCACCGCCGACGCCGGCGCCCGCACGGGTGACCCGACGGAGCTCGCGCTGCTCGACATGGCCGCTGCCGCGGGCGTGCAGGTCGACCCTCGCGAACGCGACGCACAGCGCGTGGCGTTGTTCGCCTTCGACCCCCGCCGCCGGCTGATGGCCACGCTCGACCACGTCGGCCCGCTCGACCGAAGCGACGCGCTGCGGGTGCACGTCAAGGGCGCCCCCGAGGCGTTGCTGCCGCTCTGCCTGACCGACCCGGCGCAGCGGCAGGCGCTCACCGACGCCGTCGACTCGATGGCCCGCCAGGGGCTGCGCGTGCTGGCCGTCGCCCGGCGGGACTGGACCGAGCCGACCGCACCCGACCGGGACCAGGCCGAGGCCCCGGGCTGACCCTGCTCGGGCTGGTGGGGCTGCTCGACCCGCCCCGCCCCGAGGTCGCCGCCGCGGTCGCCGCGTGCCACACCTCCGGATCCGATCCATGTCGTGACCGGCGACAACGGTCGCACCGCCACCGAGATCGCCCGCCGCGTGGGCATCCGCGCGGACCGTGTCGTCGACGGCATGCGCTCGACGCGCTTCCGACGCCGAGCTCGCCGCGCTCTCGCCGGCGACGGGGAGATCGTCTTCTCCGGGCCGCGCCCGAGGCCAAGCTGCGGATCGCCGACGCCTTGCACGAGGGCGGCGACGTCGTGGCCATGACCGGCGACGGGGTCAACGACGCCCCCGCGCTCCACCACGCCGACATCGGGGTGGCCATGGGCCGCAGCGGCACCGAGGTGGCCCGCGAGGCCGCCACCGTCGTGCTCACCGACGACAACTTCGCCACCGTGGTCGCCGGTGTCGAGGAGGGCCGCCGGGTCTACGACAACGTCCGCAAGTTCGTCCTCTACATCTTCGCCCACGCCGTCCCCGAGGTCGTGCCGTTCCTCGTCTTCGCCCTCTCCGGTGGCCTGATCCCGCTGCCACTGACCGTGCTGTCCATCCTCGCGATCGACCTGGGCACGGAGACCCTTCCCGCGCTGGCGCTGGGCCGCGAACCTGCCGAGCCGGGCCTGATGGCCCGACCGCCCCGCAAACACGGGCAGAACGTCATCGACAAGCAGATGCTGCTGCGGGCGTGGGGCTTGATGGGGCTGCTCTCGGCCGCGCTGACGATGGGCCTCTTCCTCCTCGTGCTGACCCGCGCCGGCTGGACCCCGGGCACGCCGACCGGGCCCGGCAGCCCGTTGCACCAGGCCTACCTGCAGGCCACCACGGCGAGCTTCGCGGCGATCGTCGCCTGCCAGGTCGGCACCGCGTTCGCCGCCCGCACCCAGCGCAGCTCGCTGCGCAGCATCGGGCTGACGAGCAACCCGCTCCTGCTCGCCGGCATCGCGTTCGAGCTGGTCTTCGCGGCTGCCGTCATCTACCTGCCGCCGCTGCAGGCGGTCTTCGCCACAACCGCCCTACCGGGGTGGGTGCTCGCCCTGCTGGTGCCGATGCCGCTGCTCGTCTGGGGGCTCGACGAGATCTACCGGGCACTTCGCCGTCACCACGCCGGATGCGCCGACCAGGCCACGTGATGCCCTCGTGGACGAGCTCTACGGCAACGCTGTCAACGCGTCGGTCAACAACGCCACCAGGGCCTCGAGTTGCACGTCCGCCGACGACGACACCTCGTCGTCCGAACCGTCGAGCGCTCGGGCGGCGAGCCCCGCCTTGCTGTCGATCAGCTCGGCGATCCTCGCGTCGATGGTCTGGGCGGCGATGATGCGCCACGCGGTGACCGGCTCCGTCTGACCGATGCGGTGGCTGCGGTCGATGGCCTGGGTCTGCTCGGCGTCCGTCCACGAGAGCTCGGCGAGCACGATGTTCGAGGCGACCTGCAGGTTGATACCGACCCCGGCTGCGGTCAGCGAACAGACGGCGATCGCGACATCGGGATCGTTCACGAACGCGTCGATCTGCTTCTGCCGAACCGTCCGCGTCTGATCACCGCGGATCGAGGAGAATCGGATCCCGGCCTTCGTGAAGGCTGCCTCGGCGGCGTCCATCACGTCGACGTGCTTGGCGAAGAAGACGACCTTGCCTGCGCTGCGCGCCAGCTGAGCCGCGTAGTCGGCGGCGAGGCCGGCCTTCGCCCGCCCGATGCGCCGCATCATGGCGAACACGTTCTCCTCGCCCGCAGCCGTGGTCGCCTCCTTCCGCTCCCGGGTGGCGATCCTGCGCACGAGGGCGTGGTCGATCCCTTCGACGACCGGACCGGACTTCCGCCGTGCGAGTGCGCTCTCGTACTGGCCCACCATCCGGCGGGCGAGCGACCGCTCGGCCTCCCGGATCGACCGGGCGGCCTTCTCGTCCAGCTCGACGGGAAGGTCGGCGATCCGCCTGGCGGGGATGTCGGCGGCCACGTCGATCTTGCGGCGACGGACGATCCCCTGGTCGACCACACACTGGCGGGCGGCGGGGTAGAACCCGGGGTCCGCCGGGGTCAGCCCGGTCTGCTCCAGCGCCTGCATCAGCTCGGCGAGCGGCTTCGTGTCGTCGATCCAACCGAGGAACTGCCAGATCGCCCGGAAGTCCTCGATGTCGTTGATCAGTGGTGTCCCGGTCAGGGCCATGAGCAGGGGCCGCGCGACGCGGGACCGGACGCTCTCGGAGAGCTGCAGGACGTGCTGCGAGCGCTGCGAGGTCTTGTTCTTGATGAAGTGTGCCTCGTCGACGACCATGCCGCGGAAGCCGAAGTCGCCGATCCAGCCCACGTGGCGGTCGAGCACCTCATAGTTGATCACGACGATGTCGGCGAAGCCGTCCATCGTGTCGCCGTTGCCGTGGATCACGGTGGCCGACCTCGTGGGGGTCCAGAGCGCGGCCTCGCGGCCCCAGTTGGTCTTGACGACGTTCGGCACGACCACGAGCAGCGGGTAGGCGTTCGCGGCCTGCGCGGCGAGCAGCGCCTGCGCCGTCTTGCCCAAGCCCGGCTCGTCTGCGAGCAGGAAGCTGCGGTGCCCGGCGGCGGCCGCGGCGACCAGCTGCCCCTGGTGGGGCATCAGCGTGCGGCCGCCCGGCGCCTTCAACGACGACGGCGCGGGCAGCGCCATGCACGGCGAGGCTCCCCCGCCGGCCCGTTCGAACGAGCTGAACAGCGGCCCGAGCAGCTCCCAGGTGGCCAGGCGACGCGCGGGGGCGGCGCTCGGTCTGACGGCCGAGAAGTCCGGGGCGAGGAAGGGGTTGGCCAGTTGCCGCGAGACGACCGCCTGCGGCACCACGCGCCGCTCCGGCGTCGCGGGGGCGGTGTCGGCGGCCGGCTCCGGGGGCGCGACCTCGAGAGCAGCCGCCTCCAACCCGGCGTCCTGCAGCAGGTTCCGCATGAGCGCCCGGGCCGCATCGGACAGCACGGCGTCCTCGCCGAGCAGGTCGAGCAATGACGTGTCCCGGGTGGCGATCTGCGCGAGGATCAGTGCGATCCCGTCGAGGCGCTTGAGCATGGCGGACCGGCGGGCGTCGTTGCTGATCTCCGCCCGCACCCGGGCCCGCTCCTCGCGCGCCAGGACGGCCACGACCTGGAACTTCGTGCGGTCCGAGGGCAGCACGCGCCCACGCTGCGCGGCGGCCTCGACCTCGGACGCGGTCCGGGCGAGCACCGGGATGATGCCGTCGTCGTCCCGCGCGCGGCCACGGCGTTGCGACGAACGAGCGGTGGGGTGAGCGCGCCGTAGGCGCTGGTCACCTCGAGCCACGAACTACTCCTGCCTCACACGATCGGCGCCCGACTGCCGTCGACGGTCGGATCCCTCACGTGGTGGTTGGTCGTCGCGGGCGCAGGATGTGAACCTGCGACACCCGCGTGGTGAGCCGGACGGAGGCTCCGACTCACCCATCATAGCCGGTGCCGTCCGCGTTCGTGCCGACCGAAGTCTGGTCCAGTTTCTCTGCGATGGACCATCGCCGACGTCAGCCGCACACGGCGGTCCCGCCGATTACCGGTTCGAACGTGTAGATCGCCACAGACTCCGGTCTCCGTTCGCCGGATGCTGACGCCACCATCGGGCGTCCGCGTCAGCGACGCCCGTCGGCCCAGCCCGTAGCGAGCGACGGAGTGTGTCTGATGGCTGTAGCGACGACGACCCGAATCCGCGCCGCTGTCGTGACGGCCGCGACCGGCCTGCTCGCCCTGGCCACCGCTCTCCTCGCCGCTCCGGCCTACGCGGCGACGACCGACGGAGCGCCGGTGGAGACGCAGACACAGTTCTGCTCGCCGTCGCTCTCGGCGCGCACCAACGTCTCTGCGATCTCCACCGGCACGCCGCCGCAGGTCGGGCAGGACTTCCACCTCGTGGTCACGGTCGCGGGGTTCAACCAGTGCCTGTCGAACCAGTCCACGTCGATCAACCTGCAGCTGCCGACCGGCGTCGCGGTGTCGTCGACCGGCCAGTCCACCTGCATCACCTTCGCCGCGACGAACCCGGGGGGAACGACGCAGAACGTGCCATGCGTGCGGTCCGACGCCGGCAACGGATTTCTCCGGTTCGACCCCCAAGGCGGCAGCTCCTGGACGCTGACGCGCACGGGCCGCAACGTCGTCCAGGTACAGCTCGCGGTGCGGGCGTCCACGGCGGGCCAGCGGACCGCGTTCGCGCGCGTGTGCGACAGCGGGTCGACCGTGGTCTGCATCGGCTCGCCGGTGGCGAACGCCGTACCGAGCGTCGCGTTCACGGTCGCCGCGGCGCCCGCGCCCCCGGCCTCGGTCACCGCGGACCGGCTGAAGATCCGGAAGGTCGGGACGGTGTGCGCCGGCGGCGGCTCCTGCCCGGACCTGGCAGTCACCCCGACCTCCCTCAAGGTGCAGGCCTACCTTCTCGGGGATCGACCGGCGGGCGTCTGGCGGATCCAGCGCCGCGGCCCCGGAACGGCGCCGTTCACGACGATCGCGTCGAAGACGCTCACGGCCGGTGGCGGCTACCAGAGCCTCACGACCACTGCCACCGGTCTCGGGGCCGGCACCACGCACCGCTTCCGCGCATGCTTCACCCCGACGGGCGGAGCCGAGGTGTGCGGCTCCGAGATCCAGCTCACGACGGCATCCGCCTGACCGTCACGCGTCGCCGTAGAGCGCGGCGATGTCGCGGGAGCCGGCCCACCTGCTGTAGGTCGGCGACTGCTGCCAACCCTTCGGCGAGTCCTGCCACTCCTCCTGCCGCCCGTACGGGAGCAGGCGTCGAGCTCCCGGGTCGCGGCCTTCTCCCGGATGCGCAGGGCGTCGAGCTCATGCTGCCAGGTGTCGCTGTCGACGACGGGCGGTAACGCTGTGCTGGTCATGGCTGTCTCTTGGCTGCTCATGTCGTGGTAGACCCCGAGCAGGCGAGAAACTCGTCGGGCCCGTATGGCGACCGGCAGTGATCAACGTCGGGACGGGCCGTGCTGAGGCCTCGACGGCGGCGCAGGCGCAACGCCACCAGCAGCGAGAGGGCGGCGGCGAGCACGATCCCCACCGGGTTGACCAGCAGTTGCACCGCCGAGGACAAGGCCTCGTCGTACCGGTGCTCGACTAACGTGCTCACGACGATCCCCGGGCAGGACCTCGCGATGTATCCGCTCGCGGCCGCATGCCTCGTCCTGCTCATCAAGCGCCGGACCGGTGGTCGTGACCGGGGCAGCCTCCTCGACGCGCTCAGCGTCACCACGGCACTGGCACTGTTGAGCTGGATCTTCTTCATCGACCCGTACGTCCAGGACCCCGCGCTCACGTGGCAGGAACGCGCGACGTCGATCGGTCGCGCTGGCTGAGCATACCCGTGGACGGCGCGACCATGGCACGGGTGGTCGGCCCGCTCACCGAGGATCTCCAGTGTTGATGGGCGCCCGACGGCTCACGGGTCGACCGGCTCCTTCCCGACGTGGCGGCGCAGGCTGGGAGCCTTCTCACCACCGGGGGCCGGCTGCCGCCGGAGCAGTTTTCGCACGGGACCCACCAAGGCCGAAGGGCCCGGCCGGGCCGGTCCAAGGGCATGACACCCTACGCCGTGGCCTGGCGTCATCGACGGTCCGGAGGGTTTGCATGAGCGGTCTGCTGTATGGGACGAGCGAACTGGTAGGGGCCCCCGGCTCCGAGTTGGACCGGGTCGTGGCGGGAGAGCACCACGACCCGCACAGCGTGCTCGGCGCGCACCCGGCGCGCGACGCCGATGGGCGGGACGTGGTCGTGATCCGCGGCTGGCGGCCGGACGCGGTCGACATGGCGATCGTCCTCGACGGCGGCAAGGGCGAGCGGATAGCGATGCGGCCGCTGCACCCGGCCGGCGTCTTCGGCGGAGTGGTGGCCGGCGCCCGAATCCCCGACTACCGGCTGGAGGTCACCTATCCGGGCGAGACGGTGGTGACGGTCGACGATCCGTACCGCTTCTGGCCGACGATGGGTGAGTTGGATCTGCACCTGATGGGCGAGGGCCGACACGAGGGCCTGTGGCGGCACCTCGGCGCGCACGTCCGCGTGCATCAGACGGTCAGCGGCACGTCGTTCGCGGTCTGGGCGCCGAACGCGCGATCGGTACGGGTCGTCGGCGACTTCAACAGCTGGGACGGTCGGATGAATCCGATGCGGACCCTGGGCGGCTCGGGTGTCTGGGAGATCTTCCTGCCCGACGTGGCCGCCGGCGCGCACTACAAGTACGAGGTACTCACCCAGCAGGGCCATCTCGGCCTCCGCGCGGACCCGTTCGCGTTCGCCACCGAGGTGCCGCCCTCCACGGCCAGCGTGGTGTACGACGCGTCGTACACCTGGCGCGACGCCGGCTGGTTGGCCGACAGGGAGGCCGTCGACGCGATGACCTCGCCGATGTCGGTCTACGAGGTGCACCTCGCGTCCTGGCGGCAGATCGAGGACGGCCACGGCGGCTGGCGCCCGATGACCTACCGGGAGCTGGGCGACGCGCTGCCGGCGTACGTCAGCGATCTCGGCTTCACCCACGTCGAGCTGCTGCCGGTCGCCGAGCACCCGTTCGGCGGCTCCTGGGGCTACCAGGTCACCGGCTACTACGCGCCGACCGCGCGGTTCGGCTCACCCGACGACTTCCGGTATCTGGTCGACCGGCTGCACCAGGCCGGGATCGGCGTGATCGTCGACTGGGTGGTCGCCCACTTCCCCAAGGACGACTGGGCGCTGGCGCGGTTCGACGGCACCGCCCTCTACGAGCACGTCGATCCGAGGCTGAGCGAGCATCCGGACTGGGGCACCCTCGTCTTCAACTACGGCCGGCACGAGGTGCGCAACTTCCTGCTCGCGAACGCGCTGTACTGGATCGAGGAGTACCACATCGACGGGCTGCGGGTGGACGCGGTGGCCTCGATGCTCTACCTCGACTACTCCCGCTCGCACGACCAGTGGGTGCCCAACCGGTTCGGCGGGAAGGAGAACCTGGAGGCCATCGAGTTCATCAAGGAGACGAACGAGGTCGTCTACCGGCATCATCCGTCGGCGTTGCTGATCGCCGAGGAATCGACGTCCTGGCCGGCCGTCTCCCGGCCGACTCACCTCGGCGGCCTGGGCTTCGGCTTCAAGTGGAACATGGGCTGGATGAACGACTCCCTGGAGTACTTCTCCAAGGACCCGATTCACCGTCGCTACCACCACCACGAGCTGACCTTCAGCCTGCTGTACGCGTTCCACGAGAACTTCATCCTGCCGCTCAGCCACGACGAGGTCTCGCACGGCAAGGGCTCGCTCGTCGGCAAGATGCCCGGTGACCAGTGGCAGAAGCACGCCAACCTGCGCACGCTACTGGCGTGGATGTGGGCGCATCCGGGGCGCCAGCTGCTGTTCATGGGCGGCGAGATCGCCCAGACCGCGGAGTGGCGGAGCGAGGGCAGCATCGACTGGCACCTGCTGCAGTACCCCGAGCACGCCGGCACGCAGGCGCTGGTGCGCCAGATGAACGCGGTCTACCACGCCGAGCCGGCCCTGTGGGAGCAGGACTTCGACTGGACCGGCTTCCGCTGGATCGACCCCAACGACGCCGACAACAGCGTGCTGTCCTTCCTGCGCTTCGCGCCGTCGGGCGCCGGCCGGCCGATCGCCTGCGTCGTCAACCTGACTCCAACGGTCCGGCACGACTACCGGATCGGCCTGCCCGAGGGCGGCCGGTGGGCCGAGATCCTCAACTCCGACGCCGCCGAGTACGCCGGCGCGAACGTCCTGCTCGAAAAGGTCACCGCGGAGGACATACCGTGGAACGACCTGCCGCATTCCGCGAGCATCTCCCTGCCGCCGCTCGGTGTGGTGTGGCTGGCGCACGACCCGGAGGCCGCCACGAGCTGAACGCGTCGCCACCCGGTCGACCCGGCTATCGGGTGATCCCGGTGTGGCCCAGCGAGTACCGGCCCGGTTGGGGCCACACGCACAGGCCGTGTGGCCCCCTGCCGACGCCGATCTTCCGGATCAGGTGCCCGTCGGCCGTGGACAGCACGTAGACGCTGCGGTCGTAGCGGCCGGAGAGCCACAGCTGCGTCCCGTCGGCCGTGACGTTGCCCATGTCCGGGCTCCCACCCCCGGGAATCGTCCACTTGGCCAGCGGCGCGCCGGTGTAGGCGTCGAGCACGCTGACGCTGCCCTCATGCCGGTTCGTGACGTAGATCTTCGTCGCGTCGCGCGAGAGGTAGAGCCCGTGCGCACCCATACCGGTGGGGATCTCCCGGACGACCTTCGTCGCGGCCCCGTCGAGCACCCACAGCCCGTTCTGGTCGCTGTCAGCGATGTAGAACACCGAGCCGTCCGGCGCCAGCTTGATGTCCTGCGGACCCATGGTCGTGTTCCGGTGCGGCATGTCGACCATGCGCAGCAGCCGGTGCGCGGCGACGTCGACCACGGCGACCCGCCCGGCGAACTCACAGGTGAACACGGCAGTCCGGCCGTCGGGGGTGAAGTCCGCGTGGTCGATGCCCGCGCAGTCCGGAGTGGGCAGCGTGTCCTGCACCGCCCAGGTGTGCGGGTCGTAGAACACCAGCTCGCGGTGCGCCTCCGCGACGGATACGGCTGAGCGCCCGTCCGGGGTGAAGTAGAGGTTGTACGGGTCCGTCACCGGGATCGGCGTCCCGGGGGTGCCGGTGGTCGGGTCGAAGGGGGTCAGCCGGTCGCCGATGTCGTCGCTGGCGTAGAGCGTATGCATGTCCCACGACGGGATCACGTGCTGCAACTCGCCGCGTCCGACCGGGTACCGGGCGACCACGGCGAACGAACTCGGGTCGATCACCCACACGTCACGGGACTTCGTGTGCGGCACATAGACCAGCGGCTTCGCTGCCCGCGCTGCCGGCGACAACATTCCCGCCCCCGCCTCGGCGTACACGTTGTGCGGATCGGTCACCGGGGGCATGCCGGGCAATCCGGTCCATGGCGGCAGACCCTGCGCGGGCCCGGCGATCGCCTGCGGTGCAGGCTGCGCCGCGGAGATGGGCGTGGGGGCGGGAGCCGAGCACGCCGCCACGATCGTCAGCGCGATCAGCGCAGCGGCGAGGCGGCCTCCAGCCGCGGGTCGTGCCGACACGTCCATTCCTTTCAGGCGAACAGCGCCGAGGCGGTGACCGGCCTCAGGCCGCGGCCGGCGAGATCGTCGAGGACCGCCGGGAGGGCGTCGAGCGTCCCGGGGTGTCCCAGGTGCAGGCTGACCACGCCCCCGGCCTGTACGGAGGAGACGTTACGCCGGATCGCGGGCGCCCCCGGGTCGGTGAAGTCCCGCGAGTCGACGTCGTACGACAACACCGTGGGGTAGCCCGCCGCGGCGGCCGCCCGGCGGACGAGGGGAGTCGCGTGCTGCGCCTGAGAGGGCCGGAAGAACGCTCCGGGGCCACCGGTCGCGGCCGCGATCAGGTCCCGGCAGCGCTCGATCTCGACGCGGACCCCGTCGTCGTCGAGGGCAGCGAGATCGGGGTGCGACCACGTGTGGTTGCCCAACTCGTGGCCCAGACCGACGACCATCCGGCCGGCGTCGGGGTATTGCCGCAACCACGTCCCCACGGCCAGGACGGTCGCCGCCGCACCGTGGTCGTGCAGGAGGGCGAGGACCCGCCGCGCGAGCGTCTCATCGCCGGCACCGTGAAACGTCAGTGCTACCTCCCGGCGGGCGGTGTCGGCGTGCGCCACCTCACCGGTCGGCCGGGCGGCCGCAGACGGGGACGCCGCCGGTGCCGCCGAGCCCGAGGGCGCTGCACCCGCCGCCGTCTCACGCGAGGCGGCGGCCGGAGAACCAGGGGACGGGGCCGCACAGGCCGCCACCAGCGGCCCGAGGACGACGGCACGCAGGACGGCCCGACGCCCCCAGGTCGCAACGCCCTCGTGGCGGTCACCCTGGTGTCCCACGAATCACTTCCCCTCCCGTACCACTCCCGGCGCCGTCCGCGGGGCGCCGATCTTGTCCCCGCGACCTTAACCAGGTTCTTGCCCGGCGCCTCCGGCCGCTGTCCACGGCGCGCAGGTGTCGTCATCACTGCCGCGCTACAAGCGTCAGCCCCGGGTTGCTGCAAGGCTTTCGTCGACGCCCGCCGGCGCCGGGCGTCGTCACGCCCGGTCGTCCCGGAGATCCGATCATCAGGAAGGTGTTGCGTGACCGACCCGGCCCCCGCCCACACTCCTGGTCGCAGCCGGGCGATGCTGCCGCGCGCTCACCAGGCGGGCGCCCGCCGGTGGTCGAGCGCCGCGGCTCCGGGCCCGGCACGGGTGTTCCACGCGACCCTGCCGGGATACCGGCCGACACCGCTGGTCGGCCTGCCCGGGCTCGCGGCCGAGCTCGGGGTGGCGCAGGTGTGGATGAAGGACGAGGCGGACCGGTTCGGGCTGCCGGCGTTCAAGACCCTCGGCGCCTCGTGGGCGGTCAACCGCACATTGAGCACACGGGCGGGACACCCCGACCCCGCCGGCTCCCTGGACGAACTGCGGCGTCGTGCGGCCGGTACGGCTGTCACGCTGGTGACCGCGACCGACGGCAACCACGGCCGCGCACTGGCCCGGATGGCCCGCCTTCTCGAGGTGCGGAGCCGGATCTACGTCGCGGACGGGCCGAGTTCGGGCGCGGTTGACGCCATCGCCGACGAGGGGGCCGAGGTGGTCCGCACCTCGCTGGTCTACGACGACGTCGTGCGGCTGGCGTCGCGATCGGTGCAGGGCCGGCCCGACGACGTCCTGGTGCAGGACACGTCCTGGCCCGGCTACACGGAGATCCCCCGCTGGATCGTCGACGGCTACTCCACGCTCTTCAGCGAGATCGACGACCAGCTCGGTGGCCCGGTCGACCTCGTGGCCGTTCCCACCGGGGTGGGCTCACTCCTGCAGGCGGCCCTGCAACACTACCGGTCCGACGGGCGACAGGACCGGCCCGCCGTACTCGCGGTCGAGCCGGCCGGCGCCGCGTGCGTCACCGCGTCGCTCGCCGCCGGACACCCGGTCACCGTCGACACCTCCTCCCCCACGGTGATGGCTGGCCTGAACTGCGGCACCGTCTCCGCGATCGCCTGGCCGGTGATCTCCGCCGGCCTGGACGCCGCCGTCGCGGTACGCGAGGACCAGGCGCGATCCGCGCTGACCGACCTGCACACCGCAGGCCGGCCGGTCGGACCCTGCGGGGCCGCGGCCCTCGCCGGTCTCCGGGTGGCGGCCGACGACCCCGAGCTGTCCGCAGCCCTGGGCCTCGGCGCCCGCTCGATCGTGGTGTTCATCAGCACCGAAGCCATCACCGCCAACCCACTCCCGACCGGTGTCGGAGCATCGTCGTGACCGCCCCGTCGCCCCAGGCGGTTGCCGGCCCGGGTGGGCAGAGCGGGCTACGGCCGCCCGCCGGGCGTCCAGGCTCAGGACGTCGGTGCGGCGAGCTCGGCCAGGTGATGCAGCGAGTTGCTGAGATGGCTGGACCGGCTGCGAAGCCGCCGCGTCGGCACGGTCCTCGCCCTCACTCCCCTCCCCCACGAGGATTGCGCAGACATGGTGCGCGCCTGCCTGTCCGGCGCCGAGGTCGACAGTGCCGTGCCGACCTTCGTCGCCGAGCACAGCGACGGGCTGCCCTTCCTGATCGAGGAGCTGCTGGCCGGGTTGCTCGCCGAGCTGCTGCCACCGGAGCGGGCCGAGCTGTCCGAGCGGGCGCTCGTCGCGGTGCGCCGGGCGCACCCGGGTCTGCCCGGTCCGTGGTACGAGCTCGCCGGAGGCGCCGGAGACGGCGGCAGCACTCACGACCGAAAGCGCTCACCGTGCCCTGGCCCGTGGAGCACTGGCCACCGCCGAGCTGACGGCCGAACGTGCGCGGTCCCTGGCCTCGCCCGGTTCGGCGGCGGCCGCGGAGGCCGAGGAGGTGCTGGTCACCGTCCTCGCTCATACCGGAAAGCCCGGACCGGCCCGGGCGCTCGGGCACGGGTTGCTGCACCGGCTCGACGAGCTGGGAGCACCGCCGGCGCGGCGGGTCGAGCTGCTGCTCGTCCTCGTGCGGGCCGCGCTCGCCGCGGGTGACGCGGAGTCCGCCGCCGCCGACGTGGCGCGCGCCCGGGCGACGGGCGATCTTCATCCAGGGGTGCGCGCCGCGCTCGATGCGGTCGGCGCACACGTCGAACACGACGGTCGCATCGTGGCGAACGTCGTGGCCGACGAGGACGAACGGCCGACCGTGGCGTGGGGCCCAGGTGGACGGACGACGCCGATGTAGGAGAGCCGGGCCAGGATGTCGAGAGAAACGCGGATCGACTTCCGCGCTCCGCGGCCTGCCAGCACGCTGAAGCCGTGACCCACCTTCTGATCGTCCACCACACCCCGTCCCCGGCTACCGCGGAGCTGCTGGATTCAGTCGTGTCGGGCGCGCAGGATCCGGAGATCGGCGGAGTGGAGGTGGTGTGCCGCGCCGCGCTTGCCGCCACCGCCTCGGACCTTCTCGCCGCGGACGGGATAATCCTCGGCACGCCGGCGAACATCGGCTACATGTCCGGGGCTCTCAAGCACTTCTTCGACCAGGTCTTTTACGTCTGTGCGGCCGACACCCGGGGTCTGCCCTACGGTGCCTACGTCCACGGCAACCTCGGCCTTGAAGGCGCCGTCCGCTCGATCCGCTCGATTACCGATGCACTCGGCTGGACCGCGGTGGCTGCCCTGGTCGAGGTCACCGGAACACCCGACCGCAGCGACCGCGATGCGTGCCGCGAACTCGGTGCGACCGTCGCAGCGACCATTGCACCCAACGAATGAGCACACCCCGACGTGCGGGCCACGGATCCGCGCTGCTCTACGTGATCTTATCGTGTGGGCAAGTTGCGAGCCGCTGGCCAGTTGGTCGGCAGGGTGGGTGTGTCGGGGTGGTGATGTCGCTCTTTTGGGCAGTTGACATCGGTCAGCGGGTGTTGTTCTGGGCAGAGCCGGCGATCTTGTCGGGTCGTGGGCGTTGTCCAGCATCGCCAGGTGCTCCATGAAGGAGTCCGGGGCGGCGCCGTGCCAGTGCTCCTCCCCCGGCGGGCAGTAGACGGTCTGGCCTGCGGGCAACTCGACCTTCTCGCCGCCGCGGGACTGCACCCAAGCGACGCCCTGGGTGACGTGCAGCGTCTGCCCGAGGGCGTGGGAGTGCCACGCGGTCCGCGCACCGGGCGCGAACCTCACCTTTGACACCGTCATGCGCTGTCCGTCGTCACGGGGTGACGCGATCGGATCCAGCCAGACATCGCCGGTGAACCGCTCGGGCGGGTTCTTCGTGGTGGGCGTGCGCGGGTCGATCTTCAGTTCCTGCTCAGGCCTCGGGGATCTCGCGGCTGACGTTCTCCCGGGTGATCTTCTCCGGTTCCGGGCCACCACGGATGCCCGTATCGAGGGCGTCGATCGCAGCGAGCTCGTCCGCGGTGAGGGCGAAGTCGAAGGGAGCCGTCGCGGTAGAAGGTGATGCCGCCGATCGGCGACCACGCCTGGGACAGGATGCCGTGCTCGGCGTCGACCGCGAGCAGCGCGGACTGGCGGAAGTAGGGGTGGACCTCGATCTGGTTGACCGCCGGCACGACCGAGGTCTCTGCGAGGAGCCGGGCCCAGATCTTCGTCTCGACGAAGACCTCCGAGCGGTCGAGACCGGAGCGACGGATCGCCTCGCCGACCTCACGCTCGTTGCCGTACGCCGCGGCGGTGTCGATGTGGCGGTAGCCGGTGGCCAGCGCTGTCTCGACGGCGGCGATGGTCTCGGCCGGCGGGGTCTGGAACACACCGAACCCGAGGGCCAGGATCTGCACGCCGTTGTTCAGCGTGAGGAAGGGAACCGTGGTCACGGTGCAGTCACCTCGTCGAGCACGCGGAGGGCGTTCAGGCTGCGGGGATACCCGATCAACGGCAGCAGCTGGGTGATGACGGCGAGCAGCACGTCGCGGCCGTTGCCGACGTTGAGGTTCGCAGCGACGTGGCCCTTGGCCTGCGGTTCGCATCCGCCGAGCGAGATGAGCATGGCGAACGTGAGCAGCTCCCGGGTCGGCACGTCGACGCCGGTGCGTGTGTAGTGGTCGCCGAAGCAGTTCGCGGACAGGAGGTGCTGGAAAATGGAGCTCATCGTCGGGTGCCGAGGCGTACATCGCGTCGACGGCGTCGGCGCCAACGATCTGCTTCTAAACCGCCAGGCCCTTCTCCTCGCGCGTCTCGGGCGTCGTCGTCGACTGGCCCTCGAGCGGCAGCTCGACCCCGCGAGCAGTGAGGACCTCGTTCGTCGCGTGCAGGAAGTCGAACACCTTCGCCATGCCCAGGTAGGGAACGGCCTGGTAGACGATCTCCTTGACCTCGACCGGCGTGACGCCGACCGTCAGCGCCGCACCGACCATGACCCGGTACTCGCTCACCGCCTGACCGACGATCAGCGACGCGAGCTGCACCATCAGCCGCGTCCTGGTCTGCAGCTCGCCGTGGCGCAGGACCTCGTCGAACGCGGGCCCGACGCCGAGGCGGACGACCCACCGAGGAACTCGTGGCCGATCCGCCGTCCCTGCTCCGAGGCCGGCATCGACCCGTAGGGCCACAGGTCGCTGCCGCAGATACACGACCGCAGCACCCGCACCAGTGCATCGGTCGGCTCATGCAGCACCGGGTCGGGCACTCCTCCACCCGCACGTCACCAGCACCATGGATCACGGTTGCACGCAAGGAACTCGCTCCTTCTCGAAATGGGCCCGGAGCCCACGGTCAGTCGTGGCATACCTGGGACACCTGGTCGATACCCAGAGAACCCGCTCGACCGCGCTTCTGGCAGGGCCTGCCCAAACAGGCACTGCGAGAACCCCTTAAGATGTGAGCGCGCTCGTGTTCGCCATCTGACCGGCACGTCGGTGCAGACGGCGCCCGCTGCGAGCGGGCGGGTTACGATCGTCCCCGCCGCCAACTGACCGGGAGCTGGGGAAGATCCCCTCGTCTCACTGCACGCTCAGCGACCGCGAAGAGCAGGTCACTGAGATCCGTCGCAGCGACTTGTCCGGCTGACCGATGATTCCCGGCGCTCCTGGCTGTCTACACCGGGTGACGACTCCTCCAGCGATCCCGACGAGGTGATGACGGTGACCCTCCCCCGCAACTCAACGCGGTTCGGCCCGCTCCAGGTCGCGATCTGCGTGTTGGCCGCAGCGACCGCCGCGGTGCACATCTACCTGGGTGTGATCACCCACGTCATGGTTGCGACCCAGCCCGAGGCGACAGCTGCCGCCGGCGGCGCGGCCGCGCTCGGGTTCTTCGCTGCACTGTTCTATCTCGATGGCCTCGGGTACATCGTGCTTACCGTGGCCCTCTACCACCCGGCCTTCGCCCGGTTCCGGCGGCTGACCCGCTGGGCCCTGATCGCGCTGACGGCCGCGACGATCGTCGCGTACTTCGCCCTGATCCAGGGCCAGTACGACGCGATCGGCATCGCAGACAAGATCGCTGAGGTGGTGCTGATCGTCCTGCTCGTCGTGGAGGGTCGCCGCGATCGCCTGCCCGCGGATGTCCCGGGTGTCTAGGCGGCGCGACCCAACCAACTCGACTCCGGGCAACCGGGGGTACATCACGGCGGACGGTGGACGAGCTCGGCGGCGACCATCGTCTCGTCGGGAAGCTTCAGCATCACGAGCAGGCCGGAGCCGCCCGCGCCGACGGCCCGGGGGCAGTCTGGAACCGTCGTCGACACGCCCGGCCAGCGTTGTCGTAGTGGCGTTACGTGGGTCCGGGCCGCACGGGTCGGCCGCCTCCCGCGGCGATCGGTCCCTGTGCGGCTCGCACCCACGGGTCGGGGCATGCCTCAGTGGATGTCTTCCCACACCATGACGGCGAGCGCGGGGCCGTGGCTCGTCAAGCCCCGGACCTGCTGCTCCGGGGTCCAGGTCTCGCCGCCGTCATGGCTGGAGCTGAAGAACATTCGGGGGTCACCAACCATCCCCTTCCACAGTCGGTAGAGCCCTTCTCCCCCGCCGTCCCCGGCCAGCGCTGGTCCGTGGCTGGTCAGGCCCGGGGTCTGATGCTCGGACAATTCAGGCGGGCTACGACGTATCCGGCCGAACCTGCGTGAGGGCTGTCCCTGCTATTCTCAGCAGCTGTGCAGATCGTCGGCGGATCGACTACGTCGGCCGCGCACTCCACCCAGCCACTCTCCGGGGCTGTCGGCTTACGTCGACCTTCTTCCTTGGCGACCTCGGCCCGCCCGGCCATGAGGGCAGGTCGGCGGCTACGGCGCTGGCGGCCCGGTGACCTGGTCGGGTGCTGCATTTCGTCGGTGGCCGATGTCACCCTGCGAGGCGTGGAGGTCACGGAGTCGCTACTCGCCCGTGTCCCGATCGGGAACCTCCGCGTGCCGCGGGCGGAGTTCACTGCAGTCTGGGTCGAGGCGGAGCGGCTTGACGTCCGCCTGGCCGGAGCTCGCGGAGAACCGGCGAGAGTGGCGCGTTCGTCCTCGGCGGCGCGCTGGTCGGCTTCGTCGCAGGCGGCGACCTCGGCGAACGGTTTCAGCTCTAGCCTGAACGTCGGCGGAATGAGCGCTTCGACGCTGCGTCGTACGGAGTACGACGTCTCCCAGACGTTGACGATTCGCGGGTGCCCTAGTTGCCGTATCCCGTAACGCTCAACACTGCGAAGAGCATGAGTAAAAGGAGCGCTGCAAAGGATGCGAGTCCCATCCACCAGGTTGCATATCGACCTCCTGCATCACGGTTCGGGTTAGTCACTGCCGGATTGCCTGTTCGTGCGCCATGCCAGGATCATTCCATGCGGTAGCTCAGCAGGTCACGGCCGAGGACCGCTCCGCGACCGCAGGCCCAGGACGAAAATCCGCCAGGGTGTGCCGTACCTGCGATTACCTCCCGATCATGGCGTGTCAACGACACCCCCTCTGAACTGCTACGATCCGCGACGTGGGGCGGGTGGGGCTCGAACCCACGACCTGACGGATTATGAGTCCGCTGCTCTGACCAACTGAGCTACCGCCCCGTCGAAGCAGCAGGCTACCGGCAGCGCCCGCCCCGCGAAGCAACGAGGCGGCCGGGTTCGGCATCGATGCGCGCGGCAGCGGTCAGCTGCGGTGTCCAGTGACCATGTTCGCCCACGCCAGGAACGTCTCGGGGTCGTTGTTCGCCCCGTGGCCGGCGTTCCCAGTACATCAAGCGAGTCGACGTCGTCACCGAGCCCGTGCAGGCCTGCGGCGAGGTTGCTGATGATGAACGGTGCGGTGTCGGTGTCGCTCGTGCGGACCCGGAGGAAGTAGTTCTTGGCGCGGTTCGGGTTCTGCTGGTCGACGAAGTACGTCGGGGTCATCAGTCGGAGCAGCTCTGGGATGTGACTGTCCAGGCTGGCGCTCGCCGTGCCGCCGGTGTCCTTCCCGCGGTTTGCTGTGCGCTCCCCGGCGAAGGCGCGGCCGTCCCGCCTGCGGAGCCGGCGCCGGACGGCCGCTACCGTCGTCGGCGGTTCCGGACCGGACGGGGAGCGGATGACGGCGACGCGGAGCGGATCAGGACGCCACGGTGGGTGTGGCCGGTCGTCGGGGCGTTGCTGCTCGCGCAGGCCGTCGTACTGGCGCTCTGGCCCGCGGCCCACCTTCTCATGATCGACCTGCAGGTCTACCGCGCGGGTGGCGAGCATCTGCTCGCCGGGACGTCGCTCTACGACGGCGGGGTGCTGCTCGACCTGCCGTTCGTCTACCCGCCGTTCGCCGCCCTCGTCTTCGTGCTCCTGACGACGCTGCCGCTGCCGGTCCTCAAGCTGGTCTGGACGCTCGCGGGCGTCGCGCTCGTGGTGTTCGTCGTCCGGCGTTCGGCGGACCTGGTCGGGATGCGGGCGAGTCCGCCGGTGACCGCGCTGCTGGTGGCGGTGCTGCTCGCGCTCGACCCGATCCGCACGACGTTCTACCTCGGCCAGATCAACGTCGTGCTGCTCGCCTTGGTGCTGGCCGACGTCACCGGGCGGCCGGGGCGGCTGCGCGGGGTCGGGGTGGGGTTTGCGGCGGCGGTGAAGCTCACGCCGCTGGTCTTCGTCGTCTATCTGGTGCTCATCGGACGAGTGCGGGCTGCGGCGACGGCGGTGGCGACATTCGTCGCGGCGGTCGGCGTCGGGTTCCTCGTCGCGCCGGCGGACTCGGCCACCTACTGGTTCGCGGGGACGTTCGCCGCCGCCGACCGGATCTCGCCCGTCGCCTCGACCGCGAACCACTCGCTCGACGGCCTGCTCGCGCGAGCCGGCGCGCCGGGCTGGGTCGGGCTCGCCGCGACCGTCGCGCTCGCAGCGGCGGGGCTGGCGGTCGCGGTGCTCGCGCACCGACGGGGCGAGGCGCTGCTCGGGGTGACGCTGTGCGGGCTGCTGTCGGCGGCGGTCGCGCCGTTCGCGTGGTCGCACCACTTCGTGTGGTTCGGGCCGCTGGTCGTCCTGCTCGGACACCGCGCCACGACGGGGGACCGCCGGGCGGCCGTCGCGCTCGCCGGGGTCCTGGCCGTCACCCTGGCGTGGGTGACGCGCCTGCCCGGGCCGGGTGTCGGCCCGATCCCGAGCACCGGGCTGATCTCGCTGCAGCCGGACGTCTATCTGCTCGCGGTCGTGCTGACCGTTGCGGTGGCCTGGCGCTCGCGCGTGCTCCGCAATCGGACGTCATAGCGCCGCTCGTGCACAGCGCGGCGCGCTCGTGCACAGGCTGCGGCATGTGCACGAGCAGCCGCCGCTGTGCACGGCCGCCGCACGAGCGCACACGACCTGCGCTCCGGCGCCGACGGGCGGGCCGTCGGCGCCGGAGCGCGGTGGTGTCAGCGGGTCAGGACCGCCACGCGCTTGCGGGTGTCCTTCGCGAGGCCCTCTGCCTGGTGGGCGGCCTCGGCGCCCACCGCGGACGCGCGCACCGCAACGTCGTGGCCCAGCTTCGAGGCCTGGGTCGCCACCTGGTCCAGCAGGCCAG
>CAVRHG010000042.1:0-27910 GCA_963720845.1 uncultured Actinomycetota bacterium | reverse complement strand
CACCGAGCTTGCTGCGCGAGGATTCGGATCAGAAAGCCTGCGTGCAGCATCACGCCGGAACCGTTCCCGGACGACACTGTGGGCATGCTTGTCGACTGCGCGCTCTACTCCGACGGCAAGCGGGAGTCGGTCGGCATGGCCGAGGCCATCCGGATGGCCCGCAGCGTGCCGGGCAGCTTCGCCTGGCTCGGGCTGCACGAACCGACCTACGACGAGTTCGACGACCTCGCGCTCTACTTCGCCCCGCACCCGCTCGCGATCGAGGACGCGGTCAACGCCCACCAGCGCCCCAAGCTCGACATCTACGACGAGTGCATGTTCGTCGTGCTCAAGACGCTGGACTACGACGAGGCCCGGGCCGAGCTGGTCACCGGCGAGATCATGCTGTTCACGGGGGAGAACTTCATGGTCACGGTCCAGCACGGCGCAACACAGTCCTCGAACCGGTCCGCCGCCGCCTCGAGAGCAGCCGTGATCTGCTGCGCCACGGGCCCTCGGCCGTGCTCTACAGCGTCTGCGACGCCATCGTCGACGACTACGAGAAGATCGCTGACGACATCGAGCAGGAGCTGGAGAAGCTCGAAGCCCAGGTCTTCGCCTCGGAAGGGGGCGCAGACGCCGCCCGGATCTACGCGCTCAAGCGGCAGGTCGTCGAGTTCCGCCACGCCGTCGGCCCGCTCGGGCACCCGATGCGGGTGCTCACGGGCGCCCGGCTCACCGGGATCCACCCCGAGATGGAGCCCTACTTCCGCGACGTCGCCGACCACCTGGCCCGGGTGGCGGAGAAGGTCGAGGGGTTCGACGCCCTGCTCACCGACATCCTCACCGCGAACCTCGCCCAGATCAGCATCCTCCAGAACGAGGAGAGTCGGCAGCAGAACGACGACATGCGCCGCATCTCGGCCTGGGTGGCCCTGGTCGCCGTCGACACGGTCATCACCGGCATCTACGGCATGAACTTCGACTACATGCCCGAGCTGCACCACCGCTACGCCTACTTCATCTGTCTCGCCGTCATGCTGGGCCTCGACCTCACCCTGTACCGGTTGTTCCGGCGCAGCGGCTGGCTCTGACCGTCTCTCCAGGAGTGTCGACGGTGGCGCGGGGGTGAACGGGCATCGGCGGCGTCGGCCACTCCGCGCGACGGGCCTTCTCCCGCTGCGGCGCGCCGAGCTGCTGCCCGACGTGGTCGCCGGTGTCACGCTGGCCAGCCTCGCCGTCCCGGAGGTCCTCGGCTATGCCCGGATCGCCGGGATGCCGGTGGCCACCGGCCTGTACACGCTGCTGGTGCCGGTGGTGGTCTTCGCGCTGCTGGGCTCCTCGCGTCACCTTGTTGTGGGGGCCGACTCGGCCACCGCCGCGATCCTGGCGGCGGGGCTGGCGGGCCTGGCCGCCCCGGCGTCGGCGCGCTACGTCCAGTTGGCAGGGGCGGCCGCGTTGCTGGTCGCCGCGCTTCTGCTGCTGGCCCGGCTGGCCCGGCTCGGTTTCCTGGCCGACTTCCTGTCCCGCACGGTGCTGGTGGGGTTCCTCACGGGGGTGGGTGTCCAGGTGGCGGCGGGCCAGCTCGGCGACATGCTCGGGGTGGGTACCTCCGGGGTCTCACTGCCGGACAAGGTGGTCGAGGTGACGACCGGTCTGTCAGGGACGAATCTCGCGGCGTCGGCGGTCTCGGCGTGCGTGATCGCCCTGGTGCTCGGGCTGCGCCGGGTCAGCCGCCGGATACCCGGGGCGCTGATCGCGGTGGTGGCCGCCATCGCCGTCGGCAGCGCCCTCGATCTGCCGCGCCGAGGGGTGGCCGTGTTGGGGCCGGTCCCGGGTGGTCTGCCGCACCTGGGTCTGCCCGGCGTCTCCCTCGCCGACGCCCGCGCCCTGCTCCCGATCGCTGCGGCGATGTGCGTGGTGATCCTGGCCCAGAGTGCGGCCACCTCGCGTGCCTACGCGGCGCGCCACGACGAGCAGGTGGACACCGACAGCGATCTGGTCGGGCTGGCCGGGGCGAACCTCGGCGCGGCCGTGACCGGTTCGTTCGTGGTCAACGGCAGCCCGACGAAGACGCAGATGGTGGACGAGGCGGGCGGGCGGAGCCAGCTCGCCCAGCTCGCTGCCGCTGCGACCGTGCTCGTGGTGGTCGCGGCGTTGACCGGGCTGTTGGACATGCTTCCGCTGGCCGCGCTGGCGTCGGTGGTCTTCCTCATCGGTGTCGACCTGGTGGACGTGGCCGGTATGCGGCGCATCTACGCGGTCCGCCGGGTGGAGTTCGTGGTCGCGGCGCTGACCGCGCTGACGGTGGTGCTGCTCGGGGTGGAGACGGGCATCGCGGTCGCGGTCGTGGCCTCGATCATCGATCACCTGCGGCACAGCTACGACCCGCACAACGCCGTCCTGGTCAAGTCACCGGCCGGGCACTGGCGGTCGCTGCCGGTGACGGCCGGAGCACGCACCGCTGCGAGCCTGGTCGTCTACCGGTTCGGTTCGGGCCTCTACTTCGCCAACGCCGCCCGCTTCGCCGAGGACGTCGCCCTGCTCACCCGATCCGGCCCGACCCTGACCTGGTTCTGCCTGGACGGGGCGGCGATCGGCGACGTGGACTACTCGGCCGCCGCCGTGCTGGCCCTGGTGCAGACTCGGCTGCGGGCCGCCGGTGTGCGCATGGTCCTGGCCAACGTCAACGCGTCGGTGGCCGCACAGCTCGAGCGCTACGGCCTCGTCGCGGCGCTCGGCCCCGACGCCTGTTACGACACGGCAGGCGAGGTGCTCGAGGCGTATTGGAAAGCGACGGCCGGCGACTGACGCTGCGCATCGGCCACCACCCGCATCCACAGTCGGCGGCTCGCGAACCCGGCAGACCCCATCAGTCGTTGTCGGCCGGGGCGGGCGAACCGGGCGCCGCGCGGATGCCCAGCCGGGCGAGATTGTCGACGGCCGGGTGCGCGACACCGGCGGGACCGGCGGCGAACTGCTGGAGCAGCCGGGTCGTGACGGCGGTCAGCGCCTGCGCGACGCGCGGGTTGCCGCGGCTGTCGGGGCACGCGGGGTCGAGTCCGCAGACCCAGCCCTGGGTGCCGCTGGAGAACACGCCCGCGCCGCTCGGGGTGGTGTAGTAGACGGCGTCGGAGAACTCGTGCTGCTTGGTGGTGCCGCACACCACGGGGGAGTGGAACAGCACCTCGATCGGCCGGGGCGTGGGTGCCGAGAGGTTCACCTTCGCGTACTCGACACCGACGACGCCCGTGAGCTTCTCGCCGGGGCTGACGATGCCCTGCAGCAGCCAGTTGTCCGGGTCCGTGGCGACGAGGTCGGCCCGTCCGGGGAAACAGGAGTAGTAGTTCCCGGTCAGGACGCTCTCCGGACGGGGGTAGGGCGGCTGGCGCCAGTCGGGCGTGGCCTCCCGCGGGTCGGTGCGGCTCGCCGGGTCCTCGCCGAAGGACTTGTAGTTGATCTCCAGCCGGTTCTCGCCGACCGGTGTCGCGGCGAAGCGGATGTGCCGGTAGATCTCGTTCCCGCCGAGGAAGGCCAGGTTGACCCCGCGGTCGCGCGCGGCGGTGGCGGCCTCGCGCATCGCGGTCGACCAGTACTCGTCGTGGCCCAGGGTGAGCACGGCGCGGGCGCCGTCGAGCAGGTGCGGGTCGGCGTGCAGGTCGACGTCCGTGGCGTAGCCCAGCGGGATGCCGGCGTGCTCGGCGACCCGGACGGCGGCCAGCTCGAACTGCAGGAACTGCCCGGCCCCGGACATCGCCTGCTGGTAGGGGCGGTCGAACGACACCGCCCGCGAGCGCGTCTCCCGGCGCCCGTCCGGGCCCTTGTAGAGGCTGTAGCCGCCCCACTGGTTGTAGGCCTGCCAGGTGGTCACCGCGTTGATCACGACCAGCCGCCCGGAGTTGGAGGGGGTCTTCACCGTCAGCGGGACGTACTGCTGGGCGCCGACGTCGGCGTCCAGGCGCAGCAGGTAGTTGCCCGGCACCCACCCCGCGGTGTCGACGGTCAAGGACGGCTTCCACGGCGCGACCACGGTGTGGGTCGGCTCCTGCACCACCGCCGCCGGCTGCGGCGAGCCGGCTTGCGGCGGCGAGGTCCACCCGGACAGGGCGTCCGAGCCCTGGTAGGCGCCGACGCGGAACGCGGTCACCGTGTAGTGAGAGGCGGTTGTGGACACGAACAGCCGCACCGGCTCGCCGGGCGTCACACTCACCCGGTCGGCGAAGCCCTCGATCGCGTGCTCCGGGCCCGGATGGGTCAGCTCCCAGCCGGGTGTCCCGGTCGACGACGCCGTGACCTGAGCCGTCGCCGGAGCCGAGCTCGGGGCCGTGGCCGCCGTACGGGTCGCGACCCCGTGCACGCACACAGCGTCAGGAGCAGCCCGAGAACCGTCAGCCCGGCGCAGGACCTCACCGTCCGCATGCGCCCATCGTGCTCCCCTGTCAGACCTCCCCCACCCGCCGGTCCTCGATCCGCGACGTCGACTCGCGGCCGCCCAGGTCAGCTCGATGAGACGCCCCGCGCGGCGTTGCGCTCAGGACGGACGCCGGACATCGTCAGCGACCGGCCGCGGGCATCGCGGTCCCGGCCGAACAGCTGGTGTTCGACACCCCGGAGGCGACACACATGCGCCCTGATCGACCCAGCCAGTGGTTCCGCCACCCGGCGCACGGGCCGCTGCCGGTGCTGCTGCTCGTGCTGACCGTCGCGACCGGCGTCGTCGACGGCGTCAGCATCCTCGCCCTCGGCCGGGTGTTCGTCGCGAACATGACCGGCAACGTCGCCTTCATCGGCTTCGCGCTCGCCGGCGCCAGCGGCTTCTCGCTGTCCGCCTCCGTGCTCGCCCTGGCCGGCTTCGGCGCACTGGTCGGTGCCGCGCTGGTCCTGCGAGTGGGCGCCGCGGCGGGCATGGCGCTGGCGGTCGTCCTCGTCGCGCTGGTGTGCGCCGGAGCGTGGCTGTTCGGACAACGCCCCGGCGCGTGGCAGACCCGGACCAGCACGCCGTGAGATCGCCGACGAGCAGGCCCGAGCCGAGGCTTCGTGGTCGCTAACGCCGTGCTGTTCAGTCACCCACGGCGGCGGCCGCGGCGAGGATCGCGTCGATCGTCACCTGGGGGTGCGACACCATCGACACGTGGGAGCCCGCCGCCTCGGTGATCGTCGCGCCCGCGCGCTCGGCCATGCTCCGCTGCGTGCCGGGCGGGATGACCCGGTCCTCGGTGCCCACGACGACCCAGCTGGGCAGCGACGCCCATCCCGAGGCGCCCGACGGCGTGGTGTTCGCGCTCAAGGTGATCGGTCGCTGGCTCTCGACGATCAACCAGCGGTCGGCCTCGGGCAGGTCCTGGGCGAAGGACTCGTGCACCGTGGCGGGCTTGAGGAACGCCTCGACGTCGCCGTCGGGGCCGCCCGGGTAGCCGGCGAGATCGAGGACCGTGGTCGGGTCGGGTACGGCGAGCGCCGAGCCGGACGGGCCCAGGATCTGGAACACCGTCTCGCCCTCGTCGGGGACGAACGCGTCGACGTAGACGAGCGCTCGCACGTCACCGCCGCCCGTCGCGTTCGTGATGACGAAGCCGCCGTAGGAGTGGCCGACAAGCACGACCGGGCCGCTCGTGCGCTGGGTGACGAAGGAGGTGATGTACGGCGCGTCGATCGTCACCCCGCGTAGCAGGTTCGGCGGAGTGAACACGGGGAAGCCCTGGCCGCGCAGCTCGGCTGCGACGGCGTTCCAGCTGGACCCGTCCGCCCATGCCCCGTGGACCAGCACAATCGTCGGCTTCGGCACGCCTACTCCCTGTGATCGTTGAAGTGGATCGATCGTCAGCGTAGGTGCGGGCGGTCCCCGGGCGCACCCCTCACGGCGGGTTCCTGCTGCTCGGCGGCCGGGCCGCCGATCTCTACGGCGCCCGAGCTCGTGCCCTACGGGGTACCGGTACTGCCCGGTCTCGACGACGTGGCGCCGCAGACGCTGGCCTTCGACCTGTCTATCACCGAGGACGTCCAGATGGCGGGCGCGGTCACGGCTCGGCTGACCTTCAGCTGCAACGAGATCGACTCCTACGTGATCGCGCGGCTGAGCAGGATCGACGCCGACGGCAACTCCCACCTGCTGTCGATGGGTGCGCTGCGTCCCGCCACCCGCACCGAGGCCACCACCCGCGGCTCGGCCATCGAGATCGCCATCGACGGCGACCGGCGTGAGCCGCTCGTTCCGGGCGAGCCGGTGGTGCTGCGGTTCAGCCTTACTCCTGGCCCCGTGCTGCTGCGGGCGGGGGAGATGCTGCGGCTCGACCTGGGCAGCCGTGCGCTTCGGGGACAAGAGCTGGATCGAGGTCACGGCCGTGCCCGACGACACGCCGTCGGAAACTTCCCGGATACCCTCGATCGGATGACCCCGCGCTCTCGAGCCGGGACGGCGAGCAGGGAGAGGAGCCGCACGTGTCGGTGATCGACAACGCCATCTACGTCGATGGCAAGCGCGTGATCGTCCCCGAGTCGCTCGACCAGACCTTCGAGGAGCTCCGCAGCTGCACCGGCACGCCCGGCAAGGCCTTCTGCTGGATCGGGCTGCTCCGGCCGAGCACGCAGGAGATCGATGCGGTCGCCGCCGAGTTCAACCTGCACGGCCTCGCCGTGGAGGACACCGTCAAGGCCCACCAGCGACCGAAGTGTGAACGCTACGGCGAGGTGGAGTTCGTCGTGCTGCGCCCGGCGCGTTATGTCGAACCCGTCGAGGTCGTGGAGATCGGCGAGGTGCACGTGTTCCTCGGACCCGACTTCGTGATCACCGTCCGGCACGCGGAGGAGCCCGACCTGGCGGAGGTCCGCCATCGCCTCGAGGCCGACCCGGCCCTGCTCGACCACGGCCCGTACGCCGTGCTCTACACCGTGATGGACAAGATCGTCGACGACTACGGGCCCGTGCTCGAGGGGCTGCAGAACGACATCGACGAGATCGAGGTGCAGGTCTTCGACGGCGACCCGACCGCCTCGAAACGGATCTACACGCTCAGCCGCGAGGTGATCGAGTTCCATCGGGCCGTCGAACCACTGCAGGACGTCTTCGTCTCGCTGCGCGACCAGCTCAAGGAGCAGGCGAGCGACTCCGACCTCGAGCTGCGGCGGGCCCTGCGCGACGTCGCCGACCACGCGACGCGGGTCCTGGAACGCACCGAGGGCTTCCGGCAGCTGCTCGCCAACATACTCACCGTGAACGCCGCGCTGGTCGCGCAGCGGCAGAACGACGAGATCACCAGCCTCACCGAGGCGGGGTACGAGCAGAACGAGCAGGTGAAGAGGATCTCGTCGTGGGCGGCGATCCTGTTCGCGCCCGCCCTGGTCGCGTCGATCTACGGGATGAACTTCGATCACATGCCCGAGCTCGCGTGGCAGCTGGGGTACCCCTTCGCGCTCCTGCTGATGGTGCTGCTCGGCGCCGGTCTCTACGCGATCTTCAGACGCCGCGGGTGGCTCTGAGCGCGACGATCTGCATCAGCGCTGCCGCCGCCAGGGCGGCCCCGGGCAGCAGGGCGTCACCCAGGTAGACCGTGCCGTCGAGATCGAAGACGTAGCCGTTGTAGAACCGGCCGGGCCGGCGCAGGAGCGCGGGGGGCTCGGCAGGGGAATCGGTGTGCGACACGGTGGTCACCGTGCCACCTCGCTCAGTTCTGCGAAGACGACGTGCGCCTTGCCGTGCGAGCCGGTCAGCCCGACGAGGGTGTCCCGGTACGGGGTCAGCACGCCCGTCCAGTACGGCAGCTCGAGCAGGCCCTCGGCGCCGGGCGGCAGCTGTGCGGCGGCGGTCTCCAGGATCTGCTCGGCGCTGAGGTTGAGTCCCAGGGCGCGGGTGTCGACACCGCTGAACTTCTCGACGTGACCCAACGGCTCGCGACCAGGCCCGGCGGGCGGGTGCAGTGGGGCAGGTCTGCCTGGATCGACAACCTCGTCACGGACACGGACACGGCGGCCCACCTGCTCGCGGCCTCAGCGGCTTGAGAATCTGGACAGGCCGATAAACATGTCTCGGTGAGGAGAGTCCTGCCGCGCCCGGAAGATGATCTTCACGCAGTAGTCGGTATCTCTGGTTCGATCGTCTCGACCGGGCAAGCACCGCTGCCCGAGCTGAGGAGGCCTGGTGACCAGCGATCCACTCGCGCGGCGGCGCGCGGCACCGGCGACCGAGCTCGCGGAGGCGGTGCAGGCCCAGATCCATGAAGCGCGTGAGGTGCTGCGTGCCGATGCCAAGGCCGCCGGCGTCGATCCGCAGCTCGTCGACGCGGCCGTCGACGCTGCCGCGGCCTCGTTCGTGCACGCGCGGGTGCACGCCTTCATCGGCATCCTCGTCGAGCGCGAGGTCCGATCGGCGCTCCACCTCGCGATGCACGACGTCACAGAGGACGGACCAGGCAGGGACAACGGGAGGCGCGGATAGGCCGTCTCCGGCTCCTGCCGGGCGCAGCTTCAGCTGCCGGGGCACCGCGCCTGCCGATTCCGGGACCTCAGGCGCTGTGTCCGGAACGGGCGGTCGGCGAGCATGGTGGAGTCAGCGACTCGCGGACGGCGACGTGGGGTGCGCGATGGTCCTCGTGGGTGTCGACGGCTCCGGGCCGGCGCGTGATGCCCTGCGGTACGCCCTGCGCGACGGCGCGCGCAGCGACGCGGCGGTCACCGTGGTGCGTGTGGTGCCCTCGCCGACGTGGGTGGAGAGGTCCTATGCGTCCTCGGACCCGGTGTCGCTGGTGCTGCCCGCGCTACCGGAGAGCGAGGTGCGGGCCCAGGTCGAGCAGGAGACGAGGCAGCTGATCGACGACGTTCGCGCGGAGGATCCGGCCACTACGGGTGCGAGCCCGAGGCCCACGGGGACGCCCCGATCTTGTAGAGAACGAGATTGCCGTCGTTCTGCATCACCAGGTCGCAGATCCCCTGGCCACCTGTGTGTATGGACCAGTTCGCACCGGTGGGTCCGTAGATCACGAAGTTCCCGTCGCGCTGCATGACCGCCTTCACGACCGGTTGGCCGCTGGAGTTGCTGGCCCACAGCATCCGGGGGCCCTTCCCCAGGTCGTAAACCACGAGGTTGCCATCCGGTTGCAGTATGCATTGAAACCGGCCGTTCTGAGACAGCAGATAGTCACCCGGATGCATTTCCTGGTCGTTGCTTCCGTGCAGCGTGTCGCCGACATAGGCCATCGTCGTTCTCCTGGCTCAAGGGGGTTATCCGCCAGCATCCTTCCCCATGATCACCAGGAGCGGTGGGAGGGCTGCATGTGTGCGGCTCTCGCACCTGCGACAGCAATCTTCAGGCAGAGCCATTCACGGCGTCCGGGTTCGCGCAGTGCGCGAGCTCCTCGCCCCGCAGGTAGCGCCCGACGTCCGCCGCCACGATCGCCGCCGCCCGCTGTGCCGTTTCCTGGCTCCCGCCCGCCAGGTGCGGGGTCAGGACGACGTTCGGTGTGCGGAGCAGCCGCGACCCCGCCGGGATCGGCTCCTCGGCGAAGACGTCGAACGCCGCGCCGAACAGGTGGCCGGAGTCCAGCGCGTCGCACGCCGCGTCATAGTCGAGCAGCGCTCCCCGCGCGCAGTTCACCAGCACCGACCCGGGCTGCATCAGGGCGATCTGCTCCGCCCCGATCATCCCTCTGTTGTCGGGCCTCACGCGGGCATGCAGGGTGACGAAGCGCGAGCGGGTGGGTCGGCCGCAGGTCGGGATGACCACGCGCCAGGTCCTCGTTGCACCCGACGACCCGATCACCGCACTCCAGGAGCCGTCACACGTGAAGGTCCTCTACACCGCTTCGGCCACCGTCACGGGCGAAGGCCGCAACGGCCACGGTCGAACCTCGGACGGCCTGCTCGACGTCGACCTGGCCAGCCCGAAGGAACTGGGCGGCGCAGGCGGGGCGACCAATCCCGAGCAGTTGTTCGCGGTCGGCTACGCGGCGTGCTTCCACTCGGCGCTCAAGGTCGTGGGGCGCCGCGAGAAGGTGGACGTCGACGGCTCGACGGTCGAGGCCGAGGTGGGCATCGGCCCGAACGAGGGCGGCGGATTCGCGTTGCGGGTCGCGCTGACGGCGAGCCTGCCGAACGTCGACCAGGAGGCGGCCGACCGCATGGTGGCCGCCGCGCACCAGGTCTGCCCGTACTCGAACGCGACTCGCGGCAACATCGACGTGACGGTGCGCGCGATCGGCCGCTGAGAGGGTCACACCGTGATCCGAGCTGATCGGGACGGAATGGCGACCTGTCCCGCCTCGATAGGCCCCGGATGATCAGCCGGAACCATGCCTACACCCCGTCAGAATCGTGACGGCGCGTTGCTCCATCCGGGGCCGCTTGGTCACAAGTTGTCATCATCATTGACGAACGCGTCGCCCAGCGTGTCGCTTCCGGGCTACCCGACCTGCGAGTACTACTCTCCGTGCCGCGCGTCAACCGCCTGGGTGACCGCATTAGCCTTCGCGGGTCGGTGCCCGGTCGGGGCCGGCTCCGACATCGCCCTCGCTCCTGGAGGCCGTGTGCCCGCTCGTCACCTCGCGCGACCCGTCGCTGCTCCCCGCCGGCGTGTCGCGGCGGCAGGCAGCGGGGTCGTGGCACTGCTGCTGTTCGTGGTCGGCCTGGCACTCGCTCCCGCGTCCGCTGCCGCGGCGGCCGCCACGAGCATGCTGCGCCTCGCCCAGCTCGACCCCGAGCAGGGAAATCTCGAGCTGAGCGTGTCGTCGGTCGCCGACCCCAACCAGAGGGTGCTGATTGCCTCGCTCGGCTACGGCGAGCTGTCGGACTACCGCAACCTCGAGGCCGGGGACTACGTGATCGCCACTCGTAAGGCGGGGTCGACGGAGCCGCCGATGGTGGCCAAGACCGTCTCGGTGCAGGCCGGCACGACCACCACGGTGGCGACGGTCGGCGGCGCAGGCGGCGTCACGACCTTCACCGACGACCTGTCCGCACCGAACCCGACGCAGGCCCGGGTCCGGGTGATCAACGCTGCGGCCCCGCAGGTCGACGTGCGCGGGCCGGCCGGCGAGGACATCGCCTCCGGGCTCGCCCACGGTGCCGCAGGCCCGTACTCGACGCTGGCGCCCGGGGAGGCGCGCCTTTCGGTCGCTCCGGCGGGTGCCCCGGCGGCCGATCTTCCCGTCACCCTCGGCGCGAACGAGGTCAGCTCCGTCGTTCTGACCAGCAGTGACGGCGCGCTGCGGGCGCGGGTCGTCGTCGACGCAGGCGGCCCTCCGGTCGTTCCCCCGGGTCCGGTGCACGCCGGCTTCGGCGGCGCCGCGGCCGAGCAGAATCCCTACCGCGCCGCCGGCAGCGCGGTGCTCATCGTGCTGGCCGCAGCTGCGGCGCTCGTGTCGGCCCGGCTCGCGCGGAGCCGATGACGTGACGGGGCGACCGCGGTGACCACGGTGTCGGGCCTTCTGGGCACGCCGCCGCCGTGGCCCGTCGGTCTGGTCACCGCGGTGGTCGCCGGGATCCTGCTGTGGTCGGTGGCGGCCCGGCTGCGGCTGCGCCCCGAGAGCCGGGCGGCGTCGACCGCGGTGTACGCCTGCTGCGCGCTGCTCACCGAGCTGACCACCGCAGACGGCGTCGACGGGCGGGCGACCCTCCTGCTCGCCGCGGGCGGCATGTTCGCGGCGGCCGGGAAGCGGCGCAGCGTGCTGGCCGCGCTGGCCTGCATCGGCGCCATCGCGCTCGCTCCCGTCGTGGGGGTGGGCGTCCTCGTGCTGCTCGGCGTGATGGCGCTGAGGAGAGACCTGCTGACCCGGTTCCCCGTCGCGGTCCGCCGTCTGGCCGGTGTCGCCGCGATCGGCGGCGCCGCCGGGATCGTGGTGCTGCTCGCCCGCCCGGGCGACGGGCCGGCGGTGCCCGTGGGCGTCCTCGGCGTGCTGGCCGCGTGCGCGCTGCTGATCGGCGGGGTGGCGTGGGTGCGGCTGCCGTGGCTGCGACCGCCGGTGCTCGCGGTCGCCGCGCTGGTCGTGTGCCAGTTCGTGCCCGGGCCGGATCTCGACGCGGTGCTGCCGGCCGCGGCGGGGCTCGCGGTGCTGGCCGCGGTCCTCACGGAGGAGCACCATGCGCTGTTCGCCCGCCCCGTGCTGGTCGGCGCGGTGATGGTGGGTGTCGCGGCGGCCGCCCTGCTCGTGCCCGCCATTCCGCTGCCGTCGACGCCGAATCAGGTCGCGGACGCCGTTCCGGTGGCAGCGGTGGCACGGCCTCAGGTCGCGGCCGTCTCGATCGCGATCCCGAGCCTGGACCTTTCCGGGCCGCTGGACGAGCTCGGTGTCGCCGACGACGGCCAACTGCTCGCACCGGACGATCCGTCCCGGGCCGGCTGGTACGCCGGTGGTGTGGTGCCGGGCGACCTCGGCCCGGCGATCGTCGGCGGGCATGTGGACTCGCGGCGCGGGCGGGGCGTGTTCTTCGCGCTCCGGTCGCTGCGCCCCGGCGACGTGGTCGACATCACGCGCTCGGACGGGCGGGTCGCGCGGTTCTCTGTGTCCCGGGTGCAGCAGGTGGCGAAGGACCGGTTCCCCACGGCTGCGGTGTACGGCCCGACACCGCGGCCCGAGCTGCGGCTCATCACCTGTGGGGGCCGGTTCGACCGCACGGCCCGCAGCTACACCGACAATGTGGTCGTCGAGGCGGTAGCCACGTGACGACGGTCCGTAATACGGGTCCGAACGGAGCAGGACACTGCGTCCGATCGGCGGGTTTACCGTCTCTCGGCCCGCCGCGACAATCCGCTCAGCGCCATCAGCGCGGTCCGAGGCATGCGCTCCCCCCACTTTGTGCTGCCGACCCGGACCGAGCCGGAATTTCCATTCCAGGGCGTCCCGCTTTATCACCCCCGAGGAGCGTTCCCCACGATGACAGCCGATCTTGACGGCCTGCCCTTCACCGTCGTTCGGCGGGGTTTCGACCGAGCGCAGGTCGAGGAGCGTCTCGGCAAGCTCCTCGCCGAGCGCGACGCCGCCCACGCCGCCCGTCAGTCCGCCCTTGCCGACCTGGATCGCCTCTCGCGCGAGCTCGACGCGAGCCGCGGCGAGACCCGGGCGGCCCGCACCGAGCTCGCCGAGAGCCGGGCCATGGCAGAGCGCCTCAGCGCCCAGGTCGCTGAGCTGTCCACCATCCCCAGCACCGTGGACGGCATGAGCGACCGCCTGCAGCAGATGGTGCGCGTCGCCCAGGACGAAGTGAACGACATGCGCGCCCGCGCCACCCGCGGCGCCGCGCAGATCCTCAGCATGGCCCAGGCCGAGGCCGACGAACTGGTGGACAACTCCCGTCAGGAGCGGCGCGAGTTCGAGGCCGAGCAGCACAGGGCGCAGGACGAGCTGCGGGTGCGCCTCGAGGAGAGCCGCACGCGGTTGGCGCAGATGCGGGAAGAGGCCGACGGCCAGCGGGCCCGCCTCGACGCCGAGCTGGCCGACCGCCGGGCCCGGGAGGAGCAGGCGCTCGCCTCGGACATCGCCGAGCGACGCGACGTCCTCATGACCGAACTGGGCGTCCAGGAGCGGCGGCAACGCGACGAGGCCCAGCGCATCGTGGACGGCGCGTCGACGCAGGCGCGGGCGGTTCTGGCCGAGGCTGCTGCCGAGGGCGAGCGCTCGCGGACGCTGCTGCGCGACCAGGTCACCCGCGCCCAGGAGGAGCTCGACCAGCTGCGGGCCCTGCAGCACCAGGTCGCCGAGCAGCTCACCGGCGTGCGCAGCCTGCTGGACTGGACGCTCCCGCGGGTCACCAGCTCCGGTGCCCCACTCACCGGAATGCCGCCGCAGGCCGCGTCGATACCCGCGCCCGGCGCGGTCGCCGCGATGCCGCCCGCCGCGGTCACGCTGCCGCCGCCCACCGCGACGCTGCCGGTGCAGCCCGCAGGCGGCCTGTCGCCGGTGTACGCGGAGACCTTCGACGACGTCACCGGCCCCGTGGACGACGACCTGAACGACTTGGACGACGACGACCTGGACGACGTGCGCGTCGAGGAGGTCGAGCCGGAGCGCGAGCCGGTGTCCAGCCCGTCGTCGCGCTCCACGGCGCCCGGGTTCCCGTCGACCGCCGACGTCCGCGCACCGCACGACGATGTCGACGTTCCCGAGCCGCGCACCACGGACGACGACGAGTCCGACCGCCCGTCGCCCAGCGCCCGTCCGGGTCGGCTGGCCGCCCGGATCTCGTCCCGGCGCTGACCACCCTCCGGGCCCGCGGGCCCGGCCTCCTCCGGCACTGCTCGACTCCCAGAACAGGAAGTGACCCGTGGCAGGTTCCGCCACCCCTTGGCAGGGCACCGTCGCCGGGACGGCGTCCGACGGCGATCGCCCGCTGTTCGCCACCGCGCTGCGCGGCTACGAGCGCAACCAGGTCGACGACTACCTCGACCGGCGCGACAAGGAGATGAGCGAGCTCCGCACCGAGCTGGCCGACCTGCGGGCCGAGCGGGACCGGGCCGTCGCGGATGCCGAGACCAAGAGCAAGGAGCTGCGGGACGCTCGGGCGAAGTCGGCCCACCTCGAACCCGCTGCGAAGGAGGACAGCTTCGGGTTCCGCGCGGAGAAACTGCTGCGCATGGCTGAGCAGGAGGCCGCGGAGATCCGCAGCTCGGCCAGCCGCGAGTCCTCGAGCATCGTCGAGAAGGCCCGCACCGAGGCCGAGGCGCACCGGCATGAGGTCGAGCAGACGCTGATCACCCGGGCGTCCCTGCTCGAGCAGCAGTCCGCCAAGCGGTCGGCCGCTCTGCAGGAGCGTGAGCAGCAGATCTCCGAGCAGCTCGCCGCGGCGCGGGAGCAGGCCGAGCAGTTGCACGCCAACGCGGCACGCGCGGCGGAACGCCTGCGTGAGGAGTCCGAGGAGGTCGCCGAGCAGACCCGGCAGCGCGCCGACGCCGACGCCCGCCGCCGGCTCGACGAGGCCACCAAGGAGATCTCCCGGCTGTCGGGGCTGCAGACCGACGTCCGCAGCGAGCTCGCCCAGCTGGCCCAGCTGATCACCACGGAGCTGGCCACGTCTCGCGCCCAGGCCAAGGACGGCGCGGCGCAGAACGGCTCCCGGAACGGCTCGCAGAACGGCGGAGGGGCACGCGACCGGAAATGATCCGGTCGCATGCGTGAGGGGATCGCGTCATGTCAGCAGGGGGCCAGGTGCAAGACACATCGGACGACGAGAAGGACCGTGCGAAGTTCGTCACGGTGATGCGCGGATACGACCGCGTCGAGGTCGACGAGTACGTCCGTGACACCCGCCGGAACAGCCAGCACCTGCGTGCCGAGCTGGACGACAGCCTGCGGCGGTGCCGGCGGGCCGAGCAGCACGCCGAGGCCATCGAGAAGGAGATGCGCTCCGTTCGTGCCGAGCTCGCCGCCCGGCCGGCCGCGCCAGCCGAGGAGGGCTTCGGGATCCGGGCCGAGCGTCTGCTGCGGATCGCCGAGCAGGAGGCCGCGGAGATCCGCTCCGGCGCGTCCAAGGAGGCCGCGGCCACGCTGCAGCAGAGCCGGGCGGAGTCCGAGCGGGCCCGACACGAGGCCGAGCAGGCGCTCATCGTCCGTTCCGGCCAGTTCGACGAGCAGGTCTCCCAGCGCACCGCGGACCTGCAGCAGCGCGAGCAGCAGCTCGCCGAGCAGCTCGAGGCCGCCCGGAACGAGGCCCAGGCCGTCGAGTCGGCGGCCCGTCGCGCCGCCGACCAGTACCGCGAGCGCATGCAGGCCGACGCCGAGGAGATCGTCGCCCGGGCCCGGTCCGAGGCCGGGCAGATCCGCGACCAGGCGGCCCAGGAGCTGGCCCGGCTCACCGGTGTGCAGGACAATGTGCGCGCCGAGCTCGCGCGGCTCGCCGCGCTGCTCACCCAGGAGTCTGCCAAGGCCGCACCGGCCCGTGCGCCCGGCGGAGAGGGCAAGCGCTGACCGCGCATGTGATGTCGTGGCGAGCCTGATGCGTCGGGGCACCGTCGGCGTCGCTCTCGCACCGGCCCTGGCAGTGGCCGCCGCCGTGGCGGTTCACGTCCTGGCCGGGCTGCATCTCGACCCGCTGGCACCGACCGACGGCGAGGCGCGCCTGGCCGCCGCCGTGTACGCGGCCGGCGGTGGTGCCGTCGGTCCGGTGCCGCTTCCGCTCCCGGATCTGCTCGCGGCCCGCCAGCTCGCCGCCGTCACGGCACTCGTGCCTCCCGGCACCTGGGCGGTCTGGGCGACGGTGCAGGTCGGCGTGCTCGCGTGCGGGCTGCTCAGCGCGGTGCTGCTGTGGCCGGTCCTGCGCCGGGTGGGCTGTGGTGGCGGCCCGACCGCGCTCGGGATCGCGCTCGTCGGCGTGACCCCACCGGCCGTCGCCCTGCACTCCGCGGTGACCGGCGCCGCCGTCGCCATGCCGTGGCTGCTCCTCGCCGCGGTGCTGGCCGGGCGGGGGTGGCTGCGCCGGGCGGTCGCGGGCGCCGCGGTGGTGGTCGCCGCGCTCACCGCGCCCCTGGTGGGCGCCGCGGTGCTCGCCTTGGCCGCGCACGCGGTCGTCGACGGCACGCTGTCCCGCCGTCCCGGACGTGTCGTGCAGGTCGGGGTCGGCATCGTCATTGCTGCGGCGGCGGTCGCGCTGGCGGTCGCCGCGTCGGGACACGGGCCGCTCGTGGGGATCGCGGCACCGCTCGCGGGTCGCGTGGTGGTCACCGTCCTGGCCGCCGGGTTCGTCCTGGTCGTCGCCGGGTGGCGGGTCCGCTGGGTGCGTCCCCTGCTCAGTCCGGCCGTCCTGTTGCTCGCCGCGCTGCTCGTCCCGGGTCCGGGGCGCACGGTCGCCGCCCTGACGGTGCTGCCGTTCCTGGCGGTGGTGCTGGCCGCGGTGGCCGAGGCGGTCGCGGACCGCGTGCCGGGATGGCTGTGGTGGCCCCTGCCGGCGCTCGCCGGGGGTGCGGCCGCGGTCGGGACGGTACTGCTGCTCCCGGTGCCCGGCCGCGGTGCCGAGCCCGCACCATCGCTCCTGCTCGGGTGGATGGACGAGCAGATGCCACCGGGCACCGCACTGCACGCCGACGCGCTGGACCGGGCCGAGCTGATCGAGGCGGGGTTCCCGGCGGCGCGGCTGCGTTCGCTGGGTGCACCCGTCACGGCGGCCGACGCCGTCCTGCTCGCCACCCGCCCCGGCGCGGTGCCGACCGGCTCCTGCGCCGCGGGCGAGTTGCGCGCGACGCTGCCGTGGTGGGGTGGCGCGCCGGCCGAGCTGTGCGGCGCGGTGGACCCGGTGGCGACGGACGAGGCCGAGCGGGCCGGACGCGTCCGGATCGGCACGGCGCTGGCCGGGAACCGGGGCCTGCAGCTCGGCCCGCAAGCGACCGAGCTACTCGCGTCCGGCCGGGTCGACCCCCGGCTGATGATCGTGCTGAGCGTGCTCGCCACCTCGCACACGTTGGTGGTGTCCGACTTCCCGACGGCTCCCTACGAGCCCGCGGACAGCCTCCGACGCCAGGTGCTCCTCGGGTCCGTCGACGGCCTGCCGACGACCGCGGCCGGCCCGGCGTTCCTGCGCGAATGGCTCGCGGGGCAACACGCCCCGTTCATCCCTGCCGTCGTGCGGGTCGAGGACGGCGGTCTGCTCGTCGGCTACCGGGCGCCCACCCCGGCAGGCCTGCTGCCGGGCTGATCCCGCAGCGCGACGACCGGCACCGCCACACCGACCTGAGAGATCCTTTCGGCATTCGGAGCAGCGATCTCGCCGAAGCGGGGTAATCGCGGACCGTCGGTCGCGCGCCGGACACCGTCGAACCCATAGCGCTCTCAGGAGAGCAACCTGCAGGTCCCGCGGCTGGCTAGCTTCGCGCCTCGTGCAACTCCTGAACTTCCGGACCGCCACGGCGCGCCTGTTCGTCGCCGTGGCAGGCGTGGCCGCGCTGAGTCTCGCCACGGCGTGCGGCTCGGGGGCGACCACGCCTGCCGCGGCCCCCGCCGCACCGGTCACGGTCGCCGACACCGCCGCCGCCCAGGCTGCGGAAGGCCATTCCGGCCACGCCGGCATGGCCGGAATGGGGTCGACCGGTCTCGAGCTCTATGCCGTGCAGACCGGCACGCTCGGTGTCGTCGTCACTGACGGTGAGGGCCGTGTGCTGTACGGCTCCGACGGAGACCAGACGAACCCTCCGCAGTCGCACTGCACGGACGCCTGTGCGCAGACCTGGCTGCCCCTCACCGTGCCGGCGGGGCAGGAGCCCGAGCTGTTGGGTGTCGACGAGACGGCCGTCGGCCGGGTGGCCCGCCCGGACGGCAGCAGCCAGCTGACGCTGGGCGGCTGGCCGGTCTACGTCAACCGCAGCGACGACGGCCAGCTCAAGCAGGCGCCCCCGGGCCTGCAGTCCCAGGGCTGGTTCGCGGTGTCCCCGGCCGGGACGAAGGTCGCGCTGCCCGGCTGACCGGTGCGCCGGGTCTCGGCAGCCCGTCGTGCCCGAAAAGGACCAGTCGGCGACGGTCCGCTACCGCGTACCGCTACCGCGCGTCACATCACCCGATCAGCGGTTTTCCGATCAGGTGACGACCAGGATGGTTCGCGAGGCAATGGAGCTGTCATCCCCCGCATCGCTTGCGCCGAGTGAGTCTTCCCCAGTCTTCCCGGCCCACAACCGCATCGCCCCGGTCGTCCGCGCGCGGACGACCGGATACGTGGTGTGGGGCCAGACCGTCGCAGGTGCACGGCTCCGACCGATCACCCCCTGAAGGAAGTGTTCTCGTGGCCACTCCCACGACCGCCACGCCGGCCGGCTCCCCGTCCCCTCCCGACCAGAGCTTCGACACCGTCCTGCGCGGCTACGAGCGGCGTCAGGTCGACGATTTCGTCTCGCGCCTGAAGAGCGAGCTCGCCCAGATGAAGGACGAGCTCACTGACGCGCAGCGCAAGCGCCGGCTGGCCAACGAGCACGCCGAGGCCACGGAGCGTGAGCTGCGGGACCTGAGGGCCAAGTCGGCGCACTCCGAGCCGCGGTCGGTGGAAGACAGCTTCGGGTACCGGGCGGAGAAGCTGCTGCGCATCGCGGAGCAGGAGGCTGCGGAGGTGCGCACCCACGCGTCGCGGGAGTCGGCCGCGATCGTCGAGCAGGCCCGGACGGAGGCCGAGAAGCACCGGCACGAGGTCGAGCAGAGCCTCATCGCGCGGGCGGCGGTGCTGGAGCAGCAGGCCGCGCAGCGCAACGCGGAGCTGCAGGAGCGCGAGCAGCAGATCGCGGACCAGCTCTCGGCTGCGCGCGAGCAGGCCGACCAGCTGCACGCGGCCGCCGCCCGGACCGCCGACCGGCTGCGTCAGGAGTCCGAGGCCGCCGCCGAGGAGGCGAAGCTGCGGGCCGCCACCGACATCCAGCGCCAGCGCGACCAGGCCGCGCAGGAGATCGCCCGGCTCGACAAGGTCCAGGCCGACGTGCGGACCGAGCTGGCCCGGCTCAACGACGTCCTGTCGAACGAGCTCGCCGCAGGCTCGCGATCCGGTGGCGTGCCGGCCCCGCGCAACGGCCAGCCGTCGCCGAACGGGAACAACGGCGGGACCCACCGGCGACCGGGTGCGCCGAACGCCAAGGGTCGCGAAGAGTCGGTCGGCGCGGGCAACTGACCTGACCGGGGAGCGAGGCCGGGGATGCGTGGTGGCGGCGAGCGGCGACTACACGCTCACGACGGCCACCGGGCCGCACGGGCTACCGATCGTCAACGCCGTCGACAAGAAGCTGGACGCCGCAGTCGTGGCCAAGGTGCTGGACCTGCAACCTGAGATGATCACGTTCTTCGAGGGGCAGTTCGGGCGGTATCCGTTCGGCTCCTTCGGGGCCGTCGTCGACAACGACGAGGATGCCGGCTACGCGCTGGAGGACCAGACCCGCCCGATCTACTCGCTGTACGACGACCCGGAGAACGACGCGTGGACCGGCGTCCTGCCGGGCGACCCCGGCGCGACCCATCTGTTCGAGGCGCCCGTCTACGACCGCGGGGCGTCCTTCCTGTACGCGCTCCGCCTCACGATCGGCGACCCGGCCTTCGCCGCGCTGCTGCGGCGCTGGGCCGACCGCAACCTCAACGCACCCGCGACGACGGACGACCTCAAGGCGGTTGCGGAGCAGATGTCGCATAAGCAGAGTCCGCCGCCGCGCACGTCCGGGTGGACCAGCATGACCCGCAGCTGCGCCGTCTCCTCGTCGGCGCGGGTGCAGAACACGCAGCCGACCCGCCGGCCGTCGAGCTCGGCGATCCACGCCGCCGTGCGTGCCGGGTCGGGGCACTCGGCGAAGTCCGCCACGATCCGGGCAACCAGTGCGTCAAAGGGGGTTCCCCATCCGGTCTCGGCGGCGTAGAGCTCGCCGTGCGCCTGGACCACCCAGCCGAGGTCGCCCGGCTCGCCGAGCCGCCGGATCGTCACCGCGTCCATCAGCCCCTCCTCACTGAAACAGTCGTTTCAGTGAGAGGCTAGCGCGATGGAAGCACCGGCGGACGGCGGCTCGGCGCGGCGCCGTGAGCTGCTCGACGCCGCGTACCGCTACGTGCTCGACCACGGCCTCGCCGACCTGTCGCTGCGCCCGCTCGCGGCTGCGATCGGAAGCAGCCCGCGCGTGCTGCTGTTCCTGTTCGGTAGCAAGGACGGCCTAGTCGCGGCGCTGCTGGCCCGCGCACGAGCGGAGGAGCTGGCCGTTCTCGAACGCGTGCGACACGCCGGGGCGACGGGCGGGCCATCCGCGGCCACCGAGGCGATCTGGACCTGGCTCGCCGCGCCGGAGCACCGCGCGCTGCTGACGCTCTGGCTGGAGGCCTACGCCCGCGCGCTCGTCGAGCGGGACGGGGTGTGGGCCGGCTTCGCCGCCCGGACCGTCCGTGAATGGCTCGACCTTCTCGCCGAGCTGGGCCCGGAGGACGACTACGCCGACCGCACACTGCTGCTGGCCGTGCTGCGGGGCTGCCTGCTCGACCTGCTGGCCACCGGTGACGTCGACCGCACCGGCGCCGCCGTGCAGCGCTACCTGCGCCTGATCGGGACGACCTCCGGGCGGTGACGACGGCCCGGTGCGCCGATGGCGAACCGGAAACGAGCGGATCCTGTCGGTCCCCTTCCGTAGCCTGGATCCGGTGACCGCGGCCGATCGTCGCGGTGCCCGCTCGCCCCCGACGTGAAGGTGTCCCGTGACCGAACGCAGCAACGTCCGCAGCCCGGCCGTCCGCGTACCCGACCCCCGGGTGCCCGACGACCGCGCCTCCCGGCCCGGGCCGCCGGACGACCGGCTGGACCCGCGGGCCCGCACGGTCATCACCGTGCTGCTCGTGTCGGCGTTCGTGGTCATCCTGAACGAGACGATCATGAGCGTCGCGCTGCCCGTGCTGATGACGGACCTGCAGGTCTCCGCGAGCATCGGCCAGTGGCTCACGGCCGGGTTCCTGCTCACGATGTCGGTGGTCATCCCGATCACCGGCTTCCTCATCCGCCGGTTCCGCACCCGGTCGCTCTACGGGGCGGCGATGGGTCTGTTCAGCACCGGCACGCTGCTCGCCGCGCTGGCGCCCGGATTCCCGGTGCTCCTCGCCGCGCGGGTGGTGCAGGCGAGCGGCACCGCGATCATGATGCCACTGCTGATGACCACCGTCATGACGCTGGTTCCCCCGAAGCGCCGTGGCGTGATGATGGGCAACATCTCGATCGTCATCGCGGTCGCGCCCGCCATCGGGCCTGCCGTCTCCGGGCTGGTGCTCAGCCTGCTGGGGTGGCGGTACCTGTTCTGGCTGGTCCTGCCGATCGCGCTCGTCTCCCTCGCCGTGGGCCTGCACCGGATCACGGACGTCGGGGAGCCGACGGCGATGCGCATCGACGTGGTGTCGGTCGTGCTGTCGGTGTTCGGCTTCGGCGGGCTGGTGTACGGGTTGAGCAGCTTCGGTCAGGAGACCGCCGGCCCGTCGACGACGACGTGGATCGCCTTCGTCGTCGGGGCGGTCGGGTTGGCCGCGTTCGTCGGCAGGCAGCTGGTGCTGCAGCGCGACGACCGCGCGCTGCTGGACCTGCGCACCTTCCGGTATCGGACGTTCACCGCCTCCTCCGTGCTGATGATGCTGATGATGGCGGTGCTGCTCGGGGCGATCGTGCTGCTCCCGATCTACATGCAGACGGTCCAGGGGCTCGCGCCCCTGACCACCGGCCTGCTCCTGCTGCCCGGCGGCCTCCTGATGGGTCTGCTCGGGCCGGTCGTCGGACGGCTCTACGACCGGTTCGGCGCACGGCCACTGCTGCTGCCGGGCACCGTCGTCACCAGCCTGGCGCTCTGGTCGGCGACCTTGCTCGGGGAGCACAGCCCGGCGGCCCAGATCCTGGTGTTCCACCTGCTGCTGAGCGTGGGCCTAGCGTTCGTGTTCACCCCGCTGTTCACCGCGGGGCTGGGCGCCCTGCCGGCGCGCCTCTACTCCTACGGCAGCGCCGTCTTCGGCGCGACGCAGCAGCTGGCGGGCGCCGCCGGGGTGGCGCTGCTGGTGAGCGTGTTCAGTGTGCGGTCGGCGGCGCTCGCCGGCTCCGGCGTGGTCGGGGTCGACGCCATCGCGGGCGGGGTGCATGCCGCGTTCGTCGTGGCGGCGTGCCTGTCGTTGGCAGCGATCGTCGGCGCCCTCTTCGTGCGCACGCCCGAGCCTGAGGGTGCTCCCGCCGGGCACTGACATCGTTCTTCCTACGGCAGTCTTGTGGCGGTGATAGACAGCGCGAGAATGCCGGATGCAGCAGGGGCTCGGCCGATGGGGCTGCATACTCGGTGGGTGCGCACCGCCTTCGCTCACGACGCCGTGCTCGACATGGAGGATGCTGCCGATCTCGCCGCCCCGGGCGGCGCCGTCACCCTCGCGCTGTGCGGGTCGTACGACCACGCGCCGCCCTGCCCGTTCGCCCCGCACCACGCCCGGGCCGAGCGCCGGGGCGACGGGGTGGCCGTGCGGGTGCTGTTCGCGGTCGACGCGCCTCGCGAGGCGGAGGTGCGGGCCCGGATAGACCAGGCGTTGGCCGCCGGGTTCTGCGCCGGCCCGGACGGAACCCGTACTCGATGGACGTTCCGCGGCAGCGCGCCGAGCGCCGTCACCGAGTCCGAACGCGCCCACGCCGGACGCCTGATAGCCGTCAGATAGACGGCCAGCGTTCGAGTATCCCGCGCGGCCCGTCGACGTGGAACGCGAGCGGGTCGCGCCGTCGCCACAGCGCGAGCACCAGGTCCGACGCCGTGCCGCGCAGCGTCGTCGCGGGCCCGGGGTCGGGAAGGTGCTCCTCGCGCCGGGTCCCAGTGTCGGTGATCTCCAGGGCGAGGGTCGCCCGCGCCGGTGCCACCAAACCTGCCGCGATGCCGGTGGTCACGAACACCTCGAAGAACTCGGCGATGCCGTCGAGCGGGTGGTGGGTCTGGGGGCCTGTGACAAGCCGTCAACGAGCCGGCCGTCGACGTGCCCGCATAGAGTCCGCTGGTGACCAGGACTTCGGGAAGTTTCCGGACGACTCGGCGGACGGGGACATGGCTCGTCGCCGCGGCCTTCCTGGTGACCATGATCGGCACGACGATGCCGACCCCGCTGTACCCGCTCTACGAGCAGGAGCTGGGGTTCGGTGGGTTGATGGTCACGGTCGTGTTCGCGACCTACGCCGTCGGTGTGCTGGCCGCGCTGCTGCTGGTCGGACGGTTGTCGGACCAGATCGGGCGCAAGGCGGTGCTGCTCCCCGGGCTCGGCATCGCCGCCGCCAGTTCCCTGGTGTTCCTGATCCCGGACAGCCTGCCGGCGCTGTTCGCCGGGCGGCTGCTGTCCGGAGTGTCGGCCGGGGTGTTCACCGGAGTGGCGACAGCCACGATCGTCGACCTCGCCCCGCCGAACGGCCGCGCCCGCGCGGGTCTGCTCGCCGCCATGGTCAACATGCTCGGTCTCGGTCTCGGCCCGCTGCTGTCCGGGGCGCTCGCCGACCTCGCCCCGTATCCGCTCGTGCTGCCCTATGTGGTCCATATCGTGCTCGTCGCCGTGGGCGCGGCCGGGCTCGCCGTCGTGCCCGAGCCCGTGCCGCGCCGTCCCGGGCCGGTGCGGTGGCAGGTGCAGCGGATCGGGGTGCCCGACGAGGTGCGGCCGACGTTCGTGCGCGCCGCCGTGGGCGGGTTCGCCGGGTTCGCCGTGCTCGGGTTCTTCACCGCGGTGTCGCCGCTGTTCCTCGGGCAGGTGCTGCACGAGACCCGGCACATCGTCCCTGGGCTGGTGGTCTTCGCCGTGCTGGGCAGCTCCACGGCCGGGCAGCTGCTGTCGGTCCGTCTGGCCGAGCGGACCTCACTGCTCGGCGGGTGTCTCGCGCTCGCCGTCGGGGTCCTGGTGGTCGCCGTCGGTGTCGCCCTGGCGCTGCTGCCCGTGCTGGTCGCCGGCGCCGTCATCGCCGGGTTCGGGCAGGGTGCGAGCTTCCGCGCCGGCCTGCAGGCGGTGACGAGCGCGGCACCCGCCGACCGACGCAGCGAGGTGTCGTCGAGCTACTTCCTCGTCCTCTACGTCGCGATCTCGATCCCGGTGATCGGCGTGGGCGCGGGCGCGCAGGTGTTCGGGCTGGTGCCGACGGCCGTCGTGTTCGCGGGGATCGTCGCGCTGCTGGCCGTCGGCGCGTTCGTGAGCCTGCTCCGCCGCCCCGCCTGAGCGTCCGTCACCGATGAAGCGAAAGTGGCTTTCGGTGCGTTCAGTGAACGGAAAGCCACTTTCGGTCCACGCCGCCGGCACGCCGAGGTCGTCCTGACCGTGCCCGCGGCCACGAAGTACCGCCGTCCGGGAGAGGCGGCGACCATCCAGCCCCTGTCCAGCCTGTTCGACCAGGCCACGCACGTCGTGCTGGACGTCGTGTGCCTGGAGCTGGCGGGGCGGCGCGGTGTGGACAACGCCGCGGCCCGCACGGCCCACGCCAACACGGAGTGATCCGCCGCTGTCCGTGGCCGCCCTGATCTACCGAAAGTGACTTTGAGTGCGGTAGACGCGCTGAAAGCCGCTTTCGCTACATCCGCGGCCGACCCCGAAACGCGGCGGTCAGGACTCCGCGCGGAACCGTCGCAGCCGCAGGCTGTTCGCGACGACGAACGCCGAGCTCGCGGCCATCGCCGCGCCGGCGATCATCGGGTTGAGCAGCCCCGCGGCCGCCAGTGGCAGCGCCGCGACGTTGTAGGCGAACGCCCAGAAGAGATTGCCCCGGATCGTGCGCAGTGTGCTCCGGGACAGCCGTACCGCGTCCACCGCCGCCCGCAGGTCGCCGCGGACGAGGGTGATGTCCGCGGCCTCGATCGCGACGTCCGTGCCGGTGCCCATCGCCAGGCCGAGGTCGGCCTGGGCGAGCGCCGCGGCGTCGTTCACCCCGTCGCCCACCATCGCGACGACCCGGCCCTCGTCCTGCAACCGCTTGACGACGTCCACCTTGTCCGCCGGCAGCACGTCCGCGACGACCTCGTCGATGCCGACCTCTGCCGCGACGGCGTGGGCCGCCGCAGCGTTGTCGCCGGTCAGGAGCACCGGACGCAGGCCGAGTGCGCGGAGCCGGGCGACAGCTTCGGCCGACGTCGGCTTGACGGTGTCGGCGACCACGAGCACCGCCCGCGCCGCGCCGTCCCACGCCACCGCCACCGCGGTGCGGCCGCGGGACTGCGCGTCGGCCAGGTCCCCGGCCAGCAGCGGGGGCAGCGCGATGTTCCACCGATCCAGCAGTGCCGGGCGGCCGACCAGCACCGCGTGGCCGTCGACGACGCCCTGCACGCCGAGGCCTTCGATGTTCTCGAACGCCTCGACAGGCGGGAGATCGGCGACTGCTGCGCTGATTGCGGCCGCCACCGGGTGCTCGGACGCGGCCTCGACGGCCCCGGCCAGCCGCAGCGCCTCGTCCTCCGTCGTGCCGTCGACGTGCACTTCGACCAGTGCCATCCGACCCGCCGTCACCGTGCCGGTCTTGTCCAGCACGACGGTGTCGACGCGCCGGGTCGCCTCCAGCACCTCCGGGCCCTTGATCAGGATTCCTAGCTTGGCGCCGCGGCCGGTGCCGACGAGCAGGGCCGTCGGTGTCGCGAGGCCCAGCGCGCACGGGCAGGCGATGATCAGCACGGCGACCGCGGCGGTGAAGGCCGCGGCAACACCCGCGCCGGTGCCGAGCCAGAACCCGAAGGTGGCGGCCGCGAGTGCGATCACGATCGGGACGAACACCCCGGAGATCCGGTCGGCCAGCCGTTGGACGGGGGCCTTGCCGCTCTGCGCATCGTCGACCAGCTTCGCCATGTGGGCGAGCTGGGTGTCCGCGCCGACCCGGGTGGCCCGCACGATCAGCCGGCCCCCCGCGTTCACCGTCGCGCCCACCACCGCGTCGCCCGGCCCGACGTCCACGGGGACAGACTCGCCGGTCAGCAGCGCGGCGTCGATGGCCGAGCGGCCCTCCTCGACGACCCCGTCCGTCGCGACCTTCTCCCCGGGCCGCACGACGAACCGGTCGCCGACAGCGAGACGGTCGATCGGGATCCGCTGCTCACGGCCGTCGTGCAGCACGGCGACGTCCTTCGCGCCCAGCTCCAGCAGCGCCCGCAGCGCCGCCCCGGCCCGCCGCTTCGACCGGGCCTCGAAGTACCGCCCGGCCAGCAGGAAGCTCGTGACGCCCGCCGCCACCTCCAGGTAGATCTGCCCCGCCGCGTCACCGCGGGAGACGGTGAACGTGAACGGGTGCACCATCCCCGGCTCGCCCGCGGTGCCGAACACCAGCGCCCACACCGACCAGCCGAACGCCGCCAGCACGCCCGTCGACACGAGCGTGTCCATGGTCGTCGCGCCGTGGCGCAGGTTCCTCCACGCCGCGCGGTGGAACGGCAACGCGCCCCACACCGCGACCGGCGCGGCGAGCGTGAGCGAGATCCACTGCCAGTAGGTGAACTGCAGGGCGGGCACCATCGCCAGCGCGATCACGGGAACCGCCAGCACGGCGCTGACGACGAGCCGGTCGCGCAGCGGGCGCGTGGGGTCGGGCTCGGTGACCGCGGCGTCGTCGGTCGCCGGCGGCCCGGGCAGCGTCGCGGTGTAGCCAGCGGCCTCGACCTGCGCCACGAGCACGGCCGGATCGAGATCCGTCGGGGCCTGCACCCGTGCCCTCTCCGTGGCGTAGTTGACCGACGCCTGCACGCCGTCGAGCTTGTTCAGCTTGCGTTCGATGCGGTTCGCACACGAGGCGCAGGTCATGCCGCCGAGCGAGAGCTCGATCTCCGTGGTCGGGGTGCTCATACCGGGCTCCCCGCCGTCGCCACCGTGAAGTCGGCGGTCCGCACGACCCCGCCGACCTGGAAGTCGAAGAACACCCGGTAGGTCCCGGCGCTGGGCACCTCGGCGTCGAACCCGACCACGGGCCCCGGTGTCGCAGCGTTCCCGGGGTGGACGTGCAGGTAGGCGAGGTCGCCGCCGCGCAGGGCGACGAGGTGGCCGTCAGCGCCGAGGTAGGGCTCCACGGAAACCGGTGCGCCGTCGCGCGTGACGGTCAGTCGCAGCGGCGACGCCGCGCCGGGAACGAGGTCGCCGTCGAGGGTTACGGTGTAGCCGTCGACGGTGCTCGTCCGGCTCGCCGCGTGCGCGACGGGCTGGAAGTCGCCCGGGGCGAACAGGTCGACGCCGAGCGTGGTGGCCGGACCGCCGGTGGGGGTGAAGTCGGCGAACGCCCGGTAGACACCCCCGGCGGCGACGGTGAGCGGCACCTGCCAGGTGCCCGCGGCGTCACGCTCGGGGTGGAGGTGCTGGAAGCCCGTGCCGTCGCGGCGGACGACGATCAGGTGCAGCTGCTGGTCGTGAACCAGGTCGAAGGCGGTGACCGGCGCACCGTCCGGGCCGGCGATGTGGAAGGCGAAGGTGCCGGAGCCCAACGTCGTCGCGTCGGGGACGAGCGTGTACCCGTCACTCGTCGACGCGAGGCCGCCGGGTTCGTGGGCCGCCGGAGCGGCGCCGTGAACGTGAGCGGGTGGGCT
>CAVRHG010000041.1:0-12619 GCA_963720845.1 uncultured Actinomycetota bacterium | reverse complement strand
TTGCGTTCCGCGCGGTCCGCTGACCCACCCGCGTCGGTACGGCCGCACCCACTGCAGGTCGAGGTTGCGGAACACCGACACAGCCGTGCACACCGCCGAGAGCCCGGCAGACGAGGTGCCGATCGCAGGGTCGGCCGAGTTCGCGATCGCGGTCATGGCCGCGCCTCCAGGACGAGGTTGAACGGGGTCTCCGCAGCACGGCGGAAGCGGGTGAAACCGGCCGCGGTCACCACGTCGCGGATCGCAGCTTCGCCGGCCTGCGCGCCGAGTGCCTGCCCGCCGTCCTGCGACAGGGCGTTCGGCACGCAGAGGTAGGTGGAGAAGCCGTAGTAGACGCGGCCAACCGGGTTGAGGTTGGACTCGACGCTGTCGCCTGCGAACGGCTCGACGATGAGCCACGTGCCGTCCGGGGCGAGCGCCTCGCGCACGTGCCGCGCCGCGCCGACCGGGTCGCCCATGTCGTGCAGGCAGTCGAACGTGGCGACGAGGTCGTAGCCGGTGCCCGAGAAGTCCTGCGCCGTCGCCACCTCGAATGTCGTCCGGCTCGCCACACCCGCGTCGGCGGCGCGCTTGCGGGCCAGCTCGATCGAGGCGCCGTGGTAGTCGGAGCCGGCGACGTGGGAGTTCGGGTACGCCTGGGCGAGCAGGACACTCGACGCGCCGAGCCCGCAGCCCACGTCGGCGACCCGCGCGCCCGCCTCCAGCTTGCCGGCCACGCCGTCCAGCGCCGGGATCCAGCCCGGCACCAGGTTGGCAGCGTAGCCGGGCCGGAAGAACATCTCGCAGCCGAGCGGAACGTCCTCGTGGTGCTCGTGCCAGCCCATCCCGCAACCGGTGCGGAACGCGTCGACGATCTGCGACTCGGCCCGCAACGAGCCGAGGGCCAGCACGAACGCGCCAGGCACGTAGAGCGGGCCGTCCGGGTCGGCGAGGGCGAACGCCTGCTCCTCGGTCAGCGAGAACGCGCCCGTCGCCGGGTCGTACTCGGCGTAGCCGCCGGCGGCCTGGGCCCGGCACCACTCCGCGACGTGGCGCGGCGAGGTGCCGGTGCGGGCGGCCAGCTCGTCCGCGGTCGCCGGTCCCTGCGAAAGGGCCCGGTACAGGCCCAGCCGGTGCCCGACGACGACGCTTCCCGCCGCGATCGTGGCGCCCAGATCGCCCACGAACCGCCCGAGGAACGCGTCGAGCTTGTCCTGATTCACTGCCATCTCTCCTCCTCATGGAGTGGGGTACGAACAGGGTTGGGTCGAGCCGTCGGCGGATCGTCAAATCAGCGTCAGCGAGTACTGTCAACCGGTGCTGCACGTGCAGCTCCTGGGCGAGGTCGCGGCGGTGCGCGACGGAGAGCCGGTGCCGCTCTCTGTGGCGCATCGGCGGTTGCTGGCGTTCCTCGCGCTGCATCCCGGCCCGCATCCTCGTGACGCGCTCGCGGCACGCTTCTGGCCCGACACCCCGCGCGCCCGCGCCAACCTGCGCACCGCCGTCTGGACCCTGAACCAGGCGCTCGGACCCGAGGCGCTGCGGGCGACCCGCGAGTCCGTGGGGCTCGGCCCGGTGGTCCGCGACCTCGACGACCCCGACCGCGACGGCGAGCCGTGCCCCGGCCTCGACGACGACTGGGCCGACACCGCCCGGGCCGAGCACCGGGCCCGGCGGCTGTCCCGGCTCGACGCCCTCATCACGGCAGCGGACGACCCGGCCACCGCCGCCGCCCGGGCCGCCACCCGCTGCGCCCTCACCCCGCTGGACGAGGCCGCGCACCAGGTCCTGATGGAGAAGCTGGCTGCGGCGGGGGACCGCGCCGGGGCGCTCGTCGTCGGTCGTGACCTGGTGGGGCGGCTGCGCGCAGAGCTGGGCGTGGCCCCGGCCCCGGCGACCCGGGCGGTCCTGGCCCGCCTGCAAGGGCCTGTCGGGTCCACCGGCGTGCATCCGGGCATGTGGCGCCCGATGTTCGGGCGCGGCCGGGAGCTGGCCACGCTCTCCGCGGCGTGGTCGACGGCCCGCAGTGGGCACGGGCAGGTGGTGCTCGTCGTCGGCGAGGCCGGGATCGGCAAGACCCGGTTGGTCGGCGAGCTGGCCCGGCGCGCCGACAACGCAGGGGCGCGGGTGGCCGTCGGCGCCGGCGTGGACGTCGGTGGCGAGGCACCGCTCGCGATGTGGCAGGAGCTTGCCCGCGCCCTGGTCGGTGTGGTGCCTGCGCCCCCGGCATCCGCCGGCTGGCCCGCCGAGCTGGGCCGGCTCGCACCCGACCTGGCGCGCGCGCTCGGCCGCGCCGCTGCGCCACCGGTCGTGGCGGCCCCCGAGCTGGAGCGGCTGCGCCTCTTCGACGCCGTCCTGCGCCTCGTCGAGTGGGCCGCGTCGGGGCGCCCGGTGCTGCTCGTGGCCGAGGATCTGCACCGCTCGGACCGTGCGAGCCTCGCCCTGTGCGCGCACATCGGCAGGCGACTCGCCGACCTGCCCGTGCTGTTCGTGCTCACCCGCAGGGACCGACCGGACCGCCCCGACGCCGACGCGTTGCTGGCCGACCTCGCCGGCCGCGGGCTCGACGTCACCGAGATCGAGCTCGGCCCGTTGGCCGCCGCGGAGATGGCGGAAGTCGCGCGGAGCGTCGCGGCGTTGGCCGACGGCGCGCTTGCGCAGGTAGTGGCAGCGGCCGAGGGGAACCCGTTGCTCGCGGTCGAGAGCACCCGTGCGCTGGCGGCGGGCAGCGTCGCGCCACCACCGAACCTCCGGGCAGTGGTCCGCACGGCGCTCGGGCAGCTCCCGGACGCCGCGCGGGAGCTGGCCGAGGCGGTGGCGGCCGTGGGGCGGACGATCTCGGTGTCGGAGCTCGCCGCGCTGGGGGTCACCGCGGACGCCGAACGCCGCCTTCTCGACACGGGGATGACCCGGCGCGTGGGCGGCGGCATCGCGTACCGGCACGCGCTGCTGGCCGAGGCCACCCGGGCGGACCTGCGCGACCCGCAGGGCACCCATCTGGCTGTCGCGCTGGCCGTCGAAGCGGCTGCTGAGCACGGCGACGCGAGCGCCGCCGAGGTCGCGCGGCACCTGCAGCTCGCGGGCCGTGACGACCTCGCGGCCGCCCGATGGGCCCGGGCCGCTCGGCATGCCCGCTCGCTCGGCGCGCTGCAGGAGGCCGTCACGTTCTGGGACGAGGCCGTGCGCTGTGGGCCCGACGACGTCGCGGCGCGGATGGAACTCGCCGAGGCCTACAGCTGGTCGGGGCGCGCCGCCGAGTTCGAGCGCGAGTGGGAGGCGGCCCTGGCGCGGGCCCCGCGTGCGGCGCAGCCGGCGCTATGGTGCCGGCGCGGACTTCTGTTCAAGACGGTGGCTTGCAACCCGGCCGCCTCACTCGCGGCGTACCGGTGCGCCGGCCAGCTGCTCGACTCGGCTGCCGCGCCCGAGCTGCGGGCCCGCGTCCTCCTCGGTCTGGCCTGGAACGAGGCGTCGGCCGGCAACCCCGCGCACAGCGAGCCGCTGCTCGTCGAGGTGGCCGCCCTGCTCCCCGAGCCCGACGACGAGACGCAGGCCGAGATCGAGACGACGCGGCTGATCACGGCGATCCGGCTCGGGCGGTTCGCCGAGTGCGAGACGCTCGCCATGCGGGCGGGCACGGTGATCGACCGCGTGCTGCGCCCCGACTTCGCGTACGTCGTGTGGATCCTTGCAGCGTGTGCCCTGGCCTGCGCCGGTGACCTCGGAGCGGCGTTGCGCACGGCCGAGCGGGGGGTCGCGGCCACTCGGGGCGTACCCGTGGTCGCGCTGCCGTGCCTGGCGGCGCAGGCGCACCTGCTGACCCGGATGGCCCGCCACGACGAGGCGGCGCGCGCCATGGCCGAGCTGCAGGCGACGGCCGAGCGGCTGGACTCCGCACCCCTGCTGGCGCTGGCCCGGCACGACGCCGGGCTCGTCGCCCTCGCCGCGGGTCGGCCGCGCGAGGCGGCCGACCTCCTCAGGGCCGCGCTCGACGGGCGGGCCGCGGTGAGCCGCCCGGCCGCCCGGTTGGCCCGCGCCGAGGCGCTCGCCGTTGCGGGTGCCGCCGACGAGGCCGCTGCCGAGCTGCGCCGGGCGACGCTGGAGCCGGTCCGGCTTGCCGACCAGGCGTGGGCGCTGGTGCCTCAGGTGGCGCGGGTGCAGGGCCTCGTCGCGCGGGCTCGCGGTGACCTCGCGGAGGCGCGGCGCCGGCTGACCGAGTCGGCCGACGGGTGGCGACGGCGCCGTGGCACCGCGCGCGAGGTGGGCCACGAGTACATGGCAGCGTTGGTCGACCTCGGCCGCCCACCCATCGTCGGGTTGGTGGAACCGGAGCGCGAGCTGGCCCGGGTCACCACCGAGCTGGCGGAACTGGAGGACGCATGCCCGGGTTCACGCTGACCGGCCGCGCAACGGCGCCCGTCGAAGACGTCTGGAAGCTGCTCTTCGACCCGGGCCGCTTCCCCGAATGGTGGCAGGGCATCGAGACGGTCGAGGTGGCGTCGCCGGGCGACTACACGATCTGGCACGAGGGCTACCCGGACTTCCCCCTGACGCAGCGCCTGCGTACCGACGACCGCGCCGGGTGGGTGGTCGTGTCCTGCCAGGTCTCGGACATCGACTTCACCTGGCAGCTGGCCGAGGACGGCGACGCGACGACCATCATCGTCGCGGTCGAGCTCCCGGCCCACGAGGCCGACCGGCTCGACGGGCAGCGTGAGCTGATCGGCGCCTCGATCGCAGCGCTCGCCCGGCTGGCCGAGGTGGGGAGCTGAGGGCGCTCACGCCCAGAGCTGGCCCTCGATGCCCTCCGCGGCGTCCTCCAGGACGCCCGAGTAGGCCCCGGTCGACAGGTACTTCCAGCCCGCGTCGCACACCACCAGCACGATGTCCGCGCGCTCCCCCGCGCCCGCGGCCTTCTCCGCCACCGCGAGCGCGGCGTGCAGGATCCCACCCGTGGAGATGCCGGCGAAGATGCCCTCCTTCTCCACCAGCTCGCGGGTGCGGCGCAGGGCGTCGTAGCTGCCGACGGAGTATCGGCCGGTGAGCACGGACGGGTCGTAGAGCTCGGGGACGAAGCCCTCGTCGAGGTTGCGCAGGCCGTACACCAGCTCGCCGTAGCGCGGCTCCGCCGCCACGATCTGCACGTCCGGCTTGCGCTCGCGGAGGAAACGACCGGTGCCGACCAGCGTGCCGGTGGTGCCCAGCCCTGCGACGAAGTGGGTGATCTCCGGGCAGTCGCGCAGGATCTCGGGGCCGGTGGTGCGGTAGTGCGCGTCGGCGTTCGCCGGGTTGCCGTACTGGTAGAGCATGACCCACTCGGGGTTCGCCGCAGCCAGCTCCTTGGCCATCGCCACGGCCTGGTTCGACCCGCCCGCGGCGGGTGAGGAGATGATCTCCGCGCCGTACATTTCCAGCAGCTGACGGCGCTCGATCGAGGTGTTCTCCGGCATCACGCAGATCAGCCGGTAGCCCTTGAGCTTGGCCGCCATCGCCAGCGAGATGCCGGTGTTGCCCGACGTCGGCTCGAGGATCGTGCAGCCCGGCGTGAGCTTCCCCTCGGCCTCGGCACGCTCGATCATCGCGAGCGCGGGCCGGTCCTTGATCGAACCGGTCGGGTTGCGGTCCTCCAGCTTCGCCCACAGCCGCACATCGGGCGAGGGCGAGAGATTCGGCAGCCCGACCAGCGGCGTGTCGCCGACGGCCTGCAGCAGCGAGTCGTAGCGGGCCATGACGCCTCCTCGGACGCAGCGGAAGGGGCCCGGTCACCCGAGCCCCTGCGCCGCACTAGCGCATGCCGCCGGCGACGGCCGGCAGGATCGTCACGGTCGAGCTGTCCTTCACCGGCGCCTGCAGGCCGCCGGCGAACCGGACGTCCTCGTCGTCGACGTACACGTTGATGAAACGGTGCAGGTTGCCGTTGGTGATGAGCCGGTCGCGCAGGCCGCTGTGGTGCGACTCGAGGTCGTCGATCACCTCGGCGACGGTCGCGCCCTTGGCCTCGACGGACTTCTCGCCGCCGGTGTGCGTGCGCAGGATGGTGGGGATGGACACGGTTGCCACGGTGGTGCTCCAGATGGGGTGCGTGAACGGGACGGGCGCGGGCGAGGTCAGCCGTTGTCGGGGACGTCGTCCGCGCCGGTGTGCGCGAACATGTAGCTCTCCACGACCCCGTAACTCTCGACGATGCTGACGTCTTCCTCGGTCACCACGCCGTCCACGATCCGGAACGACCGGAACTCACGCCCGGATCCATCCAACAGCGCAGCCGAGCGCGTCGACACGAGCACGTAGTGCGCCTCGGGTTCGGAGGCGTAGGAGATGTCGGTGCGCGACGGGTAGGCCTCGGTCGCGGTGTGCGAGTGGTAGATCACCACGGGCACCTCGTCGCGGGCGTCCATGTCGCGATAGAGCCGCAGGAGATCGCCCGAGTCGAACTCGTAGAACGTGGGCGAGCGGGCAGCGTTGAGCATGGGGACGAACCGCTCGGGCCGGTCCGAGCCCTCGGGCCCGGCGACCACACCGCACGCCTCGTCCGGATGGTCCCGGCGGGCGTGGGCGACGATCCCGTCGACGAGATCGGCTCGGATCACCAGCACCTCGCCAGGGTACGTGACCCGGCAGTCCGGCGCGGCCCTCCGTGACCGCCGGTCGGCGACGTAGGTAGGTCAGGACACCGTCAGGTGCCGCAGCTGCGGCCAGAACGCCGCCCAGGGCTCGCGCCTCCCGGTGCACAGCCACACGCTCGCGTCGGCGCCGCCGTCGGCGACCTTGCGGACCTCGGCGAAGTACGGGGCCACCTCGTCCGGGCCGGAACCGATGTAGAGCACCGCCTCCACGCCGTCCGGGGGCGGCGGGAAGTATCCGTAGCTCCTGTGGCGGCACGGCCGGCGAACCGGTGCTCCGCCACCGGCTTGCCAACGCGCGCCCCACGCTCAGCGCAGGGCCATCCGCGATTGCACCAGCCCGTCCTGCACGTAGGTCAGCCAGTGGTAGACGCCCAGGTGACCGGCGCGGGGGTCGTCGGCAGGCAGCTCGTCCGGCATGTCCTCACTCACGTCGAGCGCGGTGCCCAGCGCCAGGCGGACGTCGTTCAGCGCGGCGAGCCAGGCGTCGGCCTGGTCCCGGGTCAGCTCGACGCGGCCGCCCTCGCCGGGCAGCGTGTCGAGCACGACGGTCGCCGCGGCGTCCTTCGTCGCGATGAGCTCGGGCTCGTGCAGGGAGCGCAGCGCGCCGGAGAGGTCGGTGTCGTCCGTGGCGAAGTCGGGCAGCAGCCGGGCGAGCACGGGGTCGTCCGGCCTCGTCGACGGCCCCGTCTGCAGCCCGGTGAGCTCCTCCAACTCGTCGCGAGGCTGCTCGTCGGACCGGGAGCCGAGCATGCGGCGCACCTCGTCGACCAGCCCGCGCAGCACCGCCGCCTCCTGCGCGTCCAGTGTCGTGACGAGCCGCAGTCGGCCGCCGCGGCGGGAGCGCTTCCATCCGTTCACGCCGTCAGGCCTTCTGCATGGTCGCCCAGAGGCCGGCGGCGTGCAGTTTCGCCACGTCGCCCTCGACCTTCTCCTTGTCGCCCGACGACACGGCGGCCTTGCCCTTGTGGTGCACGTCGAGCATCAGCGCCGTCGCCTTGGGCTCGGGATAGCCGAAGAGCTTCTGCAGCACGTAGGTGACGTAGGACATGAGGTTGACCGGGTCGTTCCACACGATCGCCTGCCACGGGACGTCGCCGGTGACGTCCTCGACGAGCGACGGGTCGATGACCGGGTCCACCAGGGGCGTGGGTGGGGGTGCAGCGGTCATACGCCCCATGGTGACATCCTGCGACGCAGAACGTGCACGCCACCTGAGCTTGCCGGTCACCCCGCTGTGTCGCCGTACCGCCGGAGAGATCACGAACGGGCCCCGCCGCGACCGTCGCACAGCCGATCACGGGCCGGACCGCGAGCTAAGGTGGGCGGCCATGAGCGAGCTTGCGAACGGTCCGGCGGCACGGCGCGACTCGTCGGACTCGTTCGCCGCCGGAACGACCTCGCTGTTCACCGACCACTACGAGCTGACGATGGTCGCCGCCGCGCTCGCCGACGGGACGGCCGACCGCCGCTGCACCTTCGAGGTCTTCGCCCGCCGGCTGCCCGAGGGCCGCCGCTACGGCGTGGTGGCGGGCACGGCCCGGCTGCTCGAGGCGATCGCCCGGTTCCGGTTCGGCGAGGCCGAGCTGGAGCGGCTGTCCGGGGTGCTCGGCGCACCGATGCTGGACTGGCTCGCCGACTACCGCTTCTCCGGCGACATCGACGGCTACCCCGAGGGCGAGCTGTTCTTCCCCGGCTCGCCGATCGCGTCGGTCAGCGGCACGTTCGCCGACGCGGTCGTGCTCGAGACGCTCGTGCTGTCGGTGTTCAACCACGACTGCGCGGTGGCCGCCGCGGCCGCGCGGATGGTCACCGCCGCCGCGGGCCGTCCACTGATCGAGATGGGGTCGCGGCGCACCCACGAGGAGGCCGCGGTCGCGTCGGCCCGCGCGACCTACCTCGCCGGGTTCACCGCGACGTCGAACCTGGAGGCCGGCAAGCGCTACGGCATCCCGACCGCGGGTACCGCCGCGCACGCCTACGTGCTGCTGCACGACGACGAGCTGGCGGCCTTCCGCGGGCAGGTCGGCTGCCTGGGCCCGAAGACCACGCTGCTGGTCGACACCTACGACATCCGCACGGGCATCGAGAACGCCGTCGCCGCGGCCGGGCCCGAGCTCGGGGCGATCCGCATCGACTCCGGCGACCTCGGTGTGCTGGCGCGACAGGCCCGCGACCAGCTCGACGAGCTGGGCGCGACCGGCACCAGGATCGTGCTCTCCGGCGACCTCGACGAGTACGCGATCGCCGCGCTCCGTGCCGAGCCCGTCGACTCCTACGGCGTGGGCACGTCGGTGGTCACCGGCTCCGGGGCGCCGACGGCGAGCCTGATCTACAAGCTGGTGGAGGTCGACGGGCGACCGGTCGCCAAGCGCAGTGCGTCGAAGGAGTCTCGGGGCGGGGCGAAGTCGGCGGTGCGCAGGTACAAGCCGACCGGGACGGCGGTCGAGGAGGTCGTGCACCTCCGGACGAATCCGCCCGAACTCGGCGTGTACGACCGCGTGGTGCCGGTTCCGCTGGTCCGCGGCGGCGAGCCGGTCGAGGGCCTGCCGAGCCTGGAGGAGTCGCGCGAGCACCTGCGCAGGGCGCTGGTGTCGGTGCCGTGGGAGGGCCTCAAGCTGTCGAAGGGCGACCCCGCGATCCCGACCGCCTTCGAGGAATGAGATGCGCGCACTGATCATCACTGACGTACAGAACGACTTCTGCGAGGGCGGCTCGCTACCTGTCGCCGGCGGTGCGGCGGTGGCGGCGGCGATCTCCGCGTATGTCCGGGAGACGCCGTACCACCACGTCGTCGCCACCCGCGACCACCACGTCGACCCGGGCGTGCACTTCAGCGCCACCCCCGACTACGTCGACACCTGGCCGCCGCACTGCCGCGCGGGGACCCCGGGGGCGTCGTTCCATCCCGCGCTGGACGTCGCGCGGATCGAGGCGGTGTTCGACAAGGGCGCCCACGCCGCGGCCTACTCCGGGTTCGAGGGGGGCGAGCCGGGCGGGGTGGACCTGCGCAGCTGGCTGGCCAGCCGCGGTGTGGACACCGTGGACGTCGTCGGGATCGCCACGGACCACTGCGTCCGGGCGACGGCACTGGGCGCGACGTCATTCGGCTTCCACACGCGGGTCCTGCTGGGGCTGTGCGCGGGCGTGGCGCCGGGGACCACGGCGGCGGCGCTGGAGCAGATGCGCGGGGCGGGTGTGGAGCTGGCCTGAGGGCGCAGGGCTGGCTCAGCCGCGCAGCCGGAACGGCTCCAGCGCCGCCGCCAGGTCGACCGGCTTGCCGTCCGCGTCCGTCGCGTGGCACGAGCCCACCGCCTCCGCCAGCCCGACGCACGTCGGGCCGTCGAAGAGGCCGCACGCGTAGCGGACGTCCACACGCACCGCGACGACCCGCAGGCGCCGCACACGCCCGTACCCCTGACCGGCTACGGCGCTGGTACGTACGCGCAGAAGACCCCTCGGGACCGGGAGCGCGCATCGGTGGTGGCCACCGAGATGACGCGAGCTGCGTCGTTCCGCCTCAGGCGCCGGAGCCCGACCGGTAGCCTGCCGACGTGCCGTCCGCGACCGCCCAGGACTCGTCCGCCGCGAGCCCGGCCGCCCCGGGGTCGGCGACGTCCGGCCTGCCCGGTGTCGCCGAGCTTCTCGACGCGGCGGTCACCGCCGTCGGCGGCACGCGGCGCGACGGGCAGGATGCGATGGCCCAGGCCGTCCGGAAGGCGATCGCCTCGGGCGAGCACCTGGCGGTGCAGGCGGGCACCGGCACTGGCAAGTCGCTGGCCTACCTCGTGCCGGCAATCCGGCACGCCGTCGAGCGCGGCACCACGGTCGTCGTCTCGACGGCGACGATCGCGCTGCAGCGCCAGCTCGTCGACCGGGACCTGCCCCGGCTCGCGAAGGCGCTCACACCGCTGCTCGGCCGGGCACCGACGTTCGCGATCCTCAAGGGCCGCCGCAACTACCTGTGCCTGAACAAGCTGCACGGCAACGGCGACGACGTGGACGAGTCCGACCAGCTGTTCGACCCCTTCGCGGTCTCGGCGCTCGGGCGCACGGTCAAGCGCATCCACGAGTGGAGCAGCGACACCGCGACGGGGGACCGCGACGAGCTCGTCCCCGGCGTACCCGAGTCGGCGTGGCGGCAGGTGTCGGTCAGCGCCCGCGAGTGCCTGGGCGCCTCCCGCTGCCCGGTCGGCGACGACTGCTTCGCGGAGAAGGCGCGCGCGCAGGCCGGTCGGGCGGACGTCGTCGTCACCAACCACGCCCTGCTCGCCATCGACGCGCTCGAGGGCCGCCCCGTGCTCCCCGAGCACGACGTGGTGATCGTGGACGAGGCGCACGAGCTGGTCGACCGCATCACCAGCGTGGCGACCGCGGAGCTGACCACCGGCGCCGTCACCGCGGCGGCGCGGCGCTGCGGAAAGCTGGTGGACCAGGCCGTCGCGGATCGCCTCGTCGAGGCGGGCGAGGGCCTGGCGCTGGTGCTGGAGGACCTGCCGCCGGGCCGCTGGGAGGCGCTCCCCCGGCCCGCGGCGGGTGTGCTGTCGGCGGTCCGCGATGCGGCGGTGACGTGCAAGCAGTCGCTGGGCGGTGAGCGGCGCGAAGACCCCGAGGGTGCAGCGGGGCGCAAGGTCGCGCAGGCCACGTTGGACGAGGTCGCGGACACCGCGTTCCGCCTGCTCAACGCCTTCGACGAGCCCGACCCGGCGCGACGGCGGGACGTCGTGTGGCTCGCCGAACAGGGCCCGGACGGCGCGCGGAGCCGCGTTCTGCGAGCCGCGCCGCTGGCGGTCGGCGGGCTGCTGCGGGAGCGGCTGTTCGGGCGCAGCACCGTGATCCTCACCTCGGCCACGCTGACGCTCGGGGGGACGTTCGACGCGCTCGCGCGCCAGTGGGGCCTTCCTCCGGAACACCCGGCCGCGAACGCAACGGCGACGCCGGCAGCCGGCGCGACGACGACCGCCAGACCGTCGGGGGGCGACCGGGCCGCCGACGACGCCTCCGCAGACGGCGAGGTGCAGGAGCCCGACGCCCCGCGCTGGTCCGGCCTCGACGTCGGCTCCCCCTTCCAGCACGCCAAGAGCGGCATCCTGTACGTCGCCAAGCGACTGCCGCCGCCCGGGCGCGACGGGCTTCCGCCCGCGTACCTGGACGAGATCGCCGGCCTGGTCGACGCCGCGGGCGGTCGCACGCTCGGGCTGTTCTCCTCGATGCGCGCCGCCAAGCAGGCCACCGACGCCCTGCGGGACCGGCTCGACACACCGCTGCTGTGCCAGGGCGACGACGCGACGATGCTGCTGGTCAGGCGATTCGCCGAAGACGAGGAGACATCGCTGTTCGGCACGCTGTCGCTCTGGCAGGGCGTGGACGTGCCGGGCCGCTCACTGTCGTGCGTGATCATCGACCGGATCCCGTTCCCGCGTCCGGACGACCCGCTGGTGGCCGCCCGGCAGCGCGCTGCCGACTCCCGCGGGGGCAACGGGTTCCTCAGCGTGTCGGCGACGCACGCCGCCCTGCTGCTGGCGCAGGGCGCGGGCCGGCTGCTGCGCGGCATGGGCGATCGTGGGGTCGTCGCGGTCCTCGACCCGCGGCTCGCAACCGCCCGCTACGGCGGGTTCCTCCGCGCGTCGCTGCCACCGTTCTGGCAGACCGACGACCGGGAGAAGGTCCTCGGCGCCCTCCGCCGGCTCCGCGACGCGGCCGACCTGGGCACGTCGGGTCAGCGGTAGTCGGTGAACCCGGACCAGACGGCGCGGCGGTCGGTGCGGGGGCGTCCTCCACGCGGTCGGTCTCGTCGATGATCAGGGTGCGGCGGCGGTCGGTGTCGTAGGCGGGCCAGTCGGTGCCGGGGACGCCGTGCCGGGCGAAGTGCACCCAGTGCGCCTGCATCCGCGCGCTCACGGACCGCAGTGCGGAGCGCCCGCCGGCGACCGTCTGCAGCCGGGCCAGCGGCGAGTCGATCTCCCCGAACACGGGCACGATCTCCGCTGCGTGCGTGGCGTCGAGCCCCACCAGCCGCA
>CAVRHG010000040.1:0-8453 GCA_963720845.1 uncultured Actinomycetota bacterium | reverse complement strand
CGAACGTGTGCGTCCCGCCGGCGGCCAGCTCCAGGACGTTGAGGCTGCTGTGGGTCCAGCCCGCGCGCTCCGGGGTGATCGAGAGCGCGTAGTCGCCCGCGCCACCGGTGCCGGCCGGGATGACGATCTCCAGCTTTGACTGTGTCTGATTCATCATGGCTAGAGCAGCCCCACTGCCGTGTCGACGGCCGTCGCGACATCGTCGCCCGGCGGGTAGAGCAGCGACCGGCCGATGACCAGGCCCTGCACCGTCGGCAGCGCGAGCGCCTTCTGCCAGTTCGCGAACGCCGCCTGCTGGTCCTCGGCGACCTCGCCGCCCAGGATCAGCGCGGGCAGCGTGGTGGCCGCCATCGCCCGCTCCATCTCGTCGACGATCGGCACCTTCAGCCAGGTGTAGGCCGAGGTCGTGCCCAGGCCCGCCGCGATCGCGTTGGCCCGCACCATGGCGTCCGCGGTGAGCTCGTTGCGCACCCGGCCGTCGGAGCGGTGGGAGATGAACGGCTCGACCATGGCCATCAGCCGGTGCCGGGCGAGGTCGCTGACGGCGTCCGCGCACGACTCGAGCGTCTCGACGGTGGCCGGGTCGTTCGGGTCGATGCGGGTGAGCATCTTGCCGCCCTCGAAGCCGGAGTCCGCGATGGCCTGCGCGTCGTAGCCGGTGAACCGGTCGTCCAGCTCGAACACCGTGCCGGCCAGGCCGCCGCGGTTCATCGAGCCGATGACGACCTTGTCGTCCAGCGCGTCGAGCAGAAGCAGGTCCTCGAGGACGTCCGGGGTGCCGAGCACGCCGTTCACGCCCGGGCGGGACAGCGCCAGCACGAGACGGTCGAGGAGGTCGACCCGGTCGCCCATGGCGAACGGGCGGCTGCCTGCGGCCAGTGCGCCGCGGGCCGGGTGGTCCGCGGCGATCATCATCAGCCGGCCGTGGTCGCCCAGCAGCGAGCTGGGGCGGCGGCGCTTCGCCGCGGCCTCGGCGATCGCGGCCGGGCGACCCACACGGGTGGCGACCAGGTCGCGGAAGCGGTGGTCATCCACGTGCGGCCTCCTTGTTCCCGGCTTCGACAAGCTTGGCCTCGACCTCGTCCTCGGTCGGCATCGCGTCCGCGCACGCCAGGCGCCCCGCGACGATCGCACCGGCTGCGTTGCAGAACCGCATGCTCCGCTCGAGATCCCATCCAGCGAGAAGGGAGTGGCACAGCGCCCCGCCGAACGCGTCACCTGCGCCGAGGCCGTTGACGACCTCGACCGGCACCGGCGGCACCTCGACATGCGTCTGGCCGTCGTGGGCGAGGACGCCCTTCGGGCCCTGCTTGACGATCGCCAACGGGACACCCCGCTCGTGCAGGGCTCGCGCCGCCGCGTAGGGCTCGCGCTCGCCGACCGCGGTCTCGCACTCGTCGAGGTTGCCGACCGCGACGTCGACGAAGGGCAGCGCCTCCTGGACCCACTTGCGGGCCTCCTCACGGGACGACCAGAACATCGGCCGGTAGTCCAGGTCGAGGACGGTGTAGCCGCGGCCGGCCCGGGCGCGGAGCGCCGCCAGGGTGGCCTCGCTGACTCGGCTCCTCGGACAGCCCGGTCACGGTCACCCAGAAGATCTTCGCGTCGCGGATCGCGTCGAGGTCCAGCTCGTCGGCATGTGATCTGCATGTCCGGTGCGCTCGGGCGGCGGTAGAAGTACAGCGGGAAGTCGTCGGGCGGGAAGATCTCGCAGAACGTCACCGGCGTCGGAAGATCCGCGACCGGGGTGACGTAGCGGTCGTCGACCCCGAAGCCCTGCAGGGCGTCGTGCAGGAACTCGCCGAACGGGTCGGCCCCGGTGCGGGTGATGACCGCGCTGCGGCGACCGAGGCGGGCCGCGGCCACGGCCACGTTGGCCGGGCTGCCACCGAGGAACTTGCCGAAGCTCTCGACGTGACGGAGCGAGGTCCCGATCTGAAGGGGGTAGATGTCGACCCCCATGCGGCCCATCGTGAGCACGTCGTCCGCGGTGTGGCGCGGCTCCTTCGTCGCGGCGGTCATCGCTGCACCAGCCTCTCCAGCCTCGTCGCCATGCGGCTCGTGTCGCGTCGTCCGGCCGGATCGGGTAGTGACCCCGGCCACGGGTTAAAGGTGTACCGTCCTCGTAACAGGGACGTCAATACTTTGTCCTGACAAAGTCTCAAACTCGCGGGGGTGTGCGGTGCCGGAACAGCCGCTGGATGGTGTGCTTGTCCCGAAAGTCCCTCTCGACCGATCCAGCCCTGTTCCCTCTGTACTTCCAGGTCGCGACCCGTCTGCAGGAGCAGATCGAAGGCGGCGAGCTGCCGGTAGGCGGCCGCCTCGAGAACGAGGTGGAGCTCGCCGAGCGGCTCGGTGTGTCCCGGCCCACCATGCGAAAGGCCATCGGCTACCTGGTCGAGCGTGGCATGTTGGTGCGCCGCCGCGGCGTCGGCACCCAGATCGTGCACCCGAAGGTGCGCCGTCCCGTGGAGCTGACCAGCCTCTACGACGATCTCGCGAAGACCGGACGCGCACCGCGCACGGAGGTCCGCTCGCTGGAGGTCGGGCCCGCCACCGACGCCGTCGCCGAGACGCTGGGCATCCCGACCGGCACGCTTGGTCACCAACGTCGAGCGGATCCGCTACGCGGGCGACGAGCCGCTGGCGATCATGCACAACGCGGTGCCGGTGGACGTCGTGGCGCTGCAGGCGGAGGACCTGGAGCAGCGCGGGCTCTACGAGATCCTGCGCTCGGCAGGCCGCGTGCCGCGGATCGCGAACCAGGTGGTGGGGGCGAAGGCGGCCACCACGACGGAGGCGCGCCTGCTCGGCGACGCGCGCGGGGCACCGATGCTGACGATGACCCGCACGGCCTGGGACGAGAGCGGGCGGGGCGTCGAGTACGGCTCCCACGTCTACCGGGCGAGCCGCTACTCCTTCGAGCTCACGCTGACCTGCTGACCCCGGTCGGTGCGGGGAGGGGGCCGGCGGCCCAGCCGGCGGGGTCGGTCCACGCCTGCAGGGTGCGGCGGCTGGTGAACCGCCGCAAAACGCCGGTCGCCGGGTCGGGCACCTCGAGGGTGGCCGCGAGCAGCTGCAGCGGGCGCGTCCAGTCGTCCAGCGCGGTGTCTTCTGGTCCCGGGTCCGAGGGGCCGCCGGATGCCGTGCCGTAGAACCGGTCGCCGAGGATCGGCAGGCCGAGACTGCGGAGGTGCAGCCGCAGCTGGTGCGTCCGGCCGGTCAGCGGGGTGAGCCGGTAGCGGGCCAGCCCGTCGCGGCGCTCCAGCAGCTCGACGTGCGTCTGCGCGTTCGGCGGCCCGGGCACCTCCTGGGCGAGGATCACCCCGCGTTCCTTGACGATCCTGCTGCGCACCGTCCGCGGGAAGGTCAGGCCCGGGTCGAACGGCGCGACGGCCTCGTAGGTCTTGCGCACCCTGCGGTCGCGGAACAGCGTCTGGTAGGCCCCGCGCCGCTCGCGGCGGACCACGAACAGCAGCACGCCGGCCGTCACCCGGTCCAGGCGGTGCGCGGGCGACAGCTCGGGCAGGTCCAGCTCACGGCGCAGCCGCACCAGCGCGGTCTCGACGACGTGGCGGCCGCGCGGGATCGTGGCCAGGAAGTGCGGCTTGTCCACCACGAGCACGTCGTCGTCGCGGTGCAGGACGTCCACGGCGAACGGCACCGGTACCTCGACGGGCAGGTCGCGGTGGAACCAGAGGAACTCCCGCGGCCGAAAGGGGTCGTGCGGCCCGACGGGTCCGCCCCGGCCGACGATCCGGCCCTCGCACAGCATGGCGTCCAGCCGCGCCGCGGGCAGCCGCGGCAGGCGGGCGACGAGGTGGTCGCGCATCGTCGCCCACGGGCCGTCGTCCGGGGTGCGCAGCCGGACGGCGTCGAGGCCGTGCCGCTGGGGCAGCGGCGAGACGGGGGCCACGGAGGGAGTGTACGCGCCGGGTTCGGCTTCCGATGAGCGGGAACGAGCGTGTGCATCGACGTTCCGTCCGGCACCGGGGCCCCGATGTGCCTACGGTCGCCAGGGTGGCCGGGGGGCGACGAAGGGAGTCCGATGGCGGGCAACTCGACGGAGCCGGGTCGGTCGGTCACCTCCAAGGTCGCGGCCATCCTCATGTCGTTCACGAACGGCAGGGGGCACGCCCTCGTCGATCTCGCGCGGCAGGCGGGCCTGCCGACCTCGACCGCGCACCGGCTGTCCCGCGAGCTCGCCGACCGCCACCTTCTCGAGCGCACCGACGACGGTGAGTTCCGGGTGCGCCTGCCGTTGCGCATGCTCTGCGGGGAGGTCGCCGAGCGGCCGACGCTGCGCGAGCGGGCCCCGTTCATCGTGGACGACCTGTGCGAGGCCACGCGGACCACGGCCCGCCTCCGGGTGCTCGACGACCTGGAGGTCGCCTACATCGAGCGCCTGCCCGGGTACCGGCCGGTCAGTACGCATGGTGCTCACCCCGTCGCTCCAGGCCTACACGCCGGCGACGCTCACCACCCCCGAGCAACTGCACCGCGCACTGCAGTGCGTGCGGTTGCACGGCATGGCCACCAGTTGCGGAGCGCTGCAGGCCGGCCACTGCGGGGTGGCCGTGCCGGTGCCGGGCCCGTACGGCACGGCGATCGCCGCGGTCGGGGTCGAGGTGGCGGACCTGGAGCCCGCGACGCTGGGCCGGGTGGTGCCTGCGGTGGTGCTGGCGGCCCGTGGACTGGCCCGCGAGCTGGCCGTCGACCCGCGCGAGCGCGCGACGATGATGGTGGGGACGGCGCCCGGGAGCGGCCGCGCGGCCGGCTGACGGCGCCCCGCCGCGGGTGAGGATCAGCGCCCGGCCGCGTGGGGGTGGCGCAGCATCGCGTCGACCGCGGCGCGCATGGCGGTGGCGCGGGAGATCTGGGCGGGAACGTCGAGGTGGGGCGCGTCGTCCGCCCTTCCGGCCCCGATGGCCACCGCGACCTGCGGGGGGAGCGTCGCGAGCAGCCCGGGGGCGGCGGCGTGGGTGAGTGCATGGCCTGCTCGAGCGTGGCCACGGCCGTGCCGGTGGCGGGGGAGAGCAGGGGGCGCAGGTGGTAGCGCGCGGCCAGTTCGGCCAGCCGGGCGAAGTACTCGGCGGGGTCGTCGGTCGGCTTCCCGGCGCGGACGGTGACGAACTGCGCGCCGAGGCGGGTGCCCAGCTCCAGGACCCGGCCGTAGGGATGGCCGATGTCCATCACGCACAGCTCGGGGCCGAGCGGCACCCGGCCGACGTCGAGAACCGTCACCCGGTGGGTCAGCAGGGCCCCGATCAGGTCGGGCAACATCGGGGAGCCGATCCCGCGCGACCACCACGGCTCGACGTCGGCGACGGCGGCGACCCGCAGGCCGATCGAGTCCAGCCCGGCGCCGCGTGCGACCTCGACCAGGGCCACCGGGTCGAGCGGGTGGACGGCGGACTGGTGCAGGGCGATCCGGTTCACGCGAACAGCTATCCACCGGTCCCGAAAACGCATGAACGCGGCGTCGGGCGCGCAAGACGCACCGGACGTCGCGTTCAGGCTGATGGTGCCGAGCTGATGGTGCCGGGCCGTGCGATCAGGCCGACCGGCGACTCTGCTCGCGCTCCAGGGTGTCCTTGCGGACGCGCTCGACGGCGTGCAGCACGTCGGCCAGGCTCCGGAACCGCACCGCCGGGAGGGCGTGCAGCTCGGACTTGGTCAGGGCGTCGGCACCGTAGAGATCGGCGACGACGATCAGCTCCCACCGTTCGGCGGGGAACTCCTGGCCCGCCAGGACCTGTTGCAGTCGCAGCCTCTGATCCATCACGGCGGCCTCCCGACGTCGATCGTTTCGCTTGGGATAGTACGCAGTGTAGTGCATATCACGCGCCATGGCGAGACCTGCTTTTTTTGGCTCAATGGAGTCCGGGGCGGCGAAGGCGGCTCCGTCGCCCGGCTCCTACGAGGATCCTGAGAGAAGGGCCACAGGCACCAGAGGCGCAAGACCCGGCTTCTCGGCGCCCTTCGTCAGACGGACACGCCGTTGCGCGCAGCAGTGGCGGCGCGCCGGGTGGTCTCGGTCGCGAGGTCGATCACGCGATCGGTGGCCTGCTCGCCGCGGGTCTTGATCGTCTCCCCTGCGGCCGACGCCTGCGCGGTGGCGGTCTCACCGGCCTCCTTGACGAGGACGATCGTGGCGGTGGCGAACTCGCGCTGCACCGACAGGATCTTCCCGGCGAGGTCGAACGCGGCGGCGGTGGCGGCCTGCGGGTCGATCGGCTGCGCGCCCTGCGGGATGACGGCGTCGGCGTAGATCTTGAACGCACCCGCGTAGCCCTCGGCGGCGGCGGTGACGATCTCCTGGCCCCGACGGGCGAAGGCGACATACTGGTCGGTGGTGGGGACGGCGGCGGTCATGTTCTCTCTCCCTGCGTGGTCTGGCCGTGCAACTGCTCACTAAATTACGCATGAGTGATAAGTATGTCAAGCGCTCCCGGAGTGTGCCGCGCATGACGTATCCGCTGGCCGGACGACGACCGGCCGCATTCGGGCGGGCGTGGCAGGGTGGAATCGCCGGGGGGTGATCCGCCCCGCCGGGTCGCGGGACACACGGAGGTGGACGTGGCACCCCTGCAGCTCGTGCTGGCCGACGCGGCGGAGAACCTCTATCCCGCCCGGATGCAGATGGCGGTCTCGCTCGGCTGGCACATCGTCTTCTCCTGCCTGGGCGTCGCCTTTCCCGCCATGGTGATGTTCGCCGAGTGGCGCGGGTACCGCACCGGCGACGCGGCGCTGCACGAGCTGGCCCACACGTGGGCCAAGGCCATGGGGGTGCTGTTCGCCGCGGGCGCGGTGTCGGGCACCCTGCTGACCTTCGAGATGGGCATCCTGTGGCCCGGCCTCATGAACACCTACGGCGAGATCTTCGGGTTCCCGTTCGTGCTCGAGGGCTTCTCGTTCTTCATCGAGGCGATCTTCGTCGGCATCTACCTGTTCGGGTGGAGCCGCCTGTCGCCGCGCGCGCACATCCTGTGTGCCGTGCCGATGATCCTCGCCGGCATGGCGGGCACGTTCTTCGTCGTCGCCGCGAACGCGTGGATGAACAACCCCGTCGGCTTCGACGTCGCCCCGGACGGGTCGCTGACGAACGTCAGCCCCATCCGCGGCATGTTCGCCCCGTCGATGCCCCCGCAGGTCGCCCACATGTGGATCGCGGCGTTCATGGTCACCGGGTTCGGCATCGCGTCGGTGTACGCCGTCGGCATGCTGCGCGCGCCCCGGGACGGCGGGCACAGGGATCGCTACCACCGGATGGGCATGCTCATCCCGCTGACCGTGGGGGCGATCTTCGCGCCGATCCAGATCGGCGTCGGCGACTGGATCGCCGGCACCGTTGCCGAGCTGCAGCCGGCCAAGCTCGCGGCGATGGAGGCCCAGTACGAGACGCGCGGGGAGGCGCCGCTGTCGCTGGGTGGGATCTACTACGACAACGAGCTCCACTACTCCCTGGAGGTCCCTTACGGCCTCTCGCTGCTGATCCACCACGACCCCGACGGCGTGGTGCCCGGTCTGGAGGAGACCCCCGAGCAGAACCGGCCGCCGGTCAACGTCGTGCACCTGGCCTACAACACGATGGTCGGTGCCGGCTCGGCGCTGCTGTTGCTCGCGCTCGTGTACGGCTTCGCGATGTGGAAGCGGCGCCACTGGATCGAGAACAGGTGGTTCCTGCGGGCCGCGGCGGTCTCGGGCGTGCTCGCCGTGGCCGCGCTCGAGACCGGGTGGGTCACCACGGAGGTCGGCCGCCAGCCGTGGATCGTCTACGGGCACCTGCGCACCGCGGACGCGGTGAGCCCGCGCCCGGACTGTTCCTCGGCTTCTACGCGGTGGTGGCGATCTACGCGGTGCTGACCGTGTTCACGGTGTACGTGCTGCGCCGTCTCGCCGGCCGGCACGACGTGCCGGCACCGTACGAGGGCGGGGGACCGGGCGCCCCGGACGACGAGAAGGCGGGCGTGCGGTGACGCTCCCGGAGATCCTGCTCGGCGTCATGTTCCTCGGGCTCATCGCCTACGCCCTGTTCGGCGGCGCCGACTTCGGTGCAGGCATCTGGGACCTGCTCGCCGGCGGCACGAAGGGCGGTGCCCGCCAGCGTGCGCAGATCGAGCACTCGATCGCGCCGGTGTGGGAGGCCAACCACGTCTGGCTGATCTTCGTGCTGGTCGTGCTGTGGACGGCGTTCTCCACCGGCTTCGCCGCCATCGTCACCACGCTCTACATCCCGCTGACGCTCGCGGCGTTCGGCATGATCGCCCGTGGCGCCGCGTTCGCCTTCCGCAAGAGCATCAGCTCGCTCCCGATGCGCCGCTTCTTCGGCGCCTGCTTCGCAGCGTCGTCGCTGGCCACGCCGTTCTTCCTGGGCACGGTGGTGGGCGGGGTCGCCTCCAGCCGGGTGCCCCCGGGCATCGCCACGGGCGACGTCGTCACGTCGTGGCTCA
>CAVRHG010000039.1:0-115420 GCA_963720845.1 uncultured Actinomycetota bacterium | reverse complement strand
GCGTGGAGCGGGTGAGCGTAGGCGTCTCGACCTCGATGAAGCCGCGCGTGTGCATCACCTCGCGGGCGATCCGGTTGGCGTCGCTGCGCAGGCGCAGGGCGGCGGCCGGGCCGGACCGGCGCAGGTCCAGGTAGCGGTACCGCAGCCGGACCTCCTCGCCGACCTCGCTGTACTCGTCCACCGGGAACGGCAGCGGCGCCGACTCCGACAGCACCGTCAGCGCGGTGGCGGTGATCTCGACGGCACCGGTGGGCAGCTCCGGGTTCTCGTTGCCCGCGGGGCGGGCGACGACCTCGCCGACGACCTGCACGCAGAATTCCGCCCGCAGCCGGTGCGCTCCCCCGATGGGGTCCTGCGCAGTGCGCGTCCTGCGCGGTCATCTCCTCCGGGGCCGGCTCGCACTCGCGGAACACGACCTGGACGGCGCCGGAGCGGTCCCGCAGGTCGATGAAGATCACGCCGCCGTGGTCGCGGCGGCGGGCCACCCACCCGGCGAGGGTCACGGTCTGTCCGACGTGCTCGGCGCGCAGGGTGCCGGCGTCGTGCGTGCGCATCACGGTTCGAGGCTATCCGGACGACTCGGGTGACCGGCCACCAGGTTTCTTCGCGCTCCCCACATCGGTGCCGTCGGGCCTCGGCGTCGATCGCCGCTCACAGGAGCGTCAGCTGGCACGGCTCCGGCTCCTCTCCGGGCCGCGCACCTTCACCGCCGCTCGAGCCGGCGGGCGCAGCTCGGGCCTCGGCGGCGAGCGCGCGGTGCAGCCCGATCGAGCCGGGCACAGCACCGGCCGCGCCGGGGCCCGACGGCCGCGTCGCCGGAAGCGGGGCGACCTCGCTCGTGAGCCGGTGGCGGCGCAGCAACGGCGCCACGCGCTCCGCGAGGGCACGCCGGTACGCCGCGTCCACATACGACCCCCGCCGGTAGAGCCGTGCGTACGGCTCGACCAGGGCCGGGTGCTCGCGCGCCAGCCAGGCCTGGAACCACTCGCGGGCACCGGGCCGCAGGTGCAGGGCCAGCACCGTGGCGCCGGTGGCGCCGGCGGCCGCGATCCGGGCGAGCAGGGCGTCCAGCGCCTCGGCCGAGTCGGTCAGCAGCGGCAGCACCGGCGCGACCATCACCCCGCACGACAGCCCGGCGTCGGTGATCCGGCGCACCAGCTGCAGCCGGGCCTCGGGCGACGGAGCACCCGGTTCGAGGCGGGCTTGCAGCTCCCGGTCCAGCAGGGCGATCGACACGCCCAGCCCGACCGGGACGTCCGCCGAGGCGGCCCGCAACCGGGGCAGATCCCGAGTGAGGACGGTGCCCTTGGTCAGCACCGAGAACGGAGTGCCGGAGCCGGCCAGCGCGTCCACGATGCCCGGCATGAGCCGGTAGCGACCCTCGGCGCGCTGGTAGGGGTCGGTGTTGGTGCCCATGGCCACCGGCTCCCGCTTCCAGCGCGGTGCCCGCAGCTCCCGCTCGAGCACCCGTGCCACATTCACCTTGACCACGATCTGGCGGTCGAAGTCCGCGCCGGCGTCGAGGTCGAGGTAGGTGTGGGTGTTGCGGGCGAAGCAGTTGTGGCTGATCACGCCCTCGGCGACGAAGTCGCCGGTGCCGGTGGTGATGTCGAACATCGGGACCGGCGCACCGGCCGGGGAGATGTCGACGACCTCCAGGCCCGGGTCACCGCCCACCGCGGCGTCGGCCAGCCCGCGTAGGCGGCTGACCGCCGGGTCGGCCACGGCGAGGAACCGCAGGAGCTCCCGGCTGCCGCCCTCCAGCCGCAGGTGCCGGACCGAGGGCGACCGCCGCTCGGCACGCGGCGTGCACCTTGCGCCTGCGGGCGTCGCGGCCTCCACCTTCTCGACGACGAAGGAGAACCCGAGACGGTGCAGCGCCCCGGTGGCCAGCCCCACGAGCTCCTCGTCCACCGTGCTCAGGCGCAGAACGCCTGCGGTGGTGGTGCCCGCGGCGTCCGCCATGCCACCGAGCAACCCCGCGCACCAGTCGTCGTCCGGGTCGGGCGGACGACGCGGGCCGACCCCGCCCGGCACGATCCCGGGCGGTGGCACCGCTCGGGCGGCCCGCTCGGCATCCCGGGCCGCGGTTCCGTCCGGCCCGGCAGCGCCGACACGGACGAGCCTGCGCCGCACAGGGCTGCCCGCGCGCGCCGGGGGCTCGGGTGATGCGGGGGCATCGGCGTGCGGGCGAACGTGATCAGCCACCTCGACGGCGAGGAGGTGGTGGGCCCGGCCGAGCGCCTCCAGCTCGAGGCGCTCCGACGGGAAGGCCTGGTCGATCCGGCCGTCGCGGACCCGCATCCGCCCAGCCGTGTCCGCGCGGACCAGGCCGTGCAGGTAGCCCTGCCGGTAGGACGCGGTCTGGGCCCGGGCAGCAGGCAGGGCACCCGGCCCGAACAGGACGTCGCCCCGCCTCAGCCGGCGGCGGCGCCCGGCCCGGCACCACCCGGGCGCGACGTGCCGCCATCCCCGCGCGGTGAGGAAGCGGTGCTCGCCGCTGGCCACCAGCGTGGTGCCGTCCGCGAGCGTGACCCGGTGGGCTGGCTTCGTCGTCGACCAGTGTGCGAGCACCCGGGTCGACACGTAGCGGCGCTCCCCGACGGCGTCCACCGCCGTACCCAGCACGGCGTCGCCGGGCCGCACATCAGAGATGGGACGGGTGCGTCCGTCGGCGAGCAGCACGCGCGTCGCCCCGTCCAGGCAGTAGACGCAGGCGTGGCCACAGCCGCGGTAGGGGTTCACGGTCCAGCGGAAGGGCACCGGCGAGTCGCCGGGCACCCGGTTCAGCGCGGATTTCGCCTCGACCTCGTGGAAGGTGACACCGGCGAACTCCGGCACGCGTACGGTGCGCAGCAGCCCGCGCAGGCCGGGTAGGGCCAGCTCGCTGCCGACCCCGTCGTCCAGGACTTGCTGGGCACTCCATCGCATGGCTATATTCGAACACATGTTCGAACCGACGGCAAGTGCCAGCCTCCCGTTCGACGCGACCGTGGCGCGTACGCCACGCTGCCGACATGTCCGACGCTGCACTCGGTCCCGCGCCCCTGACCCTCGTCGTGATGGGGGTGTCCGGGGTGGGGAAGACCACGATCGCGCACGCACTGGTGGAGCGCACCGGCTGGGCGTTCCAGGAGGGCGACGACCTCCACCCCGAGGGGAACCGCGCGAAGATGGCCGCCGGCACCCCACTGACCGACGACGACCGGTGGCCGTGGCTGCGCCGCATCGCCGCGTGGATCGGCGAGCAGGAGGCAGCCGGACGCGGGGCCGTCGTCACCTGCTCCGCGCTCCGCCGCAGCTACCGGGACCTGCTGTCCGACGGTCACCCGTCCGTCCGCTTCGTGTACCTGCAGGCGTCGGAGCAGGAGCTGACCGAGCGCGTCACGCAGCGCCATCACGAGTACATGCCACCCGCGCTGCTGCGCAGCCAGCTCGACACGCTCGAGCCCCTGGCCGACGGCGAGCCGGGGGTGCGGGTGGAGACGCACGGTGGCCCGGCGGCCGTCGCCGACCGTGCGCTGCAGGCGCTGGTGGACGCAGCGTGACGCAGGCCGCCACCGTGGCCGGGACGACGGCCGTGGGGCGGGGTGGAGTGCGGGCAGCGGCGTAGCGCCCGGTGTGATCGCCGACCGACGAGCGGACGGGCGACGCCGGGCGTCGACCAGGTCGCGGGCAAGATGGGCCGGTGACCCGACCCGCTGCGGACCGCGACCGGGCCCCGCGGCCGGGTGCAGCACGGCACGGCCGCATCGCCGATGAGCCGCCCACCGTGCCGTTGGCCGTACCCCTTTCCGCCGTACCCCGTTCCGTCGCAGCCCGCACTCGCCCGGATCACGGAACCGTGCCCGTGCCCGTGCCCGCCAGCCCGAGCCCGAGCCCGAGCCCGAGCGCGATCCCGAACCCGACCGCGATTCCGAGCCCGGGTCAGGGTCCATCCACGGCGTCGGGCACGGGCACGGGCACGGGCCGGCCGCGCCGGCGGGCCGTCGGGTCCGGGTACTGCTCGCCATGCTGCTCGTACCCTGTGCTCTCGCCGCCCTGGTCGGCCTCGTCGTCCTCCGTCCCACCGGAGGCGCGGCGCCCGCGGCCGGGACGGCACTGCTGCAGCCCGTGCGCGGCCAGGTCACGGCCGTCGAGGCCGCCGACTGCTCCCCCGGCGACGGGCAGGGACGATGTGCCGCGCTCGTCGTCGCGATGACGGACGGGCCGCGCGCGGGCCGCGACCTGGTCCAGCTCGTCCCCATCGAGCCCGGCACGCCACGCTTCACCGTCGGCGATCCCGTCGTGCTCGGCTGGTCGGGCGGCAACCCCGATGACCCCGGCTCGTACCAGGTCGTCGACTTCCAGCGCGGCGGATCGCTGGCCTGGCTCGCGGCGATGTTCGCCGCCGCGGTGCTGGTCCTCGGGCGCTGGCGCGGGCTCGCCGCCCTGGCCGCGCTCGCCGTCAGCTTCGGGGTGCTGCTGCTGTTCGTGCTGCCTGCGATCCTGGGCGGCCGCAGCCCGCTGGCGGTCGCCGTCGTCGGCGCCGGCGTGATCATGTTCGCGGTGCTGTACCTGACGCACGGCCTGTCCGCACGGACGTCGACCGCCGTGCTCGGCACGCTGGTGTCCCTCGCGCTGATCGGCCTCCTCGGTGCCGTGTTCTCCGGCGCCTCCCGGCTGACCGGGCTGGACGACCAGACCACGGCGCTCGTGGCCTCGCTCGGCACCGGGGTCGACGCCCGCGGCCTTCTCCTGGCCGGCATGGTCATCGGGGCGCTCGGGGTGCTCGACGACGTCACCGTCACCCAGACAAGCGCGGTGTGGGAGCTTCGCCGGGCCAACCCGGAGCTGCGCGCCAGGGCGCTCTACCGGGCCGCCATGCGGATCGGACGCGACCACGTCGCGTCGGCGGTGAACACCCTCGTGCTCGCCTACGCCGGGGCGTCGCTGCCGCTGCTGTTGCTCTTCAGCCTCTCGGGCCGGAGCCTCGGCGACATCGCGACCAGCCAGGACGTCGCCACGGAGATCGTCAGGACGCTCGTGGGCAGCATCGGGCTGGTGGCCTCCGTTCCGGTCACCACCGCGGTCGCGGCGCTGGTGGCGTGCCGGGAACGGGGGGATGAGACCGGGGCCTGACACCCGACCGCAGCGTGGGACGGCGGTCCCCCGGTCTCATCCGTCCGGGAGGAACCGGAGAGCCCGGATGTCGGCGGGCGAGCAGGGTCGCCTCGCCGTCGCCCTCGCGGTCGAGCACGGTCTCGAGGCCGCGCAGCGCCGCCCGCAGCTCCCCCGGTTGGGCCCGGAACGGCCCCGGCTCGGCGTCGACCTCGGACAGAACGGTGATCGCGAGCAACCCGCCCGGGGCGAGGGCGGCGACCAGCTCGGCGTACCGGTGCGGATCACGGAACAGCTGGCACACCACCACGTCGTAGGGCCCGCGGCAGTCCGCCGGCAGGCCGACGTCCAGGTCGTGGGCGATCCAGCGGATCCGCCCGGCGACCCCGGAGGCGGCGGCGAGCCGCGCGTCCCACCGCGCCCGGGTCGCTCACCGCTGCCCGCGCGTGCCGCCGTACTCGATCGGCGCCGCGCGTGAGGCGCCGTCCACGGCCGGCGCGCTCGGGAAGCACCGCTGACTCGCCGCTCCGCCGACCCCGCGGAGTTCGCCCGTCTCCCATGGCGGCGTGCCGCGCGTCCCACCGCACCCGTCTCCCCTCACAGCGGAGTGACGTACGCCCCGGTCAGCCCGCCGTCGACGAGGAAGTTCGAGGCCGTGATGAACGACGCGTCGTCGCTGGCGAGGAACGCCACGGCCGCCGCGATCTCCGACGGCTCGGCGAAGCGGCCCAGCGGCACGTGCACGAGCCGGCGCGCGGCGCGCTCGGGGTCCTTGGCGAACAGTTCCATGAGCAGCGGCGTCGCCACCGGTCCGGGCGAGAGCGCGTTCACCCGCACGCCTTCCCGGGCGAACTGCACGCCCAGCTCGCGCGTCATCGCGAGCACCCCACCCTTGCTCGCCGTGTAGGAGATCTGCGAGGTCGCGGCGCCCATCGTCGCGACGAAGGACGCCGTGTTGACGATCGAGCCCTTGCCCTGCGCCAGCATGTACGGCAGCACGGCCTTGCAGCCGAGGTAGACCGAGGTCAGGTTGACGTCCTGGACGCGGCGCCACGCGTCGAGGCCGGTGTCGAGGATCGAGTCGTCGTCCGGCGGCGAGATCCCGGCGTTGTGGAACGCGACGTCGATCCGGCCGTAGGCCTCATGGGTCTGCGCGTAGATCCGCTGGTTGTCCTCCGGGCTGGTCACGTCCGCTGCGACGAACATCCCGCCGAGCTCGTCCGCCAGCGCCTTCGCGGCCTCGGCGTCGAGGTCGACGACGACCACCGTGGCACCCTCGGACGCCAGCCGCTGCGCCGTGGCGCGGCCGATCCCCCCGGCTCCACCGGTGATCACGGCGACCCGGTCCGCGAACCGCTGCACGCGCAACTCCCTACTCCCCAGCATCCAGCATTCGGTCGTCGGCGAAGAAGACGTTCTTGACCTCGGTGAACGCGTCCAGCGCGTCCGGTCCGAGCTCGCGGCCCAGCCCGGAGCGCTTGAACCCGCCGAACGGAGTCGAGTACCGCACCGACGAGTTCGAGTTCACCGACAGGTTGCCGCTCTCCACCCCGCGGGCGACACGGAGCGCGCGGCCCAGGTCCCGCGTCCAGATCGACCCGGACAGGCCGTACTCGGTGTCGTTGGCCAACGCGACGGCCTCGGCCTCGTCGTCGAACGGCAGCACCGCCACGACCGGGCCGAACACCTCCTCACGCCAGACCGGGTCCGCCGTCGAGCGGGGCAGCACCACCGTCGGCGGATACCAGAACCCGGGCCCGTCCGGCGCGCTTCCACGGAACGCGACATCCACGGGAGCACCGCCGGCGTCGGCTCCGCCCTCGACGAAGCCGCGGACCCGGTCCCGCTGGCCCGCGCTGATCAGCGGGCCCATCTCGACGTCCGGCTTCGCAGGCGGCCCGACGCGCAACCCTGTGACGGCGGGTTCCAGCAACTCCAGGAACCGGTCGTACACCGTGGCTTGGACCAGGATCCGCGAGCGCGCGCAGCAGTCCTGGCCCGCGTTGTCGAACACGCCAGCGGGCGCGCCGGCCGCCGCCCGCTCGACGTCCGCGTCGGCGAAGACGATGTTCGCCGACTTCCCGCCGAGCTCGAGGGTGACCCGTTTGACCTGGTCCGCGGCCTGTCGCAGGATGCGCGTGCCGACCTCGGTCGAGCCGGTGAACACGATCTTGCGAACCTGCTCGTGGGTGACCAGCCGCTCCCCGACCACCGAGCCCTTGCCCGGCAGCACCGTGAACACCCCCCGCGGCAGGCCCGCCTCGCGTCCCAGCTCGGCCAGCCGCAGTGCCGTCAGCGGGGTGAGCTCGGCCGGCTTGAGCACGACCGTGTTGCCGGCCGCCAGCGCGGGTGCGAACCCCCATCCGGCGATGGGCATGGGGAAGTTCCACGGCACGATGATCCCGACGACGCCGAGCGGCTCGTGGAACGTGACGTCCATGCCTCCCGCCACCGGGATCTGGCGGCCGAACAGCCGCTCGGGAGCGGCCGCGTAGTAGTCCAGCACGTCGCGGACGTTGCCGGCCTCCCAGCGCGCGTTGCCGACGGTGTGCCCGGCGCCGCGCACCTCCAGCTCCGCCAGCTCGTCGACGTGGGCGTCCACGATGGCGGCGAAGCGGCGCAGCAGCCGGGCCCGGTCCGCCGGCGCGAGCGCGCGCCACGCCGGCCCGGCGGCGACCGCCCGGGCGACGGCCGCGTCCACCTGTCCGACGTCGAGCGACTCGACCTCGGTCACGACCTCCTCGGTCGCGGGATCGAGAACCTGGTGCATGGACGTCGACGCCACTAGAACCGCTCGAACCCCCGCCGGCGCTCCCAGTCCGTCACCGCGGCCTCGAAGGCCTCGAGCTCGACGTCCGCGGCCCGCAGGTAGTGCGCGACCACGTCCTTGCCGAACGCCGCCTCGGCCAGCTCGGACGCGGCGAACAGGTCCCGCGCGGCGCGCAGCGTGCTCGGGACGCGGGCGGAGTCGGCCTCGTAGGCGTTGCCGGCGAAGGCGGGCTCCAGCTCCAGCTCGTTGCGGACGCCGTGCAGGCCGCCGGCGAGCATCGCGGCCTGCGCGAGGTAGGGGTTGACGTCACCGCCCGGCACCCGGTTCTCCACCCGCAGCCCGGGGCCGTGCCCGACGACCCGCAGGGCGCAGGTCCGGTTGTCCTCGCCCCACGCGACGGCGGTCGGGGCGAACGACCCGGGCTGGTAGCGCTTGTAGGAGTTCACGCTCGGCGCGTAGAGCAGGGTGAACTCGCGCAGGGTCGCGAGAACGCCGGCGACGAAGCTCGAGAAGACCCGGCTTCGGTCTCGTGCCCGTCGGCGAACACGATCCCGCCGTCCGTGCCCCGCAGGCTCATGTGCACGTGGCACGAGTTGCCCTCGCGCTCGTCGTACTTGGCCATGAAGGTCAAGGACCTGCCGTGCTTCGCCGCCAGCTCCTTCGCCGCGGCCTTGAACACCACGTGGTTGTCCGCGGTCCGCAGCACCTCGTCGTAGCGGAACGCGATCTCGTGCTGGCCGAAGTTGCATTCGCCCTTCGACGACTCCACCGTCAGCCCCGCGCCGTACATGGCGTTGCGGATGTCGCGCATCAGCGGCTCGTCCTCGCTGGTGCCGAGGATCGAGTAGTCGACGTTGTACCGCGTGGAGCCGGTCAGGCCGTGGTAGTTCGCGTCGAACGCGTCCTGGAAGGAGTCGCGGAACACGATGAACTCCAGCTCGGTGCCGCCGAGGGCGGTGAACCCGAGCCGCTGCGCCTCGTCGACCTGGGCCCGGAGCACCTGCCGGGGCGACTGGCGGACCGGGGTGCCGTCGAGCCAGGACAGGTCGCACTGGACCATCGCCGACGCGGGCAGCCACGGCGCGCGGCGCAGCGTCGTCGCGTCCGGGGTGATGAGGAAGTCGCCGTAGCCCTGCTCCCACGACGACATCTCGTAGCCGGAGACGGTGTTCATGTCGACGTCCACGGCGAGCAGGTAGTTGCAGCCCTCCATGCCGTGGACGGCGACCTCGTCCAGGAAGTACGGGGCGTGGACGCGCTTGCCCTGTAGCCGGCCCTGCATGTCGGTGAAGACCACCAGCACGGTGTCGACGTCCCCGGACTCGACGCGCTCGGTCAGCTCATGGGTGGACAACGGCTGCTGGCGCGTGGGGTGCTGGGGCATCGCAGGGCCTTCCTCTTGTCCCGGGGCCTCGTGGCCGAACACTACGCGAGATCCACAGGGGGAATGACTAGTCACTCCACCTGCGAGTCGACGCCTTGCTCCGCGGCGGCGCCGACTTGCAGGACACGATCTAGCCCAGCGCGGCGACCACCGCGTCGACGACACCGTCCAGCAGCACCGGCGCCTGCTCCCCCGTCGCCAGGTCCTTGAGCCCCACCTGCCCGGCCGCGAGATCGCGGTCGCCCAGCACCAGGGCGAACCGGGCCCCGGACCGGTCCGCAGCCTTCATCGCGCCCTTGAGCCCGCGCCCGCCGTAGGCGAGGTCCACCCGCACCCCGGCGCGCCGCAGGTCCGCCGCGAGCACCACCAGCCGACGGCGCGCCGCCTCGCCCAGCGGCACGCCGAAGACCTCGCAGCGCGCCTCCGACCACGGTGCGACCCCCTCGACCCGGCAGGCGAGCAACGTCCGGTCCACGCCGATGCCGTACCCGACCCCCGACAGCGGCTGCCCGCCGAGCACGGCCATGAGGCCGTCGTAGCGGCCGCCGCCACCGATCCCGGACTGCGCACCCAGGCCGTCGTGGACGAACTCGAAGGTCGTCTTCGTGTAGTAGTCGAGCCCGCGCACCATCCGCGGGTTCTCGACGTAGGCCACTCCCAGGTCGTCGAGGTGCTGCTTCACCGCGGCGTGGTGGGCGGCCGACGCCGCCGAGAGGTGGTCCACCAGCAGCGGCGCGTCCGCGACCAGGGCGCGGACCTCGGGACGCTTGTCGTCGAGCACCCGCAGCGGGTTGAGCTAGCGCGCGGCGCCGGGTGGGCTCGTCGAGGTCGAGGCCTGCGAGGAAGTCGCGCAGCAGCTCCCCGTAGGCCGGGCGGCAGTCCGCGTCGCCGAGCGAGGTGAGCTCCAGGCGGTAGTCCCGCAGCCCGAGGGCTTGGAAGCCCTCGTCCGCGACGGCGATCACCTCGGCGTCCAGCGCGGGGTCGTCGACGCCGATCGCCTCGATCCCGACCTGCTGCAGCTGCCGGTAGCGGCCCGCCTGCGGGCGCTCGTAGCGGAAGAAGGGCCCGGCGTAACGCAGCTTCACCGGCAGCCCGGCCCGGTCGAGACCATGCTCGATCACGGCCCGCACCACCCCGGCGGTGCCCTCGGGACGCAGGGTCACCGACCGGTCGCCACGGTCGGCGAACGTGTACATCTCCTTGCTGACGACGTCGGTCGACTCACCGACGCCGCGGGCGTAGAGGCCCGTCTCCTCGAACACCGGCAGCTCGATCAGTCCGTAGCCGGCCCGGTCGGCCGCGGTCTGCAACGTGTTCCGGACGTGCTCGAAGCCCGCCGACTCCGGGGGAAAGTACTCGGGGACGCCCTTGGGCGCGGCGAACGACGCCGGCCGTTCCGACACGGTGCCGGGTCCTGTGCTCGACTCCGTGCCCGCTGCCGTACTCGATCCTGCGACGGTCACAGCCCCCGCCTCCGGGCCGGCCCATCGGGAATCGACTCGGTCAGGCCCACGAGGTACGGGTTCGACGCCCGCTCCCGCCCGATCGTCGTGGCCGGGCCGTGCCCGGGCAGTACGTAGGTGGCGTCGTCGCGGGTCAGCAGCTTGTCGCGCAGGCTGCGCATCATCTGCTCGGTGTCGCCGCCCGGCAGGTCCGTGCGCCCGATCGACCCGGCGAACAGCGTGTCGCCGGCGAGGATCACCTCGACGCCCTCCTCCGTCGCGGTGCCGAACACGATCGACCCCGGGGTGTGCCCCGGGGTGTGGTCGACGCGCAGCGCGAGCCCGGCGAGCTCGAGCGGTGCGCCGTCGGCCAGGGTGCGGACCTCGCGCGGCTCGCGCATCTCCAGCCGGCCACCGAAGAACGCGAGCGCATCGCTCGACATCCCCTTCAGCGGATCGGCGAGCATCGCCCGGTCGTCGGGGTGGATGAACGCCGGCACGTCGTGGCCGTCGCAGACCGGGGCGACGGAGAACGTGTGGTCGAAGTGCCCGTGCGTGAGCAGCACCGCGACGGGCGTCAGCCGGTGCTCCGCGAGCAGCGCCTCCAGCGGCTCGACGGCCTCCTGGCCGGGGTCGACCACGACGCACGCCTCCCCCGGTCCGGAGGCCAGCACGTAGCAGTTGGTCTGGAAGGCCCCTGCAGGGAAACCGGCGACGAGCACGCCACCAGCCTAATGCGTGGCCGTGGAGATCAACTCCGCAGCGGAGCACGAACGACTCCCGGGGTCTCACCGGGCCTTCAGGTCCGCATCGGTAGGGTCGCCTGCGAACAGGAGGGATGCACGTGGCGACGAACCAGATGCGACGCGATGCGGCCAAGCGCAAGCTGGCCAGCCAGCAGGCGCGGCGCGCCCAGCAGGCCGCCCGGCGGCGCCGGATCGCCGTCATCAGCTCGGCGGCGGTCGTCGTGGTCGTCCTCCTGGCCGTCGTGGCGCTGTCCACGATCGGCCGCGGCGGCGACGCCCCCGCCGCCACGGCTCCCTCCGACGCCGCGAACGCCACGCTCGGCCGCCGCCCAGCCGGCCGCGAGCGGCCCGGGGACGTGCGCCTACCCGTCCGACGGCAACGCCGCGAAGCCGAACACCCCGCCGCCCACCGAGGGCGTGTCGAACGAGGGCACGGTGTCGGTCGCGCTGGCCACGTCGGCCGGTCCGATCGGCCTCACCCTGAACCGCGCCGAGGCGCCGTGCACGGTCAACAGCTTCGCCGGCCTCGCCGGGCAGGGCTACTTCGATGGCACGGGCTGCCACCGCCTCACCACCGGCGAGGGCCTCAAGGTGCTGCAGTGCGGCGACCCGACCGGCACCGGGACCGGCGGCCCGGGCTACACGATCCCGGACGAGGCGCCCACCACCCTGGCCTCTGCGCCGTCGGGCCAGGGCACCGTGATCTACCCGCGCGGCACCGTCGCCATGGCCAAGACCGCGCAGCCGAACTCGGGTGGCAGCCAGTTCTTCCTCGTCTACGCCGACTCGACGCTGCCGCCGGAGTACACCGTCTTCGGCACCATCGACGACGACGGCCTGGCCACGATCGACAAGGTGGCGGCCGCGGGCACGGACGACAGCAACGGCTCGGGTGACGGCAAGCCGAAGACGCCGATCGAGATCCAGACGGCCACGGTGTCCTGACAGGGGGACGAGGCCGCTCAGGCGGCTGACGTCACCCGGTACACGTCGTAGACGCCGTCGACGTTGCGCACCGCCCGCAGCAGGTGCCCGAGGTGCTTGGGGTCGCCCATCTCGAAGGCGAACCGGGAGACGGCCACCCGGTCGCGCGAGGTCTGCACCGACGCCGAGAGGATGTTGACCTTCTCGTCGGCCAGCACCTTCGTGACGTCCGAGAGCAGCCGGTGCCGGTCGAGTGCCTCCACCTGGATCGCCACGAGGAACACCGAGGCGGGCGACACCGACCACGCGACGTCGACCAGCCGCTCCGACCGCGCCTGCAGGTCTCCGGCGTTCGTGCAGTCCGTGCGGTGCACGCTGACGCCGCCGCCCCGGGTGACGAACCCGAGGATGTCGTCGCCCGGCACGGGCGTGCAGCAGCGGGCGAGCTTGGTGTAGAGCCCGTCGACAGCACCGTCGTCGCCACGCACCACGACCCCGGCGTCGCCGACGGACTTGCGCTGGCGGACCGTCGACGGCGTCGCCCGCTCGGCGAGCTCCTCCTCGGCGTCCTCGACGCCGCCGAGCAGCGCGACCAGCCGCTGCACCACGTGCCGCGCCGAGACGTGGCTCTCCCCGACCGCGGCGTAGAGCCCCGACAGGTCCGGGAAGTGCAGCTCGCGGGCCAGCGCCGCCATCGCGTCCGCGGACACGAGCCGCTGCAGCGGCATCCCGGTGCGGCGCGCCTCGCGGGTGATCGCGTCCTTGCCCGCCTCGATTGCCTCCTCGCGGCGCTCCTTGGCGAACCAGTGCTTGATCTTCGTCTTGGCCCGCGGCGAGGCGACGAACGCCAGCCAGTCACGGCTCGGCCCGGCCGTCTCGGCCTTGCTCGTGAAGATCTCGACGACGTCGCCGGACTCCAGCCGCCGCTCCAGCGCGACCAGCCGCCCGTTGACCCGCGAGCCGATGCACCGGTGCCCCACCTCGGTGTGCACCGCGTAGGCCAGGTCCACCGGCGTCGACCCCATCGGCAACGTGATCACGTCGCCCTTGGGCGTGAAGACGAAGATCTCCTTGGCGGCCAGGTCGAAGCGCAGCGACTCCAGGAAGTCGCCGGGGTCCGCCGCCTCACGCTGCCAGTCGAGCAGTTGGCGCATCCATGCCATCTCGTCGACGTCGACCGCCTGACCGCGCCCGGTGGCGTTGCCGCGGGTCTCCTTGTAGCGCCAGTGCGCCGCGATGCCGTACTCGGCGGTGCGGTGCATCTCGTGGGTGCGGATCTGCACCTCGAGCGGCTTGCCGTCCGGTCCGATCACGGTGGTGTGCAACGACTGGTAGACCCCGAACCGCGGCTGGGCGATGTAGTCCTTGAACCGCCCGGGCATCGGCTGCCACAACGCGTGCACCATGCCCATCGAGGCGTAGCAGTCGCGCACCTCGTCCACGAGCACCCGCACGCCGACCAGGTCGTGGATGTCGTCGAAGTCGCGGCCCTTGACGATCATCTTGCGGTAGATCGAGTAGTAGTGCTTCGGCCGGCCCTCGACGGTCGCGGTGATCCGCGCCGAGTCGAGCTGCTCGGTGACCTCGTCGATGACCTGCTTGAGGTAGGTGTCCCGGGACGGCGCGCGGGTGGCGACCAGCCGGACGATCTCCGAGTACTTCTTCGGGTGCAGGATCGCGAAGGACAGGTCCTCCAGCTCCCACTTGACCGTGGCCATCCCGAGCCGGTGCGCCAGCGGGGCGAGCACCTCGAGGGTCTCGCGCGCCTTCTTCTCCTGCTTCTCCGGCGAGAGGAACCGCATCGTCCGCATGTTGTGCAGGCGGTCGCTGAGCTTGATGACCAGCACCCGCGGGTCCCGGGCCATTGCGACCACCATCTTGCGGATGGTCTCGGCCTCCGCCGCGTTGCCCAGCTCGACCTTGTCCAGCTTCGTGACCCCGTCGACGAGGTGCGCCACCTCCTCGCCGAAGTCGGCGCGCAGCCGCTCCAGCGAGTAGTCGGTGTCCTCGACGGTGTCGTGCAGCAGGGCCGCGACCAGCGTCGTGGTGTCCATGCCCAGCTCGGCCAGGATCGTCGACACGGCCAGCGGGTGGGTGATGTACGGATCGCCGGACTTGCGCTTCTGGCCCGCGTGCCGGGCGTCGGCGACGTCGTAGGCGCGCTGCAGCAGCGCCAGGTCCGCCTTCGGGTGCAGCGTGCGGTGCACGGTGGCGAGCGGTTCGAGGACCGGCGCAACCGCACCCGGACGCTGCGGGGACATCCGGCGGGCGAGGCGGGCGCGCACGCGCTTGGTGGCCGAGGTCTTGGGCGGAGACACCGGCGGGGCCGGGCTCGGGACGACCGGAGCTGCGTGCGCCGTGACATCCTCGAGGATGTCCGGGACCGGCGGCGCGGCCGGTTGCAGGTCCGTCATGCGCAGCCCTCCACCCCTCGAAGGATAGCCCGCGTCCGCCCGCCCCCGCCCGGTCCCCCGCGCTCGCGCTGGAATGGCCTCAGTAGGCCAGCAGCGCGTGCACCGGGATCCCGCCGAGCCGCGACCGACCGCCCAGGTCCACCAGCTCGATCATCACCGCGAACCCGACGACCTCGGCGCCGGCCGCGTTCACCAGGTCGCAGGCCGCCGCGGCCGTCCCACCGGTGGCAAGCACGTCGTCGATGACGAACACCCGCGCGCCCGCCTGCATCGCGTCGGCGGGAAGCTCGAGCGTCGCGGTGCCGTACTCCAGGTCGTAGCTGCGCGACGCGGCGACGCGGGGCAGCTTGCCCGCCTTGCGGACGGGCACGATGCCCGTGCCCGCCGTCAGCGCGGCGGCCGCGCCGAGCAGGAACCCGCGTGCCTCGACCCCGACGACGACGTCGGCCGTACCGCTCAACGCCGCGAGCGCGAGCGCGACGGCCGTGAAGGCCCCGCCGTCGGCCAGCACCGGGGTGATGTCGCGGAAGACGACGCCCGGCTCTGGGAAGTCCGGGATGGCGCGGACCAGGGCGGACACCCGCGCCAGCGGGTCGTCGTCGACGAGGGCCGCACCGTCGGTCATCGGCGCCGCTTCCCCGTCGGCCGAGTCCCCTTGCCGGCCGGCCGTTGGGTGGCGGCGCTGCGGCGGACCCCGCCGGCGCGGGCCGGGACGCCGGACGCGGCGGCCATGGCGCGCTCCCGCCGCAGCTCGCCGGCCAAGGCCTCGTCGCTCAGATCCGGCTCGTCGTCGGCGGTCTGCCCCGAGGCGGCCGCGGCCACCCGCGCGCGGCGGGCGGCGACCCGCCGCGCCTGCTCGCGGATGCGGGGGTCGCGCTGCTTGAGGTCGACCAGGATCGGGGTCGCCAGCAGTATCGACGACGCCGCGCCCGCCAGGATGCCGACCATCTGCACGAGCGCGAGGTCGGCGAGCGTGCCCACGCCGAGCAGCCCGACGCCGACGACCATCAGGCCCAGCACCGGCAGCACCGCGATCAGCGAGGTGTTGATCGAGCGCATCAACGTCTGGTTCAGCGCGAGGTTCGCCGCCTCGGCGTAGGTCCGGCGGGTGAGGCCGAGCAGCCCGCGCGTGTTCTCCTTGACCTTGTCGAACACCACGACGGTGTCGTAGAGCGAGAAGCCCAGGATCGTGAGCAGGCCGATCGCCGTGGCGGGCGTGACCTCGAACCCGACGAGCGAGTAGACGCCCATCGTCACCACGACGTCGTGCACGAGGGCGACCAGCGCGGCGACGGCCATGGCGCGCTCGAAGTAGAACGCCAGGAAGATCGTGACGAGCACCAGGAACACCGCGAGCGCGATCAGGGCCTGCCGGGTGATCTGACCACCCCAGGTTCCGCTGACGTCAGTAATGCTGATCGCCGACACGGAGGGCTGCCCGCCGCTGCCGATCGGCTGGAACTGGTTGAACAAGGCCTGTCGGAGCGTGACGATCTGGCCTGCGTCCAGCGGCTCGGAGCGGATCAACACCGACGCGGCGGCACCCTGGCCGATCGTCTGCACCGCCGCCGGCTCCTGCCCGACCGCTTGCTCGTAGACGCCCCGGACATCCTCGACCGTGGCCGGCGCCCCGACCCCGGCCGCCGGGAACTGCACCTGGGTGCCGCCGGTGAAGTCGATGCCCAGGTTGAAGCCCCGGAAGACGATCGAGCCGACGCATACCAGGACGAGGGTGCCGAACAGGGCGTACCACAACTTGCGCTTCCCGACGATGTCGAAGGCGCCCGTGCCGGTGTAGAGGCGCGTCAGGAAACCGGCCCTCACCCGGCCGTCGCGCTGCGCTGTCGTATCGGCCATCTCAGCCTCCCTTGACGGCCGCAGCGCGGCGGGCCGCGCCGATCCGCGCCACCGAACCGAGCCCGGACCAGGCCGGGCTGCTGAACACACGGTTGTTCGACGCCAGCGCGACCAGCGGGTGCGTCACGAGGAACACGACCAGTAGGTCGAGCACGGTCGACATGCCGAGGGTGAAGGCGAAGCCCTTCACCTGCCCGACCGCCAGGATGTACAGCACGGCGGCGGCCAGGAAGCTGACGGCGTCCGCGGACAGGATCGTCCGCCGGGCCCGCACCCACGCCCGCGGCACCGCCGACCGGAAGCTGCGGCCCTCGCGGACCTCGTCCTTGAGGCGTTCGAAGAAGATCACAAAGGAGTCCGCGGTGATGCCGATCGCCACGATGAACCCGGCGATACCAGCGAGGTCCAGCGTGAAGCCGACCCAGCGACCGAGCAGCACCAGCACGGCGTAGACGACCAGGCCCGACAGCACCAGCGACAGGATCGTCAGCACGCCCAGCGCCCGGTAGTAGAACAGGCAGTACACGAACACCAGCGCGAGCCCGACGCCGCCCGCGATCAGGCCGGCCTGCAGCGACGCGAGCCCCAGGGTGGCCGACACGGTCTGGGCCTCGGACGACACGAACGACAGCGGCAGCGAGCCGTACCGCAGGATGCCAGCGAGGTTCTGCGCCTCGGCCTGGCTGAACTGGCCAGTGATCTGGGTGGTGCCGAAGATCGGCCCCTGGATCGTGGGGGCGGAGACGACCTCGCCGTCCAGCACGAAGGCGACGTTCTTGCCGACGTTCTTCGACGTGTAGTCGCCCCAGATCGCCGCGCCGTCGCTCTTGAACGTCACGTCGATGACCCAGCCGGCGCCCTGGCTGTTCTGCGCGGCCTGCGCCGCCGAGATCTGCGTGCCCTCCAGGAAGCTCGGGCCCAGCACGTACTTCTCGGTGCCGTCCTGGTTGCAGCTGACCAGCGGCAGCGTCGGGTCGTCGTACCCGCGCAGCGGATCCGTGGCCGCGCAGTCGAGCGCCTGCAGCGCCTGGGCCTGCACGGACGCGTCTGTGCTCTGGCGTGTCGCGCGGGCCGCGTCGATCGCGGCGGCGACGGCCGGGTCGGCCGGGGTCGCGGCGGTGACGGGCGCGGGCGCCGGTGTGGCCGGGGGCGACGGCGACGGCGGGGTGGCCGGCAGGGGCTGCGCGAGCGCGACGGGCCCGACGGGCAGGGTGACGACCGGGGCGTCACCACCGGCTCCCTGCGGTGGGAGCGTCGTGCCGGTCGGGGCGTCCGTGTTCGGGGCGTCCGTGTTGGGGACGTCCGTAGCGGGCTGGGTCGGCGCGGCCGCCGGCATCGCGGCCACCGGGCCACCGACCACCTCGCGGAACCGCAGCTGCGCCGTCTGCCCGAGCGACCGGGCCTGGTCGCCCTCCTCGCCCGGCACCGTGATGGTGATATTGGTGCCGTCCAGGACGACCTCGGCGCCACTCACGCCCAGGCCGTTCACGCGCTGCTCGATGATCGACTGCGCCTGCAGGAGCTGCTCGCGTGGCGGCTCACCACCCGACGCGGTGCGCGCCGTCAGCGTGACCCGGGTGCCGCCCTGCAGATCGATGCCGAGCTTGGGGGTGGCCTTGTCGCCGGTGAAGAACACCAGTGCGTAGAGCACGACGACGATCCCGGCGAACGCCGCCAGGTGGCGCCAGGGCCGGATGCGCCCGGGGGTGGATGCCACGGTCTCTCTTCCTGCGTGTGCCGGTCGTCCCCGCGAGGGGCTGGCTACGAGCGCGAAGTGCCGTTCGCGTCGTGGGGGGTGTCGACCGTCGACGTCGTCTCGACGTCCCGCACCCCCGTGCCCACGTGGTCGTCGGCCGCGGCACCGTCCGACCCGACCACGGCGGCGTCGGTGGCGTCGGCACCCGCCGGCGGGGCGTCCGACGCGGACGCGTCGAGCACCCGCTCGCGGATCGCGGCACGCAGCCACGTCGTCACGACGCCGTCCGCGATCTCCAGGTCCACCGTGTCCTCGTACGAGGCGTCGACGATGGTGCCGCGCAGGCCGGAGGTGGTGGTCACGACATCACCGGCCTCGAGGGCCGACTGGAGCTGCTTCTGCTCCTGCGCCTGCCGGCGCTGCTTGCGCCCCGACAGGAAGATCGGGATGAACAGCAGGAGGATGAGCAGGGGGAACAGCAGGCCGCCGAGTGATTCCATGATCTCCGTCGCTTCTGCGTGATAACGCCTGTCACTGTCGCGTGTCGGTGGGGCGAGTCTGCCAGCCGACCCATCAGAACAGCGCAGGAGGGGCCGATCCGGGGACGTCGGGCGGTGGCGACACCCCGAGGTGCGCCCACGCCGCCGCCGTCGCCACCCGGCCCCGAGGCGTGCGTGCCAGCATCCCGGCCCGCACCAGAAACGGCTCGCAGACCTCCTCGACGGTACCGGGATCCTCGCCCACCGCCACTGCCAGCGTCGACACGCCGACGGGACCGCCGCCGAACGCACGCACCAGCGCTCCCAGGACCGCACGGTCCAGCCGGTCCAGGCCGAGCTCGTCGACGTCGTAGACGGCCAGCGCGGCGCGGGCCACGGCACGGGTGACGGTGCCGTCCACGCGGACCTCAGCGAAGTCGCGGACGCGGCGCAGCAGTCGGTTCGCGATGCGCGGCGTGCCCCGGGAGCGTCCGGCGATCTCCTCGGCGCCGTCGGGGCGCAGGTCGACCCCGAGGATCACCGCGGCCCGGCGCAGCACGCGCTCCAGCTCGTCCGGCTCGTAGAACTCCATGTGCGCGGTGAACCCGAACCGGTCGCGCAGCGGTCCGGTGAGCGCCCCGGACCGGGTCGTGGCCCCGACCAGCGTGAACGGGGCGATGTCGAGCGGGATGCTCGTCGCGCCGGGGCCCTTGCCGACGACGACGTCCACGCGGAAGTCCTCCATCGCGAGGTAGAGCATCTCCTCGGCGGGGCGCGCGATGCGGTGGATCTCGTCGATGAACAGCACGTCGCCGGGGACGAGGTTGGACAGCATCGCCGCGAGATCGCCGGCGCGTTCCAGGGCCGGCCCGCTCGTGAGGCGGATGGCCGCGCCCAGCTCGGCGGCGACGATCATGGCGAGGCTGGTCTTGCCGAGCCCGGGCGGGCCGGACAGCAGGATGTGGTCGGGCGGGTCGCCGCGTCGGCGCGACGCCTCGAGCACCAGCTCGAGCTGCTCACGCACGCGCGGCTGGCCGACGAACTCGGCGAGCCGCCGCGGCCGGAGCGTGGCCTCGACGTCGAGATCCTCGGGCTGTGCGGCGGCGCCAGTCACGGGTTCGGTCACGGGCATCCCCGCTCACCGCACGTCGGGGCCACGGTGCCGGTCCCGGGCGGCCCGGCGTGCGCAGCGGTGGTCATCGGGCCCGTCCCAGGTGGCTCAGCGCCGCGCGCAGAGCCGTCGACGCGTCGGTGCTCCCGTTCTCCGCGAGCACGGCGTCCACCGCCAGCTCGGCGGGCTTCGCCGGGAACCCGAGCCCGAGCAGGGCCTCGACGACCTGGTCGCGCAGGCCGCCCGCCGCCGCGGGGGCGCTCGGGACCGGGGCCGGGGCGACGACCTTGTCGCGCAGCTCCAGCACCATCCGTTCCGCGCCCTTGCGGCCGATCCCCGGAACCCGCGTCAGCGCGGTCGCGTCGCCGTCGGCCAGGGCGCGGCGCAGCGCGTCGGGGTCGAGCACCGCCAGCGTCGCCAGCGCCAGTCGGGGCCCCACGCCGCTGACCGTCTGTAGCAGCGTGAAGAGGTCGCGCTCCTCGGTGTCGGCGAACCCGAACAGGGTCAGCGAGTCCTCCCGGACCACGAGCGACGTCGCCAGCCGCGCCTCGTCGCCCCGCCGCAGCCCGGCGAGCGTCGCAGGCGTGGCGTGCACCGCCAGCCCGACCCCGCCCACCTCGACGACGGCGTGGTCCAGCCCGATCTCGAGCACCTCGCCCCGAACCCCTGCGATCACGATGCGCCCTCCCCCTCGTCTCGCGAGTCGGCACGTTCGTCAGCGTGAATGTGCGGTGGCGTCCGCTCGGACGCCGCGACGGGACGGTGCGGGGCGCACCGGTGCTTCTCGGACGGTCCCGTGCCGGCCGCACGGCTGCTCATGACCGGTCCGTCCGCATCTCCACGGCGGCGGCGGCGAGCCGGGCCCGGTGCCGGCGTGCGAGCTCCGCCGACCGCTCCCGCGCCTGGGCCATCCGGTCCAGCATCGGAGCGCGCCAGCAATGGCAGATCGCCAGCGCCAGGGCGTCGGCGGCATCGGCGGGCCGCGGCGCCTCGGTGAGCCCGAGCAGGCGCGTCACCATGGCGGTGACCTGCTCCTTCCCGGCCCGACCCTCACCGGTGATGGCGGCCTTCACCTCGCTGGGCGTGTGGAAGGCGACGGGCAACCCGGCCCGGGCCGCGAGCAGTGCCACCACCCCGCTCGCCTGAGCGGTGCCCATCACCGTGCGCACGTTGTGCTGGCTGAACACGCGCTCGACGGCGACGACGTCCGGGCGGTGCCGGGTGATCCAGCGCTCGACCTCGTCACCGACCGCGAGCAGGCGGGTCGCGAGCGGCGCATCGGCCGACGTCCGCACGACGTCGACGGCGACGTACCGGACGTCGCGCCCGCCGCCGGCCCCGCCGTCGACCACGCCGAGCCCGCACCGGGTCAACCCCGGGTCGACACCGAGCACCCGCACCCGCGATCTCCGTCCTGCCGAGCGAACAGCCGTTCGACGGGGAGGCTACCGGTGGGCGCGCGGCCGACTCCCGGGGCGCGCCGGAGGCGCGTTCCCCGCGAGTCGGCACGTTCGCGTGCGCGAGTCGGCACCTTCGCCTGCGCGAGTCGGCACCTTCGCCGGGTCGAGGCGCTGACAAATGTGCACATTCGGACCGACAAACGTGCCGACTCGCGCGTTCACCGGGAGCGGCGATCACCGGTGGTGGCCGGTGGCGGAATCAGCAGGCGGGGGCGAGGGCGGCGACGGGGCCGTCAAGCCAGGCGGTCACCTCATGCCGGGTGCGCAACCGCACCTCCGTCGGTCGGTCGGTCGAGGCGAGCACCTGGTGCACGCGGGCGGCGGTCTTGGCGTGGGTGCGCCAGGCCCAGCGCAGGATGTGGTCCCGATCGGTGAGCAGCGTCCACAGCGGTGGTTCGACGTTGCCGTTCCACAGCTCGACGCGCCGCAACCGCCGGCGAAGGGTGCGCGGCACGATCTGGCGCATCACCGCCGCGCGGGTCAGGTCGAGCCAGACCAGCAGGTCCACGCGGCCCAGCAGCAGTGGGCGGACCACGGAGTACTGCCACTCGGTGACCCACTCCTCGCGCGCGGCCAGAACGGTGACGTCGTCGACGGACTCGGGGCGCGGCACCCAGATTCGACCGACCCGCACCGGCCGTGCACAAGCCGCGCCGGTCGTGCACATGACACGCGGTGTGCACGGGCGTCCGCGGTGTGCACGGGCGTAGCAAATGGCGCGCCCGCGCCGATGTGTGGCGGTGCGGCGGTCGTCAGTGCGCGGCCTGGTCCCAGCTGCGTCCGTAGCCCACCGACACCTCCAGCGGCACGGACAGTGCGTACGCCGCGCCCATCTCCCGGCGCACCAGCTCCTCCACGACCGACCGCTCGCCCTCGGCGACCTCGAGCACCAGCTCGTCGTGGACTTGCAGCAGCATCCGGCTGCGCATGCCCTCCGCGGCGAGCGCCCGGTGCACGTTGAGCATCGCGACCTTGATGATGTCCGCCGCGCTGCCCTGGATCGGGGCGTTGAGCGCCATCCGCTCGGCCATCTCGCGGCGCTGCCGGTTGTCCGTGGTGAGGTCCGGCAGGTAGCGGCGCCTGCCGAGGATCGTCTCGGTGTAGCCGTCCTTCCGCGCCTGGTCGACGACTCCGCCGAGGTAGTCCCGCACACCGCCGAAGGTCTGGAAGTAGTCGTCCATCAGGCCGCGGGCCTCCTCCGTGGAGATCCGCAGCTGGTTGCTCAGCCCGAAGGCGGACAGCCCGTACGCCAAGCCGTAGTTCATCGCCTTGATCTTCGCGCGGCGTTCGGGCCCGACCTGTGCGGCGTCGACTCCGAACACCCGCGCCGCGGTCTCGGCGTGGAAGTCGTGATGGCTGCGGAAGGCCTCGATCAGGGCCTCGTCGCCCGACAGGTGCGCCATGATCCGCATCTCGATCTGGCTGTAGTCGACCGTCATGAGCTCGGCGAACCTGTCACCGACGACGAACGTGTCGCGGATCCGCCGCCCTGCCGCCGTGCGGATGGGCACGTTCTGCAGGTTCGGCTCCGTCGACGACAGCCGGCCGGTGGCGGCGATCGTCTGGCTGTAGGTGGTGTGGATGCGCCCGTCGTCCGCGATCGACTTGAGCAGCCCCTCGACGGTGACCTTGAGCCGCGTCGCGTCGCGGTGCACCAGCAGGTGCGACAGGAACGGGTGCTCGGTCTGCTCGAACAGCGTCTGCAGCGCGTCGGCGTCGGTGGTGTAGCCGGTCTTGGTGCGCTTGGTCTTGGGCATGTTCAGCTCGTCGAACAGCACCACCTGCAGCTGTTTCGGCGACCCGAGGTTGATCTCCTTGCCGATCACGCCGTACGCGTCCTGCGCGGCCTGCTTGACCTGCGCGGCGAACTCGGCCTCCAGCTCGGCGAGGGCCTCGCGATCGACGGCGACGCCAGCGGTCTCCAGGTCCGCCAGCACCCCCTGCAACGGCAGCTCCAGCTCGGCGAGCAGCCGCGTGCCCCCGAGCCGGTCCAGCTCGGCGTCCAGCGCGGTCGCCAGCTCGGCCACGGCCGAGGCCGCCACGATCTGCGCCTGCGCGCGGGCGGAGTCGGCCTCCGCCTCACCGCCGAGCAGGGACAACTGACCGTTCTCCGGCTCGCTCTCGGCGCGCAGCTCACGGCGCAAGTAGCGCAGCGCGAGGTCCGCGAGGTCGAAGCTGCGCTGCCCCGGCCGGGCCAGGTACGCCGCCAGCGCGGTGTCGCTGGTCAGGCCGTTGAGGTCCCAGCCGCGGGCGCGCAGGCCGTGCAGGGCGGCCTTGACGTCGTGCGCCGCCTTGGGCACGGACGCGTCGGCCAACCACTCCCCCAGCGCCGCCTCGTCGTCGGGCAGGAGCGTGCGCACGTCGAGGTACGCGGCCTGGGCCGCCCCGGCCGACGCCCCGGCCGCGCGCGCCTCCAGCGACGGCTCCCCTGCGGCCAGCGCGATCCCGTCGATGTCGCGGCCCGCCCACGTGGCCAGCCGCCCGTGCACCGCGATCCCGACCCGGCGCCCGTCGCGGGCATGCGCGTCGAGCCACGCCCGCACCGTGCCGGGCTCGAGCGCCCCGCCCTCGACGTCGAAACCGTCCTCTGCCTCCGGCTCGGCGCTGGTCAGCGTGGCGAACAGGCGCTCGCGCAACACCCGGAACTCCAGCTCGTCGAACAGCCGGTGCACGGCCTCGCGGTCCCACGGGCGGGCCACCAGGTCGTCCGGTGCGGCGTCGAGCGGGACATCCCGGATCAGCTCGGTGAGCTGGCGGTTGAGCAGCACGTGCGCGAGGTGCGCGCGCAGCGCGTCGCCCGCCTTGCCCTTGACCTCGTCCACCCGGTCCGTCAGCGCCTCCAGCGAGCCGAACTCGCGCACCCATTTGGCGGCCGTCTTCTCGCCGACGCCCGGGATGCTGGGCAGGTTGTCGCTGGGGTCCCCGCGCAGCGCCGCGAAGTCCGGGTACTGGGCCGGCGTGAGCCCGTAGCGGGTCATCACCGCGTCCGGGTCGATGCGGCCGAGCTCGGAGACCCCACGCGTCGGGTAGAGCACCGTGACGTTCTCGCTGACCAGCTGGAACGCGTCGCGGTCGCCCGTCGTCACCAGTACCCGGTAGCCCTGCGCCTCGGCCTGGGTGGCGAGGGTGGCGATGATGTCGTCCGCCTCGAAGTTGTCGACCGCGAAGAACGGGATCGCCAGGGCCGTGAGGACGTCCTTGATGAGGTCGACCTGGCCGCGGAAGTCGTCGGGCGTCGAGCTCCGGTTGGCCTTGTACTCGGCGAACCGCTCCGAGCGGAACGTGATGCGCGAGACGTCGAACGCCACAGCGACGTGTGTGGGCACCTCGTCCCGCAGCAGGTTGATGAGCATGGCCGTGAAGCCGTAGACGGCGTTCGTGGTCTGCCCGGTGCCGGTGCGGAAGTTCTCCGCCGGCAGAGCGAAGAACGCCCGGTAGGCCAGCGAGTGGCCGTCGAGGAGCAGCAGCCGGCGCTCGGCGACCGGATGCGTGACCGGCGACGGCATTTGCTTCGACGCCGTCGTTCTCGAAGCTGGGGTACGGGTGGCGGGGCTCATCGCACTCCCTCGCTTCGCTCAGTCGGCGCTGCGCGAAGGCGCTGTGACACTGGTTCGCTCGCAGGCTCGCTCATCGGTTCGTGAGTCTAGGACTGCCCACCGACAGTTCCCGGTGGGGCGACCGCCACCCGTCGCGAACACACCGCCGTCATGGCGCGGTGCCGGAGCTCCTGCCCTCCATCGCGGACCTGGCCTGGCCCGCGGTCGTGCTGCTCGGACTGGTGCTCTTCGCCCGCCCGCCGGCGGGGCTGCTGCGGTCGGGCAGCGAGCGCGAAGAGGTGACGATCGAGGTCGGCGGCCGGCGGGTGACGCTGGGCAAGTTCCGGGAGCAGCAGAACGAGGTCGTCCTCGACCTGCGACGCCAGCTCGACGACCTGCGGCGGCAGGTGACGGGCGGGCCGCCGGACCCGCCCCCGGAGCAGCGGCCGGTCGCGGTGCTGTGGGTCGACGACCGGCCGGAGAACAACGCGCTGCTCATCGACCAGCTGATGACCGGCGGCGTCCGCGTCGACACCGCTCGGACCACGGCCGAGGGCCTGGCGCTGGCGAGCCGCCGCGACTACGGCGCGGTGATCAGCGACATGGGGCGCCGCGAGGACGGGAGCTACCGGACGACCGCAGGCCTCGACCTGGCGCGGGCGCTGCGTGCCGCGGGCGACGACACCCCACTGCTCATGTTCACCAGCAGCCGAGCCGTCCGCGAGCACGGCAACGATGCGCGGGCCGCGGGCGCACAGGCGGTGACGTCGTCCGCCGTCGACCTCATCGCCTTCCTCCGCGAGAACGGCGTCCTCGAGTGACACGTCCCGCCGAGCTGCTCCGGGGCTGCTAAGCGTCGACCTCCTCGAGCACCTTGTCGCTCACGTCGAAGTTCGCGTAGACGTTCTGCACCTCGTCGCTGTCTTCCAGCGCCTCGATCAGCTTGAACACCTTGCGCGCGCCGTCGGCGTCCAGCGGGATCTGCATCGAGGGCAGGAAGGTCGGGTCCGCGGAGTCGTAGTCGATACCGGCCTCCTGCAGCGCGGTGCGGACCGGGATGAGGTCCGTCGCCTCGGAGACGATCTCGAAGCTGTCGCCGAGGTCGTTGACCTCCTCGGCGCCCGCCTCCAGGACGGCGAGGAGCACGTCGTCCTCACTGAGGCCGTCCTTCGGCACGATCACGACGCCCTTGCGGGTGAACAGGTAGGCCACCGACCCGGGATCGGCCATTGTGCCGCCGTTACGGGTCATCGCCAGCCGGACCTCGGTGGCGGCCCGGTTGCGGTTGTCGGTGAGGCACTCGACGAGGACCGCGACGCCGTTCGGGCCGTAGCCCTCGTAGGTGATCGTCTGGTAGTCGGCCCCGCCGGCGTCGGCCCCGGACCCGCGCTTCACGGCGCGGTCGATGTTGTCGTTGGGGACCGAGCTCTTCTTGGCCTTCTGGATGGCGTCGTAGAGCGTGGGGTTGCCGTCCGGGTCACCGCCGCCGGTGCGCGCGGCAACCTCGATGTTCTTGATCAACTTGGCGAACATCTTGCCGCGGCGGGCGTCGATGACGGCCTTCTTGTGCTTGGTCGTCGCCCACTTGGAGTGGCCGCTCATGATGTCCTCCCTGGTGCACAGATCCCGTCGATCCTACCGATGCGACATGCACCAACGCCGCGGTGGCGGGGCGCCCCACCGTCAAGCCGCGGCCGCGGTCTCCCGCACCATCGCGCAGAACAGCGCGTGGACCCGCAGGTCGCCGGTGATCTCCGGGTGGAACGACGTCGCCAGCACCGGGCCCTGGCGCACCGCCACCGGCCGGCCCGCCGCGGCGCCCGCATCCGTCCCGGTCAGCGTCGAGCGCGGCACCGTCGCCAGCACCTGCACCCCCGGGCCCACGGTCTCCACCCACGGCGCCCGGATGAAGACCGCCCGCACCGGGCCGCCGGGCACGCCCTCGACCTGCAGGTCCGCTTCGAACGAGTCGACCTGGCGGCCGAACGCGTTGCGCCGCACCACCACGTCCAGCCCGCCGAGCTGCTGCTGGTCCGGTCGCCCGTCGAGGATCTGCGAAGCCAGAAGGATCATGCCGGCGCACGAGCCGTAGGCCGGCATGCCGGCCGCGATCCGCTTCCGCAGCGGGTCGAGCAGCTCGAACGTCTCCATGAGGCGGCTCATCGTCGTGGACTCCCCGCCCGGGATCACGAGCGCGGCCACGGCGTCGAGCTCGGTGGGCCTGCGCACCGGCACGGCCCGCAACCCGCACGACGACACCGCGGCGACGTGCTCGCGGACGTCGCCCTGGAAGGCCAGCACGCCGATCACCGGGGACATACCCCCAGGATAGTTACGTCTTCAGGACGCGGGCGGCGCCCCGCACGGCGTCGGCCACGGCCTTCGCCACCGCCGGGTCGAACACGCTCGGCACGATGAACGACGGGTTCGGTTCGGTCACGACGTCCGCGATCGCTGTGGACGCGGCGAGGAGCATCGCGTCGGTGATGTCGCGCGCCTGCGCGTCGAGCAGCCCGCGGAAGATGCCGGGGAACGCGAGCACGTTGTTGATCTGGTTCGGGTAGTCCGACCGGCCGGTGGCGACAACCGCGGCGTGTCGTGCCGCGACGCTCGGGTCGACCTCGGGGTCCGGGTTCGCCAGCGCGAACACGATCGCCCGGTCCGCCATCGTCGCCAGCTCCGCCGCCCCGAACAGGTTCGGCGCCGACACGCCGATGAACACGTCCGCCCCGACCAGCGCGTCGGCCAGCGTGCCGGACAACCGCCCGGCGTTCGTGTGCTCGGCGAGCCAGGCCAGGTTGTCGTCGAGACCCGGCCGGTCGGAGTGCACGATCCCGTCGACGTCGACGGCCAGCACGTCTCCCGGCTTCGACGACTCCAGCAAGCGGATGATCGCCGACCCCGCGGCACCCGCCCCGCAGACGACGATCCGGCAGTCGCCGAGCTCCTTGTCGACCACGCGCAGGGCGTTGCGCAGCGCGCCGAGCACCACCACCGCGGTGCCGTGCTGGTCGTCGTGGAACACCGGGATGTCGAGCAGCTCGCGCAGTCGTCTCTCGATCGTGAAGCACCGCGGGGCGGCGATGTCCTCGAGGTTGATCCCGCCGTAGCCCGGCGCGAGGATCTGGACGGTCCGGATGATCTCCTCGGTGTCCTGGGTGTCGAGGCACACCGGCCACGCGTCGACCCCGCCGAAGCGCTTGAACAGCGCCGCCTTGCCCTCCATCACCGGCATCGCCGCGGCCGCACCGAGGTTGCCCAGCCCGAGGACGGCCGAGCCGTCGGTCACGACGGCGACGGTGTTGCGCTTGATCGTGAGCCGCCGCGCGTCGTCGGGGTTCGCCGCGATCGCCTGGCAGACCCGGGCCACACCGGGGGTGTAGGCGCGCGAGAGGTCGTCCCGGGTGCGCAGCGCGACCTTCGACTGCACCTCCAGCTTCCCGCCGAGGTGGAGCAGGAACGTGCGGTCCGAGACCTTGCGGACCCGCACCCCGGGCAGCGCCTCCAGCGCGTCGGTGATCTCCCGGCCGTGGCCCTCGTTCAGAGAGTTGCAGCTGATGTCGACGACCAGCGTCGCGGTGTGCGACTCCACGACGTCGAACGCCGTGACCACGCCTCCGACCTGCCCGATCGCGACCGTGAGGTCACCCGCCGCGCTCGCCGAGGCAGGCACCTCGACGCGGGCGGTGATGGCGTATCCGGGTCCGGGGACGGGCACGGCCGGACCTTACCGCCGCGCCGCGCACGGACGCGGGCCTGCCCGGTCGGCGCCTTCGGGACTTGTGGGGCGGCCCGCACGGGTGTGTGATCGCAGGCACACTAGAGCGGCGTGGAGGTGGTCGTCCATGACGGTCAGAGCAGGCAGGGCAGGGTCGCGCACGGGAGCGGGAGCAGGGGGGACCGCACCGACGGTGCTCGACCCCGCCCGGATCCGCAACGTCGTCATCGTCGGACCCTCCGGTGCAGGGAAGACCACGCTCGTCGAGGCCCTCCTGGCACACACCGGCACGATCCCCCGGGCAGGCAGCGTCGTCGACGGCGGCACCGTGTGCGATCACGATCCCGCAGCCGTCCGCCAGCAGCGCTCGGTCGCGCTGGCCGTCGCTCCCCTCATGCACGCCACGCCGGACGGCCACGACACGAAGATCAATTTCATCGACACCCCCGGCTACGGCGACTTCGTCGGTGAGCTGCGCGCCGGGTTGCGCGCGGCCGACGCCGCGCTGTTCGTCGTGCCCGCCTCCGCCGGGCGGGAGGGCGCGATCGACCCCGCGACGGTCACCCAGTGGGAGGAGTGCGCGGCCGTCGGGATGCCCCGCGCCGTCGTCGTCTCCCGGTGCGACCACCCGCGTGCGGACGTGGACGGGACGGTCGCCGCCTGCCAGGACGCCTTCGGGGCGGGCGTGTCCCCGCTCTACCTGCCGCTGCGCAGTGACAATTCTTCTGGGGCAGGCGCGGTGAGCGGCCTGTACGGGCTGATCAGCCAGACCCCGGAGGGCGCCGCGCCACCCGATGCCGACGACGCCCGAGCCACCCTGCTCGAGGGGATCATCGAGCAGTCCGAGGACGAGACGCTCATGGAGCGCTACCTCGGCGGCGAGGAGATCGACACGGCCACGCTGATCGACGACCTCGAGACCGCCGTCGCCCGCGGCTCCTTCCACCCGGTCGTGCCCGTCTGCGCGATGGGCGGCATCGGGCTGGACGCCCTGCTCGAGCTGCTCGTCGGCGGGTTCCCGTCACCACTGGAGCACCCCCTGCCCCGCGTCTCCGGGATCGACGGCTCCCCGCGGCCGCCACTCGCCGCAGACCCGGACGGCCCGCTCGCAGCCGAGGTCGTCCGGACGTCCGCGGACGCCTATGTGGGCCGGGTGTCGCTGGTGCGGGTGTTCTCCGGGACGCTGCGACCCGAGACGTCGGTGCACGTCAGCGGGCACGTCCCACGGCCGACGACGGAGGTCGACGGGACCTCCGACGACGGTGGGCACGACGTCGACGAGCGGCTCGCGCACGTCTACGTCCCCCTCGGTGCCCAGCTCCGGGAGGTCGAGGCGTGCGTCGCGGGCGACATCGCCGCGCTGACCAAGCTCGGCAGTGCCGAGACCGGCGACACCGTCTCCGCCGCGTCGGACCCGCTGCTGTTGTCCTGCTGGAACCTGCCCGACCCACTGCTGCCGGTCGCGGTCGTCGCCCGCAGCCGGGCCGACGACGACGCGCTCGGCCGGACACTGACCCGGCTCGTCGCCGCGGATCCGACGCTGCGCCTCGAGCGCAACCCCGAGACGCACCAGACGGTGCTGTGGTGCATGGGCGAGGCGCACGCGGACGTCGTGCTGTCCCGCCTGCGGGCCAGCGGCGCCGAGGTCGACACCGAGCCGGTCAAGGTGCCGCTGCGCGCCACGATCCGCAGCTCCGCGCGGGTGACGGGGCGGCACGTCAAGCAGTCCGGTGGCCACGGCCAGTACGCCGTCTGCCACGTGGAGTTCGAGCCGCTGCCGCGCGGGTCCGGTTTCGAGTTCGTGTCCCACGTCGTCGGTGGGTCGGTGCCGACCCAGTTCATCCCGAGCGTCGAGAAGGGCATCCGCTCCCAGCTCGAGCGGGGGCTGACCGACGAGCACCACCCGGTCGTCGACGTGCGCGCGACGCTGGTGGACGGCAAGGCGCACAGCGTCGACTCCTCGGACGCCGCGTTCCAGACCGCCGGTGCGCTAGCGCTGCGCGAGGCGGGCCAGGCGTGCGGGACGGTGCTGCTCGAACCGCTCGACGAGGTGGCCGTGACCATTCCGGACGATCACCTCGGCGCCGTGCTGGGCGACCTGTCCGGACGCCGGGGGCGCGTGCTGGGCACGGACGTCGCCGGCCTGGGACGGACGGTGGTGCGCGCGGAGGTGCCGTGCACCGAGCTGCTGCGGTACGCCGTCGACCTGCGGGCGATGACGTCGGGGACTGCGTCGTTCACCCGGCGGCGGGCGCGGTACGAGGTGGCGCCGAGCAACTGAGGCGCGCCTGCGCGTGTGCGCGGTCACTCGACGCCGAGCGCGCGCAGGCCCGCCGCCGTCCCGGCGGCGAGCAGCACCACGACGACGAACGGGGCGCGCCGCCACGCGGCGAGTCCACCGACCAGGACCCCGACCGGCCGCGCCCAACCCGCGAAGGCGTCGCCGTCGAGCAGCGCGCTGACGGTGACCAGGGCGACGAGCAGCCCGGTCGCGCCCAGGTCGACGTAGCGCTCGACGGGGGCCGGCAGGCGGAGTCGATCGCGCAGGACGAGCCCGGCGAGGCGCAACGAGTAGGTGGCGGCGGCCAGCACGACCAGCGCGGTCCAGGTCACCGGCCGGTCCCGGGCGGCGCGGCGGGGGGCTCGTCCTCTCCGGCCGGCGGCTCTCGGGACGGTGGATCCGGGAGCGGGGTCGGATCCGGCTGCGGGGTCGGGGGCCGGTCGGCCGACCGCGGGGCGGGCGGGGTGCCGGCGACGAGCAGGCCGAACAGCCCCGCGAGCACCGGCAACCCGGTCGGCAGCACCGGTGTCGCCAGCAGCGCGACCACGGCGGCCGTCAGCGCGACCCGCCGCGCGTCGCGGCGGCGCAACCCGGGCAGCAGCAACGCCAGCAGTCCGGCAGGGAACGCGGCGTCGACCCCGAACGCGGCGTTGGGGTCCGGCACCGCCGACCCGGCGAGCATCCCGGCGACCGTCCCGATGTTCCACGCGGTGTAGAGCAGGATCCCGCACATCCAGAACGCCGCCCGGGCCCGCGGCCCCGGCGGGCGCGCCCGGGAGAACGCCACGGTCTCGTCGGTGATCAGCTGTGCACCTGCGAGCCGCGCGAGCCACCCGCCACCCACCGTGTCGCCCACCGCGAGCCCGAAGGGCAGGAGCCGTAGGTTCAGCAGGAACCCTGCGGCCACCGCCGCCACGACGCTCCCTCCGGACGCGACCACGGCCACGACCAGAAACTGTGCTCCGCCCGCGAACACCAGCACCGACATCCCGACGATGAGCAGGGGCGGCACGCCGCCGGCCGCGGCGAGGGCACCGAAGGAGGCCCCGACGACGGCGATGGCCGCCACCAGGGCGAGGGCGTCGCGGAGGTCGCCGCGGTGGACGGCAGGGAACGGGGAGCGCACCCGATCATCCCGGACCACGCGCGCTTCCCCGTCAAGCCGGAATCACGGAGCCGCAAGCCCCGTACCCGACTGCTCAACTCGCCGTACGCGACTGCTCAACTCGCCGTACCCGAACGCTCAACTCGCCGTGCGCGGACGCGCCGTGCTGCCCGTCTCGGCCGGGGTCAGCGCGTACTGCTTGACCCAGTCGACCTGCATCGTCGACGTCTTCACCTGGCCACGGGCCGACCTGGGGAACCAGTCGAGCTGGATGCACAGGTGCATCGGCCCGGGCGGGAAGATCTCCGTGCGCTCGGTGCGCCACCACTCCTTGCCGTCGAGGTAGGTCGCGATGTCCGTGGGCGTCCACTCGACGGCCCAGTTGTGCCACTGCGTGGCATCGGCGACCACGCTGCCCGGGACCTGCTTGTTGTTCTTCCCGTAGTGCAGGAAGACGTTGGTCTTCTGCCGGGTGTGGTCCATCATCTCCATGAAGTCGATCTCACCGCCGACCGGGAAGTCCTCGGCGTCGGGCCACAGCAGCAGCAGCGCGTTGTACGACGGGTCGCTCGCCGGCGCGCGCACCCGGCCCTCCCAGCGCCCGTAGCGCTGGCCCCCGCCCCACTCCATCCCGGCGGTGTCGCCTGCGCGGTTGCCGGTGATGGTCAGCATCCCGTCGCGCACGCTCACCGCTGAGGGGGTGCGCCGGCCGTTCCCGGCGTGCCCGGGGCCGTCGTAGATGTTCCATGCGGATCCGAGGCTGGTGCCGTCGAACTCCTCGACGCGCGTCGGCTCGCCCCAGTTCTGCACGGCCGCGGCGCTGCTCCTGTACCCGGCGGACCGCCGCGGGGCGGGTGGGCAGTCCTGGCCGGGTGCGCGGCGCTCGGCCACGCGGACGTCGAGCGTCACCATCACGCCGAGCGCCGCGAGCAGCCGGGCGACCGGCCCCTGACCGGCCTGATCGCCGGCACCGACGCAGCCCGGCGCAGAGGGCGGCTGGGCCGCGACGGCGGGCGCGGCGCCGGCGACCAGCGCCAGCGCGAGCAACCCGCCCACTGTCGCCAACCGCCGTGTACTGCGGGTCGTCAGCAGTCCCATGCTCTCCCCTGCCGTCGCCGAAACCGGACGACACGGACGTTAGGGGGAGGCGGTTACTCCGGCTGGCCCAGTAACACTCTCGGGCGCAGAAGTCGACCCGAACCGGTCGATCTCAGGGAAGACGGTTGATACGAGCGGTCACCAGCCGCGGTCCGCGTACCGCTGTGCGGCCGGGACGTCCGCGATGTTGATACCCACCATGGCCTCGCCCAACCCGCGGGAGACCTTCGCGATCACATCGGGGTCGTCGTGGAAGGTGGTGGCCTTGACGATGGCCTCGGCGCGCCGGGCCGGGTCCCCGGACTTGAAGATCCCCGAACCCACGAACACGCCCTCGGCGCCCAGCTGCATCATCATCGCCGCGTCCGCCGGGGTCGCGATGCCGCCCGCGGTGAACAGCACCACCGGCAGCTTCCCGGCCCGCGCCACCTCGGCCACGATCTCGTACGAGGCCCGCAGCTCCTTGGCCGCGATGAACAGCTCCGCCTCGTCCAGCGTGCCCAGCCGGCGGATCTCGGCGCGGATGGCGCGCATGTGCCGGGTGGCCTCGACGACGTTGCCGGTCCCGGCCTCGCCCTTGGACCGGATCATCGCGGCGCCCTCGGCGATGCGCCGCAGCGCCTCGCCCAGGTTGGTCGCGCCGCACACGAACGGCACGGTGAACGCCCACTTGTCGACGTGGTGGGCCTCGTCGGCGGGGGTGAGGACCTCGGACTCGTCCACGTAGTCGACGCCGATCGACTGCAGAACCTGGGCCTCGACGAAGTGCCCGATCCGGGCCTTGGCCATCACGGGGATCGAGACGGCGTCGATGATCCCCGTCACCATGTCGGGGTCGCTCATCCGCGCGACGCCACCCTGCGCGCGGATGTCGGCGGGCACGCGCTCCAGCGCCATCACGGCGACGGCACCGGCGTCCTCGGCGATCTTCGCCTGCTCCGGCGTGACCACATCCATGATCACGCCGCCCTTGAGCATCTCGGCCATCCCCCGCTTCACGCGCGAGGTGCCCAGCTGAGGGGCGGCGGACGGGATCTGGTCGAGCGACACGGTGTTTCCCTCTCGGCTCTCGGGGTCGGCCAGGGCGCACCCGGCACGGGCGCCGTCGGACCGACTCGCTGGCTCGACGGCGCGGTCGGGCCGCCGATTCCCGCCGGTCCGACCCACCGATGGTACGTCAGGCGGACCTGGCCGATCCCGTTCCCGCCCGGGGGGACGTCGTGGCCCCGGAGGGGGACGGCCGCCACGGCGGGGGTTCCGCGATCTCGAAGTAGGCGGGCGCAGGGGCCGTACCCGCGAGGCGCAGCCACCGCACGAGCCGGCGCGAACGCAGGTCGAGGGTGTCGCGGACGGCGTCGTTGTGCACGCGCCGGGCGATCAGGACGGACTGGTCGACGTCCGCGAGCTCGGCGGCGAGCCCCGGGGGCAGCGCGTCGCGGTCGACGCCGGCGAGCCGGCGGGTGAGCGTGTTCTCCGCCGCCTCGCAGAAGTCGAGACCGGCCCCCGCCACCCGCAGGGCCGCCCGGCACGCGTCGAGGGCGTCGTGGGCGTCGCCGGCCAGCGCCGCCGCATCGACGGCGGGCAGGGTGGGCATCTCGGTGCGCCGCGGAGCCGTGGCAAGCGCGTCGGCCACCCGCAACACCGTGGCGCCGCGGCGGTCCAGGGCGTCCGCGAGGCCCGCGCGGGCGGCGTCCGTCCGCAGGTGCAGCCGGTCCAGCCGTCGGGCCCGGACCACGCAGATCCAGGTGACGACCGCCAGGAGCAGCAGCGCCATGACGACGACCGCCCACGCCGTGGGCGTCAACTCGGGCACCAATATGCCCAGGGTGGGCGCCGTCACCGGGTGCTCGCGACGGTCCGGCCGGGCACCCGGCGGGGATCGGCCGCGATGGCCGCCCGATAGACGCGCAGCACGTCCGCCGCGACGACGGGCCAGTCGAAGGCCGCGGCACGGGCCTGGGCCGCGGCCCCGAGAGCGATCCGCCGCTGCGGATCGTCGAGCAGCGCGGCCAGTGCGGAGGCGAGCCCGCGGGCGTCGCCGGTGGGGAACAGCACGCCGGCCTCCGTACCCGGACGGACGCCGTCGGAACGCCCCTCGAGCTGCAGCACGGCCCGGAACGCCCCGAGATCGCTGGCCAGCACCGCGGCGCCGGCGGCCATCGCCTCGGTGAGCACCATCCCGAAGCTCTCACCACCGGTGTTCGGCGCGCAGTAGACGTCCATCGAGCGCAGCGCCGCCGCCTTGGTGACGTCGTCGACGCCGCCGAGGATGTCGAGCCGGTCGGCGAGACCCGGGCCGGCGTCGCGACGCAGGGTGTCCGGATCGCCGCGGCCGACGACGAGCAGCCGCAGGTCCGGGCGCTGCGGCACGAGCAGTCGCAGCGCGTCGAGCAGCACCGCCATCCCCTTGCGCGGCTCGCCGAACCGGCCGAGGAACCCGACCGTGAACCCGTCGCGCGGGTAGCCCGGCAACAGCGGGCCGGTGGCGAACAGCGCGACGTCCACGCCGTTGGGGATCTCGACGGCGTCCCCGCCGAGGTGCTCGACCTGCACCCGGCGGGCCATCGGCGACACCGCGATCCGCGCCGTCACCTTCTCCATCAGCGCGTTGATCGGCCGGGCGAACACCAGTGTCGCCCGCGAGCGCTCCGTGGACGTGTGGAAGGTGGCGACGATCGGGCCCTCGGCCTCGAACAGCGCCAGCGACGACAGGCTGAACGTGCCGGGTTCGTGCAGGTGCAGCACGTCGAACGTGTGGTCGGCGAGCCAGCGCCGCACGCGGGCGTACGAGACGGGCCCGAACGTGATCCGGGCGACCGACCCGTTGTACGGCACGCTCAGGGCCCGCCCTGCCGGTGTGACGAACGCGGGCAGCGGCGGCTCGCCCGCCGGGCGCTCGTCGTCCGCGGGGGCGAGGACCGAGACCGAGTGACCGAGCGCGATCAGCGCCCGGGCGAGGTCGAGGACGTGCGACTGGACCCCGCCGGGCACGTCCAGCGAGTACGGGCACACGATCCCGATCCGCAGCGCCGTCATCGGCCACCGCGCAGGTCCGCGGTCCACACCCGCTGCAGCATGTGCCAGTCCTGCGGGGCCGTCGCGATGAGCGTGGCCAGCGCGTCGGCCAGCGCCTGCGTCGCCTGTGCGACGGCGTCGCGGCCGCCGTTCACGGCCACCGGGATCGGGTCGCCGAGCGTCGCCGCCCACCCGTCCGGGGTGAACGACGGGAACGCCGGGACGAGCAGCGCGCCGGTGCGCGCGGCGAGCCGGGCCGGGCCCGACGGCAGCTTCGCCGTCTCGCCGAAGAACGACACCTCAAGCCCGGAGGCGGTCAGGTCGCGGTCCGCGACCAGGCAGACCAGGCCGCCCGCGCGCAGCCGCTCGGCCAGCGTCCGGTAGACGACCGGCCCGTCGCCTGCCGCCAGCACCTCGAAGCCGAGCCCCTCCCGGTAGGCCACGAACCGGCGGAACAGCGACTCCGGGCGCAGCCGTTCGACCACCGTGGTGAACCGGGCGGGCCGGCCGAGGCGCCGCTGGGACTCGACGAACCACAGCCCGGCGAGGTCCCAGTTGCCGCTGTGCGGCAACGCCGCGACGACGCCGCGACCCTGCTCGAGCGCCTCGAACAGCAGCGCCATGCCCGTCACGTGCGGGTCCATCCGGGCCAGCACCGCCGCACGGTCCATCGACGGCAGCCGGAAGGCCTCGCACCAGTAGCGGGCGTAGCTGCGCAGCCCCGCTCGCACCAGCGCGTCCAGCTCCTCGGGCGGGGCGGCGGGCACGACCCGACGCAGGTTGGCCCGCAGCCGGCGGACCCCCGGGCCGTCCCGGAGAGCGGCGAGGTCCGCACCGAGGCGGAACGCCCCGCTGGCGACGGGTTCGGGCAGGCCGCGGACGATGCGCCAGCCGGCGGCGAACCCGGCGTCGGTGAGCGCGCCGGCGAGGTCGGAGGCCAACTCGGATCCGGCACCGCCGCCGGCGAGCGCCGCGGTCCACCGGTGCCGGGCGGCGGCACGCTGCCCGCGCAGCCCCACGAAGCCCCGCGACCGCAGCGCGGCGGCCCGCCAGGTCGGGGACGCGGCGGGGGCACCGGGCGGTACGGCGCCCGCACCGCCCGTCGCGGAACCTGCGTGCCCTGCCTCAGCGGACCGGGGAACCGCAGCCGGATGCGGTGCGCGGTGTGGCACCTCGTCCACGGCCCCGCCGCCCGGTGCGGTCACGTGACCGTCCCCCGGGCCTGCGCCGCCGCGAGCTCGCGGGCCGACCGGTGCACGGCGACGATGCGCTGCCCGACGGTCCAGACGGATGCCGCTGCGAGCAGCCACAGCGCCGTGGCGAGCGCGAACGGGATTCCCAGTCCCTCGAAGCCGGTGCCGACCAGCGACGCGATCAGGCGCTCCGGCCGCTCGACGAGGCCGCCGTCCGCCGTCAGCCCCGCACCCTCGGCACGCGCCTTGATGTAGGAGATGACCTGCCCGGCGACGAGACACACCAGCGCCGCGACGCCCAGGGCCTGCTGACCGCTGACCAGGCACCACCAGGTGATCGCGGCGAACAGCACACCGTCGGCCATGCGGTCGCAGACCGAGTCGAGCACAGCTCCGAACGGCGTGCTGAAACCCCGGGCGCGCGCCATCGCACCGTCGATCATGTCGAACAGCACGAACACGGTCACCAGCAGCGCGCCGAGGAACAGCTGCCCACGCGGGATGAACCATGCCGCCGCGGCCGCCGCCCCGACGGTGCCGGCGACGGTGACCGCATCCGGGGAGACGCCGCGGGCCACGAGCCAGCGCCCGACCGGGGTGGTGACCCGACTGACGTGCGCTCGCGCGAAGAGGTTGAGCATCGACTCCTGCTCGCTGCCGGGCGGTGGTTTGTCCAGAGTAGCCCGGAGCTAGTCCGGACGACCGCCGTGCCCGGTGACGTGTGTCGCTCCCGCCGCTTCCCGCGCCCGGGCCTCGGCCGCGGTGGCCTCGGGCCATGCGTCGGCGAGCAGCCTGCGCGTCTCCGACAGGAGCTGCGGGATGACCTTGGTCTGCCCGATCACCGCGATGAAGTTGGCGTCGCCGCCCCAGCGGGGCACGACGTGCTGGTGCAGGTGGTCGGCCAGCGAGCCGCCCGCCACGGCGCCGAGGTTCAGACCCACGTTGAACGCGTGCGGCGCGGACACCGCCCGCAGCGCCCGCAGCGCGGTGCGGGTCACGGTCATCAGCTCCGCCGACTCGGCGTCGTCGAGTTCCTCCAGCCCCGCCACGTGCCGGTAGGGCACCACCATGAGATGCCCCGGGTTGTAGGGGTGCAGGTTCAGCACCGCGTACACCGTCGCGCCGCGGGCGACCACCAGCCCGTCGTCGTCGGGCAGCGTCGGGATCCGGCAGAACGGGCAGCCCTGCTCGGCCTCCGCCGTCGCCGAGACGATGTAGGCGAGCCGGTGCGGCGTCCAGAGCCGACGGAACCGGTCCGGGGTGCCGACGCCGTCGCGCGGTTCGAGCACCGGTTCCCCCGTGCCCAGGTTCTCCGTGTCCGGTTCTGCCGTGTCCGCCGCGGGCTCCGCCGCCTCCGGAGACCCCACCGCGTCCACCACGAGCCCGATCCTAGGCCGTGACCTCCGCGCCGCGAGGCCTACCGGGCCGCGGCGGGCACGCCACCCGGAGCGCGGAACGCCCCGACGTCCGGCGAGGTGTTCTCCCGCCGCCGCACCCAGTCGACGAGCGTGGCGACGGCGGACTCCACCGGCACCCCGTTGAGCTGGGACCCGTCGCGGAACCGGAAGCTGACGGCACCGGCCTCGGCGTCCCGTGCCCCCGCCAGCAGCAGGAACGGCACCTTCGCCACGGTGTGGGTGCGGATCTTCTTCTGCATGCGGTCGTCCCCGGCGTCGACCTCGACCCGGATCCCCTGCGCCCGCAGCGCCGCGGCGACGCCCTCGACGAACGGCACCTGCTCCCCCGTCACCGGGATCGCGACCGCCTGCACCGGCGCGAGCCAGGCCGGGAAGGCGCCCGCGTAGTGCTCGGTCAGCACGCCGAAGAACCGCTCGATCGACCCGAACAGTGCACGGTGGATCATCACCGGGCGCTGGCGGGAACCGTCGGCGGCGGTGTAGGTGAGGTCGAAGCGGTCGGGCAGCATGAGGTCGACCTGGATCGTCGACATCTGCCAGGTGCGGCCGATGGCGTCCTTGGTCTGCACGCTGATCTTCGGCGCGTAGAACGCGGCGCCGCCCGGGTCGAGCACCAGCTCCAGCCCGCTGGCCTGCGCGGCCTCCCGCAGCGCCTCCGTGGCGCGCTCCCAGTCGTCGTCGCTGCCGATCGACTTCTCCGGGTCGCGGGTCGAGAGCTCGAGGTAGAACTCGTCGAGGCCGTAGTCCCGCAGCAGGTCCAGCACGAACTGCAGCAACGACCGGATCTCGCCCAGCATCTGGTCCAGCGTGCAGTAGATGTGCGCGTCGTCCTGGGTGAAGCCGCGGGCGCGGGTCAGCCCGTGGACCACACCCGACTTCTCGTAGCGGTAGACGGTGCCGAACTCGAACAGCCGCAGCGGCAGCTCCCGGTAACTGCGCCCGCGCGAGCGGAAGATCAGGTTGTGCATGGGGCAGTTCATCGGCTTGAGGTAGTAGTCCTGCCCCGGCTTGCGGACGGTGCCGTCCGCGTTCAGCTCGGCGTCGAGCTGCATGGGCGGGTACATGCCCTCGGCGTACCAGGCGAGGTGCCCGGAGGTCTCGAACAGCTGCCCCTTGGTGATGTGCGGGGTGTTGACGAACTCGTAGCCCGCCTCCTCGTGGCGGCGCCTGCTGTAGTCCTCCAGCTCCTTGCGGATCACTCCGCCCTTGGGGTGGAAGACCGCGAGGCCCGAGCCGATCTCGTCGGGGAAGGAGAAGAGGTCCAGCTCCGCGCCGAGGCGGCGGTGGTCGCGCCGCTCGGCCTCGGCGATCCGGTGCAGGTGCGCCTCCAGCGCCTCCTGGCTCTCCCAGGCCGTGCCGTAGACGCGCTGCAGCTGCTTGTTCTTCTCGTTGCCCCGCCAGTACGCCGCGGCGGTGCGCATGAGCGTGAAAGCCGGGATGTAGCGGGTGGTGGGGACGTGCGGGCCACGGCACAGGTCGCTCCACACGACCTCGCCGGTGTGCGCGTGCAGGTTGTCGTACGCGGTGAGCTCGCCGGAGGCGTCCACCTCCATGACCTCGTCGTCGGTCTCCGCGGCGGTGCCGCCCTTGAGGTCGATCAGCTCCAGCTTGTACGGCTCGTCCGCCAGCTCCTTGCGGGCCTCGTCCAGCGAGTCGTAGCGGCGGCGGGAGAACCGCTGGCCGGACTTGATGATCTTCTTCATCGCCGACTCGAGCTGGGTCAGGTCTTCCGGCGTGAAGGGCTGCGGGACATCGAAGTCGTAATAGAAGCCGTCCGTGACGGGCGGGCCGATGCCGAGCTTGGCCTCGGGGTGCAGCTGCTGCACGGCCTGCGCGAGGACATGTGCGGCGGAGTGCCGGATCACGCTGCGCCCGGCGTCGGTGTCCGCGGCGACCGGCTCGACGTCCGCGTCGGCGGCGGGCGCCCAGGCGAGGTCGCGCAGGGTGCCGCCGGCGTCGCAGACCACGACGACGGCCTCGGCGCCGGTCGTGGGCAGGCCCGCCTCCCGGACGGCGGCGCCCGCGGTCGTCCCCGCCGGCACCCGGATGGGGGCGGACGCGGGACGGGCGGCGGGGGCGGACACGGGGAACCTCCGGGGAAGAACGTCGAGAAGGACGCCTCCGATGCTAGAGGTCCGTGCCGACAGGACCGGGGCCACCCGGGCTCGGAGTACCGGTCAGGGCCGCGGCGCACGCGATGGTGCGGGCGCAGGCAGTGCGGCGGGTGGCGACGGCGGCCGGGGCGGGCCGCTCGAGGCGGGGGCCGACCCGGACGCGGCCGGGCCCGCCACCGGCTTGCGGGCGGCCGGCCGGTCGGTGACCGGCGGCCCGGCCGGGTGCTGCCCGGGCAGCCGGAGCACCGGGCCCGGCTCCGAGCCACGCGGCGCCGGCATGCCCAGCTGCTGCGCGCCACGCGGCACCGGCCTACCCGCAGGCTCCGGAATGCGCGGTCCCGGCATGCTCGCCTGCTCCGCACCACGCGGCGCCGGCATGCCTGCGAACTCCGGCCCGGGCGGCCGGGCGACGGGCGACGGGCGGGAGCCCAGGCCCACCGGGACGAGACCGGCCCCGGGCTCGGGGTGGGCGGGCACGTCCGGACCCGGGGCGTCGAACGACCATCCGCTGCCGAGCGGGCGCCGGGTCATCGACGGGCCGGCCGTCAACGCGTCGACCGACACCGCCTCCAGCCGCTTGCGCACGCGGTCCAGCACGCGCTGCGACCCGTTCACGACGACCGCCAGTACCAGCCGGTCACCGAGCGGGTCCGGCACCGTGCGCAGGAGGTGCCGGGCGCCGTCGTCCGCACCGAGGACGACCTCGCAGGTGCCGGGTGCTCCCCCGCCCGCAGGCCAGGAATGCAGCAGCGCCAGGGCGGTACGGACGATCTCGGCGTGCTGCGCGCCGATGAGTTCCAGCTCCGGGGACCCGGTGGGCGCTCCCGTCGCGTCGGCGGACCAGGCGTCGAGCACCATGCCGCTGTCGACGTCGACCAGGGCTGCGGCGACGATCCGCACGTCACGCAGCAGTGGTCCGAGCACGACGGCGATGCCGTCGGCCCGGATGTTCACCACGTGGCGGTGGCGTCCCACGAACCGCCCCGCAGCCCGCTCCAACAACCCGCGGTCGATCAGCGGTGACCGGCGGTGGACGGGAAGAACGCCTGGTTGTCGCCGCGCCCGTTCGGGCCCGCCGACGGGTGGTTCATGAAGAACTCCTGCTCGATGACCCGCAGGTCGCGCCGCGCCATCGCGAGGTTGGCCTGCGCCTTGTTGAGCACCAGGTACAGGAACAGCTTCTCGTCCGGCGAGCCCTGAACCGGTCGGATCAGGTGGTACTGGCTGCCGAGGGTGATGAGGATGTCCTCGATCGTCTCGTTGCGCAGGCCCAGCTTCTGCATGACGTCGAGCTTGGCCCGCATCACCTCGCTGTTGCCCGGCGCGGCGACGTCGAGGTCGAACTCGGCGCTGCCGCCCCGCGAGCCGAGGGTCATTCCGCTCTCGTAGTCCACGATGGCGACGGCAAAAGCGCCCTTGATGTTGGCCGCCATGTCCAGGGTGTGTTCGATGTTGCTCATGGTGCTGCCTCCAGCAAGCCGACTCCTCGCTCGGGGAAGGGCGGGGGGATCGGCGGTGAATCGGGGAAGCACAGCGTAACCCGTCGCTTGCACAGCGTTGAACTGGGCCACCATTTCTGATGATTCTCGCACTCAGCCGAGTCGATTGACTACGGAGGGTGTCGATGCCGTCAGGTCATCCTGCGGAGACCCGCGATGAGGCGACGCAGCGTGCCCGGATCCCGGGCCCACGACTGGCCGAGGACCGCGGGCATCGCGAACCCCTCCGGGGCCGGTTCGCCCGGCGCGTCGACGGCCCCGACCGGGCCTGCCTCGGAGCGCTGCCGGATCGGCCCGGCGTCCGACGCCGACCGGGTGGACGCCCGCCGGGGCAGCGGGATCTGACGCGTGGTGGGGGCGGATCGCGTGCGGACGTCGGACGGGTCGTCGGCCGACCGCGAGCCGGTCGAGCGGACAGCCAGCGACGCCGCCGCGCGGGACGCCTCCGTGTCGGTGGACGACCGTGGCGATCCCGCCCCGGTCGAGCCCGACGACGCCGACGCAGCGGTCCGGCGCACCCCGCGCACCGGCGTCGAGGGAGGCGCGAGCGCCGCGGGCACGCGCGCCGGCGGGGCCGGGGACGTCGCCGCGACGGTACGGGACCGCGGCGCGGGCGCCGTGGCGTCGGTACGGGACCGCGCCGCCGTGGCGTCGGAGCGGGACCGGGCGGCAGGGATCCCGGAATCGGAGCGGGACCGCGCCACGGGGACCACGGGATCGGAGCCGGACCGCGCGCCGGGGACCGTGGCCGCCGCAGGGGCCGCCGCAGGGGCCGTGCCACCCGCGAGCCGGACGGTGGCCAGCTCGCGGCGGGCCGCCGCCAGGTTCGACCGGCTCCGGTCGAGCCGCAGGTACACCAACACGGACGCGCCCGGTCCGATCGGGCGGACGAGGTGGTAGGAGCGCCGACCGGTGATCATGACGTCGTCCAGCTCGTCTCCCGAGGTCGAGTCGAACATGGCCGCCACGGCCGTGCCCCACCGCGGTACCGAGTACGGCACCACTCCTTCGGAGTCCCCGGAGGCCGCCTCCCCCTGGCCCACCTCGGCGAGCACCCGGCCGCTGTCGCGTTCCACGACGCAGGAGTAGGTGGCCCCGGGCAGACGGAGCAGGGAGTGCAGTGCGTCCGCGAGCGCCATCACCATATTGTGACCCCTCGCCCACGCTGCGCAATCGCGGGGACCCCCGCCGGGCGGGGCGCTTCCCGGATCGGTCGACGCGCGGTAGTGGTCGACACGGCGGGTGCACGGTGGGTGATCGCCGGGAAGATCGCGGCGCGTGCCGGCGTTGCCCGCGACGTGGTGCCACTCTCCGTTCTCGACCTCGCCCCCATCGGTTCGCACTCGACCGCGACGGCCGCGCTCGCCACCAGCACGCAGCTGGTCCGGCTCGCCGAGGAGCTCGGCTTCCGGCGCTACTGGGTCGCCGAGCACCACGGGATGCCCGGTATCGCGAGCTCGGCACCCGCCGTCCTGATCGCCCACCTGTCCGCCGTGACGGAGCGCATCCGGGTCGGCTCGGGCGGTGTGATGTTGCCCAACCACCAGCCGCTCGTCATCGCCGAGCAGTTCGGCACGCTCGACGCGCTGCACCCCGGGCGGATCGACCTCGGCATCGGTCGGGCCCCCGGCACCGACCAGCGCACCGCACGCGCGCTGCGCCGGGGCACCGCCGCGCTGGGCGCCGACGACTTCCCCGATCAGCTCGGTGAGCTGCTCTCCTACTTCCGCGGCGACGGGCCGGTCGCGGCCGTGCCCGCGAAGGGCCAGGATCCGGCGGTGTGGCTGCTCGGGTCGAGCGGCTACAGCGCCCAGCTGGCCGGGCTCATGGGTCTGCCGTTCGCCTTCGCCCACCACTTCAGCAGCGAGAACACGCTGCCCGCGCTGGAGCTCTACCGGCGGATGTTCCGGCCGTCGGAGGTACTCGACGCGCCGTACGCCCTGATCGCCGCCTTCGTGCTGTGTGCTCGAGACGACGCCGAGGCCCGCCGGCTCGCCCTGCCGTCGGCCCTGCAGTTCCTGCAGCTGCGCCTCGGCAGGCCCGGCCCGGTGCCGACGCCGGAGGAGGCAGCGGCCTACCCCTACACGGCCGAGGAGCGCGACTTCGTGGAAGACCGGCTCGCGGGCCAGGTCATCGGCTCGCCGGAGACCGTCCGCGCCGGCGTCACCGAGCTCGTCGAGCGGACGGGGGTCGACGAGCTGATGGTCGTCACGAACACCCACGACGGCGCCGACCGCCTGTGCTCGTACCGCCTCCTGGCGGAAGCGCTGCACCCCGCGGCCGCTCCCGTCGCTCGAACCCCGATCGGGTGATCACCGATTCGAGCCCGCACCGCATGCCGGTACGGCCCCGTTTGACCGGGCGACATCGGTCCGGTGACCGGCGACGGGAGGGCACTCGTGCGTGCTGCGCCCGATCCGCCGACCGGATCCGGCGCGCACCGACATTGCCGCGGCCGGTCGGCGGGGGTCGGCTGGTGGCAGCCGCCCGCCCGGTCCGCGCACCCCGCACTGGCCTCCGAGCCACCCGGCCGGGTCCGGAGGCGGGCCCCGCGGCCGAGCCGCGCCCCGGCCGACGCGCTGACCACCCCCGTCGGCCCGGCGTTGCGCGGCGAGGTGCTCGCTGAGCTCGACCGCGGCGCGGCGCCCCGGGGGGCCCGGATCCGGCCGGCTCCCGGCCCGAGCCCGTCCGGTTCCGGGTCCCGCCGCCCCGAACCGGCCCGCGACACGGCGCCCCGCGGCCGCCGCCCGCTGCTCTCCCGCCTGCCCCGGGACCGCCGACGTGTGCTGCAGCTCCTGGCCGTCGCGCTCGGGGTCACCGCGCTCGCCCCGGTCGTCGCCTTCCTGCTCGGGTACGCGTTCTTCGCCGTCCCGACCCCCGACGACGCCGTCAACAACCAGGTCGCGCTGATCTCCTACGCCGACGGCAGCCAGCTCACCCGGCTCGTGCCCGAGCAGGGCAACCGGATGGTCGTTCCGGTCGATCAGGTGCCCCCGTACGTCCGGGAGGCTGTGCTGGCGGCGGAGGACCGGTCGTTCTACTCCAACCCCGGGTTCGACCTGACCGGCATCGTGCGCGCGGCGTTCAACCAGCTGCGCGGCGGCGTCGGCGGTGGCTCGACGATCACGCAGCAGTACGTCAAGAACACCCTCGTCGGCGACGAGGCGACGCTGTGGCGCAAGTACCGGGAGATGGTCGTCGCGGTCAAGATCTCCCAGCAGCGCAGCAAGGACGAGATCCTCGGCGACTACCTCAACGCGATCTACTTCGGGCGGGGCGCCTACGGCATCCAGTCGGCCGCCCACGCCTACTTCGGCAGGTCGGTGACCGAGCTGACCCCGGCCGAGGGTGCGCTGCTCGCCGGGCTGATCCAGTCGCCGTCGCGCTGGGACCCCGCGCTCAACCCGGACAAGGCCGAGCAGCGCTGGAACTTCGTCCTCGACGGCATGGTCGCGCAGGGCTGGCTCCCCCGGGCCGAGCGCGACGCGGCGGTCTTTCCGGCGACCGTGCCGCGCAAGCCGTCGACGGGCGGGATCCCGGCCGACGCGCGGGGGCACATCGTCACGGCAGTCCGGGCCGAGCTCGAGGACCTGGGCATCACCGAGCAGGACCTGAGCCAGGCCGGTCTGCGGATCACCACCACGGTCGACCCGGTCCGGCAGCGGGCGGCAGTCGAGGCGGCGCACTCCGGACTGGCCGGACAGCCGGTGAACCTGCGCAGCGCGATGGTGGCCGTCGACCCGGCGACCGGCGGGGTGCTCGCCTACTACGGTGGCGACAACGGCGCCGGGCTCGACTACGCGCGCGTCCGGCGGCTGGCCGGCTCGACGTTCAAGCCCTTCGTCGTGCTCGCCGGGCTGCGCGCGGATCCGCCGATCGGGCTCGGGGAGACCTTTGACGGCGCGGCCCGGCCGGGGCTGCGCAACGCCGCGGGTGCCGAGTGCGCGCGGTGCGATCTCAAGCAGGCCATGACCGTGTCGAACAACGTGGTGTTCACGGTCCTGGCGCGGCGGGTCGGACCGCAGAAAGTCGCCGACGCCGCCCGCGCGGCGGGGATCACGTCGGCGCTCGACGACCCGAACGAGGGCATCGCGCTGGGCAACAAGGAGGTCAGCACGCTCGAGCTGGCGTCCGCGTACGCCACCATCGCGGACGGGGGCGTGTGGCGCCCGCCGCACCTGGTGTCACAGGTGCTCACGGCGGACGGCCGGGTGCTCTACCAGGCGAGTCCGGAGGGCGAGCGGCGGTTCTCCGAGCAGGTCGCGCGCAACGTGACCGAGGCCATGGTGGCCGTGGCCGACCGGGACGGGCTCGGGCTGGGACGGCGGCCCGTCGCGGCGAAGACCGGCACCGTGCAGTCGCGGTTCCCCGGCGAGAACAACGACGCGTGGATGGCCGGGTTCACCCCACAGCTCGCGGCGTCGGTGTGGATGGGCACGGACCGCAACTCCCCGATCCGCACCGCGTCGGGCGACCCGATCAGCGGCCGGACCCTGCCCGGCGAGGTGTGGCAGGGGTTCATGGCCTCGGCGCTGCAGGACGCCCCGGCGGAGCCGTTCACCCCGTTCCGCCCGCTGGGCGCACCGCCGTCGGACGCGCCACCGAACGCCCCGGTCACCCCGACCACGCCACCCACCTCCGCGCGGTCGTCGGCGGCGCCGGCAGCCGAACCCGACGACCTGCCCGACGGGGACGACCCGCCGGCCGACCCCGCCATCGACGGAGATCCCGCGCACCTCGACCCGGCGCACGGCGACCCGGCCCGTGACGACCCCGCGGGTGACGACCCCGCCCGCGACGGCGACGAGGCCGAGGCGGCCCCGGCCGATCGACTCCCGTCGGCGAGCGTCCCGGCCTCGGGTCCGGCGAACCGCGAGGGGGCCACCCCGCTGACGCTGGTCCCCGGTGCCGCGGCACCGGCCGTCGGCTGACTCCGGCTCCTTTGATCGCGAGGGCGGGTGCTCAGGTCGCCCCGGCAGGCGGGGCGATGTGCAGGCCGGTCTCCAGCACCGCACTGGGGACCAACAGGTCGGCGCGGCCGCGGGTGGCGTCGATCAGCTCGGCGTTCGGCTCGTCCACTGCAGCGACCCAGGCCACCGCCTCGTCGGGCGCCTTGCCGAACCGCACGTGCCGGGCGTGCAGTCGCTCGAGGCGCACGTCGTCGCGCAGCGCGCAGAACCACACCTCGTCCAGCAGCGGGCGCACCGCAGGCCACCGCCCCGTGTCCAGCAGCAGGTAGTTGCCCTCCGTCACCACCAGGCGGGCCGCCGCCGGCACCGGGATCGCGCCCGCGAGCGGCTGCTCCAGGCTGCGCTCGAACGCCGGGGCGTACACCACGCCGTCCTCCCTCGCACGCAACCGGGTCAGCAGCGCCGCGTAGCCTCCGGCGTCGAAGGTGTCCGGTGCCCCCTTCGCGTGCCGCAGACCGAGCCGTTCGAGCTCGACGTCGGCCAGGTGATAGCCGTCCATCGGCACGTGCGCGACCCAGTCGGCGCCCTCCCCGGGCGGCGGGTCCGCACGCAGCGCGGCGAGCAGCGCCTCGGCCAGCGTCGACTTGCCCGACCCCGGGCTGCCGACGATGCCCAGCAGCGCGCGGCGCCCGGGGGTGACGAGGCCGCGGGCCCGGGCCACGAGATCGGGAAGAGTGGTCACGCCGCTGATCCTGCACGCTCCCTCACCGGAGCACCCGCAGCGCGAGGACGACCATGTCGTCGCCGGTGTCGGCGGTCGTGCCGCGGACGAGGTGGTCGCACAGGTCGGACAACGACAGCTGCTTGCCGCGGCGGACGAGGTCGAGCAGGTCGGTGGACGCGGTGTCGTCGGGGTCGTTGCGCCGCTCGACCAGCCCGTCGGTGTAGAGCAGCAGGGTCGCACCCGGCTCGAGCTCCACCTCGCAGTCGACCCGCGGCCGCTCCGGCGCCACCCCCAGCACCACCCCCACACCACCGCGCAGCAGCACCGGCTCCCCGTCCGGCGGCACCAGCACCGGTGGCGGGTGCCCGGCGTTGGCCCAGCGAAACAGGGTGCGGCCGCCCTGGCGGCACACCCGACCGAACAGCAGCGTGGTGAAGCCGGTGACGTCGAGCCGGGACGCCACCCGGTCCAGCCGCCGCACGACGTCCGAGGGTGCGGCGGGGGGCCCGCCACCGGTCTCGTAGGCCAGCGCCCGCAGCATGCTGCGCAGCTGGCCCATCGTGGCGGCAGCCGAGAGGTCGTGTCCCGCGACGTCGCCGACGCCGACCGCCAGATCGCCGTCGGGCAGGTCGAACGCGTCGTACCAGTCGCCGCCGACCTCCAGGTCCGTCGCCGCGGGCAGGTACCGGGCCTGCACCTCGACCCCGGGGTGGATCGGCGGCGCGCTGAGCATCGCCGCCTGCAGCGCCAACGACACCTGGCGGGTCTGCTGGAAGTGCTCCGCGTGCTCGACCGCGACCGACGCCCGCGCCGCCAGCTCGACGACGAGCGCTCGGTCGTCCTCACCGAAGGCCGGGCGCCGCCCGCACGCGATGAACAGCAGCGCCGCCACCACGACACCCCGCGAGACGACCGGTGCGACCAGCATCGACCTGATCTCGATCCGCTCGGCCCATCGGTGCTGCTCCGGGGGCCGGTAGAACGCCTGCTCCGGGGGCACCGGCATTGGGACGAGCACGGAGCTGCCGGTGCGCACGCACCGCGCGACGGGATGGCCGGAGCCGAAGGAGAACCGCTCGTCGTTCGCAGGCGACGGGATCACCCCCTCGGCCGTCCGGGTGACCGAGCGGCGGCCGGTGACCGGGCCGGCGCCGGGCGCCGCGGAGTCGACGAGGTACACCCGGCAGACGTCGGCGAACTCCGGTACCACCGACTCGGCCAGTGCCGTCAGCTCCTCTTCCGGCTCGTGCACTGCGCCCACGGCGCTCGTCGCCCTGGCGAGGACGGCAAGCCGCTGGCGGGCGCGGACCTCGTCGTCGACGTCGGTGTCGGTGCCCACCCACTCGACGACCACCCCGGCGACGCGCACCGGCACCGCGCGGGTGCGGAACCAGCGGTAGCCGCGCTCGGTGCACAGCCGGTAGGTGTAGGTGACGACCTCCGCGCCGTCCGCGATCGCCCGGCGCCAGGCGCCTCGTACGTCGTTGCGGTGCATCGGGTCGACCGCGTCGAGGAACCCCCACCCGCGGTAGTCCTCGACGCCCTGCCCGGTGATCGCCCGCAGCGCCGGGGAGTCGTGGACGGCACTGCCGTCGGGCTCGCGGATCCATACCGCGGCGCTGGTCGCCTCGACCAGCCCCTGGTAACGGATCAGGGCGCGCTCGCGCTCGGCGGCGAGCGCGTCGACCTCGCGGCGGGTGCGCGCCGCCGCCGTGACGTCGACGACCACGAGGCCGACGCCGACGATGGCGTCGTCCGGGGAACGCACCGGATAGGCGTAGAGCCGCCACTCCTGCGACGGGCCGCGGCCGTGCCAGAGCCGGCCCTGAACGGGGACGTCGAACCGGGACCGGCCGTCGGCGAGCACCGCGCGCAGGCCGGCGGCGATCTGCGCGCCGACCGGGCCGTGCACGGCCTCCGGGGTGCGGCCGAGGCGCTCCTCGACAGTGCCTCCGGCGGTGTCGAGGATGGCGCCGTTCACGCGGCGGTACCGCAGCTCTGAGTCGAAGAACGCCAGACCCACCGGCGCCGTCTCCCACAGCGCGTCGAGCAGCGCGAAGGCCTCGTCGCCCGCCCGGGTGTCGTCGACCTCCTGCAGCATCCCGACCAGGATCGGACCCTCGGGGTCGGGCACCGGTGCGGCCCGGAAGTAGAGGGTGGCCCCGCTCTCGACGTCCGCGGGGATGCGGCCGCGGAACGGACGTCCGGCGAGCAGCTCGTCGCGGATGCGCCGGACGGTCGGTGCGTCGAGCGGGAGGCCGGCGAGACCGTCGCGGGCGACCCGGGCGCGCTCCCAGCCGGTGAGGCGCTCCGCACGCGAGTTCCAGAGGAGCACCCGACCGTCGGCCGAGAACGCGAACACTCCGACCGGCAGATGCTCGACCACCCGGGCCAGCAGGTCGTGGGGCTGCATCGTCCTCCGCGGGAGCCGAGCGCCGACGGGCGCACCGGCAATCGTAGGGGCGCTCCGACGGAGCGGACCAGCACCGTCGACCCGTTGCGGACCGTCCGTGACGGATCCGTGACGTCGCGTACGCAGCCTATGAGGGCGTGCGGGCGAAGGCACCCGCCTCCGGGCGTCGAACCGGCCACGGCACGAACCCCTCGTCCAGATCCTCCCGCACCCACCGGAACGCGAGCAGCATCGTGCCCACCACGGCCAGGACGTACATGTTCTCGCCGAGCCAGTGCAGTGGCTGGCTCTGCAGGTGGGCGACCCAGATGATGCCGTTCGCGCCGGGCGGCCCGTCCACCTGCGACTGCGACGGCCACGTCAGAAGCATCAGGGTCCACGCCGGGAGCAGTCCGGCGGCGACGGTCTGGACCCGGCCGTCCGTGCGCAGCACGACGTCCAGCAGCACGGGCAGGAGCACCGCGACCCACACCCAGTGATGCGACCAGGAGACCGGGGAGACCAACAGCGCGGTGAACGCCACGGTCACTACCGCGACCGCCTCCTCGCCGCGGCGGTGCGCGAGCCGAGCCAGGGCCAGGCCCGCCACGGCGACCGCCAGGGCCGATAGCACCCACATCGCCGCCGTGCCGGCCGTGTCCCCGAAGCTGCGCAGCAGGAAGCCGTGCACGGACTGGTTCGCGACGAAGCCGGCGCCCGTCGCGGCCGCGACCCGCGACGGGTCGAGGAACAGGCCGTGCAGCCAGAAGGCGTCGGACGCGTCCGGCGCGGTCACCCAACCGGCGAGCGTCATCACCGCGAACGCCGCTGCCGCCACGGCCGCCGCCCGGAAGCGGCGGGTCAGCACCAGGTACACGACGAAGATTCCCGGGACGAGCTTGCAGGCCGTCGCGACGCCGACGCCGACGCCCTTGAGCCAGATCCGGTCGGGCGCCGCCAGATCGGCGACGACCAGCAGCATCAGGAACGCGTTGACCTGGCCGAGTGACAGGTTCGAGCTGACCGGCTCGAGCCACAGCGCCAGCCCGGTGACGGCGCCCGCCGCCCCGATCCGGCCGGCGGCCCCGCGGTAGCCCATCAGCCCCGTGGCGAACCAGACCGTCAGGAACACGGCGGCGATGCTCAGCGCCGTCAGGACGTGCAGCGCCCCGGCCGCTTCGAGCGACGCCAGCGGCGTGAGCAGCGACAACGTGATCGGTGGGTAGGTGTAGGGCAGGCCCAGCGCGAACGTCAGGTCGTACACCGGACGGCCCGCGTGGAACGCCTGGACGGCCTCGCGATAGATCCCGAGATCGAGCCCGTTGGCGGGGAAGTGGCGCTGGTACTGCACGTACGCGGCCACGGATGCGAGGAGCGCACCCAGACCGGGCAGCAGGAACCACGCGGGCACGGCCGTCGCCGCACGGGCCTGCCCGGCGGCGCTGGTCACGGCGGCATGCTAGTGGCGCACGACGGCCGGTCCGGTCACGGCGCGCGGGAGCGGACAACGTCGGTGCCCGGGCCTACGGTGCCGGCATGGACACTCCTCACGGCGAACCCGATGGGTGACGACCCGCTCCCCCGGCTGCGCGCGACCTGCCTCTCCCTGCCCGAGGCCACCGAGAAGCTGAGCCACGGCGAGCCGACCTGGTTCGTGCGCAAGGTGTTCGTGACCTTCGCCGGGCGCCACCACGACGACCGCGTGGCCTTCTGGTGCGCCGCCCCGCCGGGCGTGCAGGAGGCGCTGGTGGGCAGCGACCCGCGGCGGTTCTTCCGGCCGCCCTACGTCGGCGGGCGGGGCTGGCTGGGCGTGTACCTGGACGTGCCGGGGGTCGACTGGGAGGAGATCACCGAGATCGTTGCCGAGGCGTACCGGGTCGTCGCGCCGAAACGCCTCGTCGAGCTGCTGGACGCGGGCGGTCCCGGGCGGCTGGACGGTCCGGGCCCGTAGGGTCGGCGGCGTGGCGCGCGTCCCCGCGATCGAGCTGGCCCCCGGAGTCGTCCGCATCCCGACGATCGGCGCGGCGGCGACGAACTCCTTCGCCCTCGTCGACGACGACGGCTCGGTGACGCTCGTCGACTGCGGAGTCAAGCGGGCGCCGGCGCGGATCGTCGCCGGGCTGCGCGCCGTCGGACGCCACCCGGGTGACGTCGTGCGGATCGTGCTCACCCACGCGCACAGCGACCATGCGGGCGGAGCCGCGGAGATGGCCGCGCGCACCGGCTCGCCGGTCGCGGTGCACGAGCGGGACGCACCGTACGTCGAGGCCGGCCGGGCGCCGGACTTCGACCCGTCGCTGCTCGTCGGCCGCCTGATGACGCGGCTCCCGGCCGGGGGGTTCCCGCCGGTGGCGGTCGGGGAGCGGTTGTCGGACGGGCAGGTGCTCGACGTCGGCGGTGGGCTGCGGGTCGTGGCCACGCCCGGGCACACCCCGGGCCACGTCTCCTGCTGCACGAGCCCTCGGCCACGCTGATCACCGGCGATGCGCGCTGTTCAACGTCCGGCAACTGCGGTACAGCCCCCGCCCGCTCTGCACGGACTTCCGGCTCAACGAGCGGACGGCGCACGTACTCAGCGAGCTCGAGTACGAGCGCGTCGCGTTCACGCACGGCACCGAGATCACCGAGGGCGCCCGAGACGCGGTGCGCGGTTTCCTCGGCGAGGTCGCCGGTGCCTGAGCCGGCGCCGCTCATCCTTTCCGCCGTGCTCGACGCCCCCGTGCAGCGCCGGCTCGACGCCCTGCGCCGGACGCACTTCCCACCCGACCGCAACCACCTCGACGCCCACGTCACCCTCTTCCACCACCTGCCGGGCGCGGAGGAGGACGCCGTCGCGGAGGAGGTCGACGAGGCCGTCCGCGGATGTCCGGCGCCGCCGGTCGATCCCTGAGCGGCGTACGAAGCGCGACCTGCACGTCACCGTGCAGAACAAGGTCACCCCGCAGGAGGCAGGCGCAGCTGCTCGCCGAGCTGGCCGGGGGATTCGTGACCGAGCGCACGCGGGCGGTCGCGCTGGCGCTGTGGCGCTACCGCGGCGGTCCCTGGGAGCCCGTCGCGCGGTTCGGGTTCGCCGGGGAAGAACGCGGCCCTGCGGACGGTTCCGCGAGCAGGATGCCCGGGTCCCTGTGCGGGACCCGCGGCACGGACACCGGGAGCCGAGCATGACCACCCATACCGAACCCACCGTTCTCGACGTCGCCGAGTGGTCGCGCTTCGAGATCCACGTCGACGGCCACCTCGCGGGGTTCACGCAGTACCGCATGACCGACCCCGGGCTGATCGTGTTCGTCCACACCGAGATCGACGACGCCTACGAGGGCCGCAGGCTCGGGTCGATCCTGATCCGCGCCGCCCTCGACGCTGCGCGCAGCCGTGGCCTCGCGGTCCGGCCCGACTGCCCGTTCGTCCGCGGGTACATCGCGCGCCACCCCGAGTATCTGGACCTCGTACCCGTCGACGTCCGCGCCCGGCTCGACCTCTGACCCGGCGCGCTCCCCCGGCACCGGCAGGCGTCCTCGGGGAGCGGTCGTAGGGTGGCGGGATGCTCGTGGTGCACGCCCTGTGGTCGCCGGGGCGGGGCGTGCTGCTGTGGGCCGAAGACGGGGAGCGGCCGGCCACCGGGCGCAGCCGGGCCTTGCGCACCGCGCGGCCGCACCCGTTCGCCGTGCCCGCCGCCACGCTGGCGACGCTGCACCCCGGCACGCCCACCCAGGTCACGCTCCTGCTCCCGGCCCACTCCGGCGGTCCGCTGGCGTCCCCCGAGCTCGTCCGCTCCGCATACGAGCCCGCGCCGCGCGGGCTGCCCGAGCTCCGGGCGTGGGCGGTGCCGGCCGTCGCCGTGGACCCGGCGGAGCTCGACGACCCCGCGGAGGAGCTCCGCTACGGCGCGTCCGTCGCGCATCTGCGGGCCGTCGTCGCGTTCGCGGACGACCTCGCCCGCCGCGGCCACGTGCTGCCGACCCTGGACCCGGTGGGTTCCGCGGCGCGCGCCCGCTGGCGGCCCGTCGCGCAGGGCATCGACCAGGCCGCGGTCGAGGCGCTCGTCGCCACGATGCCGCCGGTCGCCCGGGCCGAGCCCGCCGGCGGCGCGACCACCCCCGCCGATCCGGCCGCGCTCATCGCCGACGCGCTGGACGTCCTGGTCGACACCGCCGTCCGCGATCGGCTCGCCCGCGCCGGTGTCGCGCACCGCGGTCGGCAGGGCGCCGTCGACGCCTGGCTGACCGCGCTCACCTCCCCCGACGGCCGGCTGCCCGCACGCGCGGCGGTCGGCCCGCTGACCGAGGCCCTGGACGGCGTGGGACGCCGTCGGCACCGAGCCGCCCGGCGCCGCCCGCGCCTGTTTCCGGCTCGCCGAGGTCCGGGCGTTGGCCGAGGAGTACGACGACACCGGCGACGGCACCCGCTGGCGGCTGGAGTTCCTCCTGCAGTCCAGCACCGACCCCAGCCTGCTCGTCGCCGCGACGCAGGTGTGGGCCGGTGCAGCGGATCGTCTGATCGCGGACCCGCAGGAGATGCTGCTCGCCGAGCTCGGCCGGGCCGCCCGCGTCTACCCCCCGCTGTCCGCCGCCCTGCAGACCGCCTGTCCCGACGGGGTCGACCTGAGCCCGGAGGGCGCCCACCACGTGCTCGTCGCCGGCGCCGCGCTGCTCGTCGACGCGGGGTTCGCGGTGCAGCTGCCCGCAGGCTGGGACGGCGCTCGCCGGGTCGGCCTGCGGCTGTCCGCCCGGAGCACCCCCGCGCAGGGGGTCGTCGTGCGCGGCGGGCTGGGCCGCGAGGAGGTCGCCGCCTTCCGCTGGTCGCTGGCCGTCGGCGACGGTGCGGACGCCACGCTCGACGAGGAGGAGATTGCCGCCCTCGTCGCCGCGAAGGCCCCGCTGGTGCGGCTGCGCGGGGCCTGGGTGAGCGTGGACCAGGCCGCGTTGCGCCGCGGCCTGGCGTTCCTCCGCCGCGGCGACCGCAGGCCGCCGACGGCCGCGGACGTGCTCGCGCTCGCCGCGGGCGGCGCCGACAGCGTCCACGGCGACGACCTGCCCCTGCCGCTGACCGGCATCGACGCCGCCGGCTGGCTCGGCGACCTGCTCGCGGGCACCGCGGACCGCACGCTGACCCCGGTCGAGCCGCCTGCCACGTTCACCGCACAACTGCGGCCCTACCAGCAGCGCGGCGTCGCCTGGCTGGCGTTCCTCTCCTCGCTCGGGCTGGGGGCCTGCCTGGCCGACGACATGGGCCTGGGAAAGACCGTCCAACTGCTCGCGCTCGAGTCCGTCGACCGCGCCCCCGGAACCGGTGCGGGAGACCCGGCCCCGACCCTGCTGCTCTGCCCCATGTCGATGGTCGGCACGTGGGAGCGCGAGGCCGCCCGCTTCGTCCCGGACCTGCGGGTGCGTGCCCACCACGGCCCCGGCCGGCCCCGCGGCGAGGACCTGCGCGCGGCCGCCGCGGACACGGACCTGCTGGTCACCACCTACGCGACCGCCGCCCGCGACGCCGACGACCTCGCCGAGATCGACTGGCACCGCCTCGTGCTCGACGAGGCCCAGGCGGTGAAGAACGCCCGCTCGCTGCCGGCTCGCGCCGTCCGCCGGTTCCGGGCCCGGCACCGCGTCGCGCTCACCGGTACCCCGGTGGAGAACCGCCTCGCCGAGCTCTGGGCGATCATGGACGTGCTCAACCCCGGCATCCTCGGCACCGCCGAGCGGTTCCGGACACGCTTCGCCGTCCCCGTCGAGCGGCACGGGAACACCGACGCCGCGGAGCTGCTGCGCCGCGCCACCCGCCCCTACCTGCTGCGCCGGCTCAAGACCGATCCGACGATCGTGGACGACCTCCCCGACAAGATCGAGATCGAGCAGCACTACCGGTTGACCCGCGAGCAGGCCTCGCTCTACCGCACGATCGTCGACGACATGCTGGAGAAGATCGAAGACTCCACCGGCATCGCCCGCCGCGGCAACGTGCTCGCGGCGATGACGAAGCTCAAGCAGGTCTGCAACCACCCGGCGCTGCTGCTGCACGACGGCTCGCCGATCGGCCGCCGCTCCGGGAAGGTCGTGCGGCTGGAGGAGATCCTCGCCGAGGTCCTCGCGGAGGGCGACCGCGCCCTGTGCTTCACCCAGTTCGCCGAGTTCGGGCACCTGCTCGTCCCGCACCTGTCGGCCCGGCTCGACACGGAGATCGCGTTCCTGCACGGCGGCGTCCCCCGGCGGCGGCGCGAGGAGATCGTCCAGCGCTTCCAGGGGGGTAGCCAAGGACGTGGTGGGGGGCCGCCGATCCTGCTGGCCTCGCTCAAGGCGGGCGGCACCGGGCTGACGCTGACGGCCGCGACGCACGTCGTGCACCTCGACCGCTGGTGGAACCCGGCCGTCGAGCAACAGGCCACGGACCGCGCCTACCGGATCGGGCAGCGCAGGACCGTGCAGGTCCGCACGTTCTCCTGCCCCGGCACGGTCGAGGAACGGATCGACGCGCTGGTGCGGTCCAAGCGCGCGCTCTCCGAGCTGGTGGTCGGCGACGGCGAGGGCTGGCTCACCGAGCTGTCCACGGCCACGCTGCGCGAGCTGTTCGCACTCGGCGCCGAGGCGGGGCAGGACGACGAGGCCGGCCAGGACGACGGTGGCGAGCCGGTGCGGGTCGCCGGATGAGCCCGCCGCCGAGGAAGAGCCCCAGCAGCTGGGCCGACGACGGCGAGCCCGGCCCGGAGGAGGAAGCACCGTTCTGGCGGGCCGCACCCCCGGCGAAGGCACGCACCGTCCGCGGCGGCATCCAGATCAACGCCACCCGCGGCCCCGTCGCGCGCACCTGGTGGTCGGCCCGCTTCCTGGCGGTCCTGGAGGCCGCCGGGGTCGGCGGCCGGCTCGCCCGCGGCCGCACGTACGCCCGAAAGGGCCAGACCGTGTCGCTGCAGGTCGACGCGGGTGCGGCCACCGCCCGGGTGCAGGGCAGCGCCGCGCGCCCGTACCGCGTGCGGATCGGGGTCCCGACGCTGGACAAGGCGCAGTGGACCGCCGTGCTCGACGCGCTGGCCGCGGACGCGTCCCTGACCGCCGCGATGCTGGCGGGCGAGCTCCCCCGGGAGGTCGAGGACGTCGTCGGGGCGCAGGGCGTGCCGCTGTTCCCGGCCGGTCGCGGCGACCTCGCCATGGACTGCACCTGCCCGGACGCCACGGTGCCGTGCAAGCACCTGGCGGCGGTGTTCTACCTGCTCGCCGAGCGGTTCGACGCGGACCCGTTCGCCGTGCTCGCCCTGCGCGGCCGCGACCGCGAGACCGTGCTCGACGAGCTGCGCGCCCGCCGCACCCGAACGCCCGAGCCCCCGCCGCTGCCGACGGACCCGGCCGCGTTCTACGCGGGTAGATCACCCGAGCTGCCGACCGGGCCGCCGACGCCGCCGGACGCGCTGCTCGATCGGGTGCCGGCGCTCCCGCTGGCCGTGCGCGGCCGCGACGTCGTCGAGCTGCTCCGCCCGTTCTACCGCGCCCTGGACGACGGCTGACGCGCGCCCGAGTGCCGGACCGTCGGCCCTGAGTTCTACCGGGCGTCGAAGAAGGTGGGCGGCAGCGTCGCCGGGCCCGACCCCACCGGCCGCGACACCGGCTCGGCCGGGACCCGCGCGAGCACCTCGTCGTAGACCCCGCGCAGCCGCACCGCCCAGCCCCTGGCCTCGAACGTCGCGAGGAAGTGCCCCCGTGCACCCTTCGCGAGCCGCGCCCGCAGCGCGCGGTCCGACGCGAGGCGCACGACGGCGTCCGCGATCGAGTCGGCATCCAGCGGGACGAGCACTCCCGTGTCGCGCGTCACGATCTCCGGGACGCCACCGACGTGCGAGGCCACGGGCGGAACACCCAGCGCGACCGCCCGGATCAGCGGCAGCGGCAACGCCCCCGAGCGCGCGGTGTGCAGGAACAGGTCAGCAGCGCCGATCACGTCGCGGGCGGCGTCGTGCGGGGCCCGCGGCTCGAAGTGCACCCGGGCGGCGAGCACCTCGTCCGCCTCGACGCGCGACACCAGCCACGGTCGCAGCGGCCCGTCGCCGAGCAGGACGACGGTCAGCGGCACGCTCGGCGGCACGGCGCTCACGGCGTCGAGCAGCAGGTCCTGGCCCTGGCCGCGGCGCATCGGGGCGGCGGAGACGGCGAGGATCCCGCCGTCGGGGACACCCCGCGCGCTCCGCACCCGCGCGCGCTCGTCGGCCGACACCAGGCCGGGGTCCGCGATGCCGTTGGGCACGATCACCAGGCCGCGGTCGGTCCCGGAGAACCGCCGGTAGCGCTCACGTTGGAGGTGCGAGATCGCGACCGTACGCGCCGCCACGCGGCGCCGCAGCAGGATCTTCGCGGTACGCCGCAGCCGGTCCGCGGGGTTCGTGGGCTGGTTCTCGACCGTGTAGAGGGTCGACACCAGCGGCAGCGCCGGGCCGCGCCTGAGCTGGGTGGCCAGCCCGCCGATCACATCCGCGTTCCGGCGGTGCGTGTGCACCAGGTCGACGCCGTGCTCGCGCAGCACCCGGGCCGTCCGCCGCACCGCACGCGGGTCCCACGGGGCCAGTCCCAGCTCGACGACCGGAACCCCGAGGCGCCGCAGCCGCGAGACCTCCCACCGGTCACCGGACGACCCGAGCACCACCACGACGGGCTCGACGCCGGTCGTGCCGGAGACGGCCGCGAGGTCCACGAGCTCGTCACCCGGGCCGCCGTCCTCGATGAAGGAGCTGACGAGGTGGGCAACCTTCACGGCGAGTCCTCCGTGGATGATCACGAACGGGTGGGTGGACCCCAGACGATACCGATCCGGTCGCCGTGCAATCGCACAGCGTGGTCCTTGACCAGCCGCTTACCCGCGGCCGTGGGGGTGGGTGCCGCCCGGCCCCCGCGCACGTCGGCGGGCAGGGGACCGGGCCCGACGGCCCCGCGGCCGCCCCGGGTTGCCGCCGCAGGCTATGACCATCCTCACGGCTGGGCCGCCTTATCCTGGGCCGCCTTCTCCTGGGCCGCCGCCACCCGCTCCTGCAGCCGCTCCCGCACCTCGTCCGGGGTGTACGCCCGGCGGCGTCGCTCGTCCCGGGCCGCGACGACCCCCGTTGCGGCCACCCCGGCCAGCCCGGCCAGCCCGGCCACGCCGAGCAGCTTGCACAGTGAGCCCCACGGGATCCGATGCCGCGACATGGGTCCTAAGTTTGCCCGATGACCCAGGCCGACCGCGCCCGGCGCCTCCGGCGGTCCGTGCGCGCCGCGCTCGACCTCGACGCCGCGGCCGCGCTGACCCGCACCGGCGACCTCTGGCTCTTCCGCGGTCGCAAGAGTGCGGACCGCGCGATCCAGCAGTTCACGAACGCGCCGGTCAACCACGTCGGCATGGCCGTGGTCCTCGACGACCTGCCGCCGCTGCTCTGGCACGCCGAGCTGGGCCGCGCACTACCCGACGCCTGGTCGGGAGGCCGGCATCGGGGCGTGCAACTGCACGACCTGCGGGCCGCCGTGCTCCAGTGGGGCCGCCGGTACGGCCAGCGCGGCTGGCTGCGCCAGTTGTCCGGGCCCGCCGAGCCCGCGGTCACCGACGGGATGGAAGACGCCCTGCTGCGCACGATCGCCCGGCTCGACGGCACGCCGTTCCCGTCGACGGCGCGGCTGGCCGGCCGCTGGCTGCGCGGGCGGCTCCCGACCCGCCGCCGCCGCGACTCCCCCGACGGCGGCTCCCCCGGCGGCAGCGCACCCGGCGACGACCCGCACGGAGGCGGCACCCTCGACAGTGCCTACTGCGCCGAGGTGGTCGCGGTCACCTACGAGGAGATGGGCCTGCTGCCGCCGGACCGCAGCCTGAACTGGTACGACCCGGGCCGGTTCTGGAGCGGGGACGGGCTCACCCTCCGCGACGGCTACGCCCTGGGCGGCGAGATCGCCGTCACGCTGCCGCCCGACTGAACGGTCTCATCCCTCCCTCAGGCAGCGCCGGTGCTCGCAGGCCTGGCCGATGGCGTCGCCGAGAAACCGCCGCACCACGGCCAGCTCCCCGTCCGTGTACCCGACCACGATGTTGTCCATGGCCGTGTCGAGGGGCCCGGAGAACGCGCTGAGCAGCACCATCGCACTCTCGGCGCGGTGCAGCGTCAACCGGCGGCGGTCCCGGTCGTCACGCACCCGCCGGACGTGACCGGCTCGCTCCAGCCGGTCCACGACGGCCGTGGTCGCGCCGGAGGAGATGCCGAGGCACTCGCCGAGATCACCGGGCGTCAGCGGCCTGCCGACCCGGTCGCCGTGGACGACGGCGAGCAACGCGGCCCAGTCGGTCGGGTGCAGGTCATGCCGCTCGGCGAAGGCGCGTCCGAGCCGCACAGCCTCGACTACGTAGCGCTGCAACAGCCGGACCAGCTCGGCACGGGCATCGGTCGGGGGACCGGGCGGGGACTCCACGGGCGGGGACTCTACCGTCGTCCGACCTCACTGTTCGCCGAGGTAATTGATCGTCCGAGACATCGGGCACCGTAGCGCGTCACTCCGCTGCGCACGACCTCCGGCGCACCACCCCGTCCGGGCGGTCCGGCGCGACGCGACGCCCACGGCGGCACCACCCCGGCGCCGACCTTCCTAGGCTGGAGCCATGCACCTGCGGTCCCTCGTTCCGACTGCGGCGATCGCCCTCGCCGCGGTCGCCCTCAGCCGCGCGGCGCTCGGCCTGCCGACCGCCCTCGGCGCACCCGTGCCCCGGTTGCGCGACACGGCGGACCGCGCCGCCGCGGCCGGCTCACGCCATGCGTCGGACGGACGGTTCCACAACACCCTGCCCGACGAGGTCGTGACGCGCGGCACGCTGCTCGCGGTGCTCCGCGCGATGCTGATGCGCGGGCCGATCGGACGCCCCGGGGGCCCGGTCCCGCTGGCGGCGGACCCGGCACCGGCCACGCCCGCACCGCTTGCGCTGACCTGGTACGGCCACTCGTCGGTACTTCTGGAGGTCGACGGTCAGCGGGTGCTCGCCGACCCGGTGTGGGGCGAGCGGGTCTCGCCGTCGCCCACGATCGGCCCCCGGCGGCTGCACCCGGCGCCAGTCCCGCTGTCCGCGCTCCCGCGGGTCGACGCCGTCGTGCTCTCCCACGACCACTACGACCATCTCGACCTGCCCACCGTGCGCGCACTGCTGCGGGCCGGGGACGCGCCGTTCATGGTCCCGCTCGGGCTGGGCAACCACCTGCGCCGCTGGGGGGTGCCGGAGACGCGTGTCGTCGAGCTCGACTGGGACGAGTCCGTCCGGGTCGGCGGCCTGACCCTCACGTGCACGGAGGCCCGGCACTTCTCCGGGCGCGGGCTGCGCCGCAACACCACGCTCTGGTCGTCGTGGGTCGTCGCCGGGCCGGCGCACCGGGCGTTCTTCGGCGGCGACACCGGCTACACCCCGGCCTTCGCCGACCTCGGCCGCGCCTACGGGCCGTTCGACCTCACCGTGCTGCCGATCGGGGCCTACAGCGAGCAGTGGCCCCTGATCCACATGAACCCGGAGGAGGCCGTGCAGGCCCACCGGGACCTGGCGGGTGACCACCCGGCGGTGCTGATGCCGATTCACTGGGCCACGTTCAATCTCGGTTTCCACCCGTGGGTGGAGCCCGTGCAACGGCTGCGCGCCGCAGCGCAGGCCGCCGGGGTGCGCATCGCCGTGCCCCGGCCGGGCGAACGGCTCGACGCGACGGCCCCACCCCCGCCGACCGACTGGTGGACCGCCGTCGGATGAAAATGAGAGCGCCCTGTCGCGCCGATATCGACAATGGCGGGCGATGTCGCCTATTGTGGTCCGGGGGGAATTGAGCAAGATCGACCATCTCGGTATCGCGCTCCGCGGAACTCACGTCGCCCGATCCGCATCTGTTCGGGCTTGCCTCGGCGTGCCCGCGAGCGTGCGGCAATGGCACGGAGGACGGGCACGTGGCGAAGCAGACGACGGTCATCCTGGTCGACGACCTCGACGGCAGCGAGGCCACGGAACAGGTGCAGTTCGCCGTGGACGGCAGCTCGTACGAGATCGACCTCTCGGCGCAGAACAGTGCCAAATTGCGCGAGGCGCTCGCACCGTACATTTCCGCGGCGCGCCGTCGAAGTGGGCGACGCGCGCGGTACGCATCCGCCCCACCGACCCGCCCCACGTCGGACCGTGAGCACAACCAGGCCATTCGCGAATGGGCTGCGACGCAGGGCATGAAGATCTCCGAGCGCGGCCGGATCCCGTCGAACGTCCTCGAGGCCTATCGCGCAGTCCACTGAGGACTCCCTTTTCCCGGCAGTACCAGCACACTTGCATCCCGTCCGGATCGCTGACCGGCACTGATCTACAGGACGCGAACCGGCCACTCCACGCCTAGTCTTGACGGGGTGACCGACCTCGATCCAGACGAGTTCCGCAGGTTGGCCCACGCCGTCGTCGACTGGGTGGCCGCGTACCGCGCCGGGCTACCAGATCGCCCGGTGCGCCCCGAGGTCGTCCCCGGTCAGGTCCGCGCGGGGCTGCCCGACCTGCTCCCGGAACACCCGCAGCCGCTCGAGTCTCTGCTCGGCGCCCTCGACGGCGTCATCGCCCCCGCGACCCTGCACTGGCAGCACCCGGCGTTCTTCGGCTACTTCCCGGCGAACGCGGCGCTGGCCTCCCTGCTCGGTGACCTCCTCTCGGGCGGCCTGGGCGGCCAGGGGATGCTCTGGTCGACCGCCCCGGCCGGGACCGAGGTGGAGCAGGCCCTGCTCGACGGCCTCGCGGGCGCCATCGGGCTCGGCCCGGAGTTCACCGTCGCGGGCGGCGGAGGTGGCACGATCGCGGACTCCGCGTCGTCCGCCGCGCTCGTCGCGTTGCTCGCGGCCCTGCACCGCACCTCGGGCGGCCGGTGGCGCGAGGAGGGCGTCGACGGCCGCGAGTGCGTCTACGTCAGCGCCGAGACGCACTCGTCGTTGGCCAAGGCGGCGCGGGTGGCCGGGCTCGGCGGCCGCGCGCTGCGCGTCGTCGACCCCGCTCAGGGCACGGTCGCCATGTCGCCCGACGCGCTCGCCGCGCAACTGAACGCCGACGACGCCGCCGGACTGCGCCCGGTGCTGGTGTGCCCGACCGTCGGTACCACCGGGACCGGCGCCGTCGACCCGGTTCGCGCCGTCGCCGCCCTAGCCCGCGAGCACGGCGCCTGGGTGCACGTCGACGCCGCCTGGGCGGGGGTCGCCGCGCTGTGTCCCGAGCACCGCGACCTGCTCGACGGCGTCGAGCTAGCCGACTCGTTCTGCACCGACGCGCACAAGTGGCTGCTCACCGCGTTCGACGCCTCCCTGCTCTGGGTGCGCGACGCCCGTGCGCTGCCCGCCGCGTTGTCGATCACCCCGGAGTACCTGCGCAACGCCGCGAGCGACTCGGGTGCGGTTGTGGACTACCGGGACTGGCAGGTCTCCCTGGGGCGCCGCTTCCGGGCGCTCAAGCTGTGGGCCGTGCTGCACACCCACGGGCTCGAGGGCCTGCGCGCCCACATCCGCGGGCACGTCGCGCTGGCCGCCGGGCTGGCCGAGCGGGTGGCGGCCGAGCCCGGCTTCGCGCTGGCGGCACCGCCCTCGCTCGCCCTGGTGTGCCTGCGGTGCGACACCGGTGACCCCGACGCCGACGACCGCGCCACCCGGGCGCTGCTCGGCGCGGTCAACGCCTCCGGGCGGGCGTTCCTCACGCACACGGTGGTGGACGGTCGCTACGCGATCCGGGTGGCGATCGGCGGGGTTGCCACCGGGGCAGCGGACGTCGACGCGCTGTGGGACCTGCTGCGGTCGACGGCCGCACGGTTGAGTGGCACACCGGCGAGCGGCACACCGGCCGGATAGACCCGGCTCGAGCGGTCGGGCGGGGCCCGGGGGTCCGGAAGATCGGGATGAAGCGGTCAGGCCGGACAGGCCGCGCTGGTGAGATACCCGAAGTCGACGTAGAGCCGACCGGCGAGAACGTCGCGTTGAGCGAGGATCTCACCGTGGGCCACGAGCGCCACGGTAGGAGCCCGCGCCCGTATGAGCAACCGCACCCCCGGGTTGACGGCCGCAGCGATCGCCCCCTACCGTCCTCCGCAGGTCATGAGCGCCAGCGCAAAGCCCCGGCTCGCTGGCCGGCAACCCTCCTCCGCGGTGGGGTGCTCCGGGTGACGACCCGGCCGTCGCGGTACCCCCGACGGCAAGCGCGGACCCGTCGGACGTCCTCGGGTCCCCCGTTGCGGAAGGACCCGCTCCGATGACGCTCACCCTCGACCGCCCCGCCACGTCCCTTCCCCGCCCCGTTGGCGCGGGGACCCGGGTCCCGCTGGTCACCGGCGGTACGGCCGAGTACGCCAACCTCGACCTCGCCGCCAGTGCGCCCGCCCTCGAGCCGGTCGCCGCGCACGTCGCGGACGTCCTGCCGCTCCTGTCGAGCGTGCACCGCGGCGCGGGCCATCTCTCGCAGGTCAGCACCGCGTTGCTGGAGCGGGCCCGGGAATGTGTCGGCGAGTTCATCGGTTCCCGGCAGGACGACGTCGTGGTCTTCACCCGCAACACCACGGACGCGCTGAACCTGCTGGCCACGGCCGTCCCCGGGTCGGTGTTGTGCCTGGACGTCGAGCATCACGCCAACCTGCTGCCCTGGCGCTCCCGGACGCACCGCACGCTTCCGGCGGCCGCGACCGTTGCGCAGACCCTGGCCGACCTGGAGGCCGCGCTGCAGGCTCAGCCGACGGCGCTGCTCACCGTCACCGGGGCGTCCAACGTCACCGGCGAGGTCCTGCCGCTGGACCGGATCGCCGCGATCGCGCACGGCGCGGGCGCCCGGGTGGCCGTCGACGCCGCACAGCTCGCGCCGCACCGCCGGATCGACCTTGCCGCGACGGGCGTGGACTACGTGGCGCTGTCCGGGCACAAGCTGTACGCGCCCTTCGGCGCTGGGGCGCTGGTCGGGCGCCGCGATTGGCTCGACGCCGCGACGCCCTACCTCGCCGGCGGGGGCGCCGTGGTCCGGGTCGACCTCGACGAGGCGACCTGGGCGCCCGCGCCGCACCGGCACGAGGCGGGCACCCCGAACGTCCTCGGCATCGCCGCGCTCGCCCAGGCCTGCCGGACGCTGGCGCCGGTGCTGGACGGGCCGGGGCCTGCCCACGAGCGCGTCCTGCTGGACCGGCTCGCGGCCGGTCTGGCGACGGTGCCGGGCGTGACCCCGCTGCGGATCTGGCCCGACAGCGCGGACCGGGTGGCGGTGCAGAGCTTCACGGTCGCGGGCCACCCAGACGGTCGCGTCGCCGCGTACCTGTCGGCCGAGTACGGCATCGGGGTGCGCGACGGCCGGTTCTGCGCCCACCCGCTGCTGGACCGGTTGTGCCGGGACGAGGCGCCCGGCACCGACGGGACCGCGGTCCGCGCCAGCATCGGGCTGGGCACCACGGCCGAACACGTCGACCGGCTGGTCACCGCCCTGCACACGCTCGTCACCCGGGGACCGCGGTGGACCTACGCGCCGGTCGACGGCCGCTGGGCGCCGACACCGGACCCGCGCGAGCGCGACCCGCTGGGCGTCGGCACCCCGGGGGCGGCCGGCACCGGATGCGGCCGGGCCACCTGAGCCCGGGCGCCTGTTCTACGGCTCCGTCGTGCCGGCGACGACCACGTTCCGGGCCTCCGCCGTGACCCGGTCCGCCGGCACCGGGTGGCGCAGCAGCACGCGGCTGCCCCGGGCGTCGTGGTGGATCAGCACCGCCTCGGCCATGGAGCTCATCAGCGGGATGCCGCGCCCCCGATCGGCCAGACCGTCGACGGCGGGCAGCTCGGCCGGCGGTACCCAGTTGCCGTGGTCGACGACCTCGACGCACAACGTGCCGGGTTCGGTCCACAGGGTCAGCTCGACGACCCCGGAGCGCCCCGGCCCGTAGGCGTGGCGGACGGCGTTCGCCGCCGCCTCGTCGACGGCCAGCACCACGCCTGCCGTCTCGTCGTCGGTCAGGGCGAGCGGGGCGAGCCAGCCCGCCAGCTCGCGACGGATCACCGACAGCTGCGCCGGGTCGGCGGGCCAGCTGCGGTGCACGAACTCGACTCGGCCGTTCTCAGGCACGTGTCGTCCTCTCTCTGCGTCGTCATCACATCTCGCTATCACATCTCGCTGCGCCGTCGTGAGGACGGGTCCCCGCGCCCGTTCCCCCAGAAACGCCGCCCACCGCGCCCACCCCACCGCTGGTCCGGTCGCCGGTCGTGGCCGTCGATCCGCCGATCCCTGCGCGGACCCAGCCCCTCCCCGCGTTAGTCTCTGTGACCAGTCCGGTACGTTCAGTGATCATTCCCCCGGCTCCCCACCTCCGAGGAGGACGAGAACGATGTCCGACTCCCGGATCGGGGGGCGCCCCGTCGCGGACGGTCAGGATCCCATCTACGAGATCGCCCGCGAACTGGTCGGCGTCCTTCCGTTCGGCGCACGCGGCGACACGGTCGCCCGCTGCCCCCGGCTCACCGAGCGTATCGAGGTCGAGCGCGCCGTCGCCACCGTCGTCGAGGCGATCGAGTCGATCACCGGCCCCGTGCTCCTGCCCGAGCACCATTCCGAGCCGCTGGCAGCAGCCGTGGTCCGGCGCATGCTGCACGTGCTGCTGGCCACCCGCGATCTGGGCTGGCCCGGGCCGGACGCCCCGCTGAGCGTGCGCCGGGTCGCGGCGGCGGACCTGTTCTTCGACGCCACGCAGACGGTGCTCGGCGACGACGACTGGAAGGGCCTGGACGGCGTCGAGTTCGCCCTGCTGCGGATGCTCGCCGGACGGATCTGCCGGATCGCCCCGCTGCCCATACCGGCCCCCGTCGACGAGCACATCCACGAGACGGCCGGCGAACGCCTGGGCCACCTGCGGCGCGTGCAGCGCCCTCGCGGTCTGTAGCGCGGGCTCCCGGCTGTCACGGCTCCGCGAGCCAGACGAACCCCAACCCCGGCAGCGGGGCACGACCGTCGTGGACCACCAGGTCGCCGTCGGCCGACAGCGCGGTCTCCAGCTCGCCCAGGCCCTCGAACGCCCGGACGTCCACCGACACCGAGTGCTCGGCGAAGTTGACCAGGCCCACGAAGTGCCCGCTGCGCGGGTGGCGACGGCGCCACGCGAGCACGTGCGGGTCGTCGACCGCCAGCAGCTCCGACTCCCCCGCCGCGTGCAGCGCGGGAAGCTCGCGCCGCACCTGGGCGAGCCGCTGGATCCACGCGAACACCCGGCCCTCGACGCTGTCGGGGTCGTCGCGGCGAGCGGCCGCCTCGGTGTCGAACCACGGACGGTGCATCCACCGGTTGTCCTGCGCGAGGGCCGCGTCGTCGAGGTAGCTCAGGTCGTTGTCGAGCGCGAGCTCGTCGCCCATGTAGAGCAGCGGCACCCCACCCCACGCGAACGTCACGGCGTGCAGCAGCACGTGCCGGCGGATGCCCGCCTCCAGCGCGTCCGCGTCGCCGCGCTCGCGGGCCTCGCTGATCCCGCACAGCGCGGCGCACGACCCGGAGATGCGGGCGTCGCCGGTCTCGGGGTTGTCCTGGAACAGGGCGCCGCGGGCGTGGCTCATCGGGTAGGCGCCGGAGTAGAAGTCGTTGAGGAACCGCCGGTGGGCGAACGGGCTCCAGCCGACGGCCCAGGCGTCGGTGTCGCTGACGGCCCAGCCGATGTCGTCGTGGCAGCGCACGTAGGTGGCCCAGGCGGTCTCGGCCGGGATCGTCGCCATCCGGCGCAGCGACTGCACGGCCAGCCGCGCGTCCCTCGTCGCGAGGCTCGACCACAGCATCACCATGAGCTGGTTGTGGTAGGCCAGCTCGCACTCCGGCCGGTAGCGGGTGTGGCCGCCGAGGTAGGGCACGAGGTCCTCGGGCGAGACGATCGCCTCGGCCTTGAAGATCGTCGCCGGCGCGGCCAGCTTGACCAGGGCGTGCAGGGCCTGCATGAGGTCGTGCACCTCGGGCTGGTTCAGGCACGACGTGCCGAGCCGCTTCCACATGAAGGGCACGGCGTCCATGCGGAAGATCTCGATCCCCCGGTTGGCCAGCCACAGCACCGTGTCGAGGACCGCGGCGAAGACGTTCGGGTTGGCGTAGTTCAGGTCCCACTGGTAGCCGAAGAAGGTCGTCCACACCCACGCGCCGCGGCCGCGGCGGGCGGTGCCGACCCAGGTGAACGAGCCGGGCGCGCGGTCCGGGAAGACGTCGCTGATCGTGGCCTCGTAGGCGTCGGGCATGTTGCGGTTGTTGAAGGCGAAGTAGAAATCGGCGTACGCCGGGTCGCCGGCCAGCCAGGCCCTCGCCCACGGGTGCTCGCGGGCGGTGTGGTTCAGCACGAGGTCGACGCACAGGCTCATCCCGCGCTCCCGCAGCGCCCGGGCCGCGGCCTCCAGGTCGTCCATGCTGCCGACCCGGGGGTCGACGGCGCGGTAGTCCATGACGGCGTAGCCGCCGTCGTTCTCCCCCGGCCGCGGCTTGAGCAGCGGCATCAGGTGCAGGTAGCTCACGCCGAGCTCGGAGAGGTAGTCCAGCCGCTTGGGCAGGGCGTCGAGCGTGCCGCAGAAGCGGTCGGTGTAGGCAACGTAGCCGACGGTGCGCGGCTCCTGGTACCAGCGCGGCTCGACCTCGCGGCGCCGGTCGGTCTCACGCAGCTCCGTCGGCCGCTCCGCCGCCGCGCGGAGCGCGAGCCGGACGAGGCGCCCGACCAGCTCGTCGGCCTCGTCGTCGCCGTAGAGCACCTCGAGCGGGCCGTGCAGGTCGAGGAACCACAGGTCGAGGCGGGCAAGGAACCCGACGGCCTCCGCCCGGCCCAGTGTCTTCTCGGCCTCCTCGGCGAGAACGGGACGCAGCCGTTGCAGGGCTGCTGTTGCGCGGCGACGGCGTTCGGAGTCGGAGCGCAGCGTGATCACGCCCACATCTTGCCAAGCCGGATGCGCCCGTGGGATTTCTGCCGGGCTCGGCCCCCGCGGAGCGGGATCCCCACGCTCGGGTCACGGAACCCTCACAGGGCGTGTACCAGCAGGTCGGTGAGGGTACGGGCCGTCCATGACGGCGCACACCCCCTCGCAGGCGACCCCTACGGGGGCGTCCCTCTCCTCGGACCCGACCAATGGCGACGACCGGCGAGCTGATCACCCGCCTGTCCACGCAGGTCTCCGAGCTCGTCCGTGGCGAAATCGCCCTCGCCAAGGCCGAGCTGGCGCAGAAGGGCAAGCGGGCCGGCATCGGCGCGGGCCTGGCGGGCGCCGCAGGCGTGCTCGCCCTGTACGGTGTCGGGGCGCTGATCACCACCGTGATCGCCGCCCTCGCGCTGGTCCTGCCGGTGTGGGCGGCGGCGTTGATCGTCGCCGTCGTGATCTTCATCGTCGCCGGCGTGCTCGGTCTGCTGGGCAAGAACCAGATCCAGCGAGCCACCCCGGCGGTCCCCGAGATCACCGTCGAGAGCGTCAAGCGCGACGTCGCCACCGTGAGCGAGAGGATCAAGCGATGACCGAGGCAAACTCCGCGGCCAAGAGTCCCGAGGAGCTGCGCGCCGAGCTGGCCGCCAAGCGCGCCGAACTCGGCGACACCGTCGAGGAGCTCGCACACCGCGTGGACGTCCCGGCGCAGGTGAGGGCGAAGAAGGACGACACGCTCGCGAAGCTGCAGGACGCGAAGATCGAGGCGAGCCGCCGCGTGCACGAGGGCACGGAGAAGGTGAAGGCCGTGTACGCCGAGAAGGCGCCGCCCGCCGTCCAGCAGAAGGTGGACCAGGCCGTCGAGAAGGGCAAGGCCGTCTACGCCGAGAAGGCGCCGGTCGTGCAGCAGCACGTCAACAAGGCGGTCGCCGACGCCCGGCCGGTCGTCCAGGAGAAGGTCGCACAGGGCCACGCCCTGCTCGCGCAGAAGGCCCCGCCGGTCGAGCGGACGCTGCGGGAGAAGCCCGGCCTCGTCGCTGGTGTCGCGGTGGCACTGGTGGTACTGCTCATCGTGACCAGCCGGAAGAGGAAGCACGCCTGACGGAGGTGTCCACGGTGGAACGCGGCAACGCCAAGCACAACCCACGCGAGGACGACATGCTCGCCGCCGAGCTGAGAGGCACGCTCGGCCCCGGTGGCTCGAACCGGGAGGAGTGGGTGGACCCGGAGCCTCCGGCGGACGACGACGTGCCCGCGCGGTCCGATCCCCCGGTCGAGGAGCTCTCCGACGACGGGATGGCCCGCGCCCAGCACGACCTCGACGTTGCCAACGACTGGCACTGACGGCGACCGGCACTGACGGCGACCGGCACTGACAGAAAGGTGCCGGCGGCCACCTGAGGGGTGGGGCGGCCGCCGGCGCACTACACGCGCCGCGCGAGGATCGCCCGCGACGACGCGTTCCCTCACCGTAACCCGCACGAAAGGGTGCGGGGCCGGGCCGGACCTCTAGGCTGCCGGATGTGCCGGAACGCACAGCCACGGACGATCCGCAGCCCGACGCCGCGTACCCGGACGGCTCCGGGACGTCGGAGACGGGCGGACCGGAACCCGACGGCTCCCCGTTCGACGCCATCGCGGACGAGCTGTACGAGCTGCCGCCCGACGAGTTCGTCCCCGCCCGCGACGACCGGGTCGCTGCCGCCAAGGAGGCGGGCGACCGCGACCTCGCCCGCGCCCTCGGCCGGCTCCGCCGCCCCACGAAGGCCGCCTGGTTGGCCAACCTCCTCGCCCGCCACCGCACCGAGCAGCTCGACGGCCTGGTCGCCCTGGCCCGCGGCCTCGCGCAGGCCCAGGAGGAGCTCGATGGCAGCGCGCTGCGCGCACTGTCGGGCCAGCGGCACCGCGTCGTCGCCGCGATGGCCCGCGACGCCGGGCGCCTGGCCGCCCGCCGCGGCGAGACCGTGAACGACGGGCTCGTGCGCGAGGTGGCCGGCATCCTCGACGCCGCCCTCGCCGATCCCGCCGTCGCCGAGGAGGTACGGGCCGGGCGCCTGACCAAGACCGTCCGATACTCCGGGTTCGGGCCCGCCGAGGGCGCGGACTTCGGCGACGACATGGCCGCGTGGGCCGCGTCGGCTCCGCAGCGCCACGGCCGCCGTCCCGGCAGCACCGCTCCGGACGGCGGCGATGACGGCGACGGCGTGGCACGACGGCGTGGACGCCGAGGACGAGACGGACGGCGGGTCCGACGACGGTGCCGGGTCCGAGCGCGCACGGGAGCGGGCCGAGCGGGCACGGGCCGAGCGGGAACGCCGCGAGCAGCTCGCCGCGGAGCGCGCCGCCAGGGAACGGGAGCTTGCCGACGCCGAGGCCGAGGAGGCCGCTGGGCGGTCCCGCCAGGAGTCCGACGAGGGCGAGCGCGACCGTGCCGATGAGCGCCACACCGCCACCCGCGACCGGGTCACCGAGCTCGCCGCCGCGCTGGACGCCGCCCGCGACGAGGAACAGTCCGCCCTCGAAGCCTTCCGCGCCGCCGCGACCGCCGCCCGCGACTCGGCCCGCGACGCCGCCGCGGCCGCCGTGCGCACGGCTCGCGCCCGTGCCCGCCTGGACCAGCTCCCCTCGGAGTGACCCCGCGAGTCGGCACCTTCGCCGCCGCGAGTCGGCACCTTCGTCATGCCGAAGTGTCGCCTTCGGGCTGCTCAACGTAGCGACTCGCGGAAGGCGGCGCCCGCCGTCGTACCGACGCACATGTCACACCCGCGCCGCGGCGTGCCGCGGCAGCGGCGTGGGCATTCTGTGAACGGACGAAAGGACGCCATGACCGACACCGCCACCCTCATCACCCAGCTCCGCATCCTCGCGCAGCTGACCCGCGCCGAGGCCCATGTCGCGCGGTCGCGGGTCGCCCAGGCGAGCACCGACGACCTCCGCGACGATCTGCGGCGCAACGCCGCCGACGCGGACGCGCGCGCCGCCCGCATCGGCGGCCTCCTGCGCGACCTCGGCGCATTCCCCGATCCGGTCAGCCCGCTGGTCGGTCGGGTGGCCTCCCTGGTCCGCGGCGCGATGGAGCAGGCGCAGCCGCTGGACGAGGCGCTGCTGGGCGACCTGGCCCTGGAGCACCAGCTCCGCGACCGGGCACGCTACGTCGCGGCGGTCGCGGGGACCGCCGACCTGCCCGCGGTGCACGAGCTCGCCCGCGACCTCGAGGCGGCGCACACCGAGACGGTGCAGTGGCTGACCGGGGTGCTCGCGGACCTGGCCGGTGGGCGGGCGGCTCTTCAGGCGTCGCCGCTGCAACGACTGGCCGCCCAGATCACCCAGGCGGCGAACTCCCCCGCCCGCACCGCGCTCGGCGAGACGGCCATGACCGTCTCTCTCACCGTGGAGCGGGCAGCCGGAACCGTCGCCGGGACGGGCAACGAGGTCAGCGAGGAGGTCGGCGCGGAGATCACGGAGGCCCCCGAGCAGCCGGCCCGGCACCTGCCGGACGCCCCCGTCGACGCCCCCGTCGCGGCCCCCATCGAAGCTATGGACGCCGGACCCACGCCGCCGCCGATCCCCGGCTTCGCCGACCTGACCGGGCACGCCGCCGTCGCCGCCCTGCGCACCCTCAACGAGCCGCGCGACGTCGCCGCGATGCTGGAGTTCGAGCAGGAGCACGGCAACCGGCCCGGTGTTGTCGCCGGAGCCCGGTTGCGGAGCGCAGCCCTCGGCGCCGGCTGACCACCTCCCGCGACACAGCCAACGCCGCAGCGTCCGCGCCGCCGGGAACTCCTGGGGCTGCTCGCCCTGCGCCGGGAGGTCGAGCGCGTGTTCGAGGCGGCCCTGCGCCGACGTCCCATGTTGGCGACCTGCAGGTCCTCGATCACGACCGCTTGGTTCTCGCGGACGAGCCGAGTCGTGAGCTTGTGCAGATGGTCACGGCGCCGGTCGGTGATCCGGGCGTGCACTCGGGCCACGCGCCGGCGGGCCTTCTCCCGGTTCGCCGACCCGCGCTGCTTGCGGGCCAGCACCCGTTGCGCCCGGGCCAACCGGACCCGATCGCGGCGCTCGTGGCGGAGGTTGGTGACCTTCTCCCCGGTGGACAGGGTGACCAGGGACGTGACCCCGGCGTCGACACCGACCACGGCATCCGTCGCCGGGCCGTCCTGGACCGACACCTCGCACAGCAGCGACACATGCCAGCGCCCCGCGCTGTCACGGGACACGGTGACTGTGCTGGGTTCGGCACCCTCGGGCAGGGGCCGCGACCAGCGGATCGCCAGCGGCTCGGCAATCTTCGCCAGCGTCAGCGCGCCGTCCCGGTAGCGGAACGCAGACCTCGTGTACTCCGCCGACGCCCGCGAGCGCCGCTTGGACTTGAACGTCGGGTACCGCGCCCGCTTCTCCCAGAACGCCGTGAACGCGCCCTGCAGGTGCCGCAGGCCCTGCTGCAACGGCACCGACGACACCTCGGACAAGTAGGCCAGCTCCGCGTCGCGTTTCCACTCGGTGAGCATCGCCGACGACTCGACATAGGACACGCGGCGCTGCTCGCCATACCAGGCCTTGGTGCGGGCCTCCAGGGCCAGGTTGTAGACCTTGCGGACGCAGCCGAACGTCCGGTTCAACTCCTGGGCCTGCTGGTCAGACGGATAGAAGCGGTACTTGAACGCCCGCTTCACCACCCACCCACCCATGCTCAAACGATAACGGCACGCCGTGTGAAGTCCCGTTTACCCCTACGAAGAGAGCGGCTCCTCCCCGGCGTAAACGCCGGGGTGTCCGCCGCGGCCGATAGGAGTACGCGATGAACGCCAGACCGGTCGCCGTCGTCACCGGGGCGAGCCGCGGGCTCGGTTTCCTGCTGGCCCGCGAGCTCGCCGGGCGCGGCCACGACCTGGTGGTCAACGCCCGGTCGGAGGCGGGGCTCACCGCCGCCGCGGTGGCGCTGCAGGAGCACGGCGCCGCGGTCGTCACCGTGCCCGGCGACGTCGCCGACCCCGCGCTGGGACAGCAGCTCGTGGACGCCGCCACCGCGCGGTTCGGCCGGCTGGACGTGCTGGTCACCAACGCCGGGTCGATCCAGGGCTCGATCGGCGGGAAGCTGCCCGCGCCACAGCTGCTGCCCTACGTCGCGGCCAAGCACGCGGCCGTCGGGTTCGCCGAGGGGCTGCGGGTCGAGGCGATCCGGCACGGGATCACCGTGACGTGCGCGGTGCCCGGCCTGATGCGGACCGGTTCGCCGCGCAACGCGCTCTTCACCGGCGACCAGGCGGCCGAACATCGCTGGTTCACCCTCGGCGACAGCCTGCCGCTGGTGTCGATGGACGCCGAACGCGCCGCCCGCCTGCTCGTGAGTGCGACGCTCAAGGGCAAGCCCGAGGTGGCACCGACGCCGCTGGCCAAGATCGGTATGCGGCTGCACGGCCTGGCGCCGTCGACGACGATGCGGCTCGTCAGTGTCGTCAACCGGCTGCTACCGGGCGACGAGACGCCCCGGCCCATGCGCCCGGGACACGCCGTCGAGAAGCCGGCGCGCTGGTTCGACTCGCTGACGGCGCTGACTCGTCGAGCCGCCCTCCGCTACCACCAGCACGACGACGCGACAGCCGACCCCACCCCGTCGGCCCGCCCCTGACGGCCACCCACCCCGATCGGGTGACGGGGCAGCGTTCCTACTATCGACCGGTGACCGAGGACGACCTTTCCCGCTCCCCCGCGGCCCCGAGCGACGCCGCACTTCCGGGCGATCCCACCGTGCCGTTGCCCGGCTCCACCGCCGGCACGGACGCCACGGACATCGCGGAGGCGCAGCCCGAGAAGCGCCGACGGGGCCGCCCCAAGGGCTCGACCTCGACGGCCCGCACCACGCGCGTCGTCGAGCTGACCCTGACCGTGGCCGGTGGTGCGGACGGCGAGTGGCAGGCCGAGCTCAAGCAGGGCGCGGCGTGGATCTCCCGCGGGCTCCCGATCAGCGCCGCGTCGGTGCTGCGGGCCGCCCAGGAGCTGCACCCCGAGCTGGCCGAGCCGATCGAGGCCGCCATCGGAGCTTCCCGCGAGCAGCGGGCCGCCCGGGTCTCCGCTCTCGAGGCCGAGCTGGAGCAGGCCCGGAAGGCGCTGGCGGAGCTGGAGGGCTGACGTCGCGCCGTGAGCCGGCCACCACGGCTGCCGAGGCAAGATCGAACCGCGCGCCTGTTCATCTCACCGCAACAGCACCCGCAGTAGACTGCATCGGGTGCCCGACATGCTCGCCTGGTCCGCCGCATTGCCGGAGGTGCGCTACCCGGCCGGGGCGGTCCTGATCCACGAGGGCGAGGCGCACGGAAAGCTGTTCGTGCTGCTCGACGGCGCGCTCGAGATCACCCGTGGCGGCACGTTCATCACGCTCGTCGACGCTCCGGGCGCCATCTTCGGCGAGATGAGCGCCCTGCTCGGCAGCGCCGCGACCGCCACCGTTCGCGCCGTGCGCGACAGCCGGCTGCGCCGCACCGACGATCCCGAGGGCTTCCTCGACGGGCACCCGCTGATGGCCCGCGCCGTCGCCACCGCCCTGGCGCGCCGGCTCGACACGATCAACGGCTACCTCGTCGACCTGCGCCGCCAGTACGGCGACCACGACAACCTCGGCATGGTCGACACCGTCCTCGAGTCGCTGCGCCACCACCACGTCCAGGACTGCGAGCCGGGCTCGGACCGGGAGCGCGACGCCCCGTACTGACGGCCCGCCAGAAGTGGATCCCGTCAGAAGTGGATCTCAGCGCAGTCGGTCGCGGAGGTCCACACCGCCGTCCCGGCGCCGAGATCGATGTCGACGCGCGAGGGCGTCGGCCCGGGTTGCTGGCCGGCGTTGAACACCCACGTCGTCCCGATCCGGTCGACCCAGCCACCACCGGACACGAACGGCGCCTGGTGGACATGACCGGTGAGCACGAGGTCCGGGGTGAAGCGCTCGATCCAGCTCGTCAGCTGGTCGTCACCCCACGCGCGGCGCCCGTCCCAGGCCAGCGGTGACCCGGCGGGCGGCGCGTGGTGCACCCAGATCCAGCGCGCCCGCGGGCGGTTCGCCACCTCGGCGAGACATGCCTCCAGCGCTGCGCGGACCAGCGGGCCGTCCCACCAGGGGCAGACCGTCACCAGTTCGTCGCCGAGGGGGACCGACGAGTAGTCGCCGTGCACGCCGAGCGCGCCGAGTTGTGCCATCCAGTGCGCCACCTTCTCCCCCGCGTCGTCGCGGCCGTCCAGGTCGTGGTTGCCGGACGCCACGAAGAGCGCGGTCTCCGCCGCGAGCTCGCGCAGCGCTGCCCGGACAGCGACCGCCTGCACGTCCAGCGCGACCTGCGAGCGGATGTCGAGCAGATCTCCGGCGATCATCACCGCGTCGACGGCGACCGCCCGCTCGAGCAACCAGTCGAACTGCCGCAGCCGGTAGTGCAGGTCGGCGACCAGCAGGACCCTCACCCCACCCCCTCCCGGCCCGGTCCGGCTCCGGAGGTGAGCCCGACCTCGACGGCCGGCTCAGCTGTGCGAGGGCGCCGGCCCGGCGCCGTCGATCTCGAACGCGAGTTCGTCCGCGTAGCAGTAGTACCAGTCCTCACCGGGCTCGAACGAGCGCACGATCGGATGCGCGGTCGCGTGGAAGTGCGCGGTCGCGTGCCGGTTCGGCGAGCTGTCGCAGCAGCCGACGTGCCCGCACTCCTGACACATCCGTAGGTGCACCCACCGCCCGCCCGCGGCCAGACATTCGTGGCAGCCGTCGTCACTGGGCGTCACCGCGTTCAGGGTGTCGAGATGGGTACACGTCGCCATGGCGCCAGTCTGCCCTTCCCTCGCCGTCCCGTTCGCCCGGGTCGTTCCGGGCGCGCACCGCCGCTGCGGAATGCTGGAGCGGTGAACGGCGTCCTCACCAGCCTCGCGCTCGTCCTGGTGTTCGTGCTGATCGGCGGCTACTTCTCCGGGTCCGAGCTGGCGGTGGTCTCGCTGCGTGACAGCCAGGTCGACCGGCTGCCCGGCAAGCGGGGGGACCGCGTCCGGAAGCTGCGTGCCGACTCCAGCCGGTTCCTCGCCTCCGTGCAGGTCGGGGTGACCCTCGCCGGGTTCTTCGCCTCCGCGTACGGCGGGTCGACCCTGTCGGAGCCGCTGGGCGAGGTGCTCGTCGCGTGGGGCGTGCCGGGCGGCATCGCGGGCACGGCCGCGTTCATCACCGTGACCGCCTTCATCTCCTACCTGTCACTGGTGCTCGGCGAGCTCGTCCCCAAGCGGCTGGCCCTGCAGCGCGGCGAGGGGGTCGCGCTCTTCGTCGCCCCGACGCTCGACCGCGTGGCAACGCTGACCCGCCCGATCGTCTGGCTGCTGTCGGCGTCGACCAACGCCGTCGTGCGGATGCTCGGCCTCGACCCGCGAGCCCAGGGCGAGGAGGTCACCGGGGAGGAGCTGCGCGACATGGTCAGCACCCACGGCGAGCTGGGCACCGAGGAGCGCCGGGTGCTCACCGACGTGTTCGGGGCCGCCGACCGCCAGCTCGGCGGCGTTATGATCCCGCGGACGGAGGTCTCCTTCCTCAGCGCCGGTACGCCACTCGCCGAGGCCGCCCGCGACGTGCTCGACAAGCCGCACTCGCGCTACCCGGTGATCGGCCGCACCGTCGACGACGTCGTCGGCGTGGTGCACGTCCGCGACCTGCTCACCGCTGCACTCACCGATACCGCCGCGCGCACCGTCCGCGACCTCGCCCGCCCCGTCCCCCTGCTGCCTGGCAGCAAGCCGGTGCTCGCGGCGCTCACGGAGATGCGGGCGAACCGCACCCACCTCGCCGTGGTCGTCGACGAGTACGGCGGCACCGACGGCATCGTCACGATGGAGGACATCCTCGAGGAGCTGGTCGGCGAGATCGAGGACGAGTACGACCCCGCCGAGGCCGCGGGCGCGGACGCCACCGAGTTCGACGGGCTGCTGCACCGCGAGGAGCTGGCCGGGGTCTCCGGCATCCTGCTGCCCGACGGTCCCTACGAGACCCTTGCCGGGTTCGTGCAGACGCAGCTGGGCCGGGTGCCCGCGGTGGGCGACGGGTTCGAGGCGCACGGGCACCGGTTCACCGTCACCGAGATGGACGGCAGGCGGGTCGCGAGGGTGCGCATCGCCCCGCCGACGCCCACAGCCGACGACCTCGCGACACCCTCGAGCCCGGCGGCCGCACCGGAGTGGTGACCGGCGCGCAACCCGTCCGCGTGCTGTCAGTGCGTCCAGCGGGCAACAGCCCTCGCGACCCCGCGGGACAGCGCGACGCCGTGCCCGAGGAGCGCGAAACCGATGCGTGCGGGCAGGAGCGCGAAGTCCGCGACGAGGGTCAGCGGGTCATCGAGACCGGAACGGACCGGCGCCGCGAGGCCGGCCGGACCGGGAGGTCCGGCCGGGCCGCGCTCACCTCGCGGGCCCGCGGGCCCTGGCTCACCGGCGGGGCCAGCCACCCCTGCCGGGCCGCGCTCACCTGCCGGACCCGCAGGCCCGCGCTCACCGGCCGGGCCAGCCGGACCCGCCGGGCCGCGCTCACCTGCCGGACCTGGCTCACCTCGTTGGCCCGGCTCACCGCGCTCACCTGCCGGCCCCGGCTCGCCCGACGCTCCGGGCTCGCCGCGTTCGCCCCGGGCGCCTCGCGGCCCGCGGCCGCCGGCTGCCGTCCCGGGCTCGCCGGCCACGGGCTGCGTGGTCGCGGTGCGGGCGCGGGTCGTGCCGGTGCGGCGGGTGCCGGTGGTGGTGCTGCGTGCGGGCCGGCGAGCGGCGCCGTTGGTAGCGGCATCACCCGACGGGGTGGCGCCGTTCGTGTCCGGGTCCACCCGGGGCGGGGTGTCCGGGAGGGGGTCCGTCATTGGCGCTCCTCGGGTGTGCGGTCCTACCTGGACAGCACAAGTATCTCCAGTGCGGTCAGCAGAGCCGACACCAGCAGCGACCTGGGGCAGCCGAGGCGGCTCGCAAAAGGCGACCACGACGGCGGCGTTCCATGTGTCGCCGGGTCACCCGAAAGGGTACTGCTGCGCATGCCGGTTCTCGGGTTGCACTGCTCACACGAACAGGTCCATCCCAGCGCGCTCCTCGGCGCCGTCCAGCAGGCGGAGGCGGCGGGGTTCGACGCGGTGATTTCGCGCCCCAGGTCCACCTGAGCTGGGCGCCGGACGAGCGTGAGGCTGAAGCGGTGGCGTACGAGCAGTGGCGCAGCAGCGTGTTCCCGCCGCCGGTCTGCTGGGACCTCGACCTCGGTGCGCACACCGCGCAGCTCGCCGAGTACGCCGAGCTCGGCTTCGACAAGATCTTCCTGCACCACGTCGGGCAGGAGCAGGACGCCTTCGTCGCCGCGTTCGGCGAGAAGGTCCTTCCCCAGTTGCGGAGTGCCTCGTGAGACTGACCCAGACCTCGGACCTGTGGTGGAAGAACGCCGTCGTCTACTGCCTGGACGTCGAGACCTACGCCGACGGCGACGGCGACGGGTGCGGCGACTTCCGCGGCCTCATCCAGCAGATCGACCACCTGCACCGGCTCGGCGTCACCTGCATCTGGCTGATGCCCTTCTACCCCTCGCCGGACCGGGACGACGGCTACGACATCACCGACTTCTACGGCGTCGACCCGCGGCTGGGCACGCTCGGGGAGTTCGTCGAGTTCATCCGCACCGCCCGCGACCGCGGGATCCGGGTGATCGCGGACCTCGTCGTCAACCACACCTCGATCCAGCACCCGTGGTTCCAGCAGGCCCGCAGCTCACCGGACAACCCGTACCGCGACTGGTACGTGTGGGCGGACGAGCCGCCTGCCGACGGCCCGCAGGGCGTCACGTTCCCGGACAAGGAGACCAGCCTCTGGCAGTACGACGAGGAGGCCGGGCAGTACTTCCTGCACCGCTTCTACAGGTTCCAGCCCGACCTCAACGTCGCGAACCCCGCCGTCCGTGACGAGATCGCCCGGATCATCGGGTTCTGGATGCAGTTGGGCCTGTCGGGCTTCCGGGTCGACGCCGTGCCGTTCCTGCTCGAGACCAGCGGCCAAGCCGACGCCGCGGACCTGCCCGACCCGCACGACTACCTCGCCGACCTCCGCTCGTTCCTCACCCGCCGCAACGGCGAGGGTGTGCTGCTCGGCGAGGTCAACCTGCCCTACGTCGACACCATGGAGTTCTTCGGCAAGGGCGACGACGAGCTGACGATGTGCTTCGACTTCATCGGCATGCAGAGCATGTACCTGTCGCTGGTGCGCGGCGACGCCGGCCCGATCGCCGAGGCGCTGCGCGACCGCCCGCAGCCGCCGAAGGACGCGCACTGGGCGACGTTCGTCCGCAACCACGACGAGCTGACCCTGGACAAGCTCTCCGAGGCGCAACGCCAGGAGATCTTCGACGCGTTCGGGCCTGACAAGGACATGCAGGTCTACGGCCGCGGCCTGCGACGGCGCCTTCCGCCGATGCTCGAGGGTGACCAGCGCCGGATCCGGCTGGTGTACAGCCTGCTGTTCGCCCTGCCCGGCACGCCGGTGCTGTTCTACGGCGAGGAGATCGGCCTGGGCGAGAACCTCAAGGCGGAGGGGCGCCTCGCGGTCCGGGTGCCGATGCAGTGGACCGCCGAGCCGGGCGGCGGGTTCTCCACCGCGGACCCGTCGACGTTCCCGGAGCCGCTCGCCGAGGGCGCGTTCGGGCCCGAGCACGTCAACGTCCGCGACCAGTCCCGGGACCCCGACTCGCTGCTGTCGTTCTTCCGGCACCTGGTCGACTCCTACCGCGCGTGCCCGGAGCTGGCGTGGGGCCCGGTGCAGGTCGTCGACCCGGGGCCGAAGGCCGGCCCGGTGCTCGCGCACCGCGCGGACGTCGACGGCATCGCCGTCGTCGCGCTGCACAACTTCGCGGACCGCAGGGTCACCGCGACCCTTCCCCTCACCGGGCTGGGCGGCCACGACCTGTACGACGTGCTGGCCGCCGACGGATCGACGGTGACGGTGGGCGACGACGCCACGCTCAAGCTGGCGCTGCCGCCGTATGGCTACCGCTGGTTGCGCTCGACGCCGTGATCGGACGTGGCTGTCCGGCGATGCCCTCGACGCCGGCGGTGAGGTAGCTCGGCAGCCGGCGAGCCTGGCGGATACGGGCGCGGGTGCTCACGGCTGGTGCGGACGGTGATCCCAAGCTCTCCCCAAGCAGGCAGGAGCAGCTTGTACCAGTGCATCTTCCACCCGTGGATGCGCACGGTCGTGGTCGTCCGCCACTCAGGGTGTCGGCGTCTGCGGCTCGGCCGGATAGGGCCACGGGTTCTGCGCGCAGCCCATGAGCCCGAGCGTCTGCTGCTGCATCACCGGCGCGAGCCGCCCCGGGCCGGGGCAGCGCTCGTGGCCGTGCCCCAGCGCGTGGCCGACCTCGTGATTCACGACGTACTGGCGGTAGCCGGTGGCGTTGTCGGCGTACTCGTCGGTCGCGTCGACCCAGCGGAGGAAGGTCAGGACGGCACGCGGGCCGTTGCGGCACGAGAGCACGCCGCGCGAGCGGCGGTCGTCGCACAGGCCCGCACTGGTCTCCGGGCTCGCGAGGACCACGACGATCTCGGCGTCGCCGTCCGTGCGGGCGAAGGTCATGGCGGCGTCGTGGCCCCAGCTGCGCTCGTCGGTGAGCGTCGCGAGGACGAACCCGGCGAACCGCAGCCCGTCGACGGGCAGGCCGCGCTCCACCTCGACGCGCACGGCGTGCACCTCGCCACGGCCGGGCGCCGGGACCGAGCCGGCCACGACGTCGAACTCCCCGCTGCCGGCCTGCGCGACCGTCCGCCGCTGGATACCGGCGGCCCGGTCCGCGGCGGTGGGGGCGTCGGGATCCGCAGCGGCGGACGTCGGCGGCGGGGGCGTGGTGAAGAAGGGTGCGTCGCCGGGCGGGACGGTCGTGGCCTGCGGCGAGGCCGGGAGCACCGTTCCTGTCAGGGGCCGGCTCACCGCGAGCGAACCCACGGGCTGCAGCACGCCGGGCGGGCACAGGAGCACGACCATCGCGGCGCCCCCGAACGCCGCGGCGACGAGCGCATGTCGAGACGGACGTCGGGCCGGCACGCGGAGATCGTTGCACGGCCGGGAGGTCGCCCGGTCGAGCCGGGCCTTGAAGAGCCTGGTCAGGACTCCACGGCTTCGGAGCTGTCGGCCGGGTCGGCGTCCTCGGCGGGATGCCGGGCGTCGGGATCGGCGTTCATCGCCGGTTGCTCGGCGACGTCGTCGACGTACTCCTCGGCCTGCTGGTCGAGCTGCTGGCGCTTGTCGTCGTCCATGTCGACGTACTCGCCCTTCTGGCGCTCCATGCCCGGGTACTTCCCCCGCCCCCACCCGGGCAACCGCGGGCCGCGCGAAGATTTCCACCGCGGCGCCGATGAGTTCCGTGCGCCCGCGCCGTCCACCCGGCATGACTCGATCCACCACTGCAGCCCCGACGACCGTCAACGACATCGGCGTGGCCATGTTCACCGTCGCCGACCAGGACGCCGCCCTCGCCTTCTACACCGAGAAGCTCGGTTTCGAGGTGCGTGGCGACTCGCGGTTCGGCGACCACGACGAGCACCGCTGGCTGGAGGTCGCCCCTCCCGGCTCGCGGGCCCGCCTCGCACTCAACCCGCCGATGGGCGGCGGAGCGCCCGGCGGGAGCGGGATCGGCGTGGAGACGCCGGACGTCCTGGCCGAGCACAAGCGGCTGAGCGCCCTCGGCGTCGACGTCGACCCGGAGCCGATGCGGACGCCGGGCGCGCCGCTGCTGTTCATGCTGCGCGACCCCGACGGCAACCACATCGCGGTCGTCGAGGTGCCGGCCGGCTGACACCGGTGAGCGCGGCGGCCGCCGGATCGACCGGTGGCCGCCGCCGACCTCACACGGACGGGACCCGATGACGGCAACGACGCCGAGCCGCCCCGGACGCCCCCGCGACACCAGCCGCGACGAGGAGATCCTCGCGGCCGTCCTGCGCCTGTTGGAGGACATGTCGTACTCCGAGCTGACCATCGCCGCGATCGCGCGCAACGCCGGCGTGGGAAAGCCCACGCTCTACCTGCGCTGGGCGAGCAAGGCCGCCGTGGTCGCGGACGCCGTGGTCCGCGTCATGTCCGCCGACCCGTTCCCCGACCTCGGTGACGTCCGGTCCGACCTCGTCGCCGGCCTGCGCGAGATGGTCCACCGGTTCGCCACCACGGCGGCCGGTCGCGTGCTGCCCGCCCTGGTCGCCGACCTGCACGACGACCCGGCGCTGCTCTCCGCCTTCGACGAGCACTACTTCCAGCCCCGGCGGCGCTCGGTGCGTGCAGCACTCGAGCGCGGGGTGGAGCGCGGGGAGATCGCCGCCGACATCAACCGTGAGCTCGCCGTCGACATGCTCGTCGGGCCCGTGTACTACCGCCTGCTCGCCCGTGGGAAGGACATCGACGTCTCCCCGGACGACCTCGTCGCCGCCGTGCTGCGCGCCTGGCGACCCTGACCCGAGCGGTCAGGCCGGCTCGCCCGCACGCTCGGCGTCCCCGCCCGGGGCGCGTGTCCGAGCGAAAGGAGGCGGCGATGTCCGTATCGTCCCGGCTCGTCCGGGTCGCCCTCCCCCGCCGGCCGGTGATCGACGGACCTGCTGCTGCTCGCCGCGCTGCCGGCGCTGCGCCGGCGCACCCGGCGCTGACCGGGCGGCCTAGGCCCCCGTCGCGCGGGCGAGCCGGCGCCCTGACCGCCGGTCGAGGGCGTGCAACCGGAAGAACGCCCACATCAGCGTGGTCGCGCGGGGACCGCGGGGATCGCTGAACGACCCGTCCTTGCGACCGCCGGACCAGGCGTGCCCCAGCCCGTCGACCATCCAGTACTCCAGCACCTTGCGGCCGCGCCCGGTGTACCAGCGCAGCACCTGATACGCCCGGCCGTCGGTCGTGCGCCCGGTGTCGGACCGGCTGCGGCCCACCGCGTCGTCGCCGCATGCCGCCGCCCGGTAGGCGAGCCACTGGTCGGCGACGCGGTCCCCGTTCTGCGCCCGCACCACGGAGTCCGCGCCACCCTGGACGACGATCGCGGGCGGCAGCGCGGCCGCGCCCGGCAGGGGCGGGGGCACCTCCGTCCGCCCCGCCATCGCGGCGAGCGCCTGTGCCGTCCGGGTCGACGAGCGGTACGCCGGAGCGGAGTGCACCCCGACGGCGGCGAAGACGTCCGGGTAGGCCGCGGCGACCGTCAGCGCCATGGCGCCCCCGGCGGACAGCCCGGCCACGTAGACCCGGCGCTGGTCGACGCGCCACCGGAGCTCCTCCGCAGCGACCTGCGCGACGATCCCGGCGACGACCGCGGGCTCCCCCGCCCCGCGCTGCTGGTGCGCGGCCTCGTACCAGCGCCAGCACCGCTGCGGGTGGTGGCGGGTCTGCTGGTGGGGCAGCACGAGCAGGAAGCCGTTGCGGTCGGCGGTCGCGGTGAAGCGCGTCGCGTCGGCGAACTCGGCGGGCGTCTGGCCGCAGCCGTGCAACAGGACGACCAGCGGTGCCGCCGTGCGCCGGCGGAGCCCGGCAGGGACGTACACGTCGTAGGAGCGCCCGCCCGCGGCACCGACGTGGGTACCGGCCACCCAGGTTCCGGCCACGGCCGGCGCCGGGGACTTGCGCGCGGGCGCCGCCGGCTTGGTGGCGGGCCGGCGCCGCCGCAGGTTCGGCAGCAGCGCGCGCAGTCCGGAGGTGAACGCTCGGGTGGATCGGCGACGCGGCATGGTTCCTCTCGGGGCCGACCCGGGGCGACAGCCACCGGGTCTCCGGTCGGGGCGCTAAGTTTACCAAGCGCTCGGTGCCGGATCAGGGCGGCGCGCCACGTCGGACGATGCCACGGAGCCGGGCTGCGCGCCGGGCGCGCCGGGCGGTCTCCCGACGCCGGATCAGCCGTCGTCCCGCTGCCAGGTGACGGTCAACTCACGCCGGGCACCGAAGCGCTCGAGGTGCCGACCGAGCACGTCCTCGACCGCCGCCAGCGCCTCGGTGTCCGCGGCCGACGCCTCGAGGATCAGGTGGTCAGCGCGCGCCCGGACGACGCCGAAACCGGACGAGAGGCGGAGCAGGCCGGCCTCGGGGTCGCCCTCGACCGGCTCCACCCCGGCCTTGCGTCCGAGGTGGGACAGCAGCTGCTTCGCGTAGCGCGACGCCGCGTCCGTGGCCACGACTGCCGTGGAGGTGAGCACCGCACCCTCTCCTTTCGGGGGGCTCGGAGAACCGCGGCCCGCGGGACCCGGTTCTCCGACGCCCCTCTCAGGCGCCGAAGACCTCGATGGCGCCGAGCTGATCGAACTCGAAGGTGACGCTGCCGCCCGCGACGACCGGGACCGGGGCGGTGACGCCGCCGGAGAAGACCAGCTGACCGGCCTTGAGGCCCTCCTCACCGCTCGCGGCGAGCTCGTTGGCCAGGTAGGCGACCGACGCCGCCGGGTGGCCCATGACGGCCGCACCCGCGGCGGTCATGACGACCTCGCCGTCCACGCGGACGACGGCGCCGAGCAGCCGCAGGTCCGCCAGCTCGTCGGGTCGCCGGGCGATCGGGCCGAGGTAGAAGGCACCGGCGCTGGCGTTGTCGGCCACGACGTCGGAGAGGGTGAACGTGAAGCTCTCGTACCGGGAGTCGAGCACGTCGACGGCGCCGAAGACCACCTCGGTGGCGGCCAGCACGGAGGCGATCGTGGCGGGCCCGGTGATGTCGCGCGCCAGCAGGAACGCGATCTCGGACTCCACCCGCGGGTGGATGAACCGGTCCAGGCGCACCGGCTCGCCGTACGCGGAGAGCATGCCGCTGGTGACGCGGCCGTACAGCGGCGCCTCGAGACCCATGGCCTGCTGCTTGTTGCGGCTGGTGAGACCCAGCTTCCAGCCGACGAAGGTCTCCCCGGCGTCGAGCTTGGAGCCGATGAACAGCTTCTGCGCCTCGTAGGCCGTCTCGACCGGGATGTCGGGGTGCTCGTCGCTGAACTGCGCGATGCCCTTGCGCTCGCGCTCGGACGTGATGAGCGCTTCCGCGATCTCCTGTGCGGTGATGGCCACGGTCAGTCCGTTCCTTTGGAGAAGCTGCCCGAGTTGGAGAACCGCACGGTCACCGGGCCCAGGTGGGCGAACTCCGCACGGAACACGTCGCCCGGGTTCACCGGCACCATCTTGTGCACGGCACCCGGCAGGACGACGTCGCCCGCCTTCAGCCCCGAGCCGAGGCTGCCGAGCTTGTTGGCCAGCCAGGCGACGCACCGGGCGGGATTTCCCAGCGCGGCCGCGCCGGCGCCAGTGTCGATCATCTCGCCGTTGCGCGACACCACCACGCCGAGCAGCCGCAGGTCGAGGTCCTCGACCTTCCGCATCCGGCCGCCCAACACGAGCAGGCCGGAGGAGGCGTTGTCCGCGACGGTGTCGACCAGTTTGATCTTCCAGTCGGCGACCCGGCTGTCGACGATCTCGACGGCCGGCAGCGCGCCGGCGATCGCGGCGAGCGCCGAAGCCGTGGTGGCGCCCGGTCCGGCGAGGTCGCGGTCCATCACGAACGCCAGCTCGGCCTCCACCCGCGGCTGGACCAGTCGCGACAACGCGATCAGGTCGCCGTCCTCGACGAACATCTCGTCGGTCAGCACCCCGAAGTCAGGCTCGTTCACCCCGAGCAGGGTCTGCATGGGCTTGCTGGTCAGGCCGACCTTGCGGCCGATGACCTTCTGGCCCGCGGCGACGCGCCGCTCGATGTTGATCGACTGGATCGCGTAGGCGTCCTCGACGTCGAGACCGTCGTGGCGCTCGGTGAGGGGGGCGATGGGCTTGGCCGAGCGATCGGCCTCCCACAGCTCGTCGGCGAGGTCCTGATGGAGGGCGGGCTGCACAGTCAAGAGACTCGTCCGCCGGTGTCCCCGTCGGCAACCGAGCCGCGCGCTGGTTCCGGCGAGTGGGAACGCGTCTGGCCCCACTGCGCCGCACGGGTGCCCGGATCGCCGTGTTCGGGATGGTCTGCTCCGTCCAGCGGAAAGCCCCGGCACCGCGCTTGACCCTCCTGACCTGCCCGAGGACCGTGGTGCGACCGATCACACGTGGTCGGCGATGCCGCCTGAGGAGGACCACACATGCAGGACGAGATCGTCGAGCCGCCGGGCTCGCATGAGCCGACGGAGCATGCCGGCTTCAGAGTGGCCGCCCGCCGATCCGGACGAGCCGGTGTTCGCCCACGGGACGTGCGCGCCGTCCGGCTGGTTGGCGCTGGACCTGGACGCAGCGACCGCCGACCCCGCGGCGATTGACGATCACACCCTGATCGAGGCGATCATCGGGTTCGACCGGATCACCTCGTGGGCGCAAGCGCGGCAGGCCCGCCTGCTCGCCGAGTTGGCCCGGCGCCGCCCCACCGACACGGCACCCCACTCCGCGCGGTGGGCGGGTATGGGCAGCGAGTACGCCCCCGACGAGGCCGGGGTCGGCCTACGCCTGTCCCGCGGCGCCGCGTGTGCCCGGATCGGCCTGGCCTGCCGGCTGCTCGCGGTGCTGGCCGACACCCACGCCCTGTGGGAGGCCGGGCAGATCGACACCGCGAAGGCCCGGGCGATCGACGACGCCACCTGGATGCTCACCCCCGACCAGGCCCGCGCTGTGCAGGGCCGGGTCCTGCCGAAGGCGCCGACCCAGACGCTGGCCCAGCTGAACGGACCGCCACGGACCCGGTCGGGCCCGACGACACCAGCGCGGGGATGACCTCACGGACCTCGCGCGACGCCCGCGGCGCGGGCACCGCCCCGGCGGGCGCTGGAGCGGCCAGGACCTCGCGGAGCAGCTCCCGGCCCAGCTCGGTGCCCGACAGGGCGTCGTACCAGTAGGCGCTGACCCGACGGACCATCCCGGGCTCCGCCAACGGCACCAGGACGGTCTCGCCGTCGACGTGGGCACCGTGCGCGGCGACCCCGGTCAGCACCCCGACCCCGATCCCCGCACGGACCAGTGCCGCCACGGTCGCCGGACAGTCGGCCGTCGCCGTCGGGATCACCACCTCCCCGTGCCGGGCGAGCAGGTCGACGACCTCGGGCACGCCCTCGCCCGGGGCACCGATCAGCACCAGGGGCTCGCGCGCCAGGTCGCGCAGTGGCGCTCGAGCGCGGCGACGTGGGCGCTGACCCGCGACTGCGACCGGTGCACCTGCTCGCTGGCTGCGGTGAAGCCCCCGCGGTCCAGTACAGCGAGGAAAGTCCGCAACCAGTCGAGCTCCACGCCCCGAGCGTGCCGGTGCGCCGGGGCCGGTCGCCCCGATGACCGACCCCAGGATTCGCCTGGGGAGATCCCCGGGTACCCCGTCCGGATCCGGGATCGGGTGGCGTCTCCGGGGTTCGCAGGGCTATCCGTGGAACGAATGATGTGCACCGTTCTGCGCGCTTGAGCACGGGGGATGCCCCCGTGTTTCCTTGGAGTGCGGTACCGATCACACGATGCGGCGGGGTCCGAATCCTCTCCCTGCCCGCGACGACGCGGAGGCGACGCGAGATGGCGGGCAACTCGACCGAGTCCGGGCGATCGGTCACCAGCAAGATCACGTCGATCCTCATGACCTTCACCCAGGGCAGCGTGCACTCGCTCACCGAGATCGCCCGCCTGGCCGGGTTGCCGGTCTCGACCACGCACCGGCTCACCGCCGAGCTGGCGTCGTGGCGCCTGCTGGAGCGCACGGAGTGCGGTCACTACCGGGTGGGCTGCCCCTGCGCATGATCGGCGCAGGCGGTGTCACGCCGCCCAGTGTCGCCGAGCGCGCCCCGTGGGTCCTGGAGGACCTCGCGGCCGCGACCCGGAGGGGCCCGGCTGGGCGGCCCTACACCCGGCAGACGATCACGGCGCCGGACCGGTTCCGCCGGGCGCTCACGGTCACCCGGCTGACCCGCGTCGCGGTGACCCGCTGGGAGTTCGAGCGCGGTGTGTCCGGCGTGGCGATGCCGGTGTTCGGGCCGGGCGGCGACGTCGTGGCCGCGATCGAGCTGGCCGCCGCCGATCTCGGCCACGAGCTGCCGCCGATGACCGCCGCCCTGGCCGTGGCGTCCCGGAGCCTCTCGCGGGAACTGGCGACCGAACCGCGGCGCATCCACGCGGTGGGTCAGCGGATGCTCACCGTCCACTGACCCACGGGGGACCTCAGCTGAAGACGTAGAGCCCTGGTGCGTCGCCCAGAACCGGGTGCTCGTCGTTGCCCATCGGCGGCGGGTCGATCATGTCGCCCGCGATCTCGGTCGACCAGCGGGCCCAGTCGTCCCACCAGGTACCGGCCTTGCGCTGCGCGGTCTCCCGCCAGGTCTCCGCCGACCCCGCTGCGGCCTCCTCGTCGTGGGCGAGGTACCACGCCTTCGGGCTCGGCGGGTTGACGATGCCCGCGATGTGGCCGCCGCTGCTCAGCACGAACCGTACGGGACCGCTGACCAGCGACGTGGTCTTGAAAGCCGACTCCCACGGCACGATGTGGTCGTTGATCGCGCTGACGAGGTAGGTCGGCGACTTGATCGCGCTCAGGTCGATGGTGCGGCCCGCGATCTCCAGCGTGCCCGCCGACAGCCTGTTCCGGACGTAGAAGTTGCGCAGGTAGAACGCGTGCATCGCGGCCGGCATCCGGGTGCTGTCGGCGTTCCAGGCGAGGATGTCGAACGACGGTGGGTCCTGGCCCATCAGCCAGTTGCTCACCACGTAGTTGAAGATCAGGTCGTTGGCCCGCAGGATGTCGAACGTCCCGGCCATCGACGCGCCATCGAGGGTGCCGGAGCGGGAGATCTTCTTGATCAGCTTCTCGACGGTCTTCTCGTCGGTGAAGTTGCCCAGCACGCCCGGCTCGGCGTAGTCGAGCATGGTGTTGAGCAGGGTCAGCGTGCCGATGCGGGTGTCGCCGCCCTGGGCCAGGTAGGCGGCGGTGATCGCGGTCAGCGCGCCGCCCATGCACAGGCCCACGAAGTCGACGGTCTCGGCGCCGGTGATGTCGCAGATGACGTCGAGCGCCGTCGTCGGGCCGTCCAGCAGGTAGTCGTCCATCGTCGTGCCACCCATGTCCTTGGACGGGTTCAGGTAGCTGATGGCGAAGACCGTGCGGCCGTGCTGGATCGCCCACTCGACGAAGCTGCGCCCCGGCGCGAGGTCCATCACGTAGTACTTGTTGATCCACGGCGGGCTGAAGAGCAGCGGCCGGGCGTGCACCTGCTCGGTCTGCGGCGCGTACTGGATGAGCTCCATGAGCTCGTTGCGGAACACGACCTTGCCCGGCGTCGCCGCAAGGTTGCGGCCCACCTCGAAGCCGCTGGCGTCGACCTGACGCGGCCTGCCGTTGTTGTTCGCCAGGTCGTCGAGGAAGGTCAACGCGCCCTTGACGACGCTCGCGCCCGCGGTGTCGAACGCCCGCTTCAGGGCCGCCGGGTTCATCGCGAAGAAGTTGGTGGGCGCCATCGCGTCCAGTGCGAGGTTGAGGGCGAGCTCGGCCTTGCGCGCGACGTCGTCCTCCACCGACGCGGCGGCGAGCACGTCCCGGGCGTACCGACAGGTCGACAGGTAGGCCAGCCGGATGCCGTAGAACACCGGGTTCGTGCCCCACGCAGGATCCGCGAAGCGCCGGTCCTTCGGGTCGACCGGCACCGGCGACTCGATCTCGCGGCCGAACCACCGGGTGGCGGCCACCATGGGGATGCGGGCGAGGTCCGTCGCCCACTGCACGGTGGCCCGGGCGGGGACCGTCGGGTCGGCGAAGCTCGACTTCAACGCCGTGCTCAGCGCCTCGCCGAACCCCGCCGAGTCGAGGTCCTCGAACAGGTCGGACTCGGGTGCCAGCACCCCTGCAGCTCGCTCGGCGACCTCGCGCGACGACTCATCCACCATCTCCCCATCTTGCGTGGTAAACCGACCATCCGCACCCCCTGCCGCTGACCGGAAGTTCACACGCCAGGCACTTGCGCACGTCGCAGACTCCACTCGATGGAGGTTCTGCTGATCACCGCCGACCGTGCACGGCGACGCTCGCCCGACGAGCTCGACGCGCTGCTCGCTGACGTGTCGGCCGGGCGGGGCATCGTCTGGGTGGACGTCCCGGCGTGGGACGACGCGGCCGCAGACGCGCTCACGAGCCGGTTCGGCATCCACCCCAGGGCCGCGGGCGACTGCGCGAAGCGCAATCCGGTGCCGAAGGTGCACCTCTACCGCGACCACCTGTTCGTCGTGCTGCACTCACCGGAACGCGGCGCCCGGGGGCACGTCCACTACGTCGAGCTCGACCAGTTCATCGGCCCCGGCTGGTACATCACGGTGCACGGGCCGCTGAATCCGAAGGTCGCCCCCGAGGCGGCGCAGGTCGAGACGGACGCCGTCACCCGCCGCCTCCTCGACGGTCGCTTCCGGCCGGCGACCGCGCACGAGCTGTCGTTCGCGGTCGTCGCGGCGCTGACCGCCCGGCTGCGTGACTACCTCAGCGGGCTCACCGAGGAGGTGTGGACGCTGGAGCGGCAGGTCACCGCCGGACACCACGGCGACGCCGAGGAGTTCCTCGAGGAGCTGTTCCAGGTCCGGCACGGTCTGCTCACCGTGCGCACGATGGCGGCGCTGAGCCGGGAGGTGTACGGCCGGATGGCGACCCTGCCTGCGGTGGGCGACGGCGTGCGCCCGCTGGTCGCGGACGTGGAGGACCAGTTCCGGCGCATCGCGCAGATGGGCGACGCGCAGCGCGAGTACCTGCAGGGCGTGATCGAGTTCTACCAGACCCGCACCAACACGAAGATGACGATCGCGGCGGAGCGTCTCGCCGTGATCGCCGCGGTGACCCTGCCCGTCACCGCCGTGTCGTCGGTCATGGGCATGAACGTCATCGTCAACGACAGCACCCACATCGGCTGGCTGGCGGTACTGCTGGTGTTCATGTCCGTGATGTCGGTGGCGATGCTGGTCTGGGCGCACCGTCAGGGCTGGTGGTGACCCACTGGCCGGGAACAGCCCGCCGGCGGCTACCGGCGGCGTACGGGCTCGGCGAGGCTGACGGCACTTCGGTCCGCTGCGTCGAGAGGGGAACGGGGATGTCCGTGTCCGCCGGGTCCGCGAGGGCCGTCGATCCGCACGCGGGGCCGGGGCCGGCTCCGCCGCGCACCGCCGTCGCCACCGTCTGCCTGTCCGGCTCGCTGGACGACAAGCTCGTCGCAGCCGCCGCGGCGGGCTTCGACGGTGTCGAGATCTTCGAGCCGGACTTCGTCGCGTCGCCCTCGTCGGCGGCGGAGGTCCGGCGGCGCTGCGCCGACCTGGGCCTCACGATCGACCTCTACCAGCCCTTCCGCGACTTCGACTCGACCGACCCGCAGCGGCTGGCGGCCAACCTGCGGCGCGCCGAACACAAGTTCGCCGTCATGGAGGCGCTGGGCACCGATCTGGTCCTGGTCTGCTCCTCGGTCTCCCCCGACGCCGTCGACGACGACGGCCGCATCGCCGAGCAGCTGCACACCCTGGCCGAGCGGGCCGGCGCGTGCGGAATGCGCGTGTCGTACGAGGCGCTGGCCTGGGGCCGGCACGTGAACACCTACGACCGGTCGTGGGAGATCGTGCGCCGCGCCGACCACCCGGCGCTGGGCCTGTGCGTCGACAGCTTCCACATCCTGTCCCGCGGCAGCGACCCGGCCGGTATCCGCGACATCCCCGGGGAGAAGCTGTTCTTCCTGCAGCTGGCCGACGCACCGCACCTGGACATGAACGTGCTCCAGTGGAGCCGTCACCACCGCCTCTTCCCGGGCCAGGGCGCCTTCGACCTGCCCTCCTTCCTCGGCCACGTGCTCGCCGCGGGCTACGCCGGGCCGCTGTCGCTCGAGGTGTTCAACGACGTGTTCCGCCAGGCCGACCCGCGCCGGGCCGCGGTCGACGCCCTGCGGTCGCTGCTCGCGCTGACCGAGGCGGTCCGGGACCCGGCCCAGGGCCACCTGCCCACCGGCCTCGAGGTCGGCGGGCGGAGCCTGCCGCCCACACCGGGGCTGCACGGCTTCGCGTTCGCCGAGCTCGCCGTGGACGACGAGTGCGAGCCCGCGATCGCGCGCACCCTCACGGCGCTCGGGTTCCGTCACGCCGGCACCCACCCCGGCAAGCCGGTGCAGCTGTGGAGCCACGGCGAGGCGCGGGTGCTGCTCAACGCCGAGCCGACCGCCGACCCTCACGGCGCCGCCGTCGCGGCGCTCGGCATCGAGGTCGACGACCCGCAGGCCGCCGCGGAGCGCGCGACGAGGCTGCTCGCACCGGTGCTCCCCCGCACCCGCGGCCCGGCCGAGGCAGACCTGTCGGCCGTGCCCGCACCGGACGGGACCTCGGTGTTCTTCTGCCGCACGGGGGCCGAGGACGGGTGGCTGACCGACTTCCCCGGTGACGGCGAAGCCGCAGCAGCGGCACAATCGGGGGCGGGGCGGCCGCCCCGCACGGAGTGCGGGGTGGACGCGTCGTGCGGATCAGTCACAGGATCCGGGCGGGCGGCCGCCCCGCACGGAGTGCGGGGTGGACGCGTCGTGCCGATCGGTCACAGTCACGCACATCGACCACGTCGCACTCACCCAGCCGTTCGACAACTTCGACGAGGCGGCGCTGTTCTACCGCAGCGTGCTGGGCCTGCAGACGCAGCACGCCTCGGAGGTCGCCGCCCCGTTCGGTCTCGTGCGCAACCGGACGGTCTCCGACGCGCGAGCGCACGCTGCGGCTCGGGCTGAGCGTGTCCGTGCTGCGCCGCGGCGAGTGGGCGCCCGGCGTCGCGGAGCCCCAGCACGTCGCCTTCGCCTGCACGGACGTGCTCGCGCTGCGCCCGCGCGGCCCGTGCGGCCGGTGCGCCGCTGCTGGCGATCCCGGACAACTACTACGACGACCTCGACGCCCGGCTCGCCCCGCCGCCCGAGCAGCTCGCGACCATGCGCGAGCTGGGCGTGCTGCTCGACCGCGACGGGCACGGCGAGTTCCTGCACTTCTACACCGAGGTGCTGGGCGGGCGGGTGTTCTTCGAGGTCGTGCAGCGGGTGGGGGGCTACGAGGGCTACGGCGAGGTCAACGCCCCGATGCGGATGGCCGCGCACCGCCGCCTGCGGATGCGGTGACGGAGGGGCGGGGCTCCCCGCCACTCCGGTCGGCGGGTCAGCGGCGCCGGCGCATGCCGGAAGCCGCGGGCGCGCATGTACAGGTTCACCGACAGGAACGTCATTCCGAGCACCAGGAGCATCGCGCCGAACACCCCCATGTCCGAGGCGTTCTCCGCGAAGGTCAACCAGAGTCCGGCAGCGACGATCGCCAGGCTGACGATGATGGCCACCATCTGCTCAGCCGGCCTCCCGCCCACCGGTGGGCACCTGCTCGGCCGAGCGGTCGCCGGTCGGCGGTGGGCCGGACGGCGCCGGGTCGGCGGCGGGCGCCGTCTTCTGCTCGATCGCCGGAGTCGCCGCGGGCGGCTGCGGGTGGTGCTCGGCCTGCGCGTGCGCCTGCTCGAAGGTGATGATCCGGTGGCCGCGGTTCTTGGTGAACACCAGGGCCCGGGCCCACGTGTAGAGCGTGCCGAGCCGGTTGCCCCAGCCGATGAGGTAGGCCACGTGGATGAACGCCCACATGAGGTAGGCGAGCACGCCGGTGACCTTGAGGCCGAACGCGTCCGCCACGGCGGCCCGGTAGCCGATGGTGGCCATCGAGCCCTTGTCGAAGTACTTGAAGGGCGGGGGCGCCGGCTTGTCCTCCAGCCGTGCCTTGATGACCTTGCCGACGTAGTGGCCCTCCTGCAGCGCGGGCTGCGCCACGCCCGGGAGCTTGTTCAGCGAGACCATGTCGCCGATCGCGAACACCTCGGGGTGCCCCGCCAGGGTGCAGTCGGGGTTGACCGGGACGCGGCCCGCGCGGTCGGTCTCGACGCCCGCCTGCTCGGCGAGCGTCGTCGCCAGCGGTGACGCCGCGACGCCCGCCGCCCAGATGCGGGTGCGGCAGCGGATCGTCTCGACCCCGTCCGGGCCCTTCACCGTGACGGAGTCGTCGTCCATGCCGACGGCCAGGGAGTTGAGGTGGATCTCCACCCCCATCTTCTCCAGGACCCGGTGCGTGTAGGCCTGCAGCTTCTTGTCGAACGGCGGCAGCACCGCGGGCGCGCCCTCCAGCAGGATGATGCGCGCCTCGCGAGTGTTGATCGACCGGTAGTCGCGCGGCAGCACGGTGTGGGCCAGCTCCGCAATCTGCCCGACCGTCTCCACGCCGGTCGGCCCGGCCCCGATCACCACGAACGTCAGCAGTTCGGCCCGCTCGACCGGGTCCGTCGACAGCTCGGCGAGCTCGAACGCCGACAGGATCCGGTCGCGCAGGTACCGGGCGTCCTCGATGGTCTTCATGCCGGGCGCGAACTCGGCGAACTCGTCACGGCCGAAGTAGGAGTGTGTCGCCCCGGCCGCGACGACCAGCGTGTCGTAGCCCAGGGTGAGCGTCCGTCCGTCGGGCGCCTCGGTGCGGACCTCGCGCTTCGCGAGGTCGATGTTCGTCACCTCGGCGAGCAGCGCGTGGGTGTTCATCTGATCCTTGACGATGTGCCGCAGGGCCGGCGCGATCAGCCCCGGCGGCAGGATCCCGGCGGCCACCTGGTAGAGCAGCGGCTGGAACAGGTGGTGGTTCGTCCGGTCCACCAGCGTCACGTCGGCATCGGCGTCGGCCAGCTCCCGGACGGCGTTCAGCCCGCCGAACCCGCCGCCGATCACCACCACGCGGGGGCGCGCGCCCGTGGTGGCAACGGCGCTCGCCGCAGCGGGTTGCTCGGTCATGGGACCCTCCCGGTCTCGTCCGACTCCAGTCTCTGACAACAACCACGTACGACGAACCCGTACCCCGCTTCCACCTCAGACTCCCGCCTGCCGCCACACGAAGACCCCGTCGGGCCGCCGTGCTCGGACCAGGAGGCCCCGCACCTCGTGGTGGGCGAGGTAGGCGAGGATCTCGGCCATGGCGAAGTGCCGCTGCGCTCCCGTCGTGACGGTCGGGAACAGCTCGGCGGTGAGCTCGGTGACCGTACGCTCGCGCGCCTCCACCATCTCGCGGATCCGCGTCAGCCGCCGCAGCTTGTTCCGCGAGATGGAAGCGGCTCTGCGGGCGCCGTCGCGGAACGGCGGCCCGTGACCGGGCAGCACGAACTCGGGCCCGAGCGCCGCGACCCGGTCCAGCGACGCGAGGTAGGAGCCCATCGGGTCGGTCTCGAAGCCGCGCTCGAACGTCACCGGCGGTGACACGAACTGCAGCAGGTGGTCGCCCGAGCACAGCAGCCGGTCCGCGGCGCTCCACAGGCAGATGTGGCCGGGCGAGTGGCCCGGGGTGTGCACGACCTCCCACGTCCGGTCGCCGACGGTGATGCGCTCGCCGCCGTCGAGCAGCGTGCCGGGCCTGCCGATGGAGGGCATCACCGGGATCCAGTCGCACAGCCCACGCGAGGTCTCGGTCAGCTCCGGGCCGTAGAGGCCGTGGTCGGCCAGCATCAGCTCGCGCCGGTCGACGGCCTCGTCGGGGTCGTCGTACTTGGCCAGGTCCAGCTCGGTGCTCCGGTGCATCCACAGCTCACCGCCGCTGCGCCGCACCACCTCGCCCGCCAGCCCGAAGTGGTCGATGTGGGCGTGGGTGACGACGAGCCGCTCGATCCGCTCGAACGCACTGCCGCAGGCGCGCAGCGCCGCCTCGAGCGCCGCGGTGCCGTCCGGGCCGGGGTCGCCGTCGGGAGTGGTCGCGGCGGCGATCCCGCAGTCGACGAGCGTGTCGCGCCCGTCGCCGCCGGCGAGCAGGTAGGCGCTCACGGTCTCGACGCCGTGGATGCCCAGCGGCAGCGCCATGCGGTGCAGCCCCGGCGCCACCTCCGTCACCATCTCCGTCACCGGCAAACGATCACGCTCCGCCCCGGGCGGCGCAACTCAGCCCTCGACCTTGGAGACGGCGCGCAGCTCCTCGGGCGTCGCGGTGCCGAAGCCGAAGAACTCCAGGTAGGCGGGGATCATCTCGAACAGCATGTCCTTGCCCACCTGGATCGGGCAGCCCTTGTCCTGCGCGGCGCGCAGGAACGGAGTGATCTCCTGCTTCATGACGACCTCGCCGACGAAGGTGCCGGGGGCGATCCGGTCGACGTCCATCGGCAGCGGGTCGTCGTCCTTCATGCCCAGCGGGGTCGCGTTGACGACGAGGTCGTGCCCGGCTGGATCCTTCGAGCCCGTGAGGACCTCGAGGTCGGGGTAGGCCTCCCGCAACCGGCCGCCGAGGTTCTCCGACGCCTCGGCGTTCGGGTCGAACAGGCTCATCGACGCCACTCCCGCGGCGGCCAGCGACGCCGCGATCGGCGAGCCGACCCCGCCGTTGCCGACCACCAGCACCTTCGTGCCCTGCAGCGGGAAGCCCTTGCGCTCCACGCCGCGAACGAACCCCGCGCCGTCGAACTGGTTGCCCACGAGCGTCCCGTCGTCGCGGCGGAGCACGGCGTTGGCCGCCCCGGCGACCCGGGCCGTCGGGGTCAGCTCGTCCACCAGCTCGATCGTGGTGACCTTGTGCGGCATGGTCACCAGCGCACCGCGGATGTTGGTCAGGTGGAACAGGGACCGGAAGAAGTCCGGGTAGTCGGGCACCTGCACGCCCATCGGGACGACGACCGCGTCTATCCCGTTCTTCTCGAACCACGGGTTGTAGATCATCGGCGCCTTGAACGCGAACGTCGGGTAGCCCAGGTGCGCGACGAGTGTGGTCTTTCCACTGATCATGGATGGTCCCTTCCCGTGGCCCGCCGCCCATGCTCGACCTCCGCCGCCGGTCGACGACCCTCTCGCGACGGGCCTTTCGTCCAGCGGAAGCGAGACCATCGTCCGTGACGCGACTCGGCTCGTGCGTGATCTGGTTCACTCGCCGTCGAGCGGGAATCGACGGCGCGGTACCCACGGTGTTCGGGAAACATGCGGACTCGAAGGGCCCGCCAAGTGCCCGGGATGGGATCACGGGCCGTCGAGGAACGGGAGCGTTATGACTGCGGAAGTAGCTTCGGAGCAGGCCGTGAGCACGACGGAGCGGGTGTCGACCGTCGGCGTCATCGGCGGCGGGATCATGGGCACGGGCATCGCCGAGGTGTCCGCCCGGGCTGGATGTGACGTCGTCATCTGCGAGGTGAACCAGGCCTACGCCGAGAGCGCGCTGGGACGGGTCCGCAAGTCGCTCGCGCGCGCGGAGAAGACGGGCAAGATGACGACCGCGGACCGGGAGGCCGCCGAGGGCCGGGTCCGCGCCGTGACGGACATCGCCGACCTCGCCGACCGGGACCTGGTGGTCGAGGCGGTCATCGAGGACGAGGCCGAGAAGATCGCGATCTTCCAGGCGCTCGGCAAGGTCGCGCGTCCCGACGCGCTGCTCACCAGCAACACGTCGTCGATCCCGATCATGAAGCTGGCGGCGGTCACGCCCCAGCCGCAGCGTGTGATCGGCATGCACTTCTTCAACCCGGTCCCGGTGCTGCGCCTCGTGGAGCTGGTGCCGAGCCTGCTGACCTCGGCCGAGACCGTGGCGCGGGCCGAGGCGTTCTGCATCGGGCAGCTCGACAAGCACATCGTGCACTGCAAGGACCGGGCCGGCTTCGTGGTCAACGCCCTGCTGGTGCCCTACCTGCTTGCCTCGATCCGGATGGTCGAGTCCGGCTTCGCCTCGGCGGCCGAGGTCGACACCGGCATGGTCGACGGCTGCAACCACCCGATGGGCCCGCTCGCCCTGTGCGACCTGATCGGCCTGGACACCATCCAGTTCGTGGCCCAGTCGCTCTACGCCGAGTTCAAGGAGCCGCTGTACGCACCGCCTTCGCTGCTCATGCGGATGGTCGAGGCGGGCCTCGTCGGCCGCAAGTCCGGCCACGGGTTCTTCGACTACCCGCACCACAAGTAGGCAGGCGCCGCTCCATCTGTGGACATACATGAAACGGCCCCGGTGCGGATGCACCGGGGCCGTCGTGGTCGGGTGGCGGCCTTACGGGCCGCCGGCCTTGAGCTGCTGACGCAGGGCTCCGAGGACGACCTCGGACGTGGAGCGGACGAAGTTGGCGTGTGTGGCGGCCAGCGTGGTGGCCCACTCCGCGCCGGTGCCCTTGGCCGCCTGTTCCTCGAGGTCGAGCATGTTCTTGAGGACCTTCTCGTAGCCCTCCAGCCAAGTCAGCCCGTTCTTGCGGGCCTGCTCGGCGACCTGCTCGCCGAGCTCTCGCACGCGCTGGGTGGCGGCCTCGAGCTCGCCGCTCACATCGGGGGTGGTCATGCGACTGCACTCCTCTTTCTCGGGTCATGCCCCCGCGGTCGCGGAGACGTCGAGCCGCACCGGAGCGATTCCGGCGCTCTGTGCGTATCACGTCCGGTGTCCCCTTTGCACGACCCGGCGACCCGGGGCGCACCACGAACCTCCTGTCGCGCTCGCAGCCTGGCACGACGCGGGAGCGGCGTCGCCCGTCCTTCCGACCAGTGAGAGGCGGTGGCCGGGGTCACGGACGTCGGCGAGAGTAGCGCGCGACGACCGGAAGGGGGTGCAGGGATGGCGGTCGAGGCATCCGACGGCGCGGGACGGGCGCCTGCGCAGGACGGGAGCGCGCTCGACGTGCACGCGCACGCGATGCCGCTGCCGCTGCTGTCCCGTCTCGCCGAACGCAGCCTCGCGGACCTCGACGGCGTCCCGGACGGGATCGTCCGGCTCGACCCGCGGGTCAGCGGCGTCGGCCCCTGGGCCCCGCTGCCCCTGGCACGCAGCCAGTACGACGTGGCGGTGCGCCTGTCGGAGATGGACGGGGAGGGCGTGGACCGCCACGCCGTGTCGCTGCCACCGTTCCTGTTCGCCTCGACCTCCGACGACGCGCAGTTCGTGTCGGACGTGGTGCGGCCCGGCAACGACGAGCTGGCGATCTATGTCGCGGACGCCCCGGACCGCCTGCTCGGGCTCGGTTCGGTGCCCCTCGGCTTCCCCGACGCCGCGCAGGAGGCCCGGCGCTGCCTCGACGAGCTCGGGCTGGCCGGGATCGCCATCGGCAGCCGCGGCGGCGGTCGCGACCTCGACGACCCGGTCAACGCCGAGCTGTGGGCGCTGCTGGCCGAGCGCGGGACGTTCGTCTTCCTGCATCCCAGCGGGGTCCCGGACCCGAAGCGGGTCGGCGACTGGTACATGCCACAGCTCGTCGGGTACCCGGCCGAGACCGCGATCGCGATCGCCCGCATGGTGTTCAGCGGCACGCTGGAGCGCCACCCGATCCATCTGTGCCTGGCCCACGGCGGCGGCTGCCTGCCGGCGCTGCGCGGGCGCATGGACATGGGGTGGACCCGCAAAGATGTCGCCCGGACGACCCCGCTGCCGCCGAGCGCGTACGCGGACCGCCTGTACTACGACACCGCGGTGTTCTCGACGACCCTGCTGCGCCGGCTCGTCGAGGACGTGGGCGCCGAGCACGTGATGATGGGCACGGACCACCCCTTCGAGCTGGCCGACTTCACGCCGGTGGAGACGGTGCAGGCACTCGGGCTGGACGAGACCGCCACCCGGGCGATCCTCTGGGACAACGCGGCGCGCCTGCTCGGGCTGCCGGTCGCGGCCCGCTGACCCGGCCGGCGTCTCGATCGGATCGGCCGCAAGCTGCAGAAGATCACCCCGGTGCGGCCGGACCGCGTCTCGAGGCCGGCGAACTTGTCGTCCGATCCCGACCGGGCGAACCGCTCGGCGAGGGCCCCCTGGTGCTCGGCGAGGATGTTCACGGCGAACCGACCGGAGCGCGCGACGGCCTCCTGCGTCGGGCTCGCGGCGTTGAGGCAGACCAGCAGCATCGGCGGGTCGAGCGAGAGCGACGAGACGGCGCTCACGGTCATGCCGCGCCGGGCACCGTCGTGCTCGGTCGTGATCACCACGACGCCGCTCATGAAGTTGCCGATCACCCGCCGGAACACGGTCCCGTCGAACGCGGGTCCGGTTCCGGCGGGGGCATCGACGGCAGACATCAGCCGCTCCCCCGCACGCGTCAGGGGGTCCAGGTCACGACGGCCATCCCGATGATCCACTCGTAGATCGCCTCGTAGGACAGGAGCGTCATCTCGTGCCCGCGCATGGCACCGGCCAGGGCGACCCAGGCCCGGACCTCCCCGGTTCCGTTCCCGGCCTCCATGAGCTCGTCGTTGGGCAGGTCGAGCAGCTCGCCGCAGTCCGGCTTGCCGAGCTCCTCGAGGAACCAGCGCTCGAAGTCTTCGTCGATGTCGCCGATGCGCGGCTCGCCGACGAAGTGGCACAGCCCGCCCCCGCCGACGAACGCGACCCGCTCGAGGCCGTCGTAGGAGCGCAGCACCTCGCCCATCGCGATGCCGAACTCGTAGCTGTCCCGCAGGGTCAGCAGCGGCGGCGTGGTGCAGTTGAGCACCATCGGCACGAACGGGAGCTGCCAGGTCGGGTCGAGCTGGTCGTAGACGGTGAGGAAGCCGTGGTCCGGCTCCATCTCGTACGACAGCGCGGGCCAGAACCGCCGCTCCATCAGCCCGGCAACGATGTGCTCGCCGAGCTTCGCCTCGCCGGGCAGCAGGGAGTGCTCCATGCGCAGCCACCGTGCCGACGGAGTGTTGTACTTCTCCGCCAGCCCGACGCCCAGCTGCGGAAGGGCGTCGAGGAAGTAACTGGTGAAGTGCTCGCCCGACAGCATCACGACCGCCTGCGGCTGCGCCCGCTCGGCCTGGTCGCGCACGTGCTTGAGCCCGGCGAAGAAGTTGTCCGCCTGGTGCTTGGGAGCCGACTCGGGGTCGACCGCCTGCATCGGCGCGTGCGAGGCGCAGTACGCCGTCACGATTTCAGCCATCGTGGCTTCACCTTCCGCTCCGGAGGCATCGACCCGGCCAGCAGGGGCCGATAGTCGGCCTTTCGGTATCCCATGTTCCGGGCCAACCCGTTGATGATCACCGGGTGGGTCCCCATCGCGTACAGCGTCCCCAGGTCAAGGGACTCGACCGCCTTGCGCTCGTCGTCCGTGAAGTCATAACCCTGGGCGGCGATCGTGGCGATGTCCGGCTTCTGGTCCTTCGGTGCGTGCTCCCGCGCACGCAGGTAGTCGAACAGGCACTTCTGCACCTGATAGATGCTCATCCGTCACCCCTTCACGGGATCGCGCCAAGCCTGGGTGCGACATCGTCCGTGCGACGCCCGTTGATCGAGCGCTCTTTTCAGAGCCTGCCATCCGGGGAGTCCCGGGGGACCCCCCTTCCAACCAGTGGAGGACCGACGTCGATCGAGCGGCACGTCCACGAGCGCGCGGCCGGCCTCCTCGGTGGGCGCCGTGACCGTCGTCAGCGGGGGGTCGGGTTCAGGCGGTAGGCGTACCGGAGCTGCACTCGAACACCATAGGGTTCAGGACGGACAAGAACGGCCTGCGCACTGGGCTGAAACCGCGCGTTCCTCTGCACGCCCACTTGGTGTTCGTGACGAGATGCCGGCACCGCGTGTTCGGCGACGTCGCCCGCATGGAGGAGGTCGTGCGGGCGGGGCGCGACGACTTCGAGGACCAGCTCGTTGAGTTCAACGGCGAGGCCGACCACGTGCACCTGCTGGTCAACTTCTCACCGAAGGTGGCCCTGTCGAAGCTGGTGTACAGCCTCAAGGGCGTCCCGTCCCGGCCGGCGGTTGCGGCAAGAGTCGCTGTGCGTACTGTCCGGCGACCCGGTGCCGCGACCTGTCGGAGCCCGGGCCCGGTCCTGAGCCCGGGCCGCCCCTCGGCCGCCGACCGAGAGGTCGGGAGCAGGGGTCAGGAGTGGGGCGGGCGCGGAGTCCAGAAGTCGGCCACGGCGCCTTCGAGATCGGACCACGTCCGCAGCCACTGCAGCAGCGGGCGCAGGGAGGTCTCCAGGGCGCCGAGCTGCTCGTCGAAGACCGTGAGCGAGGCGACCAGGGCCTGCACCTGGGACCTGCGGGCGGCGATGTCGTCGACGACGGACTGCAGCTGCCGCGCCGACATCGTCGCGGGCGTGCCCGGCAGCCCGGCCATCGGCGGCATGCCGGGTATGGCGGGCAGGCCCGGGATCGCGGGCAGGCCCGGGATCGCCGGCCGGCGGCCGCCGGAAGCCGCACCACCCGAGCCGGAGCGGCTGTCCGTCGTTCCCGGGCCGTTGGCGGTCGACGCCCCACCCGAGCCGGAGGTGGTTCCCGTGCCGGGTGCACCGGACCCCGGCCAGCCGGGCAGGCCCCCGCTGAGCATCCGCTCGGCCATGTCCCGCATCTGCTGCGCGAGATGGGTCATCGACCGGGCCGCGGCGCCCGCGGGATCCGACCGCCGTGCCTCGTCGTCGGCGGCCATGCGGACCTCCCCGTGTCGTCGGTGCTCAAGTCGTCGGTGCTCAAGTCGTCGCTGACCGTGCAGTCGGGCGTTCGTCGCGGCCCCCCGGTGCGGTCCGCCCAGTGTTGCCCGATCCGGGCGGGACCGCTCGCGGGGACGCCGCCGTCAGGACTCGACCGATATCAGCCCCAGCAGCTCGACCCGCCAGTCGGCGTACGACACGCCCGACAGCGACTCGACCGAGGCCGTGTGGATGGACTCCCTGCCCAGCGCGGCCAGCACGATGTCTTCTGCCGAGGTGCTCGAGCCGAGCACGCGCACGATGAGGTCGTCGCCCGCGTCGGCCTGAGCGCCGTGGGCGAGCACCCGGTACAGGGCGCGCCGGGCCTCGATGTCGTCGTCCGTGGCGACCTCGGCCGGCAGCGGCCAGGCCACGATGGTGATGCGGCCGCCAGGCTTGAGCGACGGCACCACGGCGTTCATCGCCGGGAAGCGGGCCATCACGCCCTTGGCGTAGAAGTGGTGCAGCCGCTCCAGCGCGGTCGTGCCCTCGATGGCGAAGTAGGCGGGCATCTGCAGGTAGGCGTCGAACGCGTTCTCGCCGGCCTCCTGGCAGGCCGCGGGGACGTTGGCGAGGTGGTCGACCTCGACGACGGTGCAGTCGTGGTCGCGTAGCACCTTCGAGACCGGGGCGATGCGCTCCGGCGCTCCGGACACCAGCACATTGGTGGGCATGAAGCTTCTTCTCCTCGGACGTCGTCGTCGCGGCGGCACCGCGACCATCGGCAGCTTTCATGATCGATGGCGGCGCGGTGGCGCGTAGAGCCAATCCTGCAACACTCGGGCCGCCAAGGGCATCACCAGCCATGTCATGAGGAAAGTCACACCCACCGTGACCAGTCCGACCCGCAGCGGCACGACGAGTCCGAAGGCCCCACGACCAGGTTGAAGACGAGCTGGAGGGTGTAGATCGCCACGAGCGAGACCAAGAACATCTTCCATCGCGGCGGCGCGGCGCGGTCCGTCCCGGCAGGGCGAACCACGTCTCGAGACCGCTCAGCCGACCTCCGCCTCCCAGTCGCGTTTCTCCAGGGAGTCCCGGATGTGCATGAGGAACATCGACGCCGTCGAGCCGTCGAAGGCCCGGTGGTCGTAGACCAGGCCGAGGACGCCGGTCGGGTGGATGGCGATCGCGTCGCCGACGGCCACCGGCCGCCGCTTGACCCCGTCCGTGCACAGGATGCCGACGTTGGGCTGGTTGATGATCGGCGCCGAGGCATAGCTGGCGAACGGGCCGGGGTTGGTGATCGTGAAGGTCGACCCCCGCATGTCGTCCATCGTGGCCTTGCCCGAGCGGGCCGCGGCGGCGATCTTGGTGATCCCCTGGGCGATCCCGCGCATGTTGAGCTGGTCGGCGTCCTTCACCACCGGCACCACGAGGCCCTGCTGGTTCAGGTCGACCGCGATCCCGAGGTTGACGTACGGGTGCAGGGTCATGGTCTTGGCCTCGACGTCGATCGAGGAGTTGACCGTCGGGAACGCCCGCAGCGCGTCGACCACCGCTCGCGAGACGAACGGCAGGTACGACAGCGACGAGCCGGTCTCCCTCTTGAACCGGTCCTTGTGCTTGGCCCGGACCTTGTCGACTTCTGCGTAGTCGATCTCGATGGAGGTCCACACGCTGGCCGCGAGCATCTGCGAGCCCTTGAGCCCGCCGGCCAGCGCCAGGCGCATGCGGGAGAGCGGCTGGACCTGGTCGCGCGGGTCGCCGCCGGCCTTCGGCGCTGCCGCAGCCGCAGGGGCCGCCGCAGCTGCCGGGGCCGCCGCTGGGCGTGGCTGCGTGGTAGCCGGGGCGGTGGCCGCGGCGCCGCCGCTCGCGATCGCCTTCTCGACGTCCTCGCGGCGGATGCGCCCACCGGCGCCCGTGCCCGGCACCTTGGCCAGGTCCAGGTCGTTCTCCGCCGCCAGCCGCCGCACGAGCGGCGAGAGCGGCGTGCCACCGCTGCTGTTGGCGGCGGCCGGAGCGGGTGCCGCCGGAGCCGCCGCAGGGGCGGCCGCCGCCACGGGCGCTCCCCCGCCGGCCGCCGGGGTAGCGCCCGGCTCGCCGATGCGGGCGACCGGCGTGCCGACCGGCACGGTCTCCCCCGACGCCACGAGGATCTCCAGCAGGACCCCGTCGTACGGGCTCGGGATCTCCGAGTCGACCTTGTCCGTGGACACCTCGAACAGCGGGTCGTCGAACGCGACGGTGTCGCCGACCTGCTTGAGCCAGCTGTTGACCACGCCCTCGGTCACCGTCTCGCCCAGCTTGGGCATCGTGACGGTCCACTGCTCGGACATCGTTGTCTCCCGCCTCGTCGCTCAGCCGTGCAGGGAACGGCCGGAGAAAGTGATCATGGTCTCGCCGATGGCCTCGGACAGGCTCGGGTGTGCGTGGATGAGGTGGCCGACCTCCGCCGGCAACGCCTCCCAGTTCACCGCGAGGTAACCCTCGTGCATCAGTTCGCTCGCCCACGGGCCCACCATGTGGAAGCCGAGCACCGGCCCGTTCTTCTGCGCGACGATCTTCACGAGGCCCTCGGTCTCGCCCAGGATCATCGCGCGCCCGTTGCCGGCCAACGAGTGCTTGTGCACCTCGACGTCGTAGCCGGCCTCCTTGGCGTACGCCTCGGTCATGCCGGACCACGCCACCTCGGGGTGGGTGTAGACGACCCACGGGACCTTGCCGTAGTCGACCGGCACCGGGTTCTCCCCGAGGAAGTGCTCGACGGCGACGACCGCCTCGGCGTAGGCCATGTGCGCCAGGCCGGGGGTGTTCACACAGTCACCGATGGCGTAGACACCCGGCCTCGACGTCAGCATCGTCGTCGGGTCGATGTCGACGAATCCGCGGTCGGTGAGCCGGACACCGGCCTCGGCCGCGCCGATGTCCTCGGTCACCGGGCGGCGCCCGATCGACACGAGCACCTGGTCGACCTCGATCTTGTCCGAGCCCTTCGGGGTCTCGAACGGCACCACGACACCCGCGCTCGTGTGCTCCAGCGTCCCGACCCGGGCCTCACCGTGGACAGTCAGGCCACGGCGGGTGAGCGAGCGTGCCAGGATGCTGGCGACGTCGCGGTCGGGCCCCAGCGGCAGGATCGGGTTGGGCAGGGCCTCCAGCAGCGTGGTCTTCACGCCCAGATCCGTGTAGACCGAGGCGAACTCGGCGCCGATCACCCCGCCGCCGATCACCGCGACCCGCTCCGGGAGCTTCTCGGCGTTGCTGTTGGTCGACTGGTCCGAGGTGATCACGGTGGTGCCGTTGACGTCCATGCCCGGGATCGCGCGTGGCGCGGACCCCGCACAGATCACGACGGCGCGTCCCGTCAGGGTCTGCGTCCCGCCCCCCTCGGCCGTGACGGCGACCGCGCCGTCCGCGGTGAGCCGGCCCCAGCCCAGGACGACGTTGACCTTGCGGCGCTTCAGGAGGCCCAGCAGGCCCTTGTGGAGGTTGCCGACGATCCCGGCCTTGCGCTTGTTCGCCGCGGGCCAGTCCGGCTCGGGCTCGACGCCGTCCGGCAGTTTCACGCCGTGCTCGCCGGCGTGGCTGACCGTGCGGAACACCTCGGCGGCGTGCAGCAGCGCCTTGGCCGGGATGCAGCCGCGGTGCAGGCAGGTGCCGCCCACCTTGTCCGCCTCGACCAGGGCGACCGACAGCCCGGCGGACGCGGCGTAGAGCGCCGTCGCGTAACCGCCGGGGCCGCCGCCGAGGACGACGATGTCGTAGTCCGCCATGGCTCTAGTCCCCGACCCTCATGCTCGCGCCACCTTCATGCCCGAGCCACCTTTCGAAGCGTCTCGGCGATCTCCGCGGGCTGCGGGATGATCGCGTCCTCCAGCGGCGGGCTGGTCGCCGTCGGCGTGTTCTTCGCCGCGATCCGGACGATCGGGTGGTCCAGGTGCCAGAAGGCCTCCTCCTGGATCGTGGCCGCGATCTCCGCGCCGTACCCCAGCCGCTTGGCCGCCTCGTGCAGCACCACCGCGCGCGAGGTCTTCCGCACCGAGTTCACGATCGTCTCGACGTCCAGCGGGACGAGCGTCCGAACGTCGACGACCTCGACGGAGATGCCCTCCTTGTCCAGCTCCTGGGCGATCTCCACGCCCTGGTGGACCCCCGCCGAGTACGTGATCAGCGTGACGTCCCGGCCCTCGCGGACGACCCTGGCGACGCCCAGCGGGATCGGCTCCATCGACAGCGGGCCGGTGGCCCGCAGCCGCCGGTAGAGGTACTTGTTCTCCAGGTAGAGCGTCGGGTTGTTGTCTCGGATCGAGCTGATCAACAGTCCGGCGGCGTCCTCCGGCGTCCCCGGCATCACGATCTTCAGGCCTGGGACGTGCGCGAAGTACGACTCGACGCTCTGGCTGTGGGTGGGCCCGGCGCGCAGCCGCGCGCCGAAGGGTGCGCGCATCGTCACCGGCATCGGGTCGCCGGTGCGCCAGTGGTGGCGCGCCAGGACGTTGATGATCGGGTCGAACGCGCACGAGATGAAATCGGCGAACTGGAACTCGACGACGGGGCGCAGCCCGACGAGCGATGCGCCTGCGGCCAGCCCGGTGAAGCCGGTCTCGGCGATCGGGGTGTCGACCACCCGCCGCGGGCCGTACTTGTCGAGGAAGCCCTTCGTGACCTTGAAGGCGCCGCCGAACTGGCCGACGTCCTCGCCGATGATGAAGACGTCCGGGTCGCGCTCCATCTCGTGGTCCAGCGCGGCGCCGACGGCCTCGAGGTAGGTGGGGTTGGCGGAGAGCTCCTGCGCCGGGCCGGACCTCAGCACGGGCGCAGGGGCAGTGTCAGTCGGCATAGACACCTTCCTCGATGTCGCTGGGCTCGGGCATCGGGTCGGCGAGCGCCTTGCGCCGCGCGGCGATGGCTGACTGCCGGGCGTCGTCCCGAACCTTCTTGGCCGTGTCGTCGTCGAGCACGCCGGCCTTGAGCAGCACGTTCTCGAACAGCTCCACCGGGTCCTTCTTGCTGTACTCCTCGAAGAGCTCCTTGGCGACGTAGTCCGCCGGGTCGTGCTCGGCGTGCCCGTGCATGCGCATCGTCACGCCCTCGACGATCGACGGGCCGTCGCCGGCCCGGGCCCGGACGACCGCCTCCTCGACGGCGTCGCGCACCGCCAGCACGTCCGTCCCGTCGACGGTGACGCCCGGGATGCCGTACGCGGCCGCCTTCACCGAGAACGTGTCGGAGTGCGACGTGAGCCGCAGCGGAGTCGAGTAGGCGTACTGGTTGTTCTCGATGACGAAGACGTTGGGCAGGCTCTGCACGCTCGCGATCGTCAGGGACTCGTGGAAGTCGGCCCGTGAGGTCGAGCCGTCCCCGCAGAACGCCAGGCACACCTTGTCCTCGCCGCGGTACTTCGCGGCGAACGCCATCCCGGTGGCGACCGGGAAGTTGGCCGGGATGTGGCTGGGCAGGTTGTAGATGTTCAGGTCCAGCCGGCCGTAGTGCAGCGTCCCGTCGCGGCCGCCGGTCGGCGAGGTCGCCTTGCCCATGAAGCTCGCCATCACCTGCCACGGCTCCATGCCGCGCCACAGGTGCGCGCCGAGGTCGCGGTGGATGGGCGCCATGTAGTCGTCGGGCCGCAGGCACGAGGCCGCTCCGACCGAGATCCCCTCGTGCCAGTGCCCGGTGTAGAGCGAGCCGAGCAGGTCGCCGCCGCGGTACATGGCCACCATGCGGTCCTCGACGGCCCGGGTGAGGACCATGACCTCGTAGATGCGGCGCAGCAGCTCGGGGTCGCGGCCCTCGAGCGAGTCGCTCGTGGCCTTCTTGTCCTTGCTCATCGCGGCGCCCCCGCCTTCTCTAGTTGCTCAGGAAGAAGTCGCGGACCTGGCGGTTGAAGTCGTCGCGGCGCTCGATCATCGACCAGTGACCGCAGTGGGAGAACACCGAGAGATCGGCGTTGTCGAGCAGCTGCAGCAGCTTCAGCGACGTCTCCAGCGGGATGACCTGGTCCTCGCGCCCGTGCACGATCAGCGTGCGGTGCGGGAGGGAGCGGATCTCGTCGTCCGCCACCGTCATCGACTCCACCCAGCGCTGCCTCGGGGCCGGGAACATCGACGAGAACGACTCCTGGAAGCCGGGCTGCGTGGCGCCCTCGAAGCGGGCCTGGGCGAGGTCGCCGCTGGTCAGCGACTTGTCGTAGGCGAAGTAGCCCATGACCGACTTCATGTGCTCCAACGTCCCCCGGAAGCCCCAGACGTTGTCGAGCCCCTCGGTGATCTCGAACGGGACACCCATGCTGCCCATCAGCACGAGCTTGTCCACGCGGTCCGGGTGCCTGGTGGCGAGCCGCAGCGCGATGCCGCCGCCGAAGCTGTTGCCCACCAGGTGCGCCTTCCCGATGCCGAGCGCGTCCATCACCCCGAGGGTCTGGTCGGCCCACGTGTCGAGGCTGTAGTCCGGCTTCTCGGGGCGCTCGGAGTAGCCGAACCCGACCATGTCGGGTGCGACGCACCGGAAGTCCTCGCCGAGCACCGGCAGCACACCGCGCCAGTTCGCGTAGGCCGTCACACCGGGGCCCGAGCCGTGGACGAAGACGATCGTCTGGTCCCCGGAGCCGGCCTCCAGGTAGTTGGTCCGTATGCCGTTGGCCTCGACGTCCTTGCCGACGGCGGGGTTCGTGGCAGCCGGGTCCTGGGTCCCCGTGTCCTGCGTGCTGGTCATGCCGCTGTCTCCTCCCGACGCCAGGCGTACGTCGTTGGTTCGTGGTCGTGCTCGGGGATGCGCAGGGGGCCGCGCCGTCAGCTGTAGTAGCGGAAGACGAGGTCGGCAACGCAGCACGGCTTCGGCTTGCCCTCGACCTCGTAGGTCAGGCGCCACACGACCTCGACGCTGTCCGCACTGAGCGGCTTGACCTCCGGGAGCTCGACGTGCGCGCGGTACCGGCTGCCGGTCGCCAGCATGGACGGGAAGCGGACCTTGTTGAGCCCGTAGTTGAGGATCATCCCGAAGCCCTCGACCACGCATACCTGCCAGAGCAGGGTGGGGGAGAAGCCGAGGGTCAGGAACCCGTGCTGGATCGTCGAGCCGACCGGGGTCGCCGCCGCCCGCTCCGGGTCGACATGGATCCACTGCTCGTCCCCGGTGAGCTTCGCGAAGGTGTTGATGTCGTCCTGCACGACCGTCTTCCAGTCGCTGACGCCCAACTTCTGCCCGACGTGGGCCTCGAGTCCTTCGAGGCCGGTGATGACGACCGGTCCGGAGGTCTGAGTCGTGCCGACGCCGTCACCACTGGGCTCGGTCATCCGCGTTGCATCTCCTCTGCGTTAGGCCCTCGGTATCGGGGCGCTGCATCTGGCCACCCGACTGGGCGGTACGAGCCGGGCGGTCGCAGGTGCACGCACCGCGGCAGGCACCGGGACCGGCCCCGTTCTCCAGTGCGGCCGAGTCAAGCACCGCCCGGGGGCGGCCTCCTACGCGCCGGTCCGGGTTTCCTGCTGAGTGGGAGTGGCGGCGGCGGCGTGGCGATCCCGCGGCGCGGGGGGTCACGATGGGGCGAACCCCGGGGGATGGTCGGGGCACGGACCGCGCCCGGGCACGACTGCGCATGGGGGTCGCGATGGCGGGAGGCAGCACCGAGTGGCGGGGTCGGTCGGTGATCAGCAAGGTGGTCGCCCTGCTGGACGCGTTCACCCCGGCCGCGCCGGAGCTCTCGCTCAACGAGCTGGCCGCACTGACCGGCCTGCCGGTGTCGACGACCTACCGGCTGGCCTCGGAGCTGGTGGGCTGGGGCGGGCTGGAGCGGGTCGAGGGCGGCGGCTACCGGATCGGGCTGCGGCTGTGGGAGATCGGCTCGCTCGCCCCCCGCGGTGAGACGCTGCGCGAGGTCGCCCTGCCGTACATGAACGACCTGTACGACGCGACCCACGAGAACGTCCACCTGGCCGTGCTCGACGGCACGGAGGCGCTGTACGTGGAGAAGCTCTCCGGGCGCCGCGCGATGCCGGTGCGCACCCGCCGGGGCGGGCGGCTCCCCCTGCACGCCACCGCGGTGGGCAAGGTGCTGCTGGCGTACGCGCCCGAGAGCCTGTTCCGCGAGACGGTCGAGGCGGGCCTGGACCGCTACACCGCACACACGATCATCGCGCCCGGCCACCTGCGCCGGGCGCTGACCGAGATCCGCCGCACCGGGATCGCCTACGCCCGCGAGGAGCTGACGGTCGGCACCCTGTCGGTGGCCTCCGCGATCCTCGACCCCGACGGCGGCCCGGTCGCGGCGCTGTCGGTCACCCTCCGGTCCGGACGGGGTGACCTGCGCCGCCTCGGCCCGGCCGTGCACACCGCGGCGATCTCCGTGTCGCGGGAACTGCAGGAGCGCGCGCTCCTGGCCCGGGACCGCTCCGATCGGGCTCCCGTGGTCGCGGCCGGCGGGCCCGGTGGGCCAGGCGGGGGAAGCTGACGGCGGGCTCACGCCCGCACACCGGAAAGGGTGTCAGCAGTCCTCGGCGAGGGTCACCACGGCGAGCGTGACCGGTCCGCCGCGCGGCGCGCCCGCGAGCGGCTCCTGGGCGCACACCTGCCAGCTGCGCGCGGCGTCCATGCTGCGCCCGGCGCCGGTGGCGTCCCGCAGCGTCACGGCGTCGGACCCCAGCGACCGGGTCGCCTGCGCGACGCTGAGCCCGACCACGTCCGGCATCCCCATCGCGTCGGCGGACCCGTCACCGTCGGCCGCCGCCTCGGCACCCTGATCGGTCGCCGGGCAGGCCTCACCCAGCCGGACGGCGCCGAGCACGACCAGCGTCGAGCCCCGCGCCGGCCCCGGTGCCGGGTCCTGGAAGCACACGGTCCACTCGCGGTCCTGGACCTGGTCCCGGCGCCGCCCGAGGGCGTCGTGCGAGGCCAGGGCGAAGAACCCCGCGGACTGGGCCTCGTCCTCGGCGGCCGGGAGGCCCTTGCCCACGAGGTTCGGCAGTGCGACGGCGGGCGGCTCGGGCTCGACGGTTCGCGCGGGCGGGGGTGACGGGGCGGCCGCCGTCCGGTCGCCCGCACCCGCGCACCCCGCGAGCACCCCGAGCGCAACCGCGACGACCGCCACACACCGCCGGTCGCGTCGTACGTCCATCCTGTCCCCCCGAGCAGTAATCGATCCGGGTCCGACGCGTCCACCCCGCACTTCGTGCGAGGCGGCCGCCCCGACCCAGATCAGGGGCCCCCGCCCCGACGGCGGCGGAGCGTACTGGATCGATGACGCGCCGCTATCACCGGTCGCCGCGCCTGGGTACCGGCCACCGGGTGGACCTGCCCGCGGCGGTCATACTGGCCCGGTGCCCGAGCCGCTCATCCGGTCCCGACCCACCCCGCACACCGGCGCCACGACCCCGGCCGCCACGCTGGTGACGCATCGCGCCGCCGTGCTCGGCATGCCGATCGAGCACTCCCTGTCCCCCGTGCTGCACACGGCGGCGTACGCGGAGCTGGGCCTTTCCGGGTGGGAGTACGGGCGGTACGCGGTGGACGAGGCGGGCCTGCCCGGGTTCGTCGCCGGCCTGGGCCCCGAGTGGGTGGGGCTGTCGCTGACGATGCCGCTCAAGCGGGTCGCCTTGGAGGTGGCAGATGAGGTCGCGCCGGACACCGCGGCCATCGGCGCGGCCAACACCCTGGTGCGCCGCGGAGGCCGGAAGCCGATCGTCCCACGCGGCGCGGGCTGGCTCGCGACGAACACCGACGTCGTCGGAATCGAGCAGTCCTTGCGAGCGGTCGGGGTGGCCGCGGTCGGGAGCGCGGTGGTCGTCGGTGCGGGCGGCACCGCGCAGGCCGCACTGGCGGCGCTGCGCGGGCTCGGCGAGATCGCGCCGACGGTGCTTGTGCGCGATCCGGCCCGGGCCGGTGCGCTGCGCGACACCGCCGAGCGCCTCGGCGTGACGCCCCGGATCGTCGGCGGGTTCCCGAACACGCCGCTGCCGCCCGCGGACGTCGTGATCTCCACGGTGCCCGCGGGCGCTGCGGACGTGCTCGCCACCGTCGCCTGGGACCCCGCGACGGTGCTTCTCGACGTCATCTACGCGCCGTGGCCCACCGCCCCGGCCGCGGCGGCCGCGGCGGCGGGCTGCCGGGTGGCGGGTGGGCTCGAGGTGCTGCTGCACCAGGCCGTCGGCCAGGTGGAGCTGATGACGGGCCTCCCAGGCCCGACGGAGGCGATGGCGGCGGCCCTCGCGGCCGCCGCGGGCGACCGCCGTCCCTGATCGGGCGCGCGCGATGGCGCGCACGCAACCTCAGGCCGGGGTCAGCCGCGGGTGCCGTCGGCGCGGGGGCCGTCTTCCCGCTCGCCGTCGCGGTCGATCGGGCCCGCCGCGAGCGGGACCTCGCGGAGCGGGACTGTGCCCGATGCCAGATAGCCACCACCCATCGCGACCTCCTGTACCCGCATGCGGTGCAGCCGCGGCGAGAGGTGCGTCCAGGGGCGGCCGAAGCCCGTGAAGTCGCGTACGTAGGGCGCGTGTAGCGCGAGGATGCCCGCGTTCAGGCCCAGCGCCCAGGGTGGCGCCCACTTGCCGCCCGCCGCGGCGACCGTGCCGCCGTCGCGGACATGCGAGAGGACGTTGTCCAGCGCCGCACCGGACTGCAGCACGTCGTGGGTGGCGCAGAACATCGCGTGGTCCGCGACGACGGGCAGCTCGGCCTCCTCGATCGGCGCCTGGACGAGCAGAACGTTGTGCCAACCACGGTCGGCCACCTTTCGGGCGGCCACAGCGAGCATCTCGCGCGAGGCGTCGATGCCGACGACCACGCCCTGCGCCCCGACCCGGCTGCGCACCTGCTCGAAGCACAGGCCGGTGCCGCATCCGACGTCGAGCACGACGTCGCCGGGACGCAGCGGCAACAGGTCCACCAGCCGGCGCCGGTAGGCCTCGAACGCCGATGTCCGCGTGTCGTACGCCGAGGCGTCGCGGGTGTAGGCGGTCTGCGGGGCGGCGGGCTTCCAGGCCGCCGGGAGGGATGGGACGAGGACAGGCAGAGCGAAGGAGGGCATTGCGTTCCGAGCCTCTCGAAGCGACGGCGGCACAGTCGCGGCGGCACAGTGACGGCGGCGGCACAGTGACGGCGGCGGTGCAGGTCTGCGGTACTGGTCTGCTGCGGTACAGCGACGGCGGACGAGTGCTGACAGCCGGCGGAACCGGTCCCGCCGACCCGTCGTGCGCCGGCGCGGATGACCGAATTGGTGCCGCATCCAGTGTTACTCGTCGCGCCGCGTCATGGAAACCCCTCGACCGCCCCGATCCATCGGTGCGGCGAGATTTCACTGCAGAGTCACGTGGCGCTCGACCGTATGCCTCCCGGGGTTCGGCCGACCGGCCTCTCCGCACGATCGCGATCCGGCCCGCCTGTGAGCCCGGGCTCTGCCGCGTCAGGCCGGGGCGGCCGCGAGAACAGCACGAACATGTAGACCAGTGCGGGCACCAGGAGGAGCGAGCCGAGCACCAGCACGACGGTCATCGCCACCAATGTCGCCCGGGAGCCTGCCGCGTCCTCGATGGTCAGGTACGGCAGCAGCAGGTACGGGTACTGGGCCATGGCCCAGCCGACGAGGATCGTGGCCACGGCCACGGACGAGGTGATCCGGGCGAGTCCGTAGCGGCGCACGATCAGCAATGCGATCGACGCCACCCCGGCCACGCCGGACGCCACCAGCACCGGCAGAGCACGCCCGACGAGACCGTCGAACAGCAGCGGGGCGTCGGCCCGCAGCACGACGATGCCCACCAGGCCGACGGCGCCGGTGGTCGCCGCCGTGCCCAGCGACCGGATGCGGAACTGGTCGGCGAGGTCGTCGTTCCCCTCGCGACGGGCGTCGAGGCAGAGGAACACCGCCGCGAGGTAGGCGCACACCAGCACGGCGAGCACGCCGCCGAGGATCGAGGTGGGGT